>NZ_JAPMAB010000002.1:0-558710 GCF_026420825.1 Phyllobacterium sp. 0TCS1.6A
GCGCAACCAGCAACCGCCAGCGGCGTCCCGCCCTCGTTGGTGCCGTATATAGACAACCTAACTCATAAGTGTCAACTCCAACCGACAAGTTTTTTCTGCCTTTTTGCAACTATTCCAAAATCACCCTCTATCATCCAGGCCCAAACCCGCTTTCGGCCCACGTTCAAGCTGCGTTTGGGCCGCCTGCTCCGCCGCAAATCCCTCAAAACCAACGAAAATCCGGCCAGACCGCCCCACCCCCGCAAAATCCATACTTATCCACAACCCCACCATCGCTGGCAGCCAGCCGAGAAACAGCACAAAAACAAAATGGCGGGGCAAAAGCCCCGCCAGCATGGCAGACTAAAGTTTCAGACCTCAGGCCAGCGTATAGGCCGTCTTCACCGTCGTATAGAACTCGGCAGCATATTTGCCCTGTTCGCGCGGTCCATAGCTCGATCCCTTGCGCCCGCCAAAGGGCACATGGAAATCGACGCCCGCCGTCGGCAGGTTCACCATCACCATGCCGGCCTCGGCATTGCGCTTGAAATGCGTCGCGTGCTTGAGGCTCGTCGTGGCAATGCCGGACGAAAGACCGAACTGCGTGTCGTTCGCCGTATGCAGCGCCTCCTCGTAATCCTTGACGCGGATGACGCTCGCCACCGGCCCGAATATCTCCTCGCGGGAAATGCGCATCTGGTTGGTCGCCTCGGTGAACAATGCCGGCTGCAGGTAGAAGCCGGGCGTCGCCCGCTCCAGCCGCTCGCCGCCATAGGCCAGCCGGGCGCCTTCCTGCTTGCCGATCTCGATATAATCGACGTCCTGCTTGAGCTGGCCCGCATCGACGACGGGACCGATATGCGTGCCGTCCTTCAGCGCGTCATCGACGACCACCTTCTGCAGGCGCTCGGTCATGGCCGCGACGAAACGGTCATGGATCCCTTCGGTGACGATGATGCGCGAAGATGCGGTGCAGCGCTGGCCCGTCGAGAAGAACGCACTGTTGACGGCAGCATCGACGGCGACGCCGAGATCCGCATCGTCGAGCACGACGAACGGGTTCTTGCCGCCCATTTCCAGCTGGAACTTGCGCATGTGTTCGATGGAGGCCGCAGCGACACGCTTGCCGGTGCCGACCGAGCCGGTGAAGGTGATCGCATTGACGTCGGCGCTGTCGAGAATGGCCTGGCCAACCACCGAGCCCTTGCCCATGACGAGGTTGAGCACGCCCTTGGGCAGGCCGGCGCGATGCAGGATATCGACGATCGCCCAGGAACAGCCCGGCACGAGGTCGGCAGGCTTGAACACGACCGTATTGCCATAGGCCAGCGCGGGCGCGATCTTCCAGGCCGGAATGGCGATCGGGAAGTTCCACGGCGTGATGATGCCGACGACGCCGACTGGCTCGCGGGTGATCTCGACGCCGATATTCGGCCGGGCGCTCGGCAATACCTCGCCGGCAAGCCGCAGCACTTCCCCGGCGAAGAAATCGAATATCTGCGCGGCCCTCACGGTTTCGCCGATGCCTTCGGCCAGCGTCTTGCCCTCCTCGCGCGACAGGAGGCGACCGATCTCCTCCTTGCGGGCGGTGATCTCATCGGCCGTCTTGCGCAAGATGGCATGGCGTTCGAGGATGCCGCTGCGCGACCATGCGGGGAGCGCCGCCTTGGCTGCAGCGATTGCCTTCAATGTATCGTCTGCCGTGGCGCGGGCATATTCGCCGACCACGTCATTTGTGTTGGACGGATTGATATTGGCGATCGCGTCCCCACCGACCCATTCGCCGGCAATCAGATTCTGGTGTAACGTCATTCTCTCATCCTCTTTGGCTGAAACAATAGTATAGGTACCGAGAGCCTCAACACCAAGTTGCAGCTCCCATTCTGCTCGAACTTTCTCCCCGGCATCGCCTGACGACACTCCCTGGTTGACTCGCACATAGGCGAATCGACCAAAGCGTGTAATGTGATCGCTCTGAGTGCATTATCGTAGGAACTCCCGTCATGCCATACCCTCTGTTCAGTCTCGAAGGCAGACTGGCGCTCATCACCGGATCCAGCCAGGGGATAGGCTTCGCCATCGCCCGCGGACTGGCGATGCACGGCGCCGCCGTCATCATCAATGGACGCGACGAGTCGAAGGCCGGGACCGCCGCGGAGGAATTGCAGCGCGAGGGCCTGACGGCCCATGTCTCGGCCTTCGACGTCACCGATCCGGCCGCCGTGCGCGCTGCCGTCGATGCGATCGAGACCGAAAAAGGCGCCATCGACATATTGGTCAACAATGCCGGCATGCAGCATCGCGCGCCGCTGGAAGAGTTTCCCCATGACAAATGGCATCAATTGCTGGAAACCAACATATCGAGCGTGTTCTATGTCGGGCAAAGCGTGGCGCGGCACATGATCGGCCGCGGCCGCGGCAAGATCATCAATATCGCTTCGGTCCAGAGCGAGCTTGCCCGCCCGTCGATTGCCCCCTATACGGCGACCAAGGGCGCCGTCCGCAATCTGACGCGCGGCATGTGCACCGATTGGGCAAGACATGGGCTGCAAGTGAACGCGATCGCACCGGGCTATTTCAAGACACCGCTGAACAAGGCGCTGATCGAGAATGCCGAATTCTCCTCCTGGCTCGAAAAACGCACCCCGGCGGGACGCTGGGGCAATGTGGAAGAGCTTGCGGGCGCCGCGGTCTTCCTGGCAAGCGACGCATCCTCCTTCATCAATGGCCAGGTCCTGCATATAGATGGGGGCATAACGGCTTCGATATGATTCGCGTGATCGTGATGGGAGTGAGCGGCTCCGGCAAATCAACCGTGGGCGAGGCTGTCGCCAAGGGACTTGGCCTGCCATTCGTCGAAGGCGACGTGCTGCACCCGAAAAGCAATGTGGAGAAGATGGCGGCGGGCATTCCGCTGACCGACGAGGATCGCTGGCCCTGGCTGCGGCGGATCGGGCGTGAACTGGCCGAGGCGGACAATGGCATCGTCATCTCCTGCTCGGCGCTGAAGAAGAGCTATCGCGACCTGTTGCGGCAGGAGGCGGGCGGCCCCCTCGCCTTCATCTATCTCGATGGCAGCCTCGACGTGCTGCGCGACCACATGGGCAGGCGGACCGGCCACTTCATGCCGCTTTCCATGCTCGACAGCCAATTGGCGACGCTCGAGGTTCCGACGGGAGAACCGCTGGTATTGCGGCAGGATATTTCCCACAGGCCGGAAGATATCATCGCCGCGAGCATGGAGTGGCTGCGGGAGACGAACGGCTGACAGGCGAGGTTCAGGCGCGCGCCATCTGCTGCGCCCGCGTCGTCATCAACACGCCGGCGACAATGATCGCCGCGCCGAGCCAGGTGGAGAGCCGGTAGGTCTCCCCCAGGAACAGGGTTCCCGCCAGCAGCGCGACCGCCGCGCCGACATAGCCGATCTGGCTGAGATAGACCGGGCCGCCGACTGCCTGCAGCCGGAAATACAGCGCGAACATCGCCGTCGAGGCGACGACCTGCAACAATACGAGCAGCGGCGCATTGCCGAGCGGCGCCAGCGGGAACGATCCCGTCAGGACGAGAATGGCCGGCACGAGCAGGATCGCCGTCATGATGTGGCTGCCCGCCGCAAGCTCCGTCGGATGGGCATCCTGCGGCCAGTCGAGCGTGCGATAGACATTGCCCAGCGCCAGCAGCACCGGGATGAGCAGCCCGACGATCACCCACAGCGTCTCGGCCGGCTGGCCGACCTGGCCGCGCGTGAACGCCACCACCACGGCACCGGCGAAACCGGTGAAAATACCGCACAGCCCCAGCATGTTGGGGCGGCGCATGCCGAACAGCAGCGACAGAAGCAGGGTGAAGATCGGCGAGAGCGTATACATGATGCCGGTATAGCCGGCGCCGAGATGGGGTATGGCCGAGAGCGTCATCACATTGGGCGCGGCATAGGATATGAGCGCCGCGACGAGATAATAGCGCAGCCTGTGCCCATCGAGACGCGGCCGGCCGCCGGCGAAGAGATAGGCGGCCAGCAGGACCACGCCGGCCCCCGTCGATATCACCCAGGCCCAGACCGACGGGCTGATGCCGGCGGCGAAGGCAAGCTTGCCGAATGGCAGGGTGAGGCCGAGGAATGCGCCCGTCAGGACGAGAAGAACCGGCGCGGAGTTGAAAAGGGGCATGGCTGGCTTCCGCGCTGGGACTGGCTTCGAAAAGATCAGTTGTGGTCTTCCGGGAAGACCGGCAGAGGCATCACCTCGACCCCGTCATCCAGCAATTCCTCCACGTCGTCAGGCGTCGCTTCGCCATAGATGCCGCGCGGCGCGATCTCGCCGAAATGCATCTTGCGCGCCTGCTCGGCGAATTCCGCGCCGACATAATCGGCGTTTTCGCGGATCCTGCGCGCCAGTTCCTTCATTTCCCGGGTCATCTGGCTGACGGCGACGGCAATCTTCTCCTTCTGCCGCCCGGTCGAGACCGAAGGCGCCATCAGCGCCTTGCCGATCGCGCGCGAGCCGCAATTGGGGCAGGAGATCAGGCCTTTTTCCGTCTGCGCGTCGAAATCGGCATTGCTTCGGAACCACCCCTCGAATTCGTGATCCTTGTCGCAATGCAGCGAGAACCGTATCATGATGCCGCGGCCAGCCTCTCCGTCTCGCCCTTGTTCTCGACGATCACGCCGAAGGGCCGTGCATTCTTCAGATTGGGCACCTTGCCGCGTGCGGCGAGACTCAGCGACGGGTCGATATCGGCGACGATGACCGCAGGGTCGGCATGATCCGCCTCGGCCAGGACGTCGCCCCATGGGCCGACGATGATCGAATGGCCATAGGTCTCGCGGCCGTCCTCATGCACGCCGCCTTGCGCAGCCGAGATCATGAAGGCGCCGTTCTCGATCGCCCTCGCCCGCTGCAGCACCTGCCAATGCGCCTCGCCGGTCTGCCGGGTGAATGCCGCGGGCGCGGTGATCACCGCCGCGCCGGCCAGCGCCTGCGCCCTGAACAATTGCGGAAAGCGGACGTCGTAGCACACGGCAAGGCCGATCCGCGCGAAGGGCAGATCGAGGACGACCGTATCGAGGCCCGGCTCGTAGGCTGCCGATTCGCGCCAGCTTTCGCCATTGTCGAGATCGACGTCGAACATGTGGATCTTGTCGTAGCGGCCGATCACCTTGCCGTCCGGGCCGAAAACAAAGGCCCGGTTGGCGATCTTGCCGTCGTCCCGCGCTATGGCCGTCGAGCCGATGTGAAGATGGATGCCGTGCCTTGCCGCGAGTTCGGAGGCGGTGCGAACGATGACGTCGTCACGCTCGTCCTTCAGCACGGCGCGCAACGCGGCCCGGTCCCGCTGCAGCGAGCCGGTCATTTCCGGCGTCTGCACATAGGCGGCGCCCTTGCCGGCAGCCTCGGTGACAAGCCGGGTCAGGTCGGCGGCATTGCGCTCCGGATCGACCCCGGATCGCATCTGTATGGCGGCAGCTCGAAAAACGCTCATCTTTCTACCTCAAACCAGTTCGCCGGTGGCGAGGAGGCTGTCGAGCCGCCCGGCATTTTCCAGCGCATAGAGATCGTCGCAGCCGCCGACATGGGTCTTGCCGACGAAAATCTGCGGAAACGTCGTCCGGCCATTGGCTCGCGCCAGCATCTCCTGCCGCGCCGATGGATCGATGCTGGCATTGTGCTCGACGAATTCCGCTCCCTTCTTCTTCAGGAGGCTCACCGCAGCCGTGCAAAAGCCACAACCATTTCGCGTATAGATCGTTACATCAACCATAACACTCTCCACTTTAGCCCTATATAGGCAGCAAATAATGCGACGAAAAGAGCTGTTTTGCCGGATCGGTTGGGAGCTTGAGTATGAAACCTCGCAGAACCACCACCCTGCAAACCTCCATTTCCATCATGCTGAGCCCCCACCTCCCTCATGGTGAGGGAGAGTAGAGTTTTGCAGGGGGGATAATTCTGCGAGGTTTCAGATATTGGCTCCCGACTTTTCTGCAATCAAATCAATCATCCTCATCCTGAGCCTGTCGAAGGACCCCACAACAGTAATGCAACACACGTCGCCTCTGGTGGGATAAATGGAAACTTATCCCACCACTTTGAAACCGGGTTATTGTGATTCGGTCCTTTCCAGTGGGGGAGCAGCTTCCGGTGCTGTTTCGATTGCTGGGAAAGGGTGGCGTTGCCGAATGGTCGGAAGTGACAACCCCGACTGGCCAGCAAACTGCAGATGGAAACGGAGGTAGCGCTTCGTTTTCCGGGTTGTTGCGTCTGACAAGCGCAGCAACAGCAGGCAAAGACGTCACGGGCGGTCTTCGGACCTCGACCCTGATACCACTACGACGCGCTGAAGACCGCCCGTCTCCCCCCATTTCAATGACCAGACGCGATTGCGCGGGCGTGGTGATGATTTTCCGTATTTAACAAGAGACTGCACAAACGTTGTTGCGCCCTTCGACAAGCTCAGGATGAGGGATTGGGTTTGATTGCAGAAAGGGAGGGCGCTGAAATTTGAAACCTCGCAGAACTACCACCCTGCCAAACACCCACCCCCCTCATGCTGAGCCTGTCGAAGCACGTACTATCTTGATGCAGCACTAAAGGGACTGCACAAACGTTGCTGCGCCCTTCGACAAGCTCAGCATGAAAGAGAATAGAGTTTTGCAGGGTTCTAATTCTGCGAGGGAAGTGGATGGCAAAAGCGGAAGAATCTAGACCGGCAGTTCCTGTTTTATCGCACGGCCGAATGTCAGCACGTCGACCCGCGCCGCGCCCGATCGCAGCAGCGCGCGCGCGGCGGCCTTCACCGTTGCGCCCGTCGTATAGACATCGTCGATCAGCAGCACATTGCGGCCGCGAACCAGTATTTCCCGTTCCGGCGGCACCTTGAAGGCACCCTGCACATTGGCCGTTCGCTGGCTCAGGCCCAGCCCGACCTGCTGGCGCGTGCGCTTCACGCGTTTCAGCGCGTCCGGCTCGAAAGGCCTGCCGCTCCGGCGGGCAACATGGCGGGCAAGTTCGGCGGACTGGTTGGAGCGGCGCATCCAGAAGCGGCGCGCATGCAGCGGCACCGGCACGATCACATCGCAATCGGCCAGCAGCTCGGCGCCGGCCCGCGCCAGCCACGCCGCCATCCAGGGAGCGAGATCGAGCCGGTCATTATATTTCAGGCTGTGGACCATCTCGCGGATGATGCCCTCATGCACCGCGACGGATCGCGACCGCGCGAATGGCGGCGGGTCGGCTATCGCTTCGACCGAGAGAATCTCGGCACCGAGATCATGGCTGAACGGCGTGCCCAGCACGGGGCAATAGGGCTTGTCGATAAAGCGGACCTCGGCCCAGCATGGACCGCAGAGGCTGCCGGCCCGGGCCAGATGCTCGCCGCAGCCGGCGCAGGTGGGCGGGAACAGCAGGTCGGAAGCCGTATTCGCCAGCCGCAGAAAAGCACCGCGTGCCACCGCCAGGGAAGTTTTCAACCATGCCTCATTGCAATTCTCCCGGCGACGCCGCATTTAGCACGGGACTACTCATACACCAGCGATAAGAGACGCGAAACTTGGCAAAGGACAGCCACGCAATTTTCGATCGGGACCTGCTCCTCGCAAGGCAAAGGCGGGCATTGCGGCAGCACGGCCATGCCGGCGATTTTCTTCTCGCCCGCGCCGCCGATGACCTCGGGGAACGGCTTTCGGCGGTCGAACGCCGGTTCGGCATTGCCGTGGCGCTGGCCAGTCTTGGACGTCAAGCCGCCGACGCCGTGCGGCAAAGCGGCAAGGCCGATGCCATCTACCGGGCCGAACGCGACCCTGCCCTGCTCGACCCGGCCTATCCGGCGATCGTCGCCGATGAGGAATTCCTGCCGCTGCGGCCCGCCAGCGTCGATCTGATCGTCTCGCTGCTTTCGCTGCACCTGACCAACGACACGCCGGGAACGCTGCTGCAGATTCGCCGCGCGCTGCGGCCCGACGGGCTGTTCATCGGGGCGATGGCGGGCGAGGACACATTGTCCGAGCTGCGCCAGTGCATGATCGCCGCCGAGGCCGAAATCAGCGGCGGCGCCGCCCCGCGCGTCGCGCCCTTCGCCGATGTGCGCGATGTGGGCGGCCTGCTGCAGCGCGCGGGCTTCGCCCTGCCGGTCGCCGATATCGAGACCTATACGGTGCGCTATGATTCGGTATTCGGGCTGTTTCGCGACCTGAGGGCCATGGGCGCCCAGAACATCCTGTTCGGACGCTCGCGCAAGCCGCTGACCCGGCGCTTCTTCGCCCGGGTGGCGGAAATCTATGCCGAACGCTATAGCGATCCGGACGGCCGGATCAGGGCGACATTCTCATTCATATGGATGTCCGGCTGGGCCCCTCACGAATCGCAGCAGAAGCCGCTGAAGCCCGGCTCGGCCAAGGCGTCGCTTGCCGATTTCCTCAAGAATGCCGCCTCGGAGCCCGATTAGGGGCTTCAGCAGTCGCCCGACCTCGTGCCGTCGCGTTCGAGGATGCAGACCGCCGTCGGCGTGTTCTGCAGCACGCTGCGCCGGATCGTGGAGATGGACGGTTCCGCCCGCTTGATCGAACCGGTCGATATCTGGTCGATGGATTGTCCCGCCGAAACGTCGACGAGCGCGTCGCTGGTGCGATGCGCAAGGGGCGCGATGATCAGCGCCAGCGCAACTGCCGCCGAGCCGAACAGCAAGGCGCAGCGCAGCACGCTTCCCGCCGCCCGCTTATAGCCCCTCTGTTGCAGAAGATCGTCGTCAAGATAATCGTTCTTGCGCTGCATGCCCCACCTGAAATCACGTCACAACTATTGATTAAACCTCTCTTAAACCGGTGAAAGTTCCCTTAAGCATCAGGGTTAACGGGGAGATTTAGCGCGTGTGGTCGGGTGGGACGGGCTCTATGGATTGGATCCACATAGTGCGTGCTTCGACAAGCTCAGCATGAGGGGGGTTAGAGCAGGTCGATCAGAAACGGGATCAATGGCAGGTCGGCCGGCGGCATCGGATAGTTGCGCATGTCGGTCGGGCGCACCCATTTGAGCGCCTGCCCCTCGAGCGGCTGGGCGATGCCCTCATAGCGCCTGCAGATGAACAATGGCATCAGCAGATGGAAAGTCTCATAGCCGTGGCTGGCGAAAGTCAGCGGGGCGAGGCATGCCGGCTTCACCGTCAGGCCCAGTTCCTCCTTCAATTCGCGGATGAGGCTCTCCTCGGGCGATTCGCCCGGCTCCACCTTGCCGCCGGGGAATTCCCACAGGCCGGCAAGGCTCTTGCCCTCGGGTCGCTGCGTCAACAGCACGCGTCCGTCGGAATCGACGAGCGCGCAGGCGGTGACCAGCAGGATCGGCAGGGGGGCACTGCTCATCGGCCTGCCATCCGCATGTAATGATATCGGTAGATGTCCTGGAAGCCGAAGCGATGGTAAAGCGCGATCGCCGCGCCATTCGACAATTCCACCTGCAGCCAGGCCTTGCGCGCGCCCCTTTGCGCGGCCCAGTCCAGCGCTGCCCGCACCAGCCGCGTCCCGACGCCGCGGCGGCGCACATCCGGCGCCGAGATGATGTTGAACAGTCCGGCAAGGGCTCCGTCGCGCACGCAGATACCCGCCGCGACGACGCGCCCGTCATCGACGATCGTCAGCAGGGCCTTTTCCGGCTGGATCGCGTCGATGGTCCCGGTCAGCCCGCGCCTCAGGCCGTCATTGCCCGGTTGCAGGACGAGATAGGCATCGACGAAACCGTCGACATCATTGCTCGTCACCCCGACGCCGGAACCGGCCGGCAATGTATCGGCAAGATCGAAGGCCATGACCAGCGAATCGTCGAACCGCTCCCAACCGGAAGCCGCGAGATGCGCGGCCAGCTGCGGCGGGGCCAGCGGCGACAGGCGGAACATCGGTTTCACGCCCTGCTGCCGCATGCGCTCCACATCGGCGGCGATGCGCGACTCCATATTGCCGATATCGGACGGATCGAGCGGATTGATGGAATTCAGCCGCTTTGCCGGATGGTTCGGCGTCGTCCGCACCGCCCAGCTGCCATCATAATGAACATGCGCCGCCGGCCAGGCGCGGAAGCCCGCTGCTTCGAATTGCCTGATCTGCGATAGTTCCATCATTCCTCCGATCAGCTGCGATAATCGCCGTTGATCGCCACATATTCCTTGGTGAGGTCGCAGGTCCACACCGTCGCCTTGCCCTTGCCGAGGCCAAGGTCGACGCGGATCCTGATATCCTCGTTCTTCATGTAGCTCGAAGCCGCGCTTTCCGAATAGTCCGGATCGCGCTCGCCCTCGCGCGCCACGCGAATATCGCCGAACCAGATGGCAAGCCGGTCACGATCCGCCGGCTCCCCGGCCTTGCCCACGGCCATGACGACTCGGCCCCAATTGGCGTCCTCGCCGGCGGCAGCTGTCTTCACCAGCGGGGAATTGGCGATCGACAGAGCGATGCGCTTCGCCGATTTCGCCGATGTTGCGCCGGTAACGGTGATCTCGAGCATCTTGCGGGCGCCCTCGCCGTCGCGCACCACCTGGAGGGCGAGGTTCTTCAGCACCCGCTCCAGCGCCCTGGCAAACGGCTTGAGCCGCCTGTCGGCGGCACTGTCGATGGGTGCCGCGCCGCGCTCGGCGGCAGCGCCGGTGGCAAACAGCAGCAATGTGTCGGATGTGGATGTATCGCTATCCACCGTGACGGAGTTGAAACTGCCGCCCACGGCGGACGAAAGCAGCTTCTGCAGCACGTCGGCGGCAATCGGCGCGTCGGTGGCGACGAAGCTGAGCATGGTCGCCATGTCGGGCGCGATCATGCCTGCACCCTTGGCTATGCCATTGATCGTCACGGGCACGCCGCCGATGAGCACGGTTTCCGTCGCCACCTTCGGAAAGGTATCCGTGGTCATGATCGCCTCGGCCGCTTCCTGCCAGCGGCCGGGGACCGCCTGCTTGGCCAGGCCGCCGAGAAGATGGCTGAACTTCGCCGCATCGAGCGGCTCGCCGATCACGCCGGTCGAAGCGAGGAAGACCTCGCTTGCCTTGCAGCCTACCGCCTCGGCGGCGGCGGCAGCGGTGAGATCGGTGGATTCGCGGCCCTTCCTGCCGGTGAAGGCATTGGCATTGCCGGAATTGACCACGACGGCGCGCGCCACGCCGCCGGCAAGGCTGGAGCGGCAGAAATCAACCGCCGCCGAGGGGCATTTCGACCGGGTGAACACGCCTGCGACGGCGGCCGGCCGGTCGAAAACCAGCATCATGACATCGGTGCGGTTCTTGTATTTGATCCCTGCTTCCGCCGTCGCAATGCGAAGACCCTGTATTTCGGGCATTGCTGGCACATGTCTGGGCGCCAAGGGGGAGACCGATGTCGACATCTGGAACCTCGAAATGGGCTGGCTTATCGTGGAGGTGGGACGAGCCCGGACGGATGCCGGGCTCGATGGAACGTTACTTCTGGGCTTCCGTCGCGGCCTTGAAGGCCTTTTCCACTTCCGGATCGGCATAGACGATCTTCAGGGAAGCGCGCTCCTTCTTGATCAGGTCCATGTAGCGCTCGCGGATGACCATCGACTTGACCTGCTCCTTGACCTGGTCGAATGCCGGCGGCTGCTTCGCCCGCTTGTCCTCGAGCTTGATGACGTGGAAGCCGAACTGAGTCTGCACCGGAACTTTCGTATATTTGCCGATTTCCAGCTCGTTTGCGGCCTTGTCGAACTCCGGAACCATCTGCCCCTGGCCGAAATAGCCAAGATCGCCACCCTGCGCGGCGGAACCGTCGGTCGATTTCGTCTTGGCGATCTCCTCGAAATTGGCGCCGCCGTCGAGCTGCTTGATGATCGCCTCTGCCTCTTCCTTCGTCTTCACCAGGATGTGACGGGCGCGGACTTCGTTCTCGGCCGGCATCGCGGCGATTTCCTTGTCGTAGCGGGCGCGAACGTCCGCATCGGTGATCTTGTCGACGATCTGCTGCTTGAAATATTCATTGTGCAGCGCGCGTTCCTTGAGGAAGTCCATGCGCGACTTGAATTCGGCAGTCTCGTCGAGCTTCTCGGCCTCGGCCTTCGTCGCGAACGACTTGATGTCGATGATGGCCGCAAGGGCGGCCAGACGCCGCTGGTCCTCGGGCAATTGCGAAATCTGCGGGTCGAGATCGGCGGAAGCCTGGTCCAGGTCCTTCTGGGTAATCTCGGTGCCATCGACCGTGGCCAGCACCTTGTTCGGCTCCTGCGCCAACGCAAAGGTTGAAACGCCAGCCAAAATAGCGGCCGTGGCCAGCAATGAAATTTTATTCTGCAAACGGGTCATCATCAATTTCTCCTTGGGAGGAACGGTACGAGCCATGAATATGGCAGAATTTGGCCATTTTGAAGCATTGGGCCGCAGCGCTTCAACATTGACATAATTCAAGGCCCCTCTTATCTGTCCAACGGCTTTGCGTCCAGATAGCTTGGCGGAAGATGCACTTATACCTTGGGAGTGGTGCCCGGGTCTATCGCAGCTTCTTGGTCTCAGTCCGGTGGCCCCACTCCGGGGTCCGCCGATGGAACGAATTATAGAGAGGACCAGGGATGGTCAGTTTCGGCGGCCTCGCCCGCAAGATTTTCGGCTCGTCAAACGAGCGTCGCGTCAAAGGTTACAAAGCGCGTGTGGACGCCATTAACGCATTGGAGCCCGAAATCGCGGCCCTGAGCGATGAGCAGTTGCAGGCAAAGACCGCAGAGTTCCGCGAAAACCTCGCTTCGGGCACCAAGCTCGACGATCTTCTCGTGCCCGCCTTCGCCGTCGCCAGGGAAGCTGCAAAGCGCGTCCTCGGCATGCGGCCCTTCGACGTGCAGCTGATCGGCGGCATGGTCCTCCACCAGGGCGGCATTTCCGAGATGCGCACCGGTGAAGGCAAGACGCTAGTCGCGACGCTCCCCGTCTATCTGAACGCGCTCGAGGGCAAGGGCGTGCATGTCGTCACGGTCAACGACTACCTCGCCAGCCGCGACGCCCACTGGATGGGCCAGATCTACAATTTCCTCGGCCTGAGCTATGGCATCATCGTCCACGGACTCGACGACGAGGAACGCGCCCGCGCCTATAATGCCGACATCACCTACGCCACCAACAACGAGCTCGGCTTCGACTATCTGCGCGACAACATGAAGTATGAGCGCTCGCAGATGGTGCAGCGCGGCCATCATTACGCGATCGTCGACGAGGTGGATTCCATCCTCGTGGACGAGGCGCGCACGCCGCTCATCATCTCCGGCCCGCTCGACGATCGTTCCGACTTCTACAATCTGATCGACACGTTCATCCTGCCGCTGAAGCCGGAGGACTACGAGATCGACGAGAAGCAGAAGACCGCGATCTTCACCGAGGAAGGTACCGAAAAGCTCGAGAACCTTCTGAGGGAGGCCGGCCATCTCAAGGGCGAGAGCCTCTACGACATCGAGAACGTCGCCGTCGTCCACCATGTCAACAATGCGCTTCGCGCCCACAAGCTGTTCCAGAAGGACAAGGACTATATCGTCCGCAATGACGAGATCGTCATCATCGACGAGTTCACCGGCCGCATGATGCCGGGCCGCCGCTTCTCCGAAGGGCTGCACCAGGCGCTGGAGGCGAAGGAGCATGTGACGATCCAGCCGGAAAACCAGACGCTGGCCTCGATCACCTTCCAGAACTATTTCCGCATGTACAAGAAGCTTGCCGGCATGACCGGCACGGCTTCGACGGAAGCCGAGGAATTCGGCAATATTTACGGCCTCGAAGTCACGGAAATCCCCACCAACAACCCGGTGCAGCGCATTGACGAGGACGACGAGGTCTACCGGACCGTCGAGGAGAAATACCGCGCCATCGTCCGCGATATCCGCGAGGCCGCGGACAAGGGCCAGCCGGTCCTCGTCGGCACGACCTCGATCGAGAAATCCGAATTGCTCGCCGAGCGCCTGCGCAAGGAAGGCTTCAAGGATTTCCAGGTGCTGAACGCGCGCTACCACGAGCAGGAAGCCTATATCGTGGCGCAGGCGGGCGTGCCGGGCGCAATCACCATTGCGACCAACATGGCCGGCCGCGGCACGGACATCCAGCTCGGCGGCAATCTCGAAATGCGCACGCACCAGGAACTGGGCGACATGCCGGAAGGCGAGGAGCGCAGCGCCAGGGAAGCGGCGATCCGCGAGGATATCGCAAGGCTGAAGGAAAAGGCGCTTGCCGCCGGCGGGCTCTATGTCCTCGCCACCGAGCGCCATGAAAGCCGCCGCATCGACAACCAGCTGCGCGGCCGCTCCGGCCGTCAGGGCGATCCGGGCCGGTCGAAATTCTTCCTGTCGCTGCAGGACGACCTGATGCGCATTTTCGGCTCCGAACGCATGGACGGAATGCTGCAGAAGCTCGGCCTGAAGGAAGACGAGGCAATCGTCCATCCCTGGATCAACAAGGCGCTGGAGAAGGCGCAGAAGAAGGTCGAGGCACGCAATTTCGACATCCGCAAGAACCTGCTGAAATATGACGACGTCATGAACGATCAGCGCAAGGTGATCTTTGAGCAGCGCATCGAGCTGATGGACGGTTCCGATCTCAGCCAGACCACCCGTGAAATGCGCGAGGATGTCGTCGACGACCTGATCGCACGGCATACGCCCGAGGGCGCCTATGCCGAACAATGGGCGGTGCAGCAGCTGGACGAGGATGTCCGCAACATCCTCAATCTCGACCTGCCCGTCACCGAATGGGCGATGGAAGACAATATCCAGCCCGACGACATCAGGGAGCGCATCATGGAAGCGGTCGAGAAGGCCGCCGCGGACCGCGCCGAGCGCTTCGGGCCGGAAATCATGGCCTATGTGGAGAAGTCGGTCATTCTCCAGAGCCTCGATGCCCTGTGGCGCGAACATCTGGTCAATCTCGACCATCTGCGCTCGGTCGTCGGCTTCCGCGGATATGCGCAGCGCGACCCGCTCAACGAATACAAGACCGAGGCCTTCGAGCTGTTCCAGGCGATGCTGGCGAACCTGCGCCAGAACGTGACATCGCAGCTCATGCGCGTCGAACTCGTCCGCGAGGCCGCCGATGCCCCGGAACCGGCGCTGCCGGCGATGGAAGGCCATCATATCGACGGCACCACCGGCCAGGACGATTTCAACGAGGCCGAGGAGGATCTGCGCATCGTCGATCCCGTCGATCGCGATCCGAACAATCCCCGCACATGGGGCAAGGTGGGGCGCAACGAGCTTTGCCCCTGCGGCTCCGGCAAGAAGTACAAGCACTGCCACGGCTCGTTTGCCTGATGAACAAAGAGGACCGCAGTTCAAAAGGCTGCGGTCCTTTTCTTTGCAGGAGGAGCCCGCCGCGCTGTAAACCGTCGTCCGGGCGCTAGAACCGTTTCTAAAGGTTTAGCCCCTTATAGAACTTGCGGTTGTGCAACATTTGGAGAGCTCCTTGCGAAATACTGCGGTCAAAACTGCAGGCCGGCTCCTGCCCGACAAGATGGCGCAGCGGCTGGTTCCCTTGCTGGCGAGGATCGACCAGGTTCTGGAGGGCAGCGGCGAGCAGGCCGTCGCACAGCGCGTCTCCCTTATCGCCTTCGCCATAAGGATCGTCAGTGCCGCCATCGCACTTCTGTCGCAGGTGGTTTTCGCGCGGTGGATGGGCCAGTTCGAATATGGCATTTTCGTTCTCGTCTGGGTGACCGTCGTCATCCTCGGCAATCTCTCCTGCCTTGGCTTCCAGACCAGCATCATCCGCTATGTACCGCAATATC
The DNA here is from genome assembly GCF_026420825.1 of Phyllobacterium sp. 0TCS1.6A. NCBI lineage: Bacteria > Pseudomonadati > Pseudomonadota > Alphaproteobacteria > Hyphomicrobiales > Phyllobacteriaceae > Phyllobacterium > Phyllobacterium sp. 0TCS1.6A. Next base: position 15,713 of record NZ_JAPMAB010000002.1, read on the forward strand.
TGGACAGGAACGAGCCCGACCTGCTGCGCGGCATCCTGTTCACCAGCAAGACCTTCGCCGTTTCCGTCACCACGCTCATCGCGCTTCTCGGCGCCGCGGGCGTCCATGCCCTGCGGGACTCGCTCGAATCCTATTACGTCGCGCCATTCCTGATCGGCTTCATCTGCCTGCCGATGATCGCCCTCGGCGATACGCTGGACGGCACGGCGCGCTCGCGCTCCTGGGCGCTGATCGCCCTGACCCCGACCTATATCGTCAGGCCGCTTCTGACGCTGCTGATGATGAGCCTCGCCCATGTGGCCGGTTTTCCGCCGACTGCGGTCGTGGCCGTCATTTCCGCCATCCTTGCGACCTATCTCACCACGCTGACGCAGCTCGCCATCGTCTGCCGGCGTTTTGCCGAGGTCGTTCCGCCCGGGCCGCGGGAAATCCACTTCGCCGAATGGTTCAAGGTCTCGCTGCCGATATTCCTCGTCGAAGGCTTCTTCTTCCTGCTGACCAATGCCGACGTCCTGATGGTGGGGCGCTTCATGCAGCCCGACGAAGTCGCCGTCTATTTTGCCACCGTCAAGCTGCTCGCCCTCGTGCATTTCGTCTATTTCTCGGTCAAGGCCGGCGCCGCGCAGCATTATTCCGTGCTCATGCAGGGACAGGACCACCGGCAACTGGCGAAATTCGCCAGCGACACGGCGCGATGGACCTTCTGGCCCTCGCTCGCCATGGCAATCATCCTGCTCATCCTCGGCAAGCCCCTGCTCTACCTCTTCGGCGCGCAGTTCACGGCCGGCTACCCGCTGCTGTTCATCATGGTTGTCGGCGTCGTCGCCCGCGCCTCGATCGGCCCCGCCGAAAGCCTGCTCAACATGGCCGGCAAGCAGAAGATCTGCGCGACGGTCTATGCGGTCACGCTGGCCGTTAACATCTCTCTCAGCATGGTGCTGATACCCTTGTACGGACTTGCGGGAGCGGCGATCGCCACGGGACTGTCCATGGTGTTCGAAGCCTCCGCCCTGGCCTGGACGGTTCGCAACAGGCTGAAGATTACCATGTTCGTTTTCGCCGGCAGTTCTGATCGAGAACCCGTCAAGGAAGAAATCTGATGGCAGCTATACCGATTCTCGAGGAATTGGCGGCGGGACCCTCCGCGCAGATCATCGCGCAATTGTCGGGCCTGGAGCCGGTCCGGGAATCGACCCGCCATATCGAGGAGACCCTCGGCAGCACCCCTGGCAGCCCCCTTGGCAGCAGAAACATTCCGCGCAAGCTTTCCATCTATTCGGCCTCGGCCGGCTTCGATCTTCTCGAAGAGCTGGACTATCTGACCTACCGGACCATCGAGCCGAACGTCTTCTTCAATCCGCGTTTCCTCGCGCCGGCAATGCCGCGCCTCGACGATCGCCAGGTTCGCCTGATGCTGATCCGCGACGAGAACGAGGTGAAGAGCCGCCTGCGTTTCCTCATGCCCTATACGATCGAGCGCGCCGGCTTTGCCATGTCGGGCGCGATCATGCGTGCATGGGCGACGCCTTTCGGGCCGCAGAGCACGCCCCTCATCGACCGGGACGATCCGGTCGGCGTGCTCAACGATCTCTTCGACATGCTGGGCCGCAAGCACCTGAAGCTGCCGGACATCCTGGTGCTGCCCGAAATGCGCCTCGACGGGCCGGTCGCCCAGCTGATCCGCACCATCGCCATCGACCGCAACCTGCCGCTTGTGACGGCGAGCCAGGTCGAACGGCCCATCCTCCAGAGCGCCATGGACGGCGACGACTATCTTCGCCAGGCAATCGGCGGCCGCCGCGTCAAGGAATATCGCAGGCTTTGGCGCAGGCTCGCCGAAAAGGGCGACCTCGCTTATGTCGTCAGCCGCAACGAGGACGATATCCGCATCAAGCTCGAGCAGTTCCTCGTCGTCGAGGCCAGCGGCTGGAAGGGCCAGCGGCGTTCGGCCATGGCCGTCGATCGCTTCCGCGCCGCCTTTGCCCGCGAGGCGGTCAACAATCTCGCGGCGCGCGACCTGGTGCGGATCCATTCCCTCGAACTCGATGGCCGGGTGATCGCAATCCTCATCGTCTTCGTCGAGGCCGGCGAGGCCTGGACCTGGAAGATCGCCTATGACGAGAAGCTCGCCGCCTTTTCGCCGGGCGTTCTGCTGATGGTCGAAATGCTGAAGAACCATCTCGACGACCCGAACATCGTCAGGACCGATTCCTGCGCCGTCCCCGATCATCCCGTCGCCTCCCGCCTGTTCAGCGAGCGCGAAAAGATCGGCACATTGGTGATCGGCCTCAATCCCGCAGCGGATCGCGCGGCCCGCAAGGCCGCCTCGCAGCTGCATCTCTATCGCCGCACCCAGAACCTGGCGCGGCTGGTGCGCGAGCGATTGCGCCAGATGACGGGACGCGATTAGGCGCCATCCCCTGCGACGCCCGCTAGCCTGCCGGCTCCGTCAGCGCATCCGCCTCCATATAGCCGAGCGCCCGCAGATGGCGCATCGCGCTTGCCGGAATATCGGCATCGGAGAACTGGTCGTGATAGGCGCCCTTGTGCTTGAACGGGTTCTTCGACACATAGTCCGCCGGCGACTCCGCATCCGCCCCGAGCACGACATAGCCGGCATGATCGGCGCTCCTGAGCGGGAACGAGCAATATCGGGCGATATCGACGGCAACGCGCTCGGGCTGGCCCAGCAGGTCCTCCTGCCGGATGGCGAGATGGTCGAATTCCTTTTCCCAGCCGCGCCACGCCTCGATCGTATCGACCCAGAGGCGGAAGGCCTCCGCCACCGAACCTGCCATGCCCTTCCTGAGCATGCTTGCAGCGACATCGCGCCCGTCACGGTAGATGTAGAGTATCTTCGCATCGGGAAAATGCGCCTTGATATCGCGCACGTGGAACACATAGTCCGACCATTTGTCGCCCCAGGTCCAGCGCGGCCTGTTGCCATAGACCGAATGCAGCGCGGGGGCGAAACCCTTGTCGGCCTCGTCGCCGGCGAGCACGATCTTGAGGTGCCAATGCTGCAGCCACGGATCCTGATCGACCGCCGCCCGCTTGTTCTCCAGCCATTGCCGCAGGGAGAGCTTGTGCTGCCAGCTCGGCCAGGCGAACAGCGCCCATTCGTTGGAGATCATGATGCCATTGTCATTCATGATCCGCACCAGGGCGGTGGTGCCGCTTCGCTTGCAGCCGCAAATGATGATAGGGGCAGATTCGCCGGAATTTGTCTCGCTCATTGGAAAATAATTCCACGACGCCGCCAATTGCCGCAATACACATTGCGACAAACCGTCATAAAATAGTGCGGTGCGCGGTGGGGCCGCCGGCCGGCACCGACGATCGATTGTTCAGGCGCGTGGATAGGTATGGTGCCCCCTGCCGGAATCGAACCAGCACTCCTTTCGGAACCTGATTTTGAGTCAGGCGCGTCTACCAATTCCGCCAAGGGGGCCGCAATGAGCGCGGACCATGGCTCGCCATGATCCGAGCAGTGAAATACATGTATAGGCCGGCATCGGTCAACCGTCCTGAACGGTTTTCTTGCGAGAATGCACGCATGCGCCGCGGCCCCTGAAAGCTTTGCAGGAGCCGGCAGGGGCGCGACGGTCGCGATAGTGGCCGCCAGCTCGCCTGCTATTCCGGCTCGAAGCATTCGTCGAAGAAGCGCGCTATCTCCACATAGGCCTGCATGCGGTTGCTCTCCATGAGCGCCAGATGCGTCGCCTCGCCCAGCTCGACCCAGCGCCTGTAGCGCGCGCCGGTCAGTTCGCCGAAATAGGCGCGCGCCAGGTCGAGCGGCACGTCGATGTCCCATTCGCCATGCAGCAAGAGCACCGGCGCTCGAATCTCGCCCGGCTGATAATAGGGGTTCCCGGCTCGCCAATAGGTCCGGATATCCTGTATCGGCCCATTCGTGGCCCGGATATGGCCTCGTTCCCTGTCGGCTTCCGACACTTCCTCCGCAAGGACGAACCTTGCCCAGAGGTCGAACCAGCCTTGCGGAACAAGCCGCTCGCGCGCATGTTCGGGCGCGGTGCCGAGCCAGCGCGCCAGCGCCGCATGGACCGGAACAAGCCTGTAGCAACCAAGGGCGCCACCGGAATCGATCGGAATGGGAGCATCGCTCAGCCATTGCGGTGCGAGCAGCGCGAGCTTGAGCACCTTGTCGCCGTTGCGCGCGGCGTAAGCGCCGGCCACGCTGCCGCCCCATGACATGGCGAACAGATTGACCGCCTGCAGGCCGCGCAGCCGGAGGACGAATTCGACAGCCGACGCGAGGTCCGCGACGCCGGTGCCGGTGTCCACCAGCGGCGGGTTGAGGTCGGGGGCCACCTGCATTTCGGGCGGACGGCCCGATTTCCCATAGCCGCGCACATCGACCGCAAAGACGTCGAAACCCTGATGCGCGAGATAGTCCATGAAGGACATGCCGTTGAAGGGAACATCGTAAAGGCTTCCCGACGAGAAGGTTGCCCCGTGCATCATCACGATGGTCTTCTCCGCGAGAAATTCCTCGTGGTCCATCCTGCGCTTGTTGCGGAGATAGAGCTTGATGCCGTCGGTTCCGCTGTCGACATGATGCTCGTCGAATATAATTTCGCCCGCATCAAAGCTTGAGGATGTGAGTTTGTCTTTAGGCATAGGACCACCTGAACCGGTTACCGTTGCGGGTGACATGACCCGCGGACGAGCCGGGGAAATGCGTGGAGAAATAAAGGGCGCGATTGTCGGCCGCGAGTTCGAGGATACGCCGTCTGGACCGGGTGGCCTGATCTGCGAATTCGCAGAAGACAGTGTTGAGATCGGGACGCTCCACCTGGATCGGATGGTGCATGACATCGCCGCCGAAGATCGCCGCTTCGCCGTCTGCTTCCACCAGGACCGACATGTGACCGATACTGTGGCCCGGCGTCGGCAGGAAGGTGAACCGATCCAGGAACGAACCGCCCGTGCTGTCGATGAAGTCGGCGAGCCCGCCGTCGATTATCGGCCAGACACTGTCTTCATAGACGCCAAGACTGGGAATATTCACGTCATTGTGGCTGGCCGTCGACGAGTAGTATTCCTGTTCGGTCTGCGGAAAGACATAACGCGCGTTCTTGAACGTCGGCACCCATTTTCCATGCTCCAGCACGGTATTCCAGCCGGAGTGGTCGACGTGGAGATGGGTATTGATGACGAAATCGACATCGCCCGGCTCCACGCCTGCATCGCGCAGCCGCTCCAGAAACGGAATGGACTGATGGTGAAAGCCGGGATTGCGCGGCCTTTCCTTGTCGTTGCCCGAGCCCGTATCGATCAGGATGACGTGATCGGGCGTCGTCACGAGCCAGGTGTGAATGCTCACGACCAGAGTTTCGCGCTCGTCGTCCATGTCGGCCGCGGCAAGACCGGGTTCGATCGCCTCGATCTCTTCGACCGTGGCGGCCGGATAAAGAAAGGAAGGTGCCACCTGGCGCAGATATTGCTCCTGCACCTTCCGCACCGTCACTCCGGCAATATGATATTCTTTTCCAAGATCGCTCATGGAATCTCCTGTCATTGATAGTGAACGGGGACAGCGCTGCCTGATCGCTATGGACAAGTAGGACAGGTTCGTGCAACGATCAAATCGATGAATGAGATAGCCTCCATCGATCATTTCAATCTTTGGTCCTTCGACCTGAACCTGCTCGTCGCATTCGATGCGCTGATGCGCGAGCGGAGCGTGACGAAGGCGGCGGCCCGGCTGAAAATCCAGCAGCCGGCCATGAGCCACAATCTCGCAACGCTTCGCACATTGTTTCAGGACGAATTGTTCGTGCGTGTCGGCCAGGTCATGCAGCCGACGCATCGGGCCTTGCGCCTCGCCGAAGCGGTGGAGCAGATTCTGAGCCACACGCAGCAGACGATCGTCACGCCCGCGGCGTTCGAGCCTGCGCGGGCAAGGCAGATATTCCGGATCGGGTTTTCCAGCGAACTGGAGGTCCTGCTCGTGCCTCGCCTTGCCGCGGTCCTGAACGAAGCTGCGCCCGGCATCAAGGTGCTTGCCCGCGCGGTCAACCCCGAACTGGTCCACAGGCTTCTCGACGATAACGTCATCGACCTGGCCGTCGGCTGCTATGAAGACGGCAGCAACAGGCATAGGCGCAGCCTGCTGTTCGAGCAGTCGCTGATGTGCTGCTACAATCCGGGCCTGCTCGACCTGCCGCAGGCGCTGGACCGCGATCTGTATCTCACGCTGAAGCATGCCCTCGTTTCACAGAAGGACGCGATCGAAGGCTGCATCGATGATGCTCTGAAGCGCGCCAACGTCCGCCTGGACGTATCGGTCGCGGCGCCGGAGTTCCTCACCGTGCTTACGGCCGTGCGCGAAACACCGTTGATCGCGACCCTGCCGACCAGAATCGTCAAGCGCTATGCCGGCCTGTTTGGCCTCGCAATGGCCGAGGTGCCGCTCGATTTGCGGGTCAGCCCGATTTCCATGGTGTGGTCAGCGGCAACGGACAACGACCCCGCCAACCGCTGGATGCGCGATCAGGTGATGCAGGTCGTTGCAGAGTACAGCTAGACGCAGGCAGGCTCGCCTTCAGCGATGCCGCTGGAACAGGGAACAACCAAATTGCGGAAACGATCCGGGCCGATGATGATCGCGACCATTCTTGGCCTCGTCTTGCGGGTCGGATTGCCGATCATGTTACTGCCGATAGTGGGGATGACCATGGCTGAAGCGACCGAGCAGGGATTGATCGAAGCCGCAGGCCGCGGCGATGCCACGGCTGTTCGGCAGTTGCTGGCGGACGGCGCACCCATCGATGCGCGCGACGGCAGGGGGCGGACGGCCCTTCTCGCCGCCACCCATGCCAACCGGATCGAGACCGCGAAACTGCTTATCGAGGCGGGAGCCGATGTCAACGCCAGGGATGACATCAACGACAGCCCCTATCTTTATGCCGGTGCGCGCGGCCATCTTGAAATCCTGCGCATGACGCTGGCCCATGGCGCCGATCTCAAAAGCACCAACCGCTATGGCGGTACCGCCCTTATCCCGGCCGCCGAGCGTGGCCACGTCGAGACCGTGCGTACCTTGATCGCCGCCGGTGTCGATGTGGATCATGTCAATAAACTTGGCTGGACGGCGCTGCTTGAAGCCATCATCCTCGGTGACGGCGGAAGCCGGCATTTCGAGATCGTCCGCCTGCTCCTGGAGGCCGGGGCGCGGCCCGACCTCGCGGACAAGGATGGCGTCACTCCGCTGCAACATGCGCAAGCCCGCGGATATGACGACATCGCCGCATTGCTGACGGCCGCCCGGCGCTGACACGAGCAGACCGCGATCTTGCCCGCGACCGAGGCAAAATCGACGCCCCCGATTCCCATCGGCGATAATTTGCTCTAAGAGACGCACCAGACCAACCCAATACAGGACCTCACATGCTGCGCAGACTCTATGACTGGACGATGTCCCTTGCTGCGCGCAAATCGGCCGAGGCCTGGCTGGCCGTCATTGCCTTCATCGAAAGCTCGGTGTTTCTGGTTCCCGCGGACGTGCTCTATCTGCCCATGGCGCTGGCCCGGCCCGACCGCGCCTATCGCTATGCGATCGTCGCCACCGTCGCTTCGGTGCTTGGCGGCATCGCCGGATGGATGCTCGGCTATTACGCCTATGAGGCGCTGGCGAAGCCCATCCTCGAAGTCTATGGCAAGCTCGATGCCTTCGAGCAATTGCGCGGCTCGACCAGCGCCGACGCCATCCTGCTGCTGCTCATCACCTCCGGCCTGGCGCACCTGCCGCCGATCAAGGTGGTGACGATCCTTTCCGGTGCCGCCGGCATCAACATCTGGCTCTTCATCGTCTCGGCGGTGGTGGCGCGCGGCGCACGCTTCCTTTTCCTGGCATGGCTGCTGCGCCGCTATGGCGAGCCGATCCGGGAATTCATCGAGAAGCGTCTCGGATTGATTGCCGGAGCAGTGGCCCTCGTCTTAATTCTGCTCTACGCGCTGTTCCACTATCTCCATCTCTAGCAGGCTCCCTTCATACCAGACGAGGAATATCCACATCATCATGAGCAGCCAAAGCGCCCATCTGAAAACCGCCCTCTTCCTCCTCGTCGCCATGGCGGCGACGGTCGGCGCGGCCCTCGGCTTCCAGTATCTTGGCGGTTACCTGCCCTGCAAATTGTGCCTGGAACAGCGCTATCCCTATTATGCCGGCATACCGCTGATGCTCGTTGCCGCCGCTGCCGCGGCGTTGCGCTGGCCGGCCGGCCTGACACGACTGCTGCTGGCACTGGGCGGCGTATTGATGCTGATCGGGCTCGGACTGGCGATCTTCCACGCCGGCGTGGAGTGGAAGTTCTGGGCGGGACCCGCGGATTGCACGGCCGTCTCGATGTCCATCACCACCGATGCCGGCAGCCTGCTGAACGACATGAACGCGATCCGCCCGCCCGCCTGCGACAACGCGGCGCTGCGCGTCCTCGGCCTGTCCTTCGCCGGATGGAACGCCATTGCAAGCTTCGTCCTGATGATCGTGGCGTTTCGCGGCGCCATGATCCCGGGCAGGCGCTAAACGAACCGGAAAAACGGACGAACCGGAAGATCACGGCTCCAGTTCGACATCCCAGTAGAGATAGTCCATCCAGCTTTCATGCAGATGGTTCGGCGGGAAAAGCCGGCCATTATTGTGCAGGTCGTGCACCGTCGGCTGGTAGGGTTTCTGCCGCGGCCACATCTTGGCCTGGTTGGGCATCATGCCGCCCTTGCGCAGATTGCAGGGCGAGCAGGCCGCAACCACGTTTTCCCAGATCGTTTCGCCGCCCGCGCAGCGCGGCACGACGTGATCGAAGGTCAGATCCTCTTCCGAACCGCAATACTGGCATTCGAACCGGTCGCGCAGGAACACGTTGAACCGCGTGAAGGCCGGGTTGCGCGAGGGCTTTATGTAACTTTTAAGCGAAACCACGCTCGGCAGACGCATCGCGAAGGATGGCGAGGAGACCTCATGCTCATATTCGGCGACGATGTTCACACGGTCGAGAAAAACCGCCTTGATCGCGTCCTGCCAGGACCAGAGCGACAAGGGGTAGTAACTGAGCGGACGATAATCCGCGTTGAGCACCAATGCCGGCAACCCGTCCGGCGAGACGGCTATTGTCAAGGAATCAACTCCCGTTCCAACCATCAGGCCCTAATATTGTAAGCCGGACGTGACAGGATTGTGAAGCAAATAGCGTTGGGGCCGTTGGAAAAACACCACAAATTCAACTTCATGCGACAGGTGTGCCATCCCGGCCACGCGTCGCGGCGTAATAGGCCCATAAAAGCCTGGCCGCAACGCCCCGCCAGGGGCTCCATCGTTCGGCAAAGGCGCGCAGGGATTTCGAATCGGGCCGCGCTGATTCGCCATAGGCATGGGCATAGGCATGCTGGAGCGCCACATCGCCGGACGGAAACACATCCGCATGGCCGGCTGAAAACAGAAGATAGACTTCCGCCGTCCACGGCCCGATGCCTTTCACCCGGGTCATCTGCTCGATCGCATCCTGGATCGGCACTTCCGTCAGGGCGGCAAGATCGAGCCCGCCCGCAAGGATGGCGCGGCTGATCCGTTCCAGCGTCGCCTGCTTGGCCCGCGACAGGCCGGCGGCGCGCCATATGCCCTCGCCGGCGGCGAGATAGGTCACGGGCGTCAGCGGCTGGACCAGTTCGTTCAACCGGCGCCACATGGAATCGGCGCTGGCCCTGGAGACCTGCTGCGACACGACGATCGATGCAAGACTTGCAAATCCCGGCTCCGAGCGCCGCAGCGGCAACGGCCCCGCCCGCTCGGCAATGGCGGCAAGTTCGGGATGCGTGCCTATGAGTTCGCCCAGTCCCTCTGCTATGTCGTCGAGCGTATCGATCCGCCGCATCGGCTGTTCCTTTGCACTTGCAACTGAAACACCGTATCAATCCGCGTCCCGTCCTTTCAAGATCATGCGTCGATACTCATGACAAAACCGGTGTTCCGCTTCGCTCCTAGCCCCAATGGCCATCTCCATCTGGGCCACGCCTATTCGGCGCTGCTCAACCGGAAATTCGCCGATGACCATGATGGCCGGCTGCTCCTGCGCATCGAGGACATCGACCGCGAACGCTGCACGCCCGCCCTCGAACAGGACCTTCTCGACGATCTCGCCTGGATCGGATTCGAATGGGAGGGCACTTTCCGGCGCCAGTCCGAACATTTTGCCGATTATTCCGCCGCGCTTGGCAGGCTCGTGGAGCTTGATCTCGTCTACCCCGCCTTTATGAGCCGGAGTGAACTCAGGCAGCGCGTCGGAACCGGCGACTGGCCGAAAGACCCCGATGGCGCGCCGCTCTATCCGCATGACGAGCGCGAAATCTCCCGGCGGGAGAGGCAGGAAAGAACGACCGCCGGCATGCCTTTTGCCTGGCGGCTGAACATGGACAAGGCCGTGGCCCATATCGGCGCGGCGCTCGCCTGGGACGAGCTCGGCCCGGAAGGCGTGCGACAGGTCGCGGCGAAGCCGGAGGCATGGGGCGACGTCGTCGTGGCGAGACGCGATACGCCGACAAGCTATCACCTCGCGGTGGTGGTGGACGATGCGCTGCAGGGCATCACCCATGTCGTGCGCGGCAGGGACCTGTTCTTCGCAACGGCGGTTCACCGCGTCCTGCAGCAGATCCTCGGCCTGCCGGCGCCGGTCTATCACCATCATGAACTCATTCTCGACGCATCGGGGGAGAAACTGTCGAAGAGCCGCCGCGATACCTCGCTGCGCTCATTGCGCCAGGCCGGGAAAACACCGGACGACATCAGGCGGATGGTAAATCTCTAGCGCCGCCGCTGTTCGCCGCCGCCGCGATGGTATATTGGAAAGCCCTCCGCTCCATCCAATCTGGTTCCCTCCCATGCCGGTCAGCCTGTTCCCCGCCTTGTTCGTCGTTCTCTGGGCCACCGGCTTCATCGGCGCGCGCTATGCGATGCCCTATATGGAGCCGTTTCTGTTCCTCATGCTGCGCTTCGCCATCGCCGGCGCCATACTCGGCGTCTGGGTCGCCGTCACGGGCAACAAATGGCCGGACCGCCGCGGCGCGCTGCATGCCATCATTGCCGGATGCCTGATCCACGGCGCCTATCTCGGTGCGGTATTCTGGGCCATCCACAATGGCCTGCCGGCCGGCATGTCGGCGCTCGTCGTCGGCCTGCAGCCATTGATCACCGCCGTGGTGGCGGGCATCGCGCTCGGAGAGACGATCCAGCGGCGGCACTGGGCCGGCCTTGCAGTCGGCTTTATCGGCGTGTCGATGGTCCTGTGGCCGAAGCTTTCCATTTCGGCGCAAGGCATAACGCCGGCCAACGTTGCCGCGGCGCTGTTTTCCGTCGTCGCAATCAGCATCGGCACCGTCTGGCAGAAGCGGTTCGTCGGCCAGATCGACCTGAAAGCCGGCACAACGCTGCAATATTTCGGCGCGATGATCCTCATGGCGGTGATGACCTTCGCCTTCGAGACCCATCAGATCGTCTGGTCCGGCGAACTCGCATTCGCGATGGCGTGGCTGGTGCTGGTCCTGTCCATCGGGGCGGTCCTGCTGCTCATGGTGCTCATCAAGCAGGGCGCGGTTTCCAGGGTGGCGTCGCTGTTCTATCTCGTCCCCGCCGTGACGGCGCTGATGGCCTATGCACTCTTCGGCGAGACGCTTTCGCCGTTCCAGCTCGTCGGGATGTTGATAGCGACGCTCGGCGTCGCGCTCTCCACGGCTCAGAAACGCTCCGCCCGCTTGCCCTCCCGGTAACGGATGATGGCGGCATTGATCTCCGCGCCGATGATGAAGATCGCCGCGATGATATAGAGGAACACGATGGCGGCCATGATCGAGGCGAGGCCCGCATAGGTGGTCACGTAGGAGGCGAACGTCTCGAGATAGCTGGCGAAGATGGTGGCGCCGATGGTCCAGGCGAGCAGCGTCAGCAATATGCCCGGCAGGATATCGAACAGGCCGCGCCTGCCCGCCGGCAGCCAGAGGTGAACCACCAGCAGCGCCACGATCAGCACGGCCGAGGCAATGCAATAGCGCCAGAAACGGATCGTCCCGGAAATCAGCGTCAGTTCGGGCAGCCATCGTGTGGCGATGCTCATCGCCAGCGGCGCGAGCACCAGCAGGAAGCTGATCGCCATGATGCCGATCGTGGCGATGATCACGTAGCCAAGGCTTTGCAGCCTGCAATAGATGATGGAGCGCGTGTCGATGACACGGTAGGCGCGGTTCAGCGCCACCCGCAGCGCTTCGACGCCGTTCGAGGCGAAATAGGCGGCGGCGATGACGCTGATCGTCAGCAATCCGCTGCGCTGGACATTGAGGACATTGCGCACTTCCTGGGCGATCGGCGTCGCTATGACCTCGGGCCAGGTGTCGAAAACCACATGCACCGCCGTATCCGTAAAGGCGCTGGCGCCGAGAAAGCTGGCGAGTGCCGTGGCGAAGATCAGGAACGGGAACAGCGCCATGATGCCGGAAAGCGCGACATGACTGGCCAGGGCCCAGCCATCATCGGAGTTGAAATGACCGAGCGCATCTGCGGCTATGCGCCAGGTGAAGGTCAGGACTTTCCGTATTCCCAATGATCGGCCCCTCTGATTTGATAAGCGAGATTGCAAGCCACAGGCAAATATGTGAAGTCATTTTCTGCGCAATCGATTGATTTAGATACCAAAACATGACCCCATCCAAAACGATCCTGATAACGGGAGGTTCCAGCGGAATGGGCGCCTATTGCGCCCGGGCCCTCAAGGCCGATGGCTGGACCGTGTTCGTCACCGCGCGGCGGAAATCCGATATCGATGCGCTGCAGGCCGAAGGTTTCTCCGCCCATTACCTCGATTACCGCGATTCCGCTTCGATAGCATCGACCCTGGCGGCAGTCCTCGAAAGCACCGGCGGAACGCTGGATGCGCTCTACAATAACGGCGCCTATGCGATACCCGGCGCGGTGGAGGACCTGCCGGTGGCTGCATTGCGCGAGCAGTTCGACGTGGCATTCTTCGGCTGGCATGAGCTGACGCGGCTCGTCATACCCGTGATGCGGCGCCAGGGTCACGGCAGGATCGTCCATTGCTCGTCGATCCTCGGGCTGGTGCCGATGAAATGGCGCGGCGCCTATGTTGCGGCGAAATTCGCGCTGGAGGGGCTGATGACGACGCAGCGCATGGAGCTGCAGGGTAGCGGCATTCATGTCTCGCTGCTGGAACCCGGTTCCATCGAAACCCGGTTCCGGGCCAATGCGATCGAGCATGTCGAGAGCCACATCGATACGGGCAGCTCGCCCCATGGCGACGTCTATCGCAGGGAAATCGAACACGCCCGCACCGGCCGCAGGCAGCCATTTGCCCTCGGGCCCGAAGCCATCTACAAGGTGCTCAAACATGCGTTGGAGAGCAAGCGGCCCAGACCGCACTACATCGTGACCCTGCCGGCGAAATTCGCCGATCTCGCCCGCCGGCTGCTGCCGTCACGTGCGTTATATCGTCTGCTTGCGGGCAAATCATAACAGGAGCAGACTGGCCGACAGTCTGAGGAATAGAGTTATGGACGTCATTTTCAAATTCCTGGCGGTAATCGCCATCGCCGCGGTCACCGTCGTACTGCTCGTGGGTCTCCGCAACATGATGCGGGGCGGCGATGCGAACTTCTCGAACAAGATGATGCAGCTGCGGATATTCCTGCAGCTCGTCGCCATCATCCTGATCGTCGGCGCGATCTATTTCCACCGCACTGCGGGCTAGATCGGCGAATGGTAAAGCTCAACAAGATCTATACCCGTACCGGCGACGACGGCACGACAGGACTGACGCAGGGCCCCCGTCGCCTCAAGCACGACATCCGCGTCGAAGCCTATGGCACGGTGGACGAGACCAATTCCTGCATCGGCCTGGCGCGCATCCATACGCAAGCCCTCGATCCCGTACTGGATGCTGCCCTGCTCCGGGTGCAGAACGACCTGTTCGATCTCGGCGCGGACCTCTCGACGCCCGATACCGGCGAGGCCATGGCGCATGAACCGCTTCGGATCGTCGAAAGCCAGGTGCTGCGGCTGGAGCAGGACATCGATGCACTCAACGAAAGGCTGAGCCCGCTTCGCTCATTCGTGCTGCCGGGCGGATCACCGGCGGCGGCGGCGCTGCATCTGGCGCGAACGGTGGCGAGACGGGCCGAGCGCCGCATGGTGGAACTGTCGCAGGTCCCCGGCGAGCGCGTGACGCCTGCCGCCCTGAAATATATCAACAGGCTGTCGGACCTGCTGTTCGTCGCGGCGCGCGCGGTCAATGACAATGGTGCGACGGACGTGTTATGGGTTCCGGGCCAACATCGTTGACATGGAGACCCGGCGCCAATGTTCATTCCCCTGCATGACGCCAACAGTCTCAAACATATCCGGCTTCAATATGTGACCCTCGGGCTGATCGCGGCGAACGTTCTGGTATATGCGCTCGTCAATATCGGCGGCAGTCATCTCGAAGCCGCGGTTCTGGGTTTCGGCTTCATACCGGCGCTCGTGCATGATCTGGCGACGCTTCCGGCCCCCTATGAGGTTATCCCGGCCGATTTCAGCTATGTGACCTATGCCTTCCTGCACGCCGATATTTTCCACCTCGGCGGCAACATGCTGTTTCTCTGGGTCTTCGGCGACAATGTCGAGGATGCGCTCGGCCATCTCAAGTTCCTGCTGTTCTACCTGCTCTGCGCGGCGGCGGGCGCCTTCCTGCATGGGGTGATCATTCCGCAATCGGAAGCGCCGCTGATCGGCGCGTCCGGCGCCATAGCGGGCATCGTCGCCGCCTATCTCCTGCTCCACCCCCGCGTGAAAGTCTGGGTCCTGGCCTTTGGCCGTATCCCGCTGCGCATACCGGCGCTCTACCCCCTGCTTCTGTGGATCGCGGCGCAATTCCTGATGTTGTTCTGGAAAGGCGACGAGCAGGTTTCCTGGCCCGCCCATGTCGGCGGCATCGTCGCCGGCGCGCTGCTGACCCTCGTCCTGAAACGCCGGAACGTGCCGCTTCTCGACCGCGAGGTCGTTTCGCCGAAAGCCGTCATTTCGGCACCGGTGGAGGATTCTGCCGCCGTGCCGCCGGAGCCGGTCAAATGGGGGCGCTGAGCCGCATATAATAATCGTTTGAAGTCGCAAAACTCCGGCGTTTCGCATTGACGTGTCCGGAAGTCATATTTACGGTCCCGCGCTGTTCGCACTGATGTGCGTCGCATTTTTTACCTCAATGTCGGCATCCGGCAAGCAGGTACCTTCGAATGGCGGCTAAAGCTGTCAAAGGTTCATTGAGAGGGAGTCCCCATGAAAGTCCTCGTACCGGTAAAGCGGGTGGTCGATTACAACGTCAAGATCAGGGTCAAGGGAGACGGGTCGGGCGTAGAACTGGCCAATGTCAAGATGTCCATGAACCCGTTCGATGAAATCGCGGTCGAGGAAGCGCTCCGTCTGAAGGAAGCCGGCAAGGCCGAAGAGGTGGTCGTGGTCTCCATCGGCCCGGCCCAGGCGCAGGAAACCATCCGTACCGCCCTTGCCATGGGCGCCGATCGCGGCATCCTCGTCAAGGTCGACGATGTGGTCGAACCGCTCGCCGTCGCGAAGATCCTGAAGGGCGTCGTCGATGCCGAACAGCCGCAGCTCGTGATCCTCGGCAAGCAGGCGATCGACGACGATGCCAACCAGACCGGGCAGATGCTGTCGGCGCTTCTCGGCTGGAGCCAGGGCACCTTCGCCTCCAAGCTGGAACTGGATGCCGGCTCGGCCAAGGTCACCCGCGAGGTCGATGGCGGCTTGCAGACCATCGAGATCAGCCTCCCCGCGATCGTCACCACCGATCTGCGGCTCAACCAGCCGCGCTATGCCTCGCTGCCCAACATCATGAAGGCGAAGAAGAAGCCCTTGGACGAGAAGGCTGCGGCTGACTATGGCGTCGATATCGCGCCCCGCCTGAAGGTCCTGAAGACCGAAGAGCCGAGCGGACGCAAGGCCGGCGTCAAGGTGAAGGACGTCGCGGAGCTCGTCTCCAAGCTCAAGAACGAAGCTGGCGTGCTCTAAGGTCAGGAAAGGATTATTTGACATGGCTATTCTTCTGTTTGCCGAACACGACAACGAGGCGCTTTCCGACCAGACCGCCAAGGCCCTGACCGCCGCGCTCGCGATCGGTTCCGACGTCCACGTCCTGGTGGCCGGCAAGGGTGCAAAAGGCGTTGCCGATCAGGCCGCCAAGCTTCAAGGCGTGACGAAGGTCCTGCTCGCCGACAGCGACGATCTTGCCAACCGCCTCGCCGAGGCCACGGCCGCACTGATCGTTTCGATCGCGGGCAACTACGACACCATCATTGCGCCCGCCACCACCAACGGCAAGAACGTCCTGCCCCGCGTTGCCGCCCTGCTCGACGTGATGCAGGTCTCGGACATCGTCGAGGTCGTCTCGCCCGATACGTTCAAGCGCCCGATCTATGCCGGCAATGCGATCCAGACGGTGCAGGCAACGGACCCGAAAAAGGTCATCACCGTGCGCACCGCGACATTTGCGGCGGCACAGGAAGGCGGCTCGGCGCCGGTCGAGACCATCTCGGCAGCAGCCAATCCCGGCCTTTCCAAGTTCATCGAGGCAAAGCTTTCGGGCGGCGACCGGCCGGAACTGACTTCGGCGAAGATCATCATTTCCGGCGGCCGCGCGCTCGGCTCGAACGAGAAGTTCAGGGAAGTCATCCTGCCGGTGGCCGACAAGCTCGGCGCCGCCGTCGGTGCTTCGCGCGCTGCGGTGGATGCCGGCTACGCGCCGAACGATTGGCAGGTGGGCCAGACCGGCAAGGTCGTGGCACCGGACCTCTATATTGCGGTCGGCATTTCGGGCGCCATCCAGCACCTCGCCGGCATGAAGGATTCGAAGGTCATCGTCGCCATCAACAAGGATGAGGAGGCCCCCATCTTCCAGGTGGCGGATTATGGCCTCGTCGGCGACCTTTTCGTCGTCTTGCCGGAGCTCGAAAAGGCGCTCTGACGGCTTAGCCACCGGGCGCGCCGCAACGGGATGCGCCCCGCAACGAAATTGTCTGGCCGGGGTAGACGAACGCTACCCCGGCCATTTAGTTTGTCTTTCGTCAAAACAAAAAATGGATGGAAACATGGCCGGGACAATCAAGACTGTAGGCATTATCGGCGCGGGCCAGATGGGCAGCGGTATAGCCCATGTATGCGCCGTCGCCGGCTATAAGGTCTTGATCCACGACCAGGCCCCGGAGCAGCTTGAAAAAGCCATCGCCACGATCAATGGCAACATGGCGCGCCAGGTTTCCCACGGCAAGCTCAGCGAGGCCGACCGCGTCTCGGCACTCTCGCGGATAAGCCCGGCCTTGCGCATGGAAGACCTTTCCAGCGTCGATCTCGCCGTCGAGGCGGCGACCGAGGACGAAACCGTCAAGCGCAAGATTTTCGCCCAGCTTTGCCCGACGCTCAACCCCGAGGCAATACTGGCCACCAATACGTCCTCGATCTCCATCACGCGGCTTGCGGCGACGACGGACCGTCCGGAGCGCTTCATCGGCATTCATTTCATGAATCCCGTGCCCGTCATGAAGCTCGTTGAGCTTATTCGCGGTATCGCCACCGAGAATTACACCTTCGAAACGGCGCGCGATTTCGTCAACAGCCTCGACAAGACGCTGACCGTCTCCGAGGATTTCCCGGCCTTCATCGTGAACCGCATATTGCTGCCGATGATCAATGAGGCGATCTACGTGCTCTATGAAGGCGTCGGCTCGGTCGATGCCATCGACACGGCGATGAAACTCGGCGCCAACCACCCCATGGGCCCGCTGCAACTCGCGGATTTCATCGGCCTCGATACATGTCTTTCGATCATGCAGGTCCTCTATGACGGCCTGGCGGATTCCAAATACCGCCCCTGCCCGTTGCTGGTCAAATATGTCGAAGCCGGCTGGCTCGGACGGAAGACCGGGCGCGGCTTTTACGACTACCGTGGAGAGACCCCGGTTCCGACACGCTGACGGCACGCCACTTGACCCCGGAAAGCCAGCCTTTGCCGCGACTTTCGACGATCCTGCTGGGCCTGGCCGACGGACCGGCGGAGCGCATCTCGTTCGACGATATCCTCACCGCCCTGTCGGACCGGAGCTTCGGCGCGCTGCTGATCCTCTTTGCCGCGCTCAACCTGCTGCCGCTGCCGCCGGGTTCCTCCACCATCTTCGGCATCCCGCTCGTGCTATTGTCGATCCAGATGCTGATCGGCTTCAAAAAGCCGTGGTTTCCCGCGTTCCTCCGGCGTAAATCCATGCGTTCGGCGACCTATCGCAAAGCCATTGCGCGGCTGGAGCCGATCCTGATGAAATTCGAGCGGCTGGCCCGGCCGCGCTACTGGCTCGTGCCGCAGATGATCGCCGAGAGGATCGTCAGCATCGTGGCGCTGTTCATGTCGCTGATCGTCCTTCTGCCGATCCCGCTGATCAACCAGATTCCGGCCTTGAGCATCGTTCTCCTTTCCATCGGCCTCGGCGAGCGCGATGGCGTCTGGCTGGGTACCGGACTGCTCGTCGCGGCGCTGGCGGCCGGGATCGCCATCGGACTCGGCGCTTCGCTTGGCCTCGCCGCGCTGCAGATATTCGGATAGGCTGGCGCAATGGAACTCAAGCCGATCACAATCTACGTCGACGCGGATGCGTGCCCCGTCAAACCTGAAATATACCGCGTGGCGGAGCGGCACGGCCTGAAGGTCTATGTCGTTTCCAACGCGATGATGGCCATTCCGCGCGACCCGATGATCGAGCGGGTGATCGTCAGCGACGGATTCGATGCAGCGGACAACTGGATTGCCGAGCGCGTATCGCGCGGCGACATCGTGGTGACCGCCGATATTCCGCTGGCCAGCAGATGCGTCAAAGCCGGCGCCGACGCCATTTCGCCGACCGGTCGCGCCTTCACCGAGGCTTCCATCGGCAATACGCTCGCAACCCGCAACCTGATGGAGGAACTGCGTTCCGCCGGCCAGATAACCGGCGGGCCAAGGCCGTTTTCGCCGCGCGATCGCTCGGCATTCCTCTCGGCGCTGGACCTCGCCATCGTAAGGCTGAAACGGGCTGGCCATCCCGGCTCTTGATGCGGCTTCCGCAAGATGATCTGTTATCGCACATGGCTCGCGCAAAGCCGCAGCCGCCGGGATTGGAGGGCCCTGGAAAGGTCCGGCTGCAGGGGAGCTATGCGTTCCTGCCATTGACGGATGGCACGCCAAGCACTAGGGAGAGCGCAACAACGCGATTTATGTGCCGCTCGTCTCGATTGACGCCGCACACGCATCACATCACTGAAAGTTTGCAATGACCTCTTTCGATTCCATCGCTCCGGCGCTTTCCGGTGCATTGACTGCCCGTGGCTACACAAGCTTGACGCCTGTGCAGACCGCCGTTCTCGCACCTGAAGCTGCCGGCGCCGATCTTCTCGTTTCCGCCCAGACCGGCTCCGGCAAGACCGTTGCCTTCGGCATCGCCATTGCTCCGACCCTGCTCGGCGACAGCGACCGCTTCGCCACGATCGGCGCTCCCTTCGCGCTGATCATAGCGCCGACGCGCGAGCTCGCCCTTCAGGTAAGGCGCGAATTCGAATGGCTCTACGAGAAGACCGGGGCGCGCATCGCTTCCTGCGTCGGCGGCATGGACATGATGAAGGAGCGCCGCGCCCTGCAGCAGGGCGCTCACATCGTGGTCGGCACGCCCGGCCGCCTGCGCGACCACATTACCCGCGGCTCTCTCGACATGTCCGAACTGCGCGCCGTCGTGCTCGATGAAGCCGACGAGATGCTCGACCTCGGCTTCCGCGAAGACCTTGAATTCATCCTGGCCGAAGCGCCGGAAGACCGCCGGACGCTGATGTTCTCGGCAACCGTGCCGAAACCCATCGCCGCGCTTGCCAAGCAGTTCCAGAACAATGCCCTGCGCATCTCGGCGACGAGCGAGCGGGAGCAGCATGCGGACATCGAATACCACATCATGCCCGTTGCCCCGCGCGAGCGGGAAAACGCGATCATCAACTCGCTGCTCTATTACGACGCCCAGAATACGATCATCTTCGGCTCGACCCGCGAGGCCGTGAAGCACCTGACGAGCCGCCTTTCCAACCGCGGATTTTCCGTGGTTTCGCTGTCGGGCGAACTCAGCCAGGCCGAGCGCACCAATGCGCTGCAGGCAATGCGCGACGGGCGGGCGCGGGTTTGCGTTGCCACCGACGTTGCCGCCCGCGGCATCGACCTGCCGAATCTCGATCTCGTCATCCATGCGGACCTGCCGAACAATTCCGAGACGCTCCTGCATCGCAGCGGCCGTACCGGGCGCGCCGGGCGCAAGGGCATCTGCGTGCTGATCGTCCCCGCATCGCGGCGCCGCACGGCGGAACGGCTGTTGCAGGGCGCCAAGCTCGCGACGACGATGGTGCCGCCGCCCAATGCCGATGCGATCAACCAGCGCAATCGCGAGCGGATCTTCAATGACGCGCAGCTGCGCGAGCCGATCGTCGAGGAAGAGGCGGAAGACGTTGCCGCGCTGCTCGAACTTCATTCGGTCGAACAGATCGCCGCCGCCTATCTGCGCCAGCAATTTGCCGCGCGCCCGGCTCCCGAAGAGCTTTCCAATACGCCGGCGCATGTGCTCCAGCCGATCCGTGAATCAGGCCGCAGGGGGAGTGACGACGACCGTCCGCAGCGCGGCGAACGCGGCGCGCGTTCCGAACGCCGCGACCATTTCGAGAGCGGCGGCTGGTTTGCCCTCAATGTCGGCCGCAAGCAGCGCGCCGAGCCGCGCTGGCTGCTGCCGCTGATCTGCAAGGCCGGCGACATCACCAAATCCGACGTAGGCTCGATCAAGATCCTCGATGGGGAAACCCGTTTCGAGATCTCCGCCGACAAGGCCGACGCCTTCCTCGCCCGCATCAAGCAGTTCGGCTCGGGTGAAAAAGGCGTGAACATCACCCGCAGCGACGCTCCCGGTTTCTCGGGACGCGGCAGCGGCGATTTCAAGCCGAAGAAGCAGTTCGGTCGCGAGCGCGACGAACGCGGCTACAAGTCGGACCGCACGTTCGAGCCTGCCGGCAAGCCGGGCGGCTGGACCGCCGAAAAGCCGGCAAAGGCGAAGAAGGCGCCGAAGGAACGCAAGCCAGGCGATCCTACCGGCTTCGAAAAATATCAGGCCAAGAAGGCCCGCAAGGCTGCCGCCGGCGGCGGCGACAAGGCCGAATAGGCCTCGCCTAGAGCTTTTTCGCCGCGTCTATCAGCCGGACTGCGTCCTCGCCGGACCAGTCCGCCGGGCCGTTCATCGCCGCCACCTGGCAACCATCCTTGTCCACCAGCATGGTGACAGGCAGCCCGAAGGCGAGGTTCTTGCGCTTCAGATCGTTGAAGACGCCCATCGTCGCATCGCGGTAGAGCGGTAGCGACTTCACGCCGATCTCGGTCATGAAAGCCTGCGGTTTCTCGGCATCGCCGGTGTCGATATTGATCGTCACCACCTCGAAATCGGCGCCGTTCTTCTTCGCGGCGAGCGCGTCCAGCGCCGGCATTTCTTCCCGGCACGGCGCGCACCAGGTCGCCCAGAGATTTACCAGCAAGGTCTTGCCCTTGAAATCGGAAAGCCGGGCGGGCTTGCCGTCCGGCGCCATGAACGAAAGCGACGCCATGGATTGCGGCGTGTCCGCACCGCGCATCGCCGCCACAGCGCCGGTCGCCAGTCCGTCCAGTGACTTTGCCGCTTCGGTCTTGAGGCTGCATTGATCGGTCGAAGCTACCCCAGCAACAATATTGCCAGATGGCCGTTCCATCACGTATACCCCAAGCGCACCGGCGGCGATGCCTGCGAGCGCAGCAAGAGCGATGATCTTCTTGCTGCTGTTGCGTGTCTGTTTCGGTGTGCCGTCGCCGTCTATCATCCTATTCCTACCCTTTCAGCCAAGGCTCATCATGTCCGACAAGAAGAACAGCAACGAAATGTGGGGCGGTCGTTTCGCTTCGGGTCCGGCCGCGATCATGGAAGAGATCAACGCTTCCATCGGCTTCGACCAGAAACTCTACGCCCAGGACATTCAAGGTTCTCTCGCCCATGCGGCCATGCTTGCAAAGACGGGCATAATTGCGGCGGACGATTACGACAAGATATCGGGTGGCCTGAACACGATATTGTCAGAGATCGAGAGCGGAAACTTCACTTTTTCACGCAAACTTGAAGACATTCACATGAATGTCGAGTCTCGCCTCGCCGAACTCATCGGCCCCGCTGCGGGCCGCCTGCACACCGCGCGGTCCCGCAACGACCAGGTAGCGGTCGATTTCCGCCTTTGGGTCAAGGCGGAGTTCGAAAAGACCGCCGCCGCATTGAAGAGGCTGATCGAAGCCTTCCTCGAAAGGGCGGCCGAACATTCGGCAACGCTCATGCCCGGCTTCACCCATCTTCAAACGGCGCAACCGGTGACATTCGGCCACCATTGCATGGCCTATGTGGAGATGTTCGGACGCGACGTCAGCCGCGCCAGGGACGCCATCGAGCGCATGGACGAATCGCCGCTCGGCGCAGCGGCCCTCGCCGGTACGGGCTTTCCCATCGACCGCCACATGACGGCGAAGGCGCTCGGCTTCCGCGAACCCACCCGCAACTCGCTCGACAGCGTCTCCGACCGCGACTATGCGCTCGAATATCTGGCGATGGCTGCCATTGCCGCGACGCATCTTTCCCGTCTTGCCGAGGAGATCGTCATCTGGTCGACGCCGCAATTCGGCTTCGTGCGTCTTTCCGACGGCTTCTCCACCGGCTCCTCGATCATGCCGCAGAAGAAGAACCCCGATGCGGCCGAGCTCGTCCGCGCCAAGACCGGCAGGATTACCGGCTCTCTCGTCGGGCTCCTGACCGTCATGAAAGGTCTGCCGCTGACCTATTCGAAAGACATGCAGGAAGACAAGGAAGCCGTGTTCGACGCCGCCGAGACGCTGGAACTCGCCATCGCGGCCATGACCGGCATGGTGCGAGACATGACGATCAATACCGCCGCAATGAAGAAGGCGGCTGGCTCGGGCTATTCGACGGCGACCGATCTCGCCGACTGGCTGGTGCGCGAACTCGGACTTCCCTTCCGCGAGGCGCATCATGTCACGGGGCGCGCCGTGGCGATGGCGGAGCAGAAGAAGGTCGACCTGGCCAAGCTCTCCCTTGACGACCTTCGGCAGATCCATCCCGATATCACCGATGCGGTGTTCGGCTTCCTGACCGTCGACAAATCGGTGCGCAGCCGCAAATCCTATGGCGGCACGGCCCCGGATCAGGTGCGCAGGCAGATAAGATCATGGCACAAGCGCCTCAGGACACTCTGACGGGCCTAAACGAAGTTTGAAAGGCAATGGGGGATGCAAACGCCGCCCCCATGGGCTAGAGATAGATACCTTGCTGATTACAGGATAACCCATGCGCCGTTCCTTATTGACGACAGTTCTGATGATTGCCGCGATCGCCGGCGCCGTTACCGCCTGTGGGCGAAAGGGACCTCTCGAAGCGCCGCCCGCTTCCGTGACCACCGCGCCGGGCGAGCCGAAGCCCGCGCCACAGCCGGTACAGGACAAACGGTTCATCCTCGATCCCTTGATCTGACAGCAATTCATTTCACCGGGCGTCGCTGAGCGGCGCTGTCTATTAAGCCAGAAGATTGCCAGGCTGTTTCGTGAACCATTTTCATTATATCGATGGCGTGCTGCATGCCGAATCCGTCAGCCTGGAAGAGATCGCACGCGCGGTCGGAACGCCGTTCTACTGCTATTCGACCGCCACCATCCAGCGCCATTACAACGTCTTCGCCGCGGCATTCGCCGATATGGATGCGCTGGTCTGTTATGCCTTGAAGGCCAATTCCAACCAGGCCGTGCTGACCACCCTCGCGAAACTCGGCTCCGGCGCCGACGTCGTCTCGGGCGGCGAATTGCGGCGGGCGCTTGCCGCCGGAATTCCGGCCGACAAGATCGTCTTTTCGGGCGTCGGCAAGAAGGCCGACGAGATCGACCTCGCTCTTTCCGCCGGGATCCACTGTTTCAACGTCGAATCCGAGCCGGAACTGGAACTCCTGTCCAGCCGCGCCACCGCGGCGGGCAAGACGGCGCGCGTTTCGCTGCGCATCAATCCGGATGTCGATGCGCGCACCCACAAGAAGATTTCCACCGGCAAGTCCGAAAACAAGTTCGGCATTCCGCTCGCACGCGCCAGCACCGTCTATGCCCACGCCGCAAAATTGCCGGGGTTGAAGGTTGCCGGCGTCGACGTCCATATCGGCAGCCAGATCACCGATCTCGAACCATTCGACAACGCATTCCGGCTGCTCGCCGAACTGGTGGGGCAATTGCGGGCCGATGGTCATGACATAAGGCATGTCGATGTCGGTGGCGGGCTCGGAATTCCCTATCAGCTCGACAATGACCCGCCGCCCCTGCCCGATGCCTATGCGCAGATCGTGCAGAAGCACCTCAAGCCGCTCGGGTTGAAGACCATATTCGAGCCGGGACGGCTGATCGTCGGCAATGCGGGCGTGCTGGTAACCGAAGTGATCTTCGTCAAGGAGGGTGACGCGCGCAACTTCGTCATCGTCGATGCCGCGATGAACGATCTGATCCGGCCGACGCTCTATGAGGCCTATCACGCGATCAAGCCGGTAAGGGAACCGCGCGCCGATCATCCACGCATTCGCGGCGACGTCGTCGGCCCCGTTTGCGAGACCGGAGATTATCTCGGCCTCGACCGGGACCTGCCGCGGCCGGCGGCGGGTGAACTCCTCGCCATCGGCAGCGCAGGCGCCTATGGCGCGGTGCAGGCGGGCACCTACAATACGCGCCTGCTGGTGCCCGAGGTGCTTGTCCATCAGGACCGTTTTCATGTCGTCCGGCCCCGTACGACCTATGAGGAACTGATCGGCCTCGATTCCGTGCCGGATTGGCTCTAGTTGTGAGCTTTCGAGGGGCTTCATTGACCCGCCCGCTGACCTGAACGCTGACCTACAACACGGAAGTATGATCGCATTTGGCGCCCTATGGCCTCGCCTTTGCCATTTTGAGTGCTATTCTTTCCCTGAGTTGACGGCCACCAAGCGGATGGAGTGAGAATGACCGGTCAACACCCCGATCATCGGGAAGAGGCCAAAAGGGGCATTGCGGCATTCGGGAAACCGGATGGGCCGCGCCTCTTCGCCTGGCTTGCCATTGCGCTGGAACGCCTGTGGCCGCTGCTTCTTCCGCTGCTGCTGCTGGGTACGGCCTTCCTCATTCTTTCCTGGTTCGGCATCTTCCGCGCTTTGCCGGATCTGGTGCGCATGGGGCTGCTCGGCGTGTTCGCGCTGGCTGCAGCAGCGGCGGCCTACCTGCTTTTCAAGTTTCGCCTGCCGAACCGGAGCGATGTCACCCGGCGGCTCGAAGGCGTCAATGCGCTCGAGCATCAGCCGATTTCAATCCAGACGGAGGCGCTGGCCTCGAGTTCGGACGATCCCTTTGCGGTAGCATTGTGGAACGAGCATCGCCGGCGCATGGCCGAGCGCATCAACAATCTGAAGAGCGGTCTGCCGGCGACGCGCGTCGCCGAGCGTGACCCGCTGGCGCTGCGCGCCATCCTGGGCCTGCTCCTGATCGTTGCCTTCGCCTTTTCGACCGGACCGTTCGGAGGACGCATCAGCGACGCCTTCGTCAGCCATGCCCGCAGCAATGCCGTCCCGCCGCGGATAGACGCCTGGGTCACGCCTCCGCGCTATACCGGCCGGCCGCCGGTGTTCCTGACATCCACGGCCAATGCCGGGGATCAGCAATTTTCCGTTCCTGAGGGCAGCACGCTCATCGTCCGCATCATCGGAGGCTCGGGCTGGGAGAAACTGACGCAGACGCTGGACGGCAAGACGGTCGATGTCGAGGCGCGCAAGGCAGAGGCAGAGGCTACCCCGGAGGCCGCGAGCCAGAAGCCACGCAACTTTGAATTGACCCTCGGTGCCAACGCAACCGTTGCTCTGGCCGATGGCGGCACCAGCCTGTCCAGCTGGACCTTCAACGTGAAGCCCGACGCCGCCCCGACGATCCGGTTTACCAAGGACCCGACCAGTGCCGCGAACGGCACCATGGACGTGTTCTACGAGATCGGCGACGATTATGGTGCGGCGAGCGCCGAGGCGAAGTTCGAGCAGGCGGTTCCGCCGTCGAAAGATGCCCGGCCGCTGTTCGCGCCACCGGAATTGCCGCTTGCCTTGCCGCGCCGGGGCGAGCAGCCGAAAGAGACGAAGACGACCAAGGACCTGACGGAACATCCATGGTCCGGCTCCGAAATCCGGATGAAGCTCATTGCCGCCGACGATGCCAAGCAGGAAGCCAGCAGCGAGACCAAGACGCTGGTGATGCCCGAACGCCCCTTTGCCAATCCCCTGGCGCGGGCGGTGGTCGAACAGCGCCGCAATCTTGCGCTCGACGCCAATGCCAAGCAGGAGGTGCTGAACGCGCTCGATGCGGTCACGATGTGGCCGGAGGAGACGATCAACAACGCCACCCATTACATTGCCTTGCGCAGTATCCATACCCGGCTGCAGCTGGCGAAATCCGACGATCAGCTGCGCGAGGTCGCCGCCTATATGTGGCAGGTGGCGCGGGGCATAGAGGACGGCGCGCTATCGGATGCGGAGCGGCGCCTGCGGCAGGCGCAGGAAGCGCTGCGGCAAGCGATCGAACAGGGGGCGAGCCCCGAGGAAATCGAGAAGCGCATGGCCGAGCTGCGCGAGGCGATGAACCAGTACCTGCGCGAATTCGCCCAGAAGAACCAGAACAATCAGAACATGGCGCAGATGCCCAATCCCAACGTGCAGGAATTGCGGCAGGAAGACATCGACAGGATGCTCGATCGGATAGAGGATCTGGCGAAGCAGGGTTCCCGCGACCAGGCGCAGCAATTGCTGTCCGAACTCGAGAACATGATGAACAATCTGCAGATGGGCCAGCAGCAGGCGCAATCGGGCCAGCAGAACCCGATGAAGCAGCAGATGGACAAGCTCGGCGATCTGATGCGTCGCCAGCAGGACCTCATGAACCAGACCCATCGCCTCGAGCAGCAGCGCCAGAACGGCCTGCAGCAGGGCTTCGACCAGGAAGGCGAGCAAGGTCAGCAGGGCCAGCAAGGTCAGCAAGGACAAGAGGGGCAGCAGGGCCAACAGGGTCAGGAAGGGCAGATGTCGGAGGAGGACATCGCCCGTGCCCTGCGCGACCTTCAACAGGGCCAGGGCCAGTTGCAGTCCGAGCTCGGCCGGATGATGAAGGAGCTGGAAGGCATGGGCATCCAGCCGGGCGAAGGTTTCGGCGAGGCGGAAGGCTCCATGGGCGATGCGGGCAAGGCGCTCGGGCAGGCCGATGGCGGCCAGGCGCTGGATCGCCAGAGCAATGCGCTCGATGCCTTGCGGCGCGGCGGCCAGGATATGATGCGGCAAATGCAGCAGGCCATGGGCCAGGAGGGCCAGACCGGACAGTCGGGCCAGCAGCGCGGCGAAAACCGCGATCCGCTCGGCCGGTCCAACCGCTATGGCGGCCCGTTCGACGAAGGATCGCAGACCAAGGTTCCGGGCGAGATCGACGTGCAGCGGGCAAGGGAGATCCTCGATGCCATCCGCAAGCGGCTCGGCAATGCCCTCAGCCCCCAGATGGAGAAGGAATATCTGGAGCGGCTGCTCAACTTCAACTGAGGCCTAGTCGGTGACGATGCCCACATAGGGCAGTTGCCGGAAGGAATGACCCACATCCATTCCATAGCCGACGACAAAATAATCGGGGCATTCGAAGCCTTTGAAATCCGCCTCGATATCCATCTTGCGCTTGACGCTCTTGTCGAGCAGCACCGCGATATAGACATGCCGCGCGCCACGCTCCAGCATGAGTTCGCGCGTGAATTTGAGCGTCTTTCCGGATTCCAGTATGTCATCGACGAGAAGGACGTCGCGGCCGTGGACATCGCTGTCGATATCCCGCAACAGCCGCACCTCGCCGCTCTCGGTACCCTTGCCATAGCTTGAAACGGTGATGAACTCGACATCGGGCTCGGCCCCGGCATCATGCATCGCCCGGATAAGATCGGCGGCGAAGATGAAAGAACCCTTGAGGATCGAGATCACCAGGAGGTCCTTCATGTCATGCGCGCGGATCGCCTTCGCAAGTTCCAGATTGCGCGCCGCAATCTGTTCGGCGCTGAATAGAACCTCTATGTTTTTCCCGCCGACCTTTGGCATGCTGATTCCCGTTTTTTCCGATCTCGCCTGGGCGCAGCTATGCCCGATCCCGCCTGAAATTGCAAAAGCTGCCCCCGCCACGGTCTCGCCCCACAAATTTCATGTTTACGTCGATGGTGTGCACCATTGATGGGTGGTCAAACCCGCTCGGCCTGAATAAAACAGCGTCACGATGGCAATGGAATTCAACACTTGATTCGTTTTGAAAATGTCGGGTTGCGCTATGGAATGGGCCCGGAGGTATTGCGCGATGTCAGCCTCCACATTTCACCGCGATCCTTTCAGTTCCTGACCGGACCATCCGGAGCGGGCAAGACCTCGCTGTTGCGGCTTCTGTTCATGTCGCTGAAGCCGACGCGCGGGATGATCACCGTCTTCGGCAAGGACATTGCGACGATCTCTTCGAAGGAAATGCCACTCCTGCGGCGGCGCATCGGCGTCGTCTTCCAGGACTTCCGGCTGCTCGACCATATGACCACCTACCAGAACATAGCCCTTCCCCTGCGCGTGCGCGGCAAGGAGGAGGCTACCTACCGGGCGGAGGTGGAGGAACTTCTGCACTGGGTGGGGCTGGGCGAACGCATGCACGTCCTGCCGCCTGTGCTTTCCGGTGGGGAAAAGCAGCGCGCTGCCATTGCCCGCGCGCTCATCGACCAGCCGGAGATCCTTCTTGCGGACGAGCCCACCGGCAATGTCGATCCGCCGCTCGCCCGGCGGCTGCTGCGGCTCTTCGGCGAGTTGAACCGTTCCGGCACCGCCGTCGTCATAGCCACGCACGACCTGACCCTGATGGACCAGATCAACGCGCGCCGCATGATCCTCGATCAGGGAAGGCTGGACATCTATGATTGATGCCGCCGCACTGAAGGACCGGGCGGTCGATCTCGCGGCCGTGCTCTACCAGCGCCTACGGCAGGGCAGCGGCCAGGCGCCAATCGTGCCGGCCGGCAATGTCGTCGGCCATGCGCTGATGATCGTCATCGCCATCATGACCTTTCTCGCCTGCCTGACCATCGGGGCGGTCAGCCTGGTGCAATCGACCGCGGCGACCTGGCAAAGCCAGATATCGACCGAAGCGACGATCCAGATCCGGCCCGTCGAGGGGCAGGACATGGACGAGATGCTCAATCGCGCCAGTGCCATCGCCCAGGGCTTCGCCGGCGTCACCGCGACGCGTATCGTCGATCGCGAGGCGACTTCGCGGCTGCTGGAGCCATGGCTCGGAACCGGGCTCGACCTCGATGAGCTTCCAGTCCCCCGCCTGGTGATCGTCAGCCTCGATGAAGAAACGCCGCCGGATTTCGGCGCGCTCCGGGCTGCCCTCGTCGGCGAAATACCGGCCGCCAGCTTCGACGACCACCGCAACTGGGTCGATCGGCTGGTATCCATGGCCCGTTCCACGGTGCTGATCGGCACCGGGGTGCTTGCCCTCGTCCTCGCCGCCACCGTGCTGACGGTGATCTTCGCCACGCGCGGAGCCATGGCAGGCAATGGTCACATCATCGAAGTGCTGCATTTCATCGGCGCGGACCAGAAATTCGTGGCACGCCAGTTCGAACGGCACTTCTTCTGGACCGCGCTAAAGGGCGCGCTTTGCGGCGGCGCGCTGGCAATGCTGATCTTCCTGATCATCGGCTGGTGGTCCTCGCGCAATCTCGCCACGCCCGAGGCCGACCAGGCGACAGCGCTGTTCGGCAATTTCTCGATCGGCTCTGGCGGCTATACGGGCGTCATCCTCATCATACTTGCCGTCAGTGTTCTAACCATGATTACGACAAGAATGACGGTCATTGCTCATCTGCGCCAGATTGACGGGCGCATGGGTGAAAGCCATGATGGGTAGGCGTCCATTAGAACCTTATTTCAATTGATATTGTAGCCATTCCCGAATTTACACCAACAAGGCAATTGCAGCGCAGATGGACCGCAACGACGACAGCAACGGACCACAGCCTGGCCGCCAGAGCAGAGGAAAGCGGGTGCTTTCACTGCTGCGCCGCAGCGTCGCTCCGGTGATCTTCATCTTGCTTGTCGGAGTCATCGGCGTCTTCATCGGCGGTTTCGTCATCTTCAGCGACAGGGTGACGACGCTCGACGTGCCTGAACTGGCGCAGCCGGCCGATGGCATCGTCGTGCTCACCGGCGGTTACTCGCGGATCGAGGGGGCGCTGGACCTGCTGAAATCCGGCCATGGCAAGCGGCTCTTCATCAGCGGCGTGCATTATTCGACCAAGCGCAGCGAACTGCAGCGCGTCACCGGCGGCGACCCCGAACTGTTCGAATGCTGCGTGGATATCGACAGGTCGGCGCTGGATACGGTCGGCAACGCCGAAGAGAGCATCAAATGGGCGACATCCCGCGGCTATCGGCGCCTCATCATCGTCACCAACAATTACCACATACCGCGCGCGATGGTCGAACTGGGCCGCGCGTCCCAGGATATCGAGTTCATCCCCTATCCGATCGTCAACACGGATCTGCGCCAGGGCGACTGGATTTCGCGCGGCCAGGTCGTAAGGGTGCTTTTCGTCGAATATGTCAAATATGTCGGCGCCCTCGCGCGCTCCTACCTGCCGGAGAACTGGTCGCAATTTGCATTGGACCTCGTTCATAGAATTAGACGCTAGCGAGAAATCAGGGTAAATCCACTTCACGCTGTGCCGCACCCAGGCTCCGCGGGCAGCAATCAGCACTCTTCCGGGATTTCCATGACGATCATCCGATCAATTCTCTTCAACACCTTCTTCTACGCCAATCTGATCGTGCAGATGATCATCTTCACGCCCTATTACTTCCTCAGCCCGCGCAAGCGTGCCTGGGCCATACCGAAGAACTGGGCGCGCTCGAATCTGTGGCTGCAGAAGGTGCTGGCGGGCACGGACATCAAGATCGACGGATTGGAGAATATTCCGGTTGGTCCCTATATCTGCGCCCCGAAGCACCAGTCCTTCTGGGACGTCTACGCTTTCCTGCCCCACATTGCCGATCCGGTCTACATCCTGAAACGCGAGCTGATGTGGATACCGCTCTTCGGCTGGTATGTGCAGAAGATGCGGATGGTGCCGATCGACAGGGGCAAGCGCTCGGCGGCCATGAAGGCGGCGGTGCGCGGCGCGCGCCTGGCCGTCGCGGAAGGCAGGCAGCTGATGATCTATCCCGAAGGCACCCGAACGAGCCCCGGCGCGCCGCCGAACTACAAATATGGCATAGCGCATATCTATGGCGAACTCGGCGTTCCCGTGCTGCCCATCGCCCACAATGCCGGGCTCTACTGGCCGAGGCGCAAATTCCTGCGCCATCCGGGCGTGATCCATTGCAAGATCCTGCCGCCGATCCAGCCCGGCCTCGACAACGATGCCTTCCTGAAAAAGCTGGCGGAGGTCACGGAGGCGGCGTGCGATGAATTGCTGGTCGAAGCGGCGCGCTCGCCCAATCCCCCGCCGATGCCGCCCAGCGCCATAAAGCGTCTGGCCGAGCTTGGCGTCACCGATATCGGAGCTCCGCAGTAGCCGGGAGCTTCAATTCCCGGGGCTATCCATGGCGGCAGCGACGGCTTCCATCCAATGGTCGCTGATGTTCATCTTGTGCATATGTTCGAGCGTGTTGCGGACGTAGTCCTCGTTCCGGCCCGATTGCCCCACCGAGCCGCGCACTGCCGCCGCGGCCTCCTCGACCGTCAGCGATCCCGCATATTGCACATGCTGCCTGTCGACGATGTAGGTCAGCGCTTCGACCTTGCGGCCATCGGCCAGGCGAATGCCGAGCTTGCGCTCAAGATAGACGTGGGTGACGAGCTCGCGTTCACGCAGATAGGCCACCACTTCGTCTTCCAGTTCTCCCGGGACACGAAAGGCCATGCCCAGACAGGAACCACCGCGATCCAGCCCGAGCACGAGACCGGGCCGCTGCGGCGTGCCCCGATGCACATGCGAACGCACGCAAAGCGACCGGCGGTAGCCATGCAGACGAGCATGATGCGTCTCGACATGTGCAAAGCCGGGCTTCCACATAAGAGATCCGTAGCCAAAGACCCAAAAATCGCCCATATCCATCCTGATAGCTCACCTGATAGCTCAAATGACACATCTGACCGATAGCGAGGCCCGGACCATGCCGTCAAGCACTGCCGACACCGACCGCAAGCGAGGAAGGCTCGTCCTCTACATTCTGGCCTTCCTCGTCGCATTGGCCGTGATCTATACCGGCGCCTGGTTCTATTTCGCGCGCGAACTCGAAAATCGCGTGGCAACCAATCTCGCGGCCTTCAAGGAGCGGGGCATCGACGCCGCCTGCGAGAATGCCAATGCGAGCGGCTATCCCTTGCGGCTCGGCCTGCATTGCACGCGCGTCGTTTGGGCCGATCAGGCGAAGAACCTGTCGATCGCGACCGGCAGCCTCAACGCCTCCGCTCGCATCAACGACCCGATGCGGATCGTCAGCGATATCGAAGGCCCCGCCACGATCGATGCGCCCGGATTGATGCCGCTGGAGGTGGTTTGGGCGAAACTCAATTCCGACGTCCGGCTGGACAAGCCATTGCCCCGGCAACTAGCCGTCGAGGGCGCCGATCTGGTCGTGAAGGAGCGCGGCGCGGCGGCAGAAACGCCACCCCTGGCGGTCCTGAAGCAGGGCAGCCTGGCATTTTCGACCAATGAGCCGGAGATGAATGTGGCGCTTGCCTTCGCCAATCTGAAACTTTCGGACAATGTGGTGTTCGATCGCCCCCTGCCCGAGCTGACGGGTTCGGCCGATATCCAGCTCGCCAATGGATTTGCGCTGCTTGGAAAGCCTGAGCGCGATCTTTCTGCCCTTCGCGGCCAGAGTGGCGTGCTGCGCAATGTCGATCTCGGCCTTGCCGATGGCAGCGGCCTTGTGGTGAGCGGCCCCTTCTCCATCGCCGAAGACGGACGCATCACCGGCGAGTTCAACATAACGATGCGCAATGCCGAGCGCGTGGCGCAGGCGCTGCAGGCCGTCTTTCCCGAGGAGAAGCGCACGATCTCGTCGGCGCTTCAGGCAATGGCGTTCATGCCCCGGGACGCCAGCGGCTCGCCGACGCTCCCCCTGAGCGTCAAGGAGGGCAAGATGTCGATCGGTTTCATCCGCATCGGCCGCCTGCCCCCCGTATGATTCCGAGGACTCAGCTCGGATTTATCTTCTGCCGACCGAAATCCGGTGCATCGATTTCCTGGCCGGCATCGATGATGCCTCGCCTTACGGCACGCGTCCGCGTGAACAGATCGAACAATGCCTCGCCGTCTCCCCACCGCACCGAACGCTGCAGCGATGCAAGGTCTTCCGAGAAGCGCGCAAGCATCTCGAGGATGGCATCCTTGTTGTGCAGGCAGACATCGCGCCACATCGTCGGATCGGATGCGGCAAGCCGGGTGAAGTCCCGGAAGCCCGAAGCGGAATATTTGATCACTTCGGAATTGGTGACTTCCTCGAGATCGCTGGCGGTGCCGACGATATTATAGGCGATGAGGTGCGGCAGGTGCGAGACGATCGCCAGTACGCGGTCATGATGAACGGGGTCCATCGTGTCCAGCCGCGAACCGCAGGCCTCCCAGAACGCGCGCAGGCGCGCGAGAGCGTCGGGATCGGTGCCTTCGAGGGGTGTGAGGATGCACCAGCGATTGGTGAACAGCTCGGCAAAACCCGCATCCGGGCCCGAATACTCCGTGCCGGCCAGCGGGTGGCCTGGAATGAAATGGACATTGTCCGGCAGTTCGGGCTGCATCTGCGCTATGACGGAGCTCTTGGTCGAGCCGACATCGGTGACGATCGCTCCCGGCTTCAGGCTGCCGGCGATTTGCCTGGCAACGGCACCGGACGAGCCGACCGGCACGGATATGATGACGAGATCGGCATCTTTGACCGCTTCGGCGCCGTCGATGGTGTAGGCATCGCCGAGGCCGAGTTCACGGGCGCGCGCCAGGGTGGCTTCGCTGCGCGTGGAAATGACGATGCGCTCGGCCAGCCCCTCGCGCCTGATGACGCGTGCCAGCGATGATCCGATCAGCCCGATGCCGATCAGGGTGATGGTGTTGAAATGTGCTTTGGACATTGTTTACTTCAGGAATTCGGAGAGTGCAGCGACTACGCCGCGATTTGCTTCTTCGGATCCAATGGTAAGGCGCAACGCGTTCGGAAATCCGTATCCCGTGACGCGGCGCAAGATATAGCCCTTGCTCGTCAGATATTCATCGGCCGCCGCCGCGGATTTCGAAGCGGCCTCGGGGAAGTGCACGAGCACGAAATTGGCGACGGAGGGCGTCACCCGCAGGCCGAGTGCCGTCAGCTCGGCAGTAAGCCATTCGCGCCATTCATCGTTGAACGCCACGGTTCTGTCGACATGGGCCCGGTCGCGGATCGCTGCCGCCCCGGCCTTGATCGCCGCCGAATTCATGTTGAACGGGCCGCGAATGCGGTTGAGCGCATCGACCACATGTGTCGGCGCGAACATCCAGCCGATCCGCAATCCGGCAAGCCCGTAGATCTTGGAGAACGTCCGCGTCATGACGACGTTTTCGAACGAAGAAACGAGCTCCATCCCGGATTCGTAGTCGTTGCGGCGCACATATTCGGCATAGGCCGCGTCGAGCACGAGGAGAACGTGCTTCGGCAGCCCGGCATGAAGCCGGCGGACCTCCTCGAACGGCAGGTAGGTGCCGGTCGGATTGTTGGGATTGGCCAGGAAGACGATCTTCGTACGCGGCGTCACGGCAGCGAGAATGGCGTCGACTTCCGCCATTTCGTTGCGTTCCCTGGCGACGATGGGCGTACCGCCCGCCGCCATGATGTAGATCTTGTACACCATGAAGCCGTGTTCGGTGTAGACAGCCTCGTCCCCGGGCGAAAGATAGGTCTGGCACAGCAGTCCCAGCAATTCGTCCGACCCGTTGCCGCAGAGAATATTGGCGGTGTTCAGCCCATGCACTTCGGCAATCGCTTCCTTCAGCGCCGTGGCCTGCCCGTCCGGGTAGATTTCGAGATTGGCCGCCGCCGCCGCGAATGCCTCGACGGCATGTTGGCTCGGCCCGAGCGGCGTCTCGTTCGAGGACAGCTTGTAGACCTTCGCCACCCCGTGCGCATGCTCCTTGCCCGGCACATAGGCTGCAATATCGAGCAGTCCGGCTTTGGGGGTCGGTCGCAAGGGCTGGAGCGTCGTCGTCATGGCTTTCATCTGTCCCATGTCTTCGGGGTTTGGCGGAAAATGGACCGTGCGGACATACCGCTCCCCGGCCCATATGTCGAGAGCTACTATCGGCTGCGGCGGGCGGAACTCAAAGAAGCCATTGACTTTGCTGGCCGCACCCCCATAGCTACGCTCGGAAAAACCAGATACATGCACAATGACAAAAGCGGAACGACCCACAGCTCCAAACAGCCGGCACAATGAAGCGACGCACCCCCACAGCCCCGTGGTCGAGTTCGGCGCCGACAAGCCGTTGCAGCTCGACAGCGGCGTGCAGCTTTCACCCTTTCGCATCGCCTATCAGTCCTACGGGACGCTGAACGCAGACAAATCCAACGCCATCCTGATCTGCCACGCCCTGACAGGCGACCAGCATGTCGCCAATGAACATCCGGTGACGGGCAAGCCCGGCTGGTGGGAGCTGCTGGTCGGCCCTGGAAAACCGATCGATACGGATCACTACTTCGTGCTTTGCTCCAATGTGATCGGCGGCTGCCTCGGCTCTACCGGTCCTGCCTCGATCAATCCTGCCACCGGCAAGCCCTATGCGCTGGACCTGCCGGTGATCACGATTGCCGACATGGTGCGAGCCCAGGCGATGCTGGTGGATCATTTCGGCATCGACCAGCTCTTTGCCGTCGTCGGCGGGTCGATGGGCGGAATGCAGGTGCTCGAATGGGCATCCAGCCATTCGGACCGGGTGTTCTCGGCCGTGGCGCTGGCGACGGGCGCCCGTCATTCATCGCAGAACATCGCGTTTCATGAAGTCGGACGCCAGGCTATCATGGCCGATCCCAAATGGAACAATGGCCGCTATCTCGACGCCGGCGCGCTGCCCCGCAAAGGGCTTTCCGTCGCCCGCATGGCAGCGCATATCACCTATCTTTCCGAGGCCGCCCTGCACAGGAAGTTCGGGCGCAACCTTCAGGACCGGCAGAGCGTCACCTTCGGCTTCGACGCGGATTTCCAGATCGAGAGCTATCTGCGCCATCAGGGCACGACTTTCGTCGATCGTTTCGACGCCAACTCCTATCTCTACATGACACGGGCCATGGATTATTTCGACCTGGCGGCCGAGCATAATGGCCGGCTGGCCGACGCGTTTGCGGGGACCAAGACCCGTTTCTGCATCGTGTCCTTCACGAGCGACTGGCTGTTCCCGACCAGCGAGAGCCGCACCGTGGCGCATGCACTGAACGCGGCAGGCGCTTTCGTTTCGTTCGTCGAGATCGAATCCGATCGCGGCCACGATTCCTTCCTGCTCGACGAGCCGGAGATGTTCTCCGCCATCAATGGTTTCATCCGCTCCGCGGCACGTGCGAGAGGGCTGGCGATATGAGCGTCAACAGCCACCCGCGCGTCGATTTCACCGTCATCGCATCGCTCGTCGAGCCGGGTTCCCGCGTGCTCGATGTCGGTTGCGGCGATGGCGAGCTGCTGGAGCTTCTGCAGACGACGAAGGCGGTCGATGGCCGCGGCGTCGAACTTTCGCAGAAGGGCGTGAACGAATCGGTTGCGCGCGGCCTGTCGGTGATCCAGGGCGATGCCGACAGCGACCTGAAATATTATCCCGATTCCGGCTTCGACTATGTCATCCTGTCGCAAACGCTGCAGGCGACACGAAACCCGAAATATGTCCTGACCGAGCTGCTGCGTATCGGCGGGAAGGCGATCGTTTCCTTCCCCAATTTCGGCCATTGGCGCGTGCGCGCCTCGCTGGCCGTCAACGGCCGCATGCCGGTGACGCTGGACCTGCCCTATAGCTGGTACGATACGCCCAATATCCATTTCTGCACGATCAACGATTTCGTCGACGTGACGAAGGAAATCGGCGCCCACATCGAAGCCGCCGTGGCGCTGAACGCCATGGGCGAACGGCTGGCATTCAACATGCCGTGGGGCTTCTGGAACCTGTTCGGCCAGCAGGCGGTATTCCTGCTCCGGCGCTGAGGGCGCCGATCCTGCCTCAGGCGCTAGGGCGCCGGTCGATCCTGCTTCTCGCGCCGCATCGCGGTGCCCTGGGGCGAGAGGACTGGCACGAATACGCGGCGTGACGAGCGCTTGGCGACGGGCAGGCCCTGATAGACCCGCTTCTGCGCCTCGACGATCAGAACCCCGGAGAACATCGGCCAGAGGCGCCTGCCCAAGCGCTCGATCAATGCGGATGGCCGCATCATGAGGCGACGCGAAGACGGGGCGAAATAGAGCGCCTCGCTCCACGGGCCGGGCGTGAAATTCGTCTCGCGCAGCAGCCGCGTCAGCTGGCTTCGGCTATAGGGCCGGCCGCTGCCGAACGGCGTATGTTCGAACCGCGCCCACAGGCCGCGCCTGTTCGGCACGATGATGACGAGGCGGCCATTGGGCGCCAGCACGCGCCACATTTCCTTGAGCGTCTCGCGGGGATCTTCCGCATGTTCCAGCGCATGAACGAGCAGGATCCTGTCCACCGCCGAATCGGGCAGCGGCAGTTCCTCCTCGAAGACCAGCGCGGTGGAAGATGCCTCGGCGGGAGGCCAGCTCGCGGCACCCTGCCCCGCCGGCATGAAGGCGAAGGTGCGTTCCGTATCGCCCCGAAACCTGTCCAGATAGGGCACGGCATAGCCAAGGCCGACAAGCCGTTCACCGGGCAGCTTCGGCCATAAGGGAACCAGCGCCATGGTGATGGACTGCTCGGCCAGATGCCCAAGCGTCGAGGCGTAGAACGAACGTAGATCGATAATATCGAGATGCATGCGCGGCACCGTAGCACGCGAAATGACAACTTCAAGAAAAGGCCGGTCAAATAGCTTGCGATTGAGCGCGGCCTGCTTATCCTGCATCCGAAGAACCAACAGAGCAGCAGCATGTCAGATTTGCAGATTGAACAATTTCCGGCACGTACCGACAATTACGGCGTTCTCATCCATGATCCGGCCGCGGGCCTAACCGCCGCGATCGATGCGCCGGAGGAACAGGCCATCCTCGCGGCTTTGAAGCGGCGGGGCTGGAAGCTGACCCACATACTGACGACGCATCATCACAACGACCATGTCGAGGCCAATCTCGCTCTCAAGCAGCGCTTCGGTATCGAAATAATCGGTCCCGAGGCAGAAAAGGCCTCGATTCCGGGCATCGACCGCACCGTGAAGGACGGCGACCAGTTCAAATTCGGCAATTACGACGTCAAGGTGATCTCGACGCCGGGCCATACGGCCGGAGAGGTCTCCTATTTCCTGCCCGAGGCGAAGGTGGTGTTCGCCGGCGACACGCTGTTTTCGCTCGGCTGCGGCAGGCTGTTCGAGGGAACGCCCGCCACAATGTTCAGATCGCTGCAGAAGCTCGTGGCCCTGCCCGTCGAAACTACCGTCTATTGCGGCCACGAATATACCGAGAGCAATGCCCGCTTCGCCCTCGCGATCGATCCGGACAATTCGGCGCTCAAGGAACGGGCAAGGGAAGTCCAGACCCTGCGCGAAGCCGGCCTGCCGACGCTGCCGACGACGATCATGCGCGAGATGGCGACCAATCCGTTCCTGCGCTGGCATGATCCGGCCATCCGCCGCAACCTGAAGCTGGAGCATGCCTCGGACGAGGCGGTATTCACCGAGATCCGCAAGCGCAAGGACAATTTCTGATGGCTCTGACCGCCGACGACATCAAGCGCGTACTTGGATTGGAGCCGCATCCGGAAGGCGGCTGTTACGTCCAGACCTTCCGTGACAATCGCACCGAGTGGCCGGTTGGCGGGCGCGGCCATTCCACCGCCATCTATTTCCTTCTGGAAGAGGGCGAAGTATCGGCCTGGCACCGGGTGAAGGACGCAGCCGAGGCCTGGCACTGGTATGGCGGCGCGCCGCTGCTGCTTTCCATTGCCGCAGACGACGGCGTCACCGAAACGCACCGGCTGGGCATGTCGCTTCTCGAGGGAGAGCGCCCGCAGGCCATCGTTCCGGCGGGACATTGGCAGATGGCCCGCTCCCTTGGCGCCTGGACGCTCGTCGGCTGCACGGTCGCGCCCGGTTTCGACTTCGCGCAATTCGAAATGGCCGAGCCCGGCTGGGCTCCGGCTTCGACGAAGGACTGAGAACGGGCTTCCCGCTAGCGCCTCTTCAGCAGCATGTCCTTGGCGGCCAATGCGGCGCCAAGCGTGATGAGCAGGCAGGCGAGGAATATCCGCCAGCTCGGCTCGGTCGCCCCGGCGAAGATCAGCACCAGTGTCGACAGCAACGGTGCGGCATAGCTCGACGAGCCCAGCACCTGTATATTGCCGTGCTTCACGCCGTAATCCCAGGCATAGAACGCCGCTCCGACCGGAAACAGGCCGAGGCCGAGCACCGCCAGCCATTGCACGATCCCTTCGGGCCAGATCGTCTGTTCGAGCAGCAGGTGCGAGATCAGCGACAACAGCGCGGTAGCGATGCAGAAGCCGGTTACGGCATCGGTCGGCACCCGCGAAAACCGCCGCGACAGCAGCGAGTAGCCGGACCACGTCAGGGCACACAGGGCGGCCATGGCGTAGCCGAAGCCATAGCGGGCATCGAAGCCGAACCCGCCGCCCTTGGTGATGATCAGCACCGTTCCGGCAAGCCCGAGCAGCGTGCCGGCCACATGGAACCAGCGCAGCCGCTCGCCCGGCATCAGCGCCGAACCGACGACGATGAACAGCGGCCAGAGATAGGCGATGAGGCTGGCATCGATGGCGGGCGCATTGCGCAACGCGGTAAAATAAAGGAAGTGATAGCCGAACAGGCCTGCAACGCCGAGCAGCCACACCTTTGCCGGTTGGCGCAGATGTCGCGCAGCGCCGGGCCGCCAGAGCCATGAAACCAGGCCAAGGCAGGAACCGATTGCGAATGTCATGGCCGTCAGCTGGAAAGGCGGCACCTTGCCCGACACATCGGTGAAGAGCGCAAGCATCGCCCACATGATGATTGCCAGAAAACCGATTATCGTCGCCAATTGCCCCCTCCACAATCGAAGGCGGGCCCGGCGGCCCGCCTATTTCAGAACTTCGAGACGGGTCGCAGCAACCTTGACCGTACCGATTCGCGTGCCGATCGACGCCTGCACGGGCGAATAGATAGCGGAGTTGCCGAACGATGCAAAGGTGAGGCCGATCTTGCTGCTGTTCTTCAGATATTCGATTGCCTTGCGGTCAGAACGGTAACCGGAGATGGGGACGAACTTGGCGGCGCAATCGATCGATTGCCCCTTGAAGCCCTTAATGTCCAGGGGCTTCGGCCCTCCATTGGCCGAAAGCACGAGATCGACGCGGGTCTGGCCGTCATAAAGATGCAGCGTCCGGTTGCATATCTTGTTCAAATCGTCCGTTACGACCATCACGCCGGAAATGGGATCGAACACCGATCGCAGGTCTTCGGGCTTCAAATCCACCCATTTTCCCTTCTTCCTGACCGGCGGCACGTTGACGGTGTTGGCGACATCGCCATTGTTGAAGGCGATCGTCGTG
Organism: Phyllobacterium sp. 0TCS1.6A; assembly: GCF_026420825.1. NCBI lineage: Bacteria > Pseudomonadati > Pseudomonadota > Alphaproteobacteria > Hyphomicrobiales > Phyllobacteriaceae > Phyllobacterium > Phyllobacterium sp. 0TCS1.6A. The sequence continues at coordinate 56,657 of NZ_JAPMAB010000002.1, forward strand.
CTCTTGTCCTTGTTGCCATGCTTGTATTTGACGACGTAATTGCCAGGCACGGGCCCTGACTTGCCGATGCGGCCTTCTACGTCCAGCGTACCGCTGGTATCGTCGAACAGGCTGCCTATGCCCGAGCTCGACAGGTGTCCCTTGACTTTAAAGGCCCCGTCGGGCGCGAGATCTGTCGAAAAACTCGCCTCCGCGATCGACAACCCGTAAAGCGAGACACGATAATCCGCCTTGTACGCGCGCGGTTGCTCCGCATGGGCGCCGCTCGGCATGAAAACTGCGAGCATCAGCGTGAAAGTGAGATTCAAGCGAAGATTCATGGCTCTTTTCCTGCAGCCACGGCGTGGCGCGTGTTCATCCCTGCCCCCACTCATGGGTAGAATGCGGGCAAAGTTGTGTTAAACTCAAGCATCGATGCGTTATTGCCGCCAACCGGCTCGCAATAAAACACAAGCAGACTTGACGCAGAAGCCTCATATCACTATAGAAACGCGACTTCCCAAAAGGCCGCCTGTCCGATAGCGCGCCGCTGCATGGCAACGTGCGATGGTTCAACGAGACATTCGGACGGCCTGGTAACGAAATTTGAAGGTGAGACCAAAATGTCCCGCACATGTGAATTGACCGCCAAATCGGTACAGTACGGCAACAATGTAAGCCACGCGAACAACAAGACGCGCCGCCGCTTTCTGCCAAACCTGTGCCATGTCACGCTTATCTCCGAAGCCCTCGGACAGAGCTTCCGCCTGCGCGTTTCGGCAAATGCCCTGCGCAGCGTCGAGCATCGCGGCGGCCTCGATGCCTTCCTCGTCAAGGCTGACGAGAAGGAACTTTCGCAGCGCGCCCGCCTCTTGAAGCGTCAGATCGCCAAGAAGCTGCTCGAGGCTCCTGTCGCCGCTTGATAGGCTGACACTTCACGCTCGTTCGAAGGCCAGCCACGCGCTGGCCTTATTGCTGGTTCCATTACCCAGGATAAAAAAATGCCGGTTTCCCGCGCTTATACCCAGTCTGACTATATTCTTCCGGTCATCGCCATGTGCGCGGTCGTCGCCGCGTCGAACTTCCTGGTCCAGTTCCCGTTCGATCATTTCGGCCTCGGCCAGATCCTGACCTATGGCGCGTTCACCTATCCGATAGCGTTTCTCGTCAACGACCTGTCCAACCGCCGCTTTGGCCCGACCTTCGCGAGACGCGTCGTCTATGCCGGCTTCACCATCGCCGTCATCCTGTCGATCTGGCTGGCAACGCCGCGCATCGCCGTTGCCTCAGGCACGGCGTTCCTCACGGCGCAGCTCCTCGACATCACCGTGTTCAACCGGCTGCGGCAGCTCTCCTGGTGGAAGGCGCCCTTCGCCTCCGCCATCGTCGGCTCGATGCTCGACACGCTGCTGTTCTTCTCCATCGCCTTCGCCGCGCGCTTCGCCTGGATCGACGCCATGACCGGGCAACCGGATTCCTCGCTGGCGATGCCCGTACCTTTTCTCGGCCAGGAAATACCGCTTTGGGCGTCTCTCGGCCTCGGCGACCTGGTGGTGAAGATCGTCATGGCCGTGGTCATGCTGGTGCCCTATGGCGCCATCCTGGCGATTTTCGCGCCGGCGATCTATTCCGCCAGCCGGAACTCAAGATAGAGATTGCGCTGCACGATCGAACGATTATCGTCCGAGATCATCGACAGACGCGTGCTTCCATCCTCGGCCTGCCATATGTCGAGCCCCTCCATATTGTCGATCTGCGAGCGCAGATCGGCTTCCAGCATGGTCGTTCCCTGCAAGGTTGCACCCGCCCGGATATCGTCCGCCGCGATCCGCCGCAGACGAATTGAGACGCCGCTGATGACACGGAACTTGCGCTCCAGCAGCACAAGATCACCGTTCGGAAGGAAATCGCCGTCGCTGATGTCGAAATCGTCGCGGCGAGCCACGTAAAAGACGCCTTTTCGCGGCCCCTCCAGCACGGCGCCGAACATGTCGCCGGCGGCATTGAGGCTCATTTCGCTGACGGCGATCCGCGCACCTTCGAGCGGGCTGGCCGCTGGCGATCCCGCCACCGTCTCGATGCCGCGATTCGTGCGCAGCTCGTGGCGCGGTATCGGCAGCGGCAATGTGACCGGCGTGGAGGCGAATTTATCGAGGTCCAGCGCATATTCGGCGATACGATGATTGCGTTCGAAGGAAATTATGGCGATTCCATCGCTTACATCGAGCCCTTCCGCATCGCCATTACGCTTGCCGCGCACCGCGTCGCCCTCGCCGCTGCGTATGGGTGCCAGCCGGAAATCCGCGACTGAAACAGGCCTGCCATCGCCGTCGCGCTGCATTGTTCCGGCATACCAGAAACCGGTATCCGTCACTCCGACGAAGCTGCGGCCGGCGTCGAGATAGCGGAAGGCGGAAAATCCGCCGAAATCATCATTGCTGGCGCGCAACTCCAGCCCGCCGACGAACTCCAGCGGACCGAAGCGCGTTTCGGCCGATCCGATGCGGAACTGGCTGAACGTCGCCGACCGAACGTCCAGCGGCGTGACATCGGTTTCGCTGGCGCAGGCGCTGATATCGAGCGCGAGCGAACACATCAACAGGATCGAGAAATGCAGCCGCTTGCGGCTCACCGGCTGCCATACTTCCTGGCGGCCCGCTGCTCCTGCTCCTCGAAGAGCGAAGCAAGCTGCTCGGTCATGGCGCCGGCAAGTTCTTCGGCATCGACGATGGTGACGGCGCGGCGGTAATAGCGCGTCACGTCATGGCCTATGCCGATCGCGATCAGTTCGACAGGCGAACGCGTCTCGATCTCCTCGATCACCGCACGCAAATGCCGCTCCAGGTAATTGCCCGGATTGACCGACAGCGTCGAATCGTCGACCGGCGCGCCATCCGAGATCATCATCAGGATGCGCCGTTGCTCGGGACGCGCCAGCAGCCTCTGGTGAGCCCAGATCAGCGCTTCGCCGTCGATGTTTTCCTTCAGCAGCCCTTCGCGCATCATCAGGCCGAGATTGCGCCGCGACCGCCGCCATGGCGCGTCGGCGCGCTTGTAGACGATGTGCCGCAGATCGTTGAGCCGCCCGGGCGTCGCGGGCTTGCCGCGCTCCAGCCAGGCCTCGCGCGCCTGCCCGCCCTTCCAGGCCTTCGTCGTGAAGCCCAATATCTCGACCTTGACGCCGCACCGCTCAAGCGTCCGCGCCAGGATATCCGCACATGTCGCAGCGACCGTGATCGGCCGGCCACGCATGGAGCCCGAATTGTCGATGAGGAGCGTCACCACCGTATCGCGGAAATCCGTATCGCGCTCCTGCTTGTATGAAAGCGGCTGGGTCGGATCGATCACGATGCGCACGAGCCGGGCAGAGTCGAGATATCCTTCCTCCAGATCGAAATCCCAGGAACGGTTCTGCTGGGCCATCAGCCGGCGCTGCAGCCGGTTGGCGAGCCGTCCGACGACACCGGAAAGATTGGCGAGCTGCTTGTCGAGAAAAGCCCGCAGCCGATCAAGCTCCGCCTCGTCGCAGAGCTCTTCCGCATCGGTCATCTCATCGAATTCCTGGGTGAAGACCTTGTAACCACTCTCCGCGCCGAGATTGGAGAAGGGTGGATTGGGCCGGCGCGCCTCGCCCGGAATCTCGGCATCCGCATCGGAATCATCATCCATGTCGTCGGAGGATGCTTCCGCCGCTTCCGTTTCGCCGGCCTGGCTGTCGTCGCTGGCATTCTCGGAATCGTCATTTTCGGACGAATCGCTGCCCTGCTCTTCTTCCGAGCCGCCCTCATTGTTCTCCTCGGGCTCGGGGGCATCGTCATCATTGTCCTGGCTCTCGTCCTCCTGGCTGTCCTGCGCCAGGTCCTCGGCCATTTCCATCGATGCGAGCATTTCCCGGATAACGCGGGCAAAGGCATTCTGGTCGTTGATCTTCTCGGAAAGGTGCTCGAACTTGGTGGCAGCCTTTTCCTCGATCCAGTCGCGCCAGAGATCGAGCACGTTGCCGGCCGTTTCCGGCGCCTTGCGACCCGTCAGCTTCTCCCGCACCAGAAGCGCTATCGCCTCTTCCAGCGGCGCTTCGTCCTTGTCGGTGATCGCCGGAAAATTCGCCCGGGCATATTTGTCGCTGAGCATCGAGGTGATGTTCTCGGCCACGCCATCCATGCGCAGCGAGCCGATCGCCTCTACCCGCGCCTGTTCGACCGCATCGAAAATGGCGCGCGCCTGCTTGCCTTCCGGCGCGAGCGTGGCGTGAATCCGGTCATTATGGCAGGCACGGCGCAACGCCATGGAATCGCCGATGCCGCGCGTGACGGCTATATCATTGGCGCTCGGCCGCTTCGGCAGATCGGGGAGCCGGGCACGATGACCCGTCAGCGCCGGCTTGTCATTGCTGAAGGCGACTTCCATTTCATGATCGCCGGCGATGGCGCGAACACAGGCCGTGACGGCGCGCTTGAACGGCTCGGCGTCGACCAAACCCTTCGCAGTCGCTCGTGAATTGTCTCCGGGTCCCGCCATGTTATCCCGATATTCCTACTACGCCATCACCACGTTGGCGGTGGATTCCGGCAGTTCCTTGCCAAAGGCGCGCTGGTAGAATTCAGCGACGATCGGCCGCTCCAGCTCATCGCATTTGTTGAGGAAGGTCAGGCGGAAGGCGAAGCCGACATCCTTGAAGATGTCCGCGTTTTCGGCCCAGGTGATGACCGTGCGCGGGCTCATCACCGTCGAGAGATCGCCATTGATGAAGGCGGCGCGGGTCATGTCGGCGACACGCACCATCTTGGAGACGATCTCCTTGCCTTCCTTGTTCTGGTAATGCTTCGCCTTGGCCGCAACGATGGCCGCTTCATTGTCATGCGGCAGGTAGTTCAGCGTGGTCACGATCGACCAGCGGTCCATCTGCGCCTGGTTGATCTGCTGGGTGCCGTGATAAAGGCCGGTCGTATCCCCAAGGCCGACCGTGTTGGCGGTGGCGAACAGGCGGAAAGCCGGGTGAGGCCGAATGACGCGGCTCTGGTCGAGCAGGGTCAGGCGGCCCGACGATTCCAGCACGCGCTGGATGACGAACATGACGTCCGGACGCCCGGCATCGTATTCGTCGAATACCAGCGCCACATTGTGCTGATAGGCCCAGGGCAGGATGCCGTCGCGGAATTCCGTGATCTGCATGCCTTCCTTGACGACGATCGCATCCTTGCCGACGAGGTCGATACGGCTGACATGGCTGTCGAGATTGACGCGGACACAGGGCCAGTTGAGCCGTGCCGCCACCTGCTCGATATGGGTCGACTTTCCGGTGCCGTGATAGCCTGAAACCATGACCCGGCGATTGAAGGCGAAGCCGGCGAGAATGGCGAGCGTCGTCTGCTTGTCGAACAGGTAATCGGGATCGATCTCCGGCACATAGGCATCACCGGCCTTGTAGGCGGGCACCCGCATGTCAGAATCGAAGCCGAACACTTCGGCAACGGAAACCGTCGTATCCGGCAAATTCGCAATATCGCGATCAACCTTGTTCATCATGCCTCCTGCGCGACTGCGGGCGCAGACGCATAAAGATAGTCACAGTCGTAAAACCCCGAAGGGTTTCGAATTCAGCCCGAGCGTGGTTAGCAGAAACCGGCCGTCTTGAGCAATTGATAGGCTTGGATCACGTCACGGAAACGGTCCTCGGAAGCCCGATCACCGCCATTGGCGTCCGGGTGATGGCGCTTCACAAGTTCTTTATAGCGCGACTTTATGTCTTCGCCAGTAGCTTTTGCACCGAGCCCGAGCGTATCCAGCGCTTTTGATTCGAGCGGCTTCAATTTGCGCACGTGAGTCCGCACGCCGCCGAACACGCTGTTCGGGTCGCGGAAGCGGTTCTGGTAGGCTGCCCGGCCGGAGCGCATCTTGGAGAAATCCGGCGATGCCTTGCCGGTGCCGCCGGCGCTGGCGGATCGGGCGCTCGGTCCGGCGCCGCTCCCCGGCAGGCCCGCAACGGTCCATGTCGGACGGTCGCCGGTCAGCGCTTCCTTCTGGTAGCGCGCCACTTCGACATCCGACAATCCGGAGAAGTAATTATAGCCCTTGTTGTATTCGCGTACGTGATCGATGCAGAAATGGAAGAACTCGCCCTCCTTTTCGCGTCCGACAGGCGCGCGGTGCGGCCCCGGCTTGTCGCAGCCGTCCCACTGGCAGATATGCTTGTGTGATTTCTCCTCCTCTGCCTTTTTGGGGCGGATTCGGATACTGTCAAAATATTTCGAGTTCGAAGTCATCTATTCAGAGGATCGCTGCCTGATTGGTTAAGGACACAACAATTGACATTTGCCCATGGTTCAACCTAACGCCTGAAATGGCGGTAAATTTGTGATCATGTTCGGATTTGCCAAGTGAAACTACCATATGGGCGCAGGAGAGCGAAATGTCCACACAGTCAGCCATCGAAAACAAACTGACGAAGGCTTTTCATCCGATTTCATTGGCCGTGATCAATGAAAGCCATCTTCACGCTGGCCACCACCATTCCGACGGCGAGCATCATGCCACATTCGACGGCTCGGGCGAAACGCATTTTCGTGTGCGGATTGTCGCGGAAGCCTTTTCAGGCATGTCGCGTGTCGAGCGCCACCGTTCCATCAACAAGGTTCTAGAGGACGAGCTCAAGGGAACCGTGCATGCGCTGGCGCTGGAGCCATCGGCGCCGGACGAGGCGGCACGGCGCTAGGTCGAGCGAGACCACGCTTGCGGCTTTGCGGCCTGGGGCTTATTTGCCCCGCTTCTCCTGCAGAAAGCCCAGGACGGCCGAAGCGGGCACGTCCCTGGCGATGAACGAGCGGCCAATTCCCCGCGTCAGGATGAAGGTCAGCGCACCGCGCGAAACCTTCTTGTCCTGGGCGATGTAATCCATCAGCTTTTCTGCCGGCGGTATCTCCCCCGCGATCGCGTCGATCGAGACCGGCAGGCCGACCTCGCTCAAATGCGCCTCGACGCGGGCGGCATCGTCAGGGCTCGCAAGGTTCATCCTGGCGGAGAACTGATGCGCCAGCACCATGCCGATCGCCACGCCTTCGCCATGCACCAGGCGGGCGGAATCATATCCGGTCGCCGTTTCGAGCGCGTGGCCGAAGGTGTGGCCGAGATTGAGCAGCGCGCGATCACCCGTCTCGCGCTCGTCGCGGGCCACGACATCGGCCTTTGCCCTGCAGGAAACGGCGATGGCCTCGGCTCTTTCGGGGCCGCCATCGAAAATGCCCTGCCAGCTCCGCTCCAGCCAGGCGAAGAAGTCCGGCCTGTCGATCAACCCGTATTTGGCGACCTCGGCATAGCCCGCCCGGAATTCGCGCTTCGACAGCGTGTCGAGCACGTCCATATCCGCCAGCACCAGTTGCGGCTGGTAGAACAGGCCGACGAGGTTCTTGCCGTGGGCGGTATTGATACCAGTCTTGCCACCCACCGAACTATCGACCTGGGCCAGCAGCGATGTCGGCATCTGCACGAAATCCATGCCGCGCCGCGCAATTCCCGCGGCAAATCCGGCCAGATCGCCGATCACGCCGCCACCAAGGGCGATCACGATATCGCCGCGCTCCAGCCGTGCCGAAAGAATGGCATTCGTGACCGTTTCCAGCGTGCCGAAGCTCTTGGATTTCTCGCCGGGCGCGACGAGCACCGGCGTCGACTGGATGCCGGCCGCAGCCAGACTGTCCGCAAGGCGTCCGAGATGGAGCGCGGCCACGGTCTCGTCGCTGACGATCGCCGCCTTCACCTTGCCAAGACGGGCAGCGATCTCCTGCCCCGCCCGCTCCAGCAGGCCCGAACCGATCAGAATGTCATAGGAGCGGTCCCCGAGCTGCACGGGTACGAGCGTCGGGGCATCATGCTTGGACATGGGCGTCTGTTCCATCATTGGCGGCGTCGAGAAGGTGGGCGGCAAGAGCCTGCATGGCTTCCAGCGCGATTATTTCTTTCTTTTCATCCCGCGAATGGATGGTCAGATCCGCCTGGGCATAGACCGGATAGCGCTCGGCCATCAGGCGCTCCATGACGCCGCGGGGGTCGCTGTTCTTCAGCAGCGGGCGGTTCTGCTTGCGCTGGACGCGCGCCATCAGGATGTCGAGCTCCGCCTTCAGCCACAGCGATATGCCTTCGCTGGCGATGGCGCCCCTCGTCTGCTCGTTCATATAGGCGCCGCCGCCGGTCGCAAGGACGATGGGGCCCTCCTCCAGCATGCGGGCGATGACCCGCCGCTCGAGATCGCGGAACTCAGCCTCGCCATAGGCCTCGAACAATTCCGGTATGGTCATCGTCGAGACTTTTTCGATCTCGTGATCGGCATCGAAAAACGGCAATTCGACCATCGATGCCAGCTTCTTGCCGACGGTCGACTTGCCGGCGCCCATCAGGCCGACAAGCACGATCGACCGATGACCCAGCTGCTCGCGGATCGATCGGGCGAGTTCCGGCAGGTCGGCAGGAAGCGTTGCATCGTCGGTCGTGTTCATAAAGCGTTTCGACAGGAAAACCCGGGCGGCGTCAAGCAGACTGTAGCGTCGATTCATCAAATGCTAAGGCTTTTTCGGCAGGATTATGGAACCGAAATCCGTATGATCGCTTCGCAATGCCAACGCTTACCAGATTGATCATCGTCCTCGCCGTTCTGGCCTGCATCATTTATGCGGGCATGCTCGCGCTTGCCGCGTTCGTGGAGCCCAGGCAAGCCGAGATGACGATTCGCGTTCCGAGCGAGAAACTCAACCCCAAGCCGCAGAAACCGTGACCATGCGTGCCGCAGCCGCTATCGAAACCTTCCTTGAGATGATGAGCGCCGAGCGCGGCGCCGCCCAGAATACGCTCGACTCCTACCGGCGCGATCTCGAGGATGCCGCCGCCTTCACATCGGCGAAGGGAACGCAGCTGACCGTGGCCGGCTCCGACCTGATCCGCTCCTATCTCGACGATATTGCCGGGCGTGGCTTCGCGGCCACTTCACAGGCGCGGCGGCTTTCTGCCCTGCGCCAGTTCTTCCGCTTCCTCTACGTCGAGAATATCCGCACGGACGATCCGACCATCACTCTGGACGCGCCGAAAAAGGGCCGCAGCCTGCCGAAAATATTGAGCGAGGCGGATGTGGGCAAGCTTCTCGCGCGGGCGGAACTGGAAGCGCAATCGCCGGAAACCGCGCCGGGCGGGCGGCTCCAGGCGCTTCGCCTGCATGCGCTGCTCGAAATACTCTACGCATCCGGCCTGCGCGTTTCGGAACTGGTCGGATTGCCGGCTACCGTGGCCCGCTCCGACAGCCGTTTTCTGATGGTCCGCGGCAAGGGCGCCAAGGATCGCATGGTGCCGCTTTCGGGCAAGTCGCGGACGGCGATGGCCAGCTATCTTGCGGCCCGCGATGCCATCGATAGCGCCGCCGACAATCCATGGCTCTTCCCGGCGCTGTCGGAGACCGGGCACCTCGCCCGGCAGGTGTTCGCCCGGGAACTGAAGGGACTGGCCGCCCGCGCCGGCCTGCGCAGCACCGCCATATCGCCGCATGTGCTGCGCCACGCCTTTGCCAGCCATCTCTTACAGAATGGCGCCGATCTGCGTGCCGTGCAGCAGCTTCTCGGCCATTCCGACATTTCCACCACGCAAATATACACACATGTGATGGAAGAGCGGCTGCACCAGCTTGTCACCGAGCATCACCCTCTGGCAGACTGATGAGGGAGGCGTCCGATGATCGGCGCCAGAGGCAAAGCCGGCCATGTGGCGCTTGTTGAAAAGGTTGTTCGGATCTGAAGCGGCATCCGCGCCGGCAGCCGACGACCGCGAGATGATCCGCATCGATGCGCAGGGCTTCCATCGCTCCACTCCGGCGACGCGATCGATGCGATGGCGCGAGGAATGGAGCTGGGACGAGATCGATGGCTTCGGTTTCTCGTTCAAGCCGGCATTGTTTCCCGACCCCTGGTTCGGCGACTATATGGAGAGCGAATGGTTCTTCATCGTTTCGAGCGGCAGCGGCCCGGAAAAGATCCATTTCGACGTGACCTGGCTGGATATCGACCGGCTTCCGGCGGCTCTCGTCGAAAACATGCCGGATATCGATCTCGGCAAATTGCGCACCGGCCTCGCAACTGCCGCCAGGGGCCCGCAACATTATGAAGGCGAGGGCGAATGGCTGGCCTGGAGCCGGCCGAAACGCCGACGGAAGAAAGCCGCACCCGCCAGGAAGCCGCGGCAGACGCGCACCAAGCGGGCCGGCTAGCCACCACACCTTTGCCCGAATCCGCCCTATAAATCCGCTGCCGGAGTTTCTTCCCACCATGCTTCCTTGACATGAGCGCCGGCAGCAGCCAGTTAGAAACAAAAAATTCACCGTTTGCAGGCAGACATTTCGCCCATGTACAACTATCTCGATTTCGAAAAACCTGTTGCCGATCTCGATGGCAAGATTCTCGAGCTGAAGAAACTCGCCGAAGAGGGCGGTGCGCTCGACACGAACGACGAGATAGCGCGGCTGGAGAAACGCTCTGCCGAAGCTCTGCGCGATCTCTATCGCAAGCTGACGCCATGGCAGAAGGCGCAGATCGCCCGTCATCCCGACCGGCCGCACTGCCTGGACTATATCGGCCGGCTGTTCACGGATTTCACCCCCCTCGCCGGCGACCGCAATTACGCCGACGACGAGGCGGTCCAGGCTGGCCTTGCCCGCTTCAGCGGCCAGGCTGTCGCCGTTATCGGACAGGAGAAGGGCAGCGACACCAAAACCCGCCTGAAGCACAATTTCGGCATGGCCATGCCCGAAGGCTACCGCAAGGCGGTGCGCATCATGGAACTGGCGGACCGTTTCCAGCTTCCGGTCCTCACGCTCGTCGATACCGCCGGCGCGTTTCCGGGCATCGCCGCCGAGGAACGGGGACAGGCCGAGGCGATCGCCCGCTCCACGGCCGCCTGCCTCAATGTGAAGGTGCCGATCGTTTCCGTCATCATCGGCGAAGGCGGCTCGGGCGGCGCGATCGCGATCGCCACGGCGAACCGGGTCTACATGCTCGAACATTCGATCTATTCGGTGATTTCGCCGGAAGGCGCCGCCTCGATCCTCTGGCACGATTCGACGCGGGCGAAGGACGCCGCCACCTCCATGCGCATCACGGCCCAGGATCTCTATGAACTGAAGATCATCGACGGGATCATCCCCGAGCCGGTCGGCGGCGCGCATCGCGGCAAGGAAGCGGCCATCGAAGCAACCGGCAACATCATCAATGCCGCATTGAATTCGATGAGCAACATGGACGGCGAAACATTGAAGCGCGACCGCCGCGAGAAGTATCTCGCGATCGGCCGCAATCTCTAGAAACGACAGGCCGGCGATAAATTGTTGCGGTTTTTTGTCAAACCGGCTTGCAATTCATCGACCGACCCATTAGGAACCGCGCTGCGCAGACAAATGCGCAATGTGGCACGCGCCCGTAGCTCAGCTGGATAGAGCACCAGACTACGAATCTGGGGGTCAGAGGTTCGAATCCTTTCGGGCGCGCCATTTTTTCCCACTTGTCGAATGCCATGCTAGATTGCCTTTTTGGCCACAAAGTTGCCTTTGGGTCAGGATTGCTGTCTTTTCCCGCCGCTTCCGACCGACAGGTTGAAAGCGGTGCGACCACCCATTTCGGCCTCGCGACCAAACAGAATATTTCATGATCAAGGCATTCAATGGCTGCTTTGCGTCCCAGTCCAGCCGTCCAGCCAGCTGCAAAAATTCCTCAGCCCCCAGCCGCCTTCTTCTTCCGGTGGTCGGCTAGTTGATCCCACAGGCCAAGTACAAGCAAAGAATGGATAAGAAGATCACTAATCACTGCGTTTATCATACCGCGCTCAAGAGTACCGTGTGCAATCGAGTTCCGCAGGTTTAGTCCCCGAGGATCGGAGTAAATGAGCTTGAAATAGAGCGTCAAATCAGCGCCGAAGGTTTCCTTAACACCCTTGTTTCCGAATATTTCACCCATGCCGATAGCGATCTCGCGATCCAGTATAGTCGGGTGCTTTCTAGTGACGGGTTCACCCAGTTTACCGGTGATGGTACGGAGTGCACGCTCTATTTGGGGGACCAGCACATGGATTGCTTTCATGTGATCGTGAGCAAACCACGCGCCCACGCCTTCGAGTAGGAAGCTGGAATCTTCGAATAGACCCGAGCGCTCGGCAAACCCGGTAACCGCATATGGGTTGAGTTCGTGCTTCTCGATCGCTGCCTGCAGCGCACGGTGCAGGTATGGTGAAGTCCACTGCACGTTCTGCTGGGCATGATGGATTACACGTCCATCAAGATCGTCTTCTATCCCTCCGAGCATCGCGGCTTGATGATCTTTCGCCATTATCGCGATCGGAATGAAGTTCATGATCGAACCCTCGCCATCCTCCCCGCCTTTTTTGATCTGCGCCTCTATCTGCGCAACCTCAGGCACGAACTGGTTCGCTATCCTGGCGAAGGTGTGCAGGGGATCGTCGGTGACCACCGTGGAAACGAACGCCTCCATTTCTTCCTTCGTAATCGTCTGAGTGGTCTCGAACGACTGCATTTCATCTCGAGACGCTTCGATTGCTTTTATCCGCGCGATCCTCGCTCGCTTCGCATCCTCTGGCTTGCCGGCATCGAGATAGGCATTCTCGGCGCTCTGGAGCATAGAAGACGCGCGCATGTTGTCACCAAGACCGGCGGTGTGCTCGAAAGCCCGACCCACTGTCTCTTGAAGCCGGACCACGTCCGGACGGCTACCGACGCGACTGTAGTAGGCCTGCAGCCGTTCAGAGACGTTTTCGAGCTGGAAAGGGTCAAACTTTTTAGGGTTCGCAGTGTCCGCGTAGTCAGCCGCCAGCCCTTCTAGGCTCTGGGCGAGATAGGCACGCCTGTCATCGGTCAATCCCCTATCCGCGATCAGGCGGTCGTAGGTCTTCCACCACCACCCCTCTCCCGCCACGGCTTTGTCATGAAGCTGCAGGAGCATGACGATGACTGCCTCGGAGCGGTCGTTGTCCCGGATCTGGCGAGCGATATCGAGTGCCCGGCTCGCTGACGCGATCTGCTCATGAAACTCGGTGACGAGACCACTAGACACGCCCTCGAGATATGCATCAACGGCAGCGATGGCATGGCGAAAATTTGGCTTAGCATTGCCGACCGTCCTCGCAAGCTCCCAGCATAGGTCCGCATAGCGAGCCTGCAGTCCTGGGTGCCTGAACTGACCGACACGGCTGGCCCAATGCTGGAAGATGGCTTCGTCGACTTGATCGACAGCCGGTGCGAATGCCTTCTTCCCGTCAATGCTGATCCATGAACCGAATGGGCCGAAGTAAGAATGCCATGGCTCAAGGCCCCAGGCTTCGGTCGTCAGGGTCCATGCGACAAGTTCAGCAAATGCACCGGCATTTAGATCGGCGTCGAGATCTTTCCCGAGCGTCGTGCGAGCCTTCATCAACTCTGTCTGAAAGTAATGAGACGGAAGCGGCTCCTGTCGTGTTTCGACATCAGCGATAATGTTCTCGAACTCTACTGGTATCTTCATCGGCCCCTCCACAATCATACCTCTATGGATAAACGAAATCGGAACTTCGCGCTGCTCAAATGTCCTATGGAGGAGGGGCCGTTTTCGAGAAGTCACTACAGATTTTGGAACGCCCGAGATTAGGTTGGATCCAGTCAGTTGGCAAAGCGCCCTCATATCGGTCGTAGAGATGAGCTTTTGCTCTTCCTGAAAGCAGACATGGTCGACGATCACGCAAGAGGTCATGGTTGGCCTAGAGGCGCTCACGCCACCCAGCTATATGCCGCACCGTCGCACCATAAGGCGGGAGAAGAAGTAAATCGCAGCCAAATAGCCGCCTGGCTCCGACCTCGAAGCAAGACTAAAGAACAACATAGCTACAGCGTGGAACGTACCGCTTGAACAAACCTGTCGTAGGCGGCTCCGTCGTCCCTTAGGACCTGTCGAAGACCAGCATTGATCTCCAGCTGGACACCCGAACTCGTCTTTCCGAGATTACAAATATTCTGCGGCTCCATGCCGCCGTAAGCCCCTTCCGTCACGACCTTACTATCGAATCCGGCAGCACCGAGCGCGGCATGGATTCGCTCTCGTAATACAGTATCGCGTCCTCCGACTTGAAGAGACAGTGTATCATGTTTGAGACCGTGCACTGTTAGCACCTTCTCACAAAGCCCTATCATCCCCAGTGCGCGCGGTTCGTTGAACCGATGCGAAGTGATGTGAAGGTCCTGATTCGCCGTCTTCTTGAGGCCTTTGAAAGCGTAGTAATTATGATCCTCGCCCGCAATGGACCGCACGAGCTCGGCGGTGAGGAACTCGATACCTCCGCCATGTGGTGCCACGATCGCGATCCGGCTACCCGAGATCGGCCGTGCCGTGACAGAGTAGTGGATGTCCTCGACTTCGTGCTGGCAGAGTTCCTCGTAACTCGTGTATTTGTCCTGGTGCGCCATTCCCCCTCCGATAGATTCCCTTCGTTAAAGAAGATCGTTGTCGTCAATTGAGCCGAACCCCGTCAGGCACTGATGAGCCATTGGGCCCGTGAGGCACCACCCCGCTGAGCGTAATCCAACCCGTAAATCATAAGATCGGCAAGATGCGCATTCACCGCGGCTTTGGATATGCCAGGCTGCACGCCGAAGACTTCGAAGGTCAGTCCTGTCGGCGGTGCCTCCTCCAGCGTCTGTTTTAAGATCTGGAGGTCGCCGATCGCAAAACGGGAAGGATTGCGGTGACGTCCTGCATTTATGCGATGCTCGATGTGCTGGACCAGTACCGCGGCATCGCAATAGGTGATAGATTTCAACATCTGCCCTGAGACTTCGTAGACGTCGTTTACGCGTCCGCCGGACGGGACACCACCAGCACCTTTGCAGTGATATAGCCTGACTACGACGGTGCCATTCGGATTTTTTACCACGGCGATGTAGTCCGCCGCTTCGCCGCTTCGGTGGTCATAAACGAGCGCAATAGTGTAGGGCACGGCCATCAGGTATCGCTCAAGCCATCGATGGACACTCAACCTCCCGTCCGGCTGATCTGGTCCGAATTCCAAATCGATCTTACAATTGTCCCAGCCAAGAGCCTCTGCGTCGCCATCGCGCAGCTGGCTCACGACTGCTGTTGCAGCTGCGATCAAGTTCACGCCGACGAAGGAGGACTTGTCGGCCGCGTAGAAGACCGGCGGGTGCTCGGACAGCCATGACGCCAAGTCTGACCATTCGTCATAGCCAGTATGGATCTCGACATCCTTCGCGCCGACTTTCGTGAACAGCGCACCACCATCGATACCGAAGCGGAAGCTCTCGTTGAAAGTGTCAGAGGCGACGTTAAACGTCATAGCGGAACGCGTGACGTCCACTTGCCAATTGGCCAGCTCTAGGTCTGTTATGTTGCCATAGGACCACGGCTCGCCTGCGTGGTTTCTCCACCGAATCCGTTGCGCAAGCCGGTAGGCCTGTTTGTGCCAGCCAGCGGCAATGATCCGCTCGGGAAGTTGTCGAAGGGTGCGGGCGTGCTGGATAATATCTAGTTGCGAGGCCGAGATGCCGCCCCCACCGCCAAGTCTGCCATTGAGCCCGGTGATCCACTCTATGTATTCAGCGACGGTCAGGCGTTGATTGGACCAGATGCGCGAGCTGCTGCTGGCGCCGATCGTCTCGCGGACGTCGTCACCGCCGACACCGCTGCCGAAAAAGTGGCCTTGGGAATAAGCTCGGGCGTCGCCGCTCGTTATCGCGCGCTCTGCGGCCGGGCCTGTCATCACCCGGTAAGACTCAGCCTGAGAATTGACCGCCGTGTTTCTCAGGCCGACGTTGTAGAACCTAAGGTTGTTCAGCCCACTCAACGCACGGCGCGTTCGCTCATAGCTAATAGGCCTATGCTGGTCGGGCAGCGCGGTCTGGATGAGGTCCTGATAGATGCGCGCCGTTCGGCGGGTCGAGCCGATGAAGCACAGGTGAGAGGCCTCGTTGTAGGCCAGGAGGAATACATCATGACGCACGTTGACCAGAACGTCAGATGTCGCCCAGCTCGGCGGTGAGGTATCGACAGTGAGGAGAAGCGATATAAGCCCATCCTCCGATGACCATTGCTTCACCACCCGCAGATCACGACCTATGGTATCGCCGAACTGCGAGAAGTCCGGTTGCGCGTAGCATTCGAAGATCTGCGCGTGCGCGTAGAGCTCCAACAGGAGTGGCGTCACGGAATCGTAGTCCGAGTCCGCCTGTTTGCTGATCTTGAGCAGGTCCAGGACCTCTCGATCCGCTTCTGCATCCGCAATCTGCGCCCGAGCGACTTCATCGATCAACTCGGCGACGTCGATCCCTTCCTTGAACAGTTTCAGCGACGCCGCCTTGAGTCGCGATATTGGCGCCACTAGCGTGGCATCGCCGGTCGCAGCATCGTTCGTCCGTGCGAAGCGACCGATGAACTGCAATGTAGGTACTAGGGAACGATGGGGTGCGTGGAGAGCAGCGATCTTCAACTTAGGAAAGTCATAGCCCTCACCGAACATGTCGACGCAGACCACACCATCGATTTCCCCCGCGAGCAGCTCTGCCTCCGCCGTGTCTTGGGCACGCTTGGAAGCATGGCTGTCGATAGTCCTGACGCGGGCGCCGGCCTCGGCATAGACCTCGACCAGCCTCCGCGCTGATGCGATCGTCGCCGCTCGGGCAAAAATGCGATGGTCAAAGCCATTCGCTTGGTCGGCACGCAGCCGCGCGACCGCAGTTCGGGCAACCGAACGATCTATCTCCTCGTCATCGTTTTCATTCCGCACTGGCGCCGGTGTGAACGTTACCCGCCCGAATGCCGATTCCTTGGCGGCCTTCGATACTGGGTAATAATAAGCCATTCTTCCCGGGATCACCTTTCGATCGCGGCGGAACGGAGTGGCGGTCAGGAAGACGAACTTCGCGTCCGGGTAGTGCGCAAGGAAAGCCGCCCACGTTTCTGCAGGCGCATGATGCGCTTCGTCGAAAATGATGACGTCGAACAGATCCGGCGGCGCCTGCGGCGCGACGACAGGCGATAGGCTCTGAGGCGTCGAGATCACTAGGTCCTGCTCCGCAAGCTTTAACCACTCGGCCGCATCTGCAGGAGCACCCTTCTGACTATGGACCTTGGGGTTAGGCGTGGCCTCATCGAGTACCCGGAGCCGCCGCAGGACGGAAAGCTCCTTGAAATGGCCCGTGGTCTGCCGCCGCAGGGCGTCGGAGGGCTCGACGACCAATACCCGCACGGCCCTCAGCAAAAACGGCAAGGCCATGAGTAGTGCCGTCTTTCCGTAGCCGGTGGGTAAGGAAAGAATCGCGGGTTCGTCGTAGACCGAGAAATGCGCTAGGGAAGAATGCAAAGCGCCCAACTGTCCCGGGCGAAAACCCGTATTGGGCGCACCTACCAGATTCAACGCAAGGTCGTTGTCTATGAAGTATGGCATGGCGTCCCCCCGTAGCATTGGACTAGATTCCATTTGAGTACGCAAGTATCCCCCGGGGAACGTAAATTGATGACGCCTTCCCCCAACACTCGGCATAGAATGTGCATGCCCTATTTTGTGGTCTAATCGAACCTCGAGTGCCACGAGACATGCCTCTGATTACTAGCCCTATCCTCCAGATGCGGAAAGGCACGCCAGTTAAATGCGCCGCATTTGAATAATTCTAAAGCCAATCCAAAGGTGAGTGCATGAAGACCCAAGCGGGTCCGTCGGCTATACTTATTGCATCTATTTTCTCGCTTGGTCATTATACGTGAGACAAGAAGCGCGAACCGCTCGAAAGGGAACAACTGAGTGGATATATGGATAAGCTGGGGGGCAACATGGCGAATGGGGCGGCATCACTTACAGAACTGGAGAGGCGCGTCGTAAAGGCGCTCTTCGTGAAGAACTGGCGCAACCAGGACATACACGCCTGGGTCAACACGGGACGGTCACCGACCGTGAACTTTGCGCGGATTGCCTTTGTGAAGAAGAACGCCGCTCAAGTGGTGGCGACTGAGGAAGAGATCGCATTTTTTCTCAAGCATCGGAAATCGCGCGATCCGGAAACGGGCCTGAACCCATACGACGATGAAAAGCTGATCCGGTCGCGTGAAGCCATGATTCTTGCCGTTCAGATATTCAATAGCCCGGCGATGAAGTTCAAGACTGAGGTTTTCTGCGTTCTGGCCAACATCGCTTGGACCTACCTCATGCATGAGTATTACACGCGCAAAACACCCGTAGCGATCAAAAAAAACGACGGTCACTCAGTACCGCTAAGCGAAATGATCGAGAGGGGAGACTGCCCGCTTTCCGATGGGATCAAGCAAAACCTTAGGGCGCTGAAGAAGCTCCGCGACAAAGTCGAGCACCATCTCTTGGGTAAAGCGGACCTAAAGTGGCTCGGGATATTCCAGGCGTGCTGCCTGAACTTCGATACAGCCATCTGCAAACTATTTGGCGATGAGCTGTCGCTGTCGACTGAACTTGCGTTCGCTCTCCAGTTCGCGCGGCTGGACCTGGAACAGGTGACCACTGTCAACAAGTACGAGGTGCCACCTGAGATCGACGCGATCGACGCTCAGTTGACAGAAGGTATGACGCCGGAGCAGCTCAACAATACCGAGTTCCAGTTCCAGGTGGTCTACACGCTCACCGCTGCCTCTAAATCAAAGGCGAACATCCAATTCGTGAAGCCCGACTCTGCAGCAGGGAAGCAGATCCACAACGTGCTCACTAAAAAGGTGATCTCGGATGATGAGTACCCGCACAAGCCGGGAAAGGTGGTTAAGCTCGTAGCTCAGAAAAGCAAAAAGACCTTCACGACACACAATTTGCAGCAGGCCATTCGCTTGTATCAGGTACGCCCTAAGAACGGCGCTCCACAGCCGGAAAACACTGACAAGACACACTGCATCTATCATGCGGCGCATAAGGACTATACGTATTCGGATGAGTGGGTGGAGAAGCTCGCCGCTGCAGCCAACGAGCCGGCTGAGCTCACCAAGATCAAGGCGGTGAAACTCTAAATACTTTGCTCTGGAATCTCGTTTTCGCAGCTTACGCACGGGCAGCTGGAGTCCAAATTCTCTTGGCTGCCGTGAACTGGAATGGCTGGAACAAAGCGCAAGACGTTTACGATATTGAAGTGTGGACGGTCCGCTACCTGTTACCGCCTCTACGCTGTGTCTGTTTTAGGATGCGTAGGAGCCGGCCGGAATGTCAGATATTGGGCGCTCCTGCCTAGCAGCTATGAGGCCGTTACCGCTTTCGGATTTCTAGGTCTGGAAAGCCCTCATATAGCACCGCCCAGCGAATACTGGTAGATCAATCGATTATGAGCAGTGAAGATTCGCCTGTCGATACAATAACAATTGATAAGGTTCGAGCCTCGAAGGCCGGACACGCTTATCACGAGGCTTGGGCAGCGCGCACGGCTCTCGAGCTCCTGCTGCCGTCGACCGACCTTACATCAATCACGCTCGAAGGGTTCGATGAACGGGATGAACAGGAGCTCGGAATAGGTGCCGTCGAAATTGCCGATCTTGTCCGATACCATGGTGGTACAGATGTGGCCGGATCGCATCGAGTCACTGTCGTCCAATTCAAATACTCAATAGCCAGCGCGAAAAGCGCGGTGAGAGCCGCGGACCTAGCTTCCACGCTCGTCAAATTCGCGATCACCGACGCCGAGCTTCGTGTTGCTCACGGCGATGAGCATGTCGAAAAGGCGGTTCGGTATGAATTCTCTACGAATAGGCCCATACATGACAATCTAGGCTCGGCAATTACCGCAGTGATCGCAGGTTCGGACGTAGACGGTGATGTAGGCCGACAAGCGGGACAGATCGCGCATGCCCTCGAAGACTACCCTCATGAACCGGCCGAACTGTTGCGCCGACTCGAGTTGGTCGGCAGCAAAGGAAGTTTAGTCGATGCAGAGCGACTGATCTCCGCTACGCTGGCGGCTTGGAGCGAGCCTAGTGATCCCGATGCGGAGAAGCGCTTACTTAAGCTGCGTAACCTCATAAGGATAAAGGCCGGTCCTGGCAGTGAAGCCGACAAGCGCGTCGATCGTGTAGCGGTCTTGGCCGAACTGGAGGTCGAACACGAGGATCGGCTCTATCCCACACCTGATGCTTTTCCTGAAGTTCAGGACGTCGTTCAGAGAGCTGTGCTTGCCGACGTCTTGGCGCAGGCTCGGCAGCCCGGTGCGCCACTCATTCTCCATGCCGCGGGCGGAATGGGCAAGACTGTTCTAATGCAAGGGCTCGCCGACCAGCTGCGCGCGGACGGCCCCGTAGTCCTGTTTGATGGGTTCGGCGCTGGCAGGTGGCGTGATCCTGCCGACGGTCGGCATCTTCCCGATCGAACATTGGTGCACCTTGCCAACCTGCTCGCCGGCGAGGGGCTATGTGATATCCTGCTTCCGATTGCCGACGCAACGAGCCTGCTGAGAGCCTTTCGTCGTCGCTTGGTCCAGTCGGTGGCAACGGCTCGCAACACAAATCCAGAGGCCTGCCTATCACTGGTCTTGGACGCGATTGACCATGCGGGATTAGCCGCACAGGCAACCGCTACCCCGTCTTTTGCTCACCTCCTTCTGCGAAGCGTCAGCGTCGATCCCATAGAAGGTGTTCGTTTGATTGCGTCATGTCGGACCGAAAGGCTTGCGATCGCGATCGGAGACAGCACCAACCGTGGATTTCCGATACCATCGTTCACAGATGTCGAAGCACGGACACTGATCGCACGGCGCGTACCAGATGCGTCCGGAGATGAAGTTGCTGCACTACTCACGCGGTCAGGTCGCAATCCGCGCTGTCTCGACAGCTTGATCACGACCGGCCGACCCTTTGACCCCCTGCTATCTCCGGATGCCACTAGCGAGCCGAATGATCTCCTCGATGCTTTGCTGCGCAAGCGCCTAGCGGAAGCGCGAGACACTGCCCATGCGCGTGGAGCCCAAGACGCCGATATCGACCTTCTACTTGCGGGCATCGCTTTGCTTACGCCCCCGGTGCCAATCGAAGAACTCGCCGCCGCACACGGCCTGATCGCGGAAGAAGTCGAAAGCTTTGCGGCCGATCTGGCACCGTTGCTCGAAAGAACACCTCATGGCCTGATGTTCCGCGACGAGCCGACGGAAACCCTCGTGCGATCGACCTATGGCACCGATCAAGCAAGCCGAGATCGTGTCATTTCGGCACTGCAAAATCGGCAGCTAACATCAAATTATGCGGCTAGGGCGTTGCCCGCATTACTGACGTCGCTCCGCGATGCAGATCAGCTCATTCGACTGGCATACGATCTTCGCGTTCCCGACGGCGCTTCGCAGGTTAGCACCAGGGACATTCGCTTGGCTCGGGTCACCGCCGCGATGGCATTGGCAGGAGAACTCGGCCGGCGAGACGATCTGCTTAAACTTCTCTTGGAAGCGTCATTCGTTGCGGCCGGCCATGAGCGTTCCGACCGATTTCTCTATGAGCATCCAGATCTCGCAGCCGTCGCCAATGACCCCGAAGCACTGCGGCGGCTCGCCCTTACGAATGTTGGTTGGCCGGGAGGGAAGCACTCCGCGCTGGCATTGGCGAACGCTTTCGCTGGCGATCGTGACGAAGCCAGGAGACATGCACGTCGATCAATCGACTGGCATAATTGGGCGGCGCAATCGCGCCGAGGCAATTGGTTCAATACTTCTAACGTGTCTCGCGATCGGGACGACGTCGGCTTTGCCTACGTTGAAATGCTTGCAGGAAACGACGTGCGTGTGGCTGAGTTTTTTGGGCGCAGAGAGGACGGAACTGCATTCGTCAAATTCAGCGAGCTCTTTGATCTCCTTGAACGCCATGAAACGACATCTCATGCCCCATCGGCGCGAGTAGTCTCGAGATTGTGCGGATGTCGCCTGCCATTACGCTCTCTCTTCGCCGCTGCCATGCGGTTCACCGAAAGGGACGACACTCGAGACAAACGGGTCCTCAGAGCGATGGCCGCTGCCCCGCCGGTCACGGCCGAGGGTGAAGGCTTGGCGATGGCCAGTGTGCTCGCGGCAGCTCGGGCTGCCGATCTCGGATTGTATAAAGAGGGCATGAGCCTCGTAGAAGGCGCCGGGCTTAAGGCCCAATCCATCTTCCATTATTCAAGCTACAATACACTCGATCGTACGATTGACCTGACTGTGGCAGCAGCAGGAGTGAGATCCGCGCTGCGGGGCAAGCCCGTCACGTTGATAGACATCGCGCCTTCTGAGCTTATCAAGCTCGTCCCGAAAAGCGCGAGGACGCGTGGCGCAGCGGCATTTTCGCGCGCTCTCACACAGAAGCTAGCAGAGCCGAAATATGACGGTGCTCGACCGCAGCGGAAACGGCGTGGCGGTCTCGATGATAAAGACCGCTCAGATTATTCCCGCACGCTCAGCAGCCGGATCACGCCGCTACTGCAATATGCTCAGGACATTGCGAGCATCGTCCGCCCGCCATCTGGCCGCACGCGTATTGAGATGGTGAGCACGGCCTTCGATCGCCTCATCGGTGATGTGGAGAGGTCCTCTAACTACCCCTATCGTGACGGAAAGGCATATCTTGCCCGGACTGGATTCCGGGCAATTTTCTACGTGTCTGATGCGCTGGGAGCATTGGATCCAGCGCTCGCGAAACGGATGGTGGATTGGCTGGCAAGCGCTCCAGGTTTGTTCGCCCAGGAACTTACCGACGCCGTTGCTAGGCTATCGCGCGTCAAGGAATGCCAAGATGCGGCGCTCACTCTCGCTGGCCATGTTGAACGCAAGATTCAGCTCGACACGGATGTAGGCTCCAGGGTGACAGCCTATGGGCGCCTTTCACGAGCTGTGTGGCGAGTCAGCACCGAAGAGGCGTCTGCCTACTTTAGAAGAGCGCTCGATCTGGCAGAGGCTATCGGCTCGGACGATTTCGATCGTACCAACCATCTGCTGGAACTTACGGGGCACTATTCCGGCCCGGAACTCTCGGCGGTGGCGGCGCACACGCTCGCTCGTATCCTAGAGTTGAACCAAGGTGAAGACGGACGCTTTCCATGGATCGAATATGCTCAGACTATGGTTCCGATCGCGGGCTTGGGGGTGCTTGCAATGCTGGCTCGCTTGGACGACAGGGATGTCGCGCGGCTAAACTTGTCACTTGGGCCCACTCTGACGGTCCTTATGCGCCAATCGAAACTCCCGGCGGCGACAGCGGCAGCGCTGTTCGGCTTGGCTGCACCGGGCGAGGCCTGGACCTGGCGCATTTCGGATTTCGCCTCCGAGGCAATCAAGCACCTACCGAAGGACCACCTTGAATGGTTCTTCAATCTGCTTCTCGTCGAGATCGATCGCGACGATCAACTGACGCCTGCGCGCGAAACGATCGAAGGTCTGCAACGCCTCGCTCAGCAAACACTCCCAGCGACATCGAAATCTCGAGCTCGGATTGAGGGGCTTCTCACGTGGCGTGGCCCACTTTCCGAAACTCCGCCATCACCAGTCACTTCGGCTGCAAGTCCCGAACCTCCCCCAATTTTCCCGATCGATCTGAGCGATCCCGATGAGATCGATCGGCAGATTTCGAGCGAAGAAGTGGACCAGACAGGGCGGCGCTGGCCGGTTCGAACGCTGCTCGAACTTGCAAAGCGGACATCCACACCCGCGGAACGCCTTGGATTCGTGCGGGCTGTCGTCGAGTCTAACATCGCAACTCTGGCTGACAAGGTCAGTGCGTTGGACAATTACGTCGAAGAATGGAGCAAAATCTCGACAGCTATGCGTGATGCACTGCCGAGGCTTGGGCTGCGGCTGGCGTCAAAACATGCCGCGGAACTGGCTGGCTCAAGCAGTGATGCCTGGGGTGCCTGGCGGGGGCTTGAGAAATATTTCCTAGCCGATCGGATCGGGCTGGTCGAACATGTCGTTGCCGGGCTGCGCGGGGTTGCGGACGAACTTGGAGGGAACGCATGGTTGGCGTTGGCTGCGCGATTGGCCGCGGGCGTCAGCAATCAAGCGATAGCTGAAGGATTGGACCGCTTTTTGGCCAGCAGCGCCGAGAAGCTGCCGACGGAAGTCGGCGATGGGCCTTGGGACGATCGCCTTTTGATCCCCGAAGACGAGGCGGACCTGGTAGCCGCTCTTTTATGGGCTCGACTTGGCCACCCTGTTGCAGCGATGCGCTGGCGCGCGGCGCATGCGATCAGACGTTTGGCGGAGATCCGGCGTTTCGATATCCTAGATCAGCTTATCGCACGCTTCTCTTCGAAGACAGCTTTGCCATTCACCGATGCAAAGCTCCCGTTCTACGCGATGCATGCTCAGCTTTGGTTGTTGATCGCTCTGGCGCGTGTGAGCAAGGACAATCCTAACAGACTCCTTTGCCATCGTTCTTTCTTTGAAGGCGTCGCCCTGTCGTTGAAATTTCCGCATGTGGTGATGCGGTCGTTTGCCATCGACATATTACGGAATATCGCCCCCGCGCTCGCTCCCACTGAAAGCGCAGCGTCAATCGATGCTCTCTCCGCTTCGAACGTGTCGCCCTATGCTAACAAGCCCCGGGCCGGCTACGCCGAGTTTCGCTATGTCCCGCGCCCAGACTCTTCACCGCAGCCGGCTGATGCTTTTCACTTAGACTACGACTTTAACAAATATCAGGTCGACCGTCTGTGCGATGTGTTCGCTTGTCCTAGCTGGGAGGTGGAGGACCGTATTGGCGGTTGGGTGCGCCGTTGGGACAAGACGGTGAGCGCCATGCACGAATGCCCACGCGAATCAAGCTACGGCGACACTTGGTCATCCGGCTATGTTCCCGGTCGGGATCTCTATGGAGGATATCTCGGCTGGCATGCCCTTATGCTTGCCGCAGGTGACCTGCTCGCTTCGCGGCCGGTCGTAGGTGACGACTGGAGGGGGGATGCTTGGGCGGATTTCTTGAACGAGTACCAGCTTTCCCGCGATGACGGCTTGTGGCTCGCTGATCTCACCGATCAGTTTCCTCTCGATTTGGTCAAGGAATTGGACATTCCCATGCCGGAGAGTGGCGAAAGTCGAAGCACTATTCGTGACGATGCCCGGCTGTTGGCCCCAATGCTGGGCATCAACAACGGGAAGCTAGCGGCAGAATGGACTCCCGTCGCGGGACGTTGGTCAATCAACCGGGATACGAACATCACCATCCGAAGCGTGCTGGCAAGCGATAGCGATGCTCGTTCAACCGCTATGACCTTGCTTTCCGATGAGGCCTTTTTTCGTTGGCTCCCGGATGACGAGGATGAAATTACCCGTCATTTCGGGAAAGACGACCATAGCGTTCAACCATGGGTCGCTGAGACTCCCAACACCCAACGGCAGCTCGATCGCCATGACCCATATGGTAGCCCATCTGCCTTGGACCGCCCCTTTCCGACGGACGTCGTCAGGGAAGTGCTGGGCGTCACGCCGAGTGATGTTGTCGTCCGTCGATGGTCGATCGATACCGCTCCGGGCTTCTATGCGGAGGCTTGGGGAGCCGAAGGGGGCCGTGGAGAACATACATGGAGCGAGATGGGATCAAGGATATTCACCAGCACCTGTGCACTGGAGTCTCTGCTTGAGGCAACTAACCGAAACCTCGTCATCCTGGTTAAGCTGCAGAAATATCATCGGGGAAAATCGAGCGGGCGCATCGGCGACACTAGCGCCTTTACGCATCGCTCCCTGATCGTCGTTTCCAATAAACGTGGGCAGGTCTGGCTACCACAGCGCCTGTCGAGTAAGGCCAAAATTGCACTCGACACACTAAATGTCGATCGCCGGCGCGACTTCTATGCGCGCTTTCGAGCCATCGCCGGCCTGCCAGATGAGTGGCTTGCTCGGCGAAACACGCCGCCAGTGGATCCTGAACGCGTTCGCAAATTGATAGAAGGGTTGGCGGACGATAAGGCAAGCCCGCAGTGAGCGAAGTGCGAACTAGACCTAGCGTTCGCTCACCGTTGGTTCAGCACCCTGCCAGTGGCCGAGATGAGGCTTTTTGCGACTAGAATTCGCCAATCTTTGGCTGTGTCAGGGGAAATTCGAGAGTGATGCAGCCGTCACCGTGGACTGCCGCCATTTAACAAACCGACGATCCCGTCCGGATTGTGCTCCATATCGGTTTGTCACGCGGACCACTTCCGTCGGGTAAGTGAGCAGCAGGGTTCGAAGACGATGTACTCCACCATGAATGGCTGAGATGAGGGCGTAAATCAGAAGCGATAGTTAAACCTGTGGAAGCTACCTGAACTGATCTTTGAAGTTATCAGCAATTCCATATTCGGGCTGCCGAGGAATCACGTAACGGTTTATGCGGGCGAAAGTTAACGATAGTCGATCGCCGCGGGTAAAGTTTACACCGGGCAGTTCGCTAACTGCCCCTCTTTGGCATAGAGTTTTTTCCGCTCAAAAGAACGCTCAAACAGAAATTCCGAGTGAAGTTAAGACCTTAGTTGTTTTTGGCCATATTCTAGCTCGTGGCCAGTAGAACCAATTTGGCTCAAAATATAAGTCATTGATTTCTATTATAACTTTGACTTATCCTTGAGCGAATCACTTTGCATTGAGGCTTTAGCATGCGGGTTGATATCGAACGCCACGATAGTATCAAGCGCCGGCTGCGCGCAGAGAAGATCACATTCGTGAAGATCGCTGAAGAACTCGGCATCACCCAAGTCGCTGTGACAAGAGTATGCCAGGGGCGCGCCAAGTCTGAAAGAGTACAGCAGGCCATCGCAGCGAAGCTAGGCGTTCGCGCAAGCAGTCTCTGGCCCGACCGCTACCAAACATTGGAGGCTGACATGAGATAGTTTGCTGAGTTCCCTTTAAAGGGAAACGGCCCTGAGAGCTGGAACTCTCAAGGCCGATAAGAAGATCGATTTGGCATCGATGTCTCTTTTTCCCTTTTTCTTCCTGAAAAGTCAAGTACGCGCGCCGGCCATCCGGCTGCACGCGTGCCCCCTTTCACCTTCAGAAAAAGGAGGCGCCATAGAGAGCGGCTCTGGGATGAGCCGCATCGGCGCAAACGTCCATGCAACAGACAAATCATGCATTCATCCCCCCGCACTCCAGTCGCTCGACTCGCCATATCTCGCCACGATCGCGAGCCAGCCTCAGAGGCGCCCTCGTGGCGCAGCTCCCGGCCAATCACCACCCGCGCCGGATCGTCTTCGAGAGCAAGCTTGAACAGCGAGTGCTCCATTTGCTCCTGGCTCGCCAGGACATCTTTGATATTTGGGATCAGCCGCCGGCGGTGGAATACCAAGACGGATTGGCACGACGTAGGCGGCACGTATTCGACTACCTGGTTACGCTGATCTGCGGGCGACGGATTGCGGTCGCGGTCAAACCTTCGCCTCAAGTGAGCAGAAGGAGATTTCGAGAAAAGCTCGAACATATTCGCGCTGCCACCCCCCTCGAGTTCGCACATGATGTCGCGCTTGTTACTGAGAACCATTTCACCGCCGATGAGGCTTTGAATGCCGCCCGC
This sequence comes from Phyllobacterium sp. 0TCS1.6A, assembly GCF_026420825.1. Classification (NCBI taxonomy): domain Bacteria; kingdom Pseudomonadati; phylum Pseudomonadota; class Alphaproteobacteria; order Hyphomicrobiales; family Phyllobacteriaceae; genus Phyllobacterium; species Phyllobacterium sp. 0TCS1.6A. The sequence goes on from NZ_JAPMAB010000002.1 coordinate 84,145, forward strand.
CTTCACGACTTCCGTCGCACAGCGGATCCAGAGGCCGACGAAAGTGTCTGTTCGATCATCCTGAAGTGCTCTGGCGAAACGACCATAGCCAGCGTTGTCTCACAATCCGGGCTGGCGGGGCGAGCCTTCCGTGCGGCATTCCGGGCGATCTACGACGGTTGCGCAGCTGCAGACTGCACTGCGGAGATTACGCCATCCACTCGCATACTAGCTCGGAGGGGTCTTCAATGACCATTCGTTTCCGGATCTCAGAACTTGACTGCATTGTCATTGATCGGGTTCAGCACATACTGCACAGGCAGCTGGACGACGGGATCATCCTGCGCCCCTGCGACGGGAGCCAAGAGTATCGCGAGTTTACCTACTCGGAACTAACAAAACTTTTTGGCCAACCGAATGTGGAATACAGGCGCGGCTTCTTTGCCTCTGCGTATGCGGCACGAAGGCTACGCAACGATCAGCAGTATCTCTCGACGTTGCCGGAAAGCTACAGAGACAAGCTCTTTTGGAAAGAGAGCTATTGCCGAGCATTCAAGGTCCTGGAGGCTGAAGGCCGCGTTATGCGCACCCTGAAATCGATCGGGCAAGCGATGCCCGAGCTCTCTCTGGCGGTGAACAAGCTTGAGGATCAGCGTCAGAAACAGCACGGTAAGAAACAGGTTGGCACTGAGGTCATCCTTCGAAGGCCTCCTGGAACCTCGACCCTGCGGTCGTGGATCCGCCTCTATGACCGAAACGGGCAGAACGCCCTCGCGCTACTCAGGAAGCGCCGGAGCGAAGCAACATACGCCCGAAAGTTTGGCCCTCAGGTGGAGCAGCTGCTTGGCGAATGCATAAACGGGTACCTTTCCCCTCAAAGGCCATCCCAGCTCGCCATAATCGGCGAAACCAACGTGCGTTTTCGCCAAGTCAACAAGACTCGGATTGCGCTAGGCGATCCGCCACTTCCTCAACCTTCTGACCGCTCCATCCGTCGGAGGATTAAGGAACTTGACACCTTCCAAGTCTATGCCGCGCGACATGGGTACGAGGCTGCGAAGCGACATTTTGGACTTTATGAAAAGGGTATCAAAGCCAGCTATCCGATGGAGCGTATCGAGATGGACGAGTGGAATGTAGACGTCATTTCCCTATTCGGAAGAGCTGGAGCTCTCGACGCCCTCGACCGCGAGCAACGCCAGCGATACGAGATTGGAAGACGCTGGATTTATGTTGCGATCGACTGCGCTACACGCTGCGTCCTGTCATTTCTCCTTGTCGAAAATCCCTCGAGCGAGAACGCTGTTCGCGCAATGAACCTGATCGTCAAAAACAAGACATCCGTCGCATGGGCGGCGGGATGTTCATCGCCGTGGCATTACCACGGCGGTATAGGCGCGATTGTCACGGACCAAGGATCCGCGTTCACGTCCACGGGATTCCGAACAGCTGTAACTGAGCTGGGCAGCACCTATGAAGCTCCTCCTGCGGGCATACCCAAGCTGCGAGGCACGGTGGAGCGAATCTTTGGAACCTTCGGCGGTCAACTGGCGCAGTTTCTGACAGGTCGTACCTTCGCTAATCCGGAGGCCAGGGGGGACTATCCGTCCGAGGAACGGGCGGCACTCACTGATGACGAGTTAGCCAAGATCTTCATAACCTTCATTGTCGACATCTACCACAACACCCCCCACACCGGTTTGCGCGGCGAGACCCCTGCGAATGCCTGGAAAAGGCTCGTCGAGGAAAAGTACATATTGGCGCCTCCTGACATCAATACGCAGCGTGCTGTCTTTGGTGTCCCTGTCGAGCGCGAGCTCGGGCGACACGGCGTCAGGGTACACGGAATCAACTATAGCTGCCCCGAGCTACAAGACGCACTGCTGAGGGGCCGCGAGCGCCGTATTCAGGTGCGCGTTGATCCGGATGACATTTCCGCGGTCTCCGTCTTTATCGGCGGTCGGTTCGTGTCCGCCCAAGCAGTGTCAGAGGCGGTTGTTGGGTTTTCGCTTTCGGATTGGCAAGAGATTGTGTTCGACCTTCGTAACAAACATCACCGCGAGGCGGAACTGACGGAAGAAGTGATCTGGCAAGCGCGTGCTCGTATTGTCGAGATCGATCGTCAGGCGCGGGAGTTGATGCGTGTCCAGCCGAAGCGAATAACACCGGAGGAAATCGATCATCAGGAAAGTCAGGTTTACCTGGGACTGACCATCAAATCGAAGCAACAGGCTGCCGAGCCCTTCCGGGTCGGCCAAGACCTTCTGAGTGACGTAATAGATAGCCCCCGACCTCAGGATCTGTCGACTGAAGACGCGGACGAGATCGACATACAGCCAGAATCCAACGCGCGCCTGAGGTTTTTCGATGAGTGACCTCAGCAGCTTGGTAGCCCAAAGAATCGTTATCTTGAAGCAAGTATTTGCCGCACATCCAGCGTACGAACGTCTTCAGGCTGAGTTTCAGCTGCTGCTGGACCGCAGAAGGGCGGAAATCTCGGCAGGCGTCGTCATGGAGGCAAGGGGAATCGCGGTAATTGGCGCTTCCGGTAGTGGCAAGACGAGTGCTGTCGCACGGCTCTTTTCCCATACGCCCGGCCTCGTCATCGACGAACCGGAAACGGCCCGCACTGAAGTCGTGAGCTTCCTGGTTCCCGCCCCAGCAACGCTAAAATTTGTTGGCGTCACGGCACTCGACGCTGTGGGATATCCATTCCAAGGCAGGCGGACCGAAATGATCATCTGGGACATGGTCCGCCAGCACCTGCGAGCGCGACGCACGCTGTTCCTCCACCTCGATGAAGCACAGGATCTCATGCGCCATCAGACAAAGGAGGCAATCCAGCCGGTTGTCCGCACGCTGAAATCGCTCATGCAGACGAAGATATGGCCGGTTGGTCTCATCCTATCGGGGACCCTCGAGTTAAGAGAGCTCCTCAATCATGATCCTCAGTTGGCAAGGAGGATGGTACCAGTGGAGTTCCCAAGGCTGACACGTCACGCAAGCGCTGATTTCGCACTCAATGTCACCCAAGAGTACGCTGCACGATCGTCCCTCCAACAAATGGTAAACTTCAATCCCGACTTCGCTGCGCGGCTGGTTCATGCCGCGGATCACGAGTTCGGGCTACTTATCGAAATTGTTATCGAAGCGATTCAAGTCGCATTATTGGCCCGTGCCGACACTCTGGACCTGCAACACTTCGCGGCAGCCTTTGAACGACGTTCTGGCTGCTTGCCTGGACTTAACCCCTTTCTCGCTGCTGACTTCGAGCGCATCAACACACGGGTACTTCTCCAGAATGAGGTACGCCGATGACGCGACGACTAGCCTTGACCTGTAAGATAGCCGATCGGGAAACACCAACTTCGCTCGCCTCCCGGCTCGCAGTTCGCAACATGGTCAACGGAGCCGGAGAGTTTTGTCTCGATATGAGACTCAATTGGAAGTCACTCACTCTGGGAGATGCCGGTGAAATTTCTCGCTTGGCCGATTTGGCTGGCGTACCCTCTTCCCCGCTTCAACGATATGCAATCAGATCTATTGGCGCAGCACGCCACAAAATAGGGCGCGAAATTGCAACTAATCGCTCGCTCAAGCGGACGGGGGCAGAATATTGCCCTGTATGTCTTCGCGAGAGCATCGCCGAAGCTGGCTTTGCCGGTGCTTACCGGCGAGTTGATTGGCAATTTCAGTCAATTCGGTGCTGCGAAATTCATAACACGCCACTACGAGCTCTCCCGGAAGAAAAGTTTACCATACATGCATACGATTTCGCATCGGTGGCGCGGAAGCATTGGGAGCTGATAATTTCAGCGGCTGGCGAAGCCCAGTATCGTGAACCGAATGAACTCGAACACTATATTCGAAAGCGCCTGTCGGGTTGGCGGGGGCAGGACTGGATCGACAGCCTTCCGCTACCAGCTGTCTCAAAGGCATCTGAAATGCTCGGCATGCGGTTGCTGTTCGGAGCCTCGGCGGCGGCAAGCGAGATGAGCGACGGAGATTGGCATAGCTGCGGACAAAGAGGCTTCGACGTCCTTCGCGGTGGCCCGTCGTCGCTACTGGAAACACTTTGGCATTTCAAAGCGGAATACCGCTCGCCCTTCGCGTCCCACAACAGAGACCTCGGCGGCTTCTTTGCTTGGCTGACCAGTGATCCCTACGGTGGAGGGGTGGAGCCTCTCCGAAAGCTTGTCCGGAGTTTCATCGTAGAAAACTATCCCGTCGTTGCAGGTACCTCTATTCTGGGCCGGCGGATTGACCGGCCCATATGCATCACGCTGGGCAGCGTCGAGAAGCAACTGGGCATACGGCAGGACAGGCTCATTCATATGCTTCAGGAATTCGCTCCCACCTTGGACGATCTGCCCGATCCACCCAGTCACGTGACGCTGCCGCAGATCGACATGCTCAAGCAGCGCATCCAGGACATTGTGCCAGTGCGAGACGCTGGAAAATTTCTCGGATGCTCGCTTCACCATGCGACGGGCTTCGTGAAGTGCAGAATGCTGGAAAAACGCCGGGACGCAGCAGACAAGACATACCTATCACAAGCCGAGCTATTGGCCTTCATTAAGCCGATCGAAGATCTTCCCATCGCCGATCCCTCTCCGGATTTCTTGTCCATATACGAAATGAGTAGCCGGACCCGGCAAAGCGTGTTTGACATCTACAAGGCGTTCCGCGAGGCCCGCCTACTTTCGGCGCGGCGCGACCCACGGAAATTCGGTATTGACGCGTTGCTGTTGGATCCCGCGGAGGCGCAGGTAGTGCTGCAAAGGCAGGCCGTTACGTCTGATCCTGAGTGGGACGCGGTGCGCCGGTTCTTAAGAATCGACCATGCGACATTGGGCCTCCTCAGCCAGAAGGGCCACCTGACATTTTACCGCGCCCGCCATCCAGCAAGTGGGTATCCGAGGAAGCATGTTCGGGCGGCAGATGTTGAACGATTTGACAGGCTGTTCATTAGCCTTGGGAGACTGCGCCAGGATATAGGGCAGAACGGTCACGGTGGCTTAATGGCAAGATTAGCTGCAGGTGGTATTCGCCCGGCATTCTCAGGCAACCGAATAACGCGGATCTATAGGAGAGCAGAAGTAGAGCGAGTATTTGGAACAACCTTCGCCGCCCCAGTCGAAGATCCAGATCTGTCCATCGCAGACGACCCATCGTCTCGGCGCAACGGTTAGTTCATTGAGCGTACCGACAACGCTCCAAGGTTGGAGTGTCGGCGACTTGCGTTGTGGCGACATTGGGCCCAAACAGGCCATACAGGATCGATTTGCACGCGTCTCGGATTGGGTGGTTTTCTGCCTGTCCGGTTCTAAATGGGGGAACCGAGAAAGCGGTCGTTCGGGTGGGCGCGGTGTTTCGACGGGAACGCGCCCTCAATTCGAACGTTCATGCAGACTTCGCCCTCGCCGAAAAGCGTACCTCGCGGGCGAATATGCACCCTAGATCGACCCAGCGGCTAAGCTCTCTTGCTTCTTAGTTCAAGCAAAAATGCCGTTGCCGCACCCGCCATGCTGCTGGCAACCTGCCATGCGTTGACGAGGTCGACGTGCATAGTCTCGAGGTCAGCCATCATCGCATCGCGTCCTTCGTCGGTCTGAATTTTGAAACTGTGTGATTCATAGAACCGATGAAACAGCCTGTTCCGCGTTTGCAACGCGGACGCGAAGCGGTCAGCCAATCCATCGTCAAGCCTTACACATTTTTTCAAGTTGCCAAGCAGATGTCCCAGCGTGCTCCGGTCGATGTCATGAAGGAGCTTCCGCGCCTTGTCGGAGTCGGCTTTGAACCTCCAGCCCTGTTTGATCGCGCGGGCACACAGAAGCAGCGAGCCTAGTTCAACCTCGAATAGCTGTGCGGCTTCCGCCGTTATGCCAAACTTTGCGTAGACTTCATCGCGTGTCGCCAATGCCCTAACCCGCGATTGGTTGTGGTGCTGCCGGACCTAACTCGGCAATAAACTGGCTCGCATGAAGGGACGCGAGGCCATACTGCATCTGCGCTGGTGCGATGCCAGCCCCTAGGGCGGATGCCATCGGCATGGTCTGTGAGTAGGTCAGAATCAGCGTGCCCGGCTTGCCAGCATCTGGCGATGCTTTCACTCGTGTGATGCCGACATAGAACAGCCGCCGTTGCTCTTCCATTTCTAGGGCTTGCTGCGCAGCGAGGAGGGTGTTGTCAGGCTGCTTTGGGAGCAGGCCGTGAATGCAGCCCGCAATGATTGTGACAGGAGCACTGAGTCCTTTGCTCTTGTGAAGGCTCATGATCCTGACGTCTTGGATTTCCGAAGGAATATCAGGCTGGTTTATTGCCTCTTGAAGCCGCGACAGGAACTCGCCGTTGATGTCCTCGCCGTCAACGCCTTCTTCCATGTCCATTTCGGCAAGAATGTCGAGCGACAGTTGCCGGATATCGCGTGTTGCAATCTGCCCAGCCGGAAATAGCTCATCCACGACAGACGCTAGGTTGGGAAGTGCCTCCAAGGCATGAAGCTCAGCCACGAGGTCGTTGAAAGCAACGACGATCCCGCCAGTATGAGGCAAGGAGAGGTTTCCGGCTGCGATCTGCTCTAGCGCCTGCCAGGGCGTTAGAGCGGAAGCCTCGCAATGGTCACGCACACGACGGTAGCCTGCTGCGTGCCAATTGTTGCCATCAATGCCGACCAGCCATCGCAGAGCGACGCGGTCGTCCCTGTCGACAAGGAGTTTCAGCTTCGCGAACGCGCGGCGGGCTTCCAATGCGTCCAGTTCCGCTTCCGCATAGTAGGACCGCACTGGAATCTGCCGCGCAACAAGGGCCTCATAGATCGGGGTTCCGATCACGCCACGCTGCGCAAGCACCAATATGTCGCCGGGAGGCGTGCCATTCGCAACCGTCGCTGCGATGATGTTCGCAACGCCGTTTACCTCATTTGTGAGCGACGGGTATTGAATAATCCGGACATCGCCGAGCCCATTGGCAGGCAGGGGGACAAGCGCGCGCGGCACTGGTCTGATTTGATTGTGGTCAATTAGGCTATTGGCCATCTGAACGACGCGAGTCGGGCAGCGGCGACAATCATCTAGCCCAAGATCATCCGCGCCAGCGTTTGCAATAAGCCATTGGCGAATCCCGTCCGGATGAGCGTGCTTGAAGCTGTATATCGACTGGTCATCGTCACCAACAATGCAGACGTGTGCGTGATCGGAAAGAAGCTCGATGACGGATTGCTCCGCCCGGTTGAGGTCCTGATATTCGTCGACCAAAATATGCTGGAACTCGCTGCGTTCCTGCGCCGCCGGGTTGTTTCGGAGGTATTGGTATAGCTGAGGGATCACCTCGCCGATTAGCATAGCGCGGTGGAAGCGGAGCCAATTTAGTAGGTCCTGTTGAAATGCAGTGTCTGCGGGATTGAGGACATATCCCGGCTGTTCATGTTGCAGTCGAGCCCAAGCCGCCTCATACGCTTGCTTAAACGTCTTTACCGCCCTCTTTCCTCCATGTGCGCCCATCAAGTCGCAAATGAGCGGTTCCAGTTCAAAGTCGTTAAGCGGCCTTGGCATTCGGCCAGTTGCGCCAAGCACGTGATTTCGCATCAGCATACGCATGGCGAGGCTGTGGAGTGTAACGCCAGTCAGTCCGTCGCTACCTGCCACATCCATATTCACGAGCTCGCGATGGAGGTCTTCTGCGGCGACACGAGTAAACGTGACCGGTAGGATCGACGCTGGCGCGATTCCTTGTTCTAAGAGCCGAGCCACGCGCCGTTTCATCGCAAACGATTTCCCTGTGCCGGGACCTGCCACGACGCGCACGCGAAGATTCGTTGACGACGCAATCTGGTAAGCAGGACTTCCTACCGCTAACCCATCAGACCAAGGCATTTTACCCCCCCAAGAATTTTCATGTCCCGATTAGAAGCGTGGGCTATTCCGTCGAAGAGTCAATGCCGTGCGCAGCGTAAAACTGCGCGAGATACTTTTGGAATTTTTCGCCGCTCATTCCGAGCTTCTCACGGATTGGGCCCAATTCAGCGTAAATATCGCGATCGATCGCTTCAAACATATCACCGTCATTGTGCAATTCCGCTATCATCTTGTCGCGGCCGGTGCGATCGCTAAACTCGGCTGCCCTTTCCCTAAAATAGTGATGACCTAGGAAATCCCTGCGTTTTTTGGCATCCCCGAGCCTTTCTTTTAGGCTATCACTAAGCTCGGGCAATGCCGAAACGCGCTTAATTAGATTACCTAGTGTCTGCGCGTGTTGGTTCTCCATAAAGCGATCGAATTCAGCTTCGTATTGTGTCCGATCAAAGGATTTTCCCCGATCAGCTACATATTGATCGCGGACTCGGCCAAGGAAATCGATCTGCATGAGCGCAATCGCTAGGCCCGTTTCCAACACGCCCGCTTCGTAATATGCGCGGCCGAAGTAGGCAAAAACTTCCTTGACGTGCTCCCCCTCGTCGTAGGTCATTTGCGTCCAATCCTTGCAATGTCGCAGTTCAATGAATGGCAGTTGTTCCACTATAGACATCTGAAAGCTACCTGTCTGGAAGCGGCCCCGGCTCTGTCGTTTGGCGGAACTAAACGAGTGGCAGGTTTCGGGCAGCAACGGAATCACTACGAACGGCGACAATGAAGTCGAAACACGACCTTCATCGCGCGCTGAGACATGTCTCCTATGACGCTTAGCTGCCGTTATCTAGTGCGCGCTGGAGGTTTTGAGGCAGCCTCAAACACATGAAATGGGCTCCATCTCAGCGGTGCCCACACTGTTGCACAAGCCAGGATTTTTGCGGATGACGTATCGCCGATCGGACAAGTTCAGCTGCGATGTGCAGTTTATTCGCCCCGACCTGCAAAGAGGATCAGATTTCCGTCCGGATCGCGCACGACGAATGTCCGGGCGCCCCAAGGCTCCGTTTTAAGAGTTTGATGGAATTCGACTCCCGCCGCTTGAAATTCAAGAAAGAGCGATTTCGCGTCATCGAGCGTGACAGATGCAGAGAGCAGGCGTTCACTGTCCCGAAGCTGTGGGTCAATAGCCGATTTCGAAAAACTACGGAGATTTAGCCTTGCCCCGTCCCGGAACACCTGTCCATAGAACGGCGGCTCACCATAGGTAAAGGCGACGGTAAATCCGAGTTTGCGCGTGTAAAATTCACATGTGGTCGTGATATCAGTGACAAAAAGTTGTGGCTCTGCGGCAAGCAAAGTCGGTCTAGACAAAGCTTCAGCTTGTTTGGCGTTCATAGCGTGGACTCCTTTTCGGAGCGCCTCCCAACTCTCAAACCCAATCGTCCTTGCGACCAACTCCTGTGCGTCCGACAGCTTAAAGCTGTGGGCAAGCACCTCACAGTCACTCAGATGGCGGAAGCCAGGCAACATAGCTCGAATTTGTGCGGCGACCGGGTAGTACTGGTCACGATGCCAACGCAGATACAGCTTCGCTTGCTTCTTCAGGTTTTCAAGATTGGGCATTGGGCGCATTTTTCGGTTGATGATATGTAGGCAGGCATCGCCCGTCCGACCCTAGGTCGTTGCGCCCTACAGCACGAAGTTAATGTAGGACGATCGGAGATAGAGGGCAAGCCTCAGTTGCCGATGTGCCCAGTTGCCTTGCGTTTGTTCATACCCTCCCATGGAAAAATTAAGGTGATGGTATCCTGCAATTTGTCTACGGTACCGTCCTTCCGAAACCGAGTGCCGTATATGAGAAAAGTGACATGATCGTCGCTGGCGTAGAGACTGGTTCCCGTCGCCGAAAGCCGCAGGAGCCGGCCGCGACTCTCGGTTGTCACGATATCTCCAAGTTCAATACCAAGTATCGCCTGTGCCAATGCAGAACGTTCGCCTTCGAGCTCCTGCTCCCATCGATCGAGCCCCTCGTTGATCTGCCGCCACGCTTCACGAGCGGAGGAAAAGGGGCGATCCGCTCCGAACCATAACCGATCTGCAATCGTCAGTGTATCGTTCGGAACTTCGCGTTCAATCGCATAGGCAGCACTAACCATCATCTCATTTACTTGCTCCGCCTGATGCAAGGCTAGAAGGCGGTTTCGATAGGGCGACACTGAGGCCCGTGAAATTGTTGGCGACAGCGAAACTTCACGCCCGGGCAAATAGTCGATCGGCATGATCGATTTGAGCATCATTTTGCCCGTCATGTAGCGTTCCGGTGGATCTTCGTCGCGCCAGGATTTTCGCGTATATTCTATCCACAGCTCGGTCGCAGAAACGCACAAAGTGCTGTCCAGCAGGAGATTCGACTCCGGCGTGAAAACGTGGCGAACCGACCAGGCGTGATCGGTCGCTATAAGTGGCATAACCACGTGCTGCAGCTTTTGATCGCGGACGATGCGCGCCAGAGCGGCCAGCCGCTCCTGCAGGTGCGACGTCAATCGCAAGAGGACGACCGGACCATCTGAAGCGTACCAGTCCTTCTTGCCTGCGTTCTCAAACACCAGCAGTTGTGGCCGGGCAATTGGTAATAGCCTTTCGACAAGCCTTGCCAAGCTATTGCGTGCTGGATGTGTCCAGGTCGCAATGACCTTCCCATCCTTGACCCACTCATACCCACGGTTCTGAATGGCCAGCAGAATCTGCGTAGCAAGGTCCGGGTCTATATCTGGTAGCCGACTGCCTCGTAGCGCCGCTCCCTTTACATCGACACCACGACCTTGCAGGTCGGAGAGTGCCGCCCGGTAAAATTGTTGCTGTAGATTCGAAAGAGATACCGCCGATATCGCCCGTGCCGCCTTCTGGCGGCTGCGTTCAACTTCCTCCCGAAAAGCAGCCAATGCAGGACGTCGCGGAGTTTGACCAGCCTGCACTCTTGCCCAATATCCGCGCGGCGGCTTTGGAACCTGCAAACGAACACATAGCTTACCGATTGCAACATCCGAAACGCCGAGCTCTTTCGCCACTTCCTGCGTTGGTTTTTCCCAAACCAACGCAAACAGCTCTTCGCGGGAGAGCCCGTGTTGGGTCATGCTATCTCCGTCTGGCGTCCGCCATTTCAGAGACGATACTATCGGCTCGCCACACACAGTTGCAACCGGCAACGAAAGCTTGGCTGCAACCGCGAAATGCATAAATTTTAGGCCAAAGGTAATTTACCTTGGCAAAAAAGGTAATTTTGCTGCAACACGTCAAAATTGACTTGTGCGATTTCAATGGCTTAGAATGAGGCCAAGGGTAATTTATCTTGGCAATCGACACCACTGTCGAATGACACGATATTTGGCCTTTTGGCCACTATCTTGCCTTTCGGTCAGGATTGCTGACTTTTTCTCCGGTCGAAATCCCATCTGGCCAATGAAGTCCGAGATGGGCTGCTCCATCGACAGCGATTTCGTTGAGATCATCTGGAACAGCGGCGAAGAACCCGATTGGGAGTACCTGGTCTCACGGCTGGATACTACGCAGGTGGCGAAGATCAGACGCCAGGCGGAGATAGCAAATACCCTTGTCCTGATTGATCATAAGGCCCTCGGAGACGAACCATCGGAGTTCGGGTCCACCGGTAGCCTGACCTATCACGGGCGTCACAAAGCCCGTCGGTCTGGCTGACTACCAATTCCGAGAATACATCGGGCATAGCTTTTTATCTGAAGCAGGGCTTCGAAAAAGTTGGCACCACGCACTTTCGCATACAGGATCAGGCATATTTGAACGATGTATTCAAACGTGCCTGTTGATTTCCGTTGAGAATGCCCCTCGGCACCAGAGGCTCACATCGGAGGGGATATCGGTCATTAAGGGCCCTTATAAAGGAACATGTGAATGTCCAATGCGCTTGTGCCTGAATTCGCCGTGTCTGATTGGAGGAAGTCCAAGGCGTTCTATTGTGACGTCCTTGGTTTTACCTGCTTGTACGAACGCGCCGAAGAGGGCTTTTGTTACCTTGCTCTTGGCGAGGCAGAAATCATGATCGATCAGATCGGCCAAGGCCGCACTTTTGACGATGGGCACCTTCCAGAATCATATCCGTTTGGCAGAGGGCTCAATGTTCAAATCCGGGTTGACGGCATCAATGGCATGATGGAAGCACTGCGAAGGCACAATTTCGCTCTTTATCTCGCGCCTGAAGAGAAGTGGTATCGTGTGGACGAAGTCGAATTCGGCCATCGCCAATTCATTGTCGCCGATCCTGATGGCTACCTGTTGCGCTTTTACGAAGAGCTGGGAACGTGACATCGCTTGATTCCGAAGTCGTGAACGAAAGACAATCTTCGCTTACGGTGTTCATCGTCGAGCTTCGCGCATTAAAGCCAAATCTTTGTCCAAGGCAGTGCACTGCGATCGCCGTTTCTGATAGCTTGATATGCGCCTAGGGTGGGCAGTACGTGACAATAGAATTTTACAATTCCAACGCCGCTGAATATGCAGCCGATTGGAATACTCCTAATCCAAGACTCTTTTCTTTCCTGAACCGCTGCAAACCGGGTGGCAGGATTCTTGAGTTAGGCACAGGCGGGGGCGTCGATGCCCAAGCGATCCTCAATGCAGGGTTCCATCTGGATGCTACCGATGGGTCTGCCGAACTGGCTGCAATTGCCTCGGCCCGCATAGGTCAACCCGTAAGAACGATGGTGTTCAACGAACTCTGTGCCGTCAAAGAGTATGACGGCGTATATGCCTGCGCTTCGCTGACTCATGCCCCCAGAAACGAATTGGGCCCTGTAATCGAGAAAATCTATTCTGCGCTTGTAGATGGCGGCATTGTCTGGGCCAGCTTCAAGACAGGGACGGCTGAGGGGCTGGACGGCCTTGGCCGATATTACAATTATCTGTCGGTCGCAGATCTTATGAAATGTTGGCACGATAACGCACCTTGGACCAGCCTCGAGATAGAATGCTGGACAGGAGGTGCTTACGATCAGCGACCTACGGAATGGGCGGCGATCACCGCCGTTCGATAGGGCATTCTTTCCTTAACTCCCAAATTTCGCAGCAAGATCACCGATGCTGATCTTCCAGGGCAGTATGGTTGCCACGGCACGTGTCTCCGCCGCACCACCCTTGCATCAGGATCGCCAACATTTTCCAGTGATTTCAGCGGTTGCCAGGCCGATACCGTCGCTCCCGCCGGTGATCACCACGACCTTGTCTTCAAAGCGGTTCGCCATCTGAATACCTTTGCTGGAAATGGAGGGTTGCTCCATTTATAATATGGAGGCAGTCTCCACTTAGCAAGGCCGTGCGGGAATGAGTTTAATCGCGTGGCTCTTCGTTGAGCCAGAACAGGGCGACGATCGTACCGATAGGCGGCATAACCCATGTGACGAGCTGAAACCAACCGCTTCTGTTCGTATCGTGCAGGCGGCGGGCGGTGACGGCGAAGAACGGCACCATCGTGACCACCAGCAATATCGTAACAACGAGGTCCGGGAGATTGAACAGGGCCAGGACGAACAGCAGCAACACATAGAAAAGCATCGCATACCAGAATTCCGTACGGCTCGCCCGGCCCTTGAAATCGAAGTATCCGGTAAAAAATCGCCGCACCGCGGTTTGAAAATTGACGGGCGAAGCCGCCATGCCGAAGCGGTTGGGGCCTTGCGGTGGTTTGTTCTTGTAGGAGACCACAAAAACAAAAAGCAGCGAAACCAATATGCCGAACGCGAAAACCCAATGCATTAATCCGGAATCTCCTTTTTACCCCACAAGCCGGAAATACCGTCAGACACTTGGCTTCGCAAGGAACCGATATCGAATATCGGTCGAGTGTCGTTCCACACGATTTGTGTCGAATGCAATGCTAAATTGCGTTCGCCTATAGTCCCAGGGCAAATGCGCCGAGATGCTGGCGGACCCATTTCGCCTCTTCCGAAGCCGTGCGGCGGAAGTGTCGTTTGAAGTCGCGGCTGAACTGGGCGGGGCTGACATAGCCGACCGAGAGAGCGACTTCCGCGATCGTCCTGTCCTGGCGCGCCAGCATCAGTCTGGCCTCGTGAAGCCGCATGGCCTTGACATATTGCATCGGGCTGCTGCCCGTCAGCGCCTTGAAATGCGCGTGATAGGACGGAACGCTCATGCCGGCGTCGCTGGCCAGCGCAGCAACGGAAACCTCCGAGCAGCAGGTCTCGCGCAGCCGGGCAAGGCTTTGCACGATTTTCCCGGCCGTACCTCTCTGCTGCAACGCCGCTATCATCGCCGCGCCCTGGGGGCCGACGAGAACCCGATAGTGCAATTCGCGCAGGATGCCTGCGCCCAGCACCGCCGTTTCCATGGGATCGGTCAGCACCTTCAACAGACGCAGCAGCACATCCTCGATATCGGGTTCCATCCTGCTGGAAACGAGGCTTTTCGCCCTGGCGGCCGACGGTGCCGCAGATCGCTTCTCGATTTCCGCGGCAATCTCGGCGGCCAGCGGCATGTCGAATTCCACATAGATCGCAAACAGCGGCCGTTCTGCGCTGGCGACGGATTCCATCCGGAACGGAACGGGCACTGAAACCGCCAGATAATGCTCCTCGTCATAGCGATACACATCGCCTTCAAGCATGCCCTGCTTTCGCCCCTGCAGCACGAAAACGGCTCCCGGCCTGTAGAGCACGGGAACATCGTGAAGGACTGCCTCGGTCCTGAGAATGCGGACATTGGCAAGCCCGGTCGGGTTGTACCCCTCGCCAGTGGCGATATTTCCGGCCAATTGCACCAGCGCCTGGCGCGTCGCCTGCGCGCGCTCCAGACTCATAGGATTTGGCAAGATATTCATAGGTTTTGGCCTCGGCACATTGGATATCGAAGATTATCAGTCAAGGACACCATCAAACAAGACCGGAAAGTGGAAACATGTCCAGGAAGACCTTCTTCATCACCGGAGCCAATTCGGGCTTCGGCCTTGCCATCGCCACAGCGGCCAGCAATCTCGGCCACACGGTGGTCGGCACCGTCCGCTCCGAGGCGTCGCGGGCGAGCCTTGCGGAGAGCCTGCCGGCGGTCCGCACCGTCCTGTGCGACGTCACCGAATTCGACCGGATAGCCGAAATCGTCGAACAGGTGGAGACAGACCACGGGGCGATGGACGTCCTCATCAACAATGCCGGCTACGGCCACGAAGGCATTCTCGAGGAATCGCCGCTCGAAGAGATGCGACGCCAGTTCGATGTGAATGTTTTCGGCGCCGTCGCGGTCGCAAAGGCCTTCCTGCCGCGTTTCCGGCAAAGACGTCGCGGTTTCATCGTCAACGTCACCTCGATGGGCGGCATGATCACCATGCCCGGCATTGCCTATTATTGCGGCAGCAAGTTCGCCCTCCAGGGTATCTCCGAGGTCATGCGCGCCGAAATGGCGCCGTTCGGCGTGCATGTCACCGCGCTGTGCCCCGGCTCGTTCCGAACCGACTGGGCCGGGCGTTCGATGACCCGCACGGAGAGGTCTGTTGCCGACTACGATGCGCTGTTCGATCCAATCAGGCAAGCGCGCCAGGAAAAGAGCGGCAGGCAGCTCGGCGATCCGGCCAAACTAGCAATGGCCGTGTTGCGGCTGATCGCATCCGACGCGCCGCCGCCGCAGCTGCTGCTTGGCAGCGATGCGCTCGAACTCGTCTCCGACAGGATCGCGCGCTTGCAGCAGGAGATAGAAAGCTGGAAATCCGTTACTGTGTCGACCGACGGCTGATGGACGCTGCAACTACGGCGGCAAGCGCGTCCTTGCCGCAACTTGCCAATCAGGCCGGCGGCGCGCAAGCGAGCTGGATCGTGAATTGTCCGTCGGTAAACGAGGCTGCATCGGTCGCAAGCACCAGCTCTCGCCGTCCGCCGGCTGTGAGGCCAAAGGTTCCCTGCTGCACGATCAGTTGACGGCCGCCCTGCTCGACGCTGCTGACATAAGCCGCCAGCGCCGACTTGCAGCCGCACTCCGCAATCGAGCTGTTCAATTGAAAATCGGCATCGACGCGCAGGAGATTGGCGGTCACAACCGGCTTTCCCGCGTCGACTTTCACGCAGGCCGCCAGCTGGTTGTCGATCGTGACGCTTTTGCCGCTGGCGCCAAAGGCCGATCCGCATACGAGTTGGACGAAAATTGCAGCGGTAATGAATTTACGCATAGATATCCCTGCGTTACCTTCCACGCGGAACTTGAGTCGGGTCTGCACTGAACCACTCGCCAGCGACTGATAGTGTAGCCTGCGTTCGACGGCGCCGGCAAGCGCCGCCAATCGATCCGATGCTTACGCTTTTCGCCAGGGTGAGCTACCCTTGGCGTTCCAACGATCCCGAGGATGTCTCCCATGCCCAGAACCTGCCGCCTTTTGCCCCTCCTGCTCATCGGCCTGCTGCCGGCCCTGGCGTCGTGCCAGAACGACGTTGCCGCGACACAGCCATCTGGCGGCCCCTGCAAGGCCGAAGCGGCGCAGGCATTGGTCGGTAAGCCGAAGCCGACCGACGACGAGGCGATGCGCCTGACAAATGCGAAGACGGTGCGCCAGATTACGCCCGGCCAGATGGTCACGCAGGATTTCCGCGAAGACCGCGTCACGATCGAAACGGACCCTGCCACCGGCCGCGTCGTCGCTGCAAGATGCGGCTGATCGCCGGGGCCTGGCTACTGCTCGGCGCTATCCTGCTTGTCCCGGCCGGTACGCGCGAAAGCAGGTCGCAGGATGATTTCGCGGCGATGACGCCGGCCGAGCTCAAGAGCAATATCGAGGCCAGTCATCCGGCAGCCTACTATGTTCTCGCGTCGAAGCTGTTCAGTGGCGGCACGCGCGACGAAGCCGTCGTCTGGTTCTATGCCGGCCAGCTGCGCTATCGTTTTCATCTCGCCGCCCATCCCGACCTGCCGGCAGATGGCGACCGGGCGCTTCTCGCTTCGCTGTCCGAGGTAGTCGGCCGTCCGATCAATGAATATGCGGCCGGCAACGTCGAGGAATGGGCAGGCGCCATGCAGGGCGCGCTTGATTGGGACGAGCAGCACGACAACGGCTTCACATCCAAATCGGCCTATGCTGAACAATGGCTGCAACAGCGCGCCGGCCTTGCCAAACTGCGCGCCAATGTTCGCGCACAGGCGGCCGAGATCCGCCAACAGCGCTTGAAGAACGGCCTTGAAAACCGCTGAGCCGTCCTAGACGACAGTTTCCGACAGTCCCGGCCCGCCCAGCGTGTTGCGCAGCTTGCTTGCGTGCCTGGCCGGAGGCATGCCGAAAAGCCGGGAATAATCCCGGCTGAATTGCGAGGGGCTTTCATAGCCGACGAGAAAGCCGGCACTCGCCGCGTCGCTCGATCCGGTGACCATGAGACGGCGAGCCTCCTGCATGCGAAGATGCGTGCGGAATTCGAGCGGGCTCATCGTGGTGATGGCCTTGAAGTGCAGATGAAAAGTCGAACGGCTCATCCCCGCGACATCTGCCGCCTGGTCGATCGGGCAGGCATCGCGGAAATTGGCGCGTATCCACAATATCGCCCGCGATATCTGGTTCAACCGGCTGTCGCGGCGCGCCATGTGGCGAATGACGTTCCGGCTGCTACCCGTGAGCAGGCGGTAGAGCATCTCGCGGATTGTCAGCGGCCCCAGCGCCTCCAGATCCCGCGGCGCGTCGAGCAATGCGGTCAGCCGGACAGCCGCATCCAGCAGCTCCGGCGAGGTTGCATTCAAGGTCAGCCCGGCCGGCGAGATCTTCGGTTCGGCCTGTTCGTCGGGATAGCGAATCGCCAATTCGCCGAGCTCCGCCATGTCGAGGTCGAGCTGCAGGCAAAGATAGGGGCGATCCGCGCTTGCCTCGACGACCGAGCCCATGACCGGCAGGTCCACCGAGGCGACCAGGAAGTGGGCGGGGTCGTAGACGAAGGATTTCGTGCCCAGTGCCGCCTGTTTCCGTCCCTGCGCGACGAGGCAGACCGTCGGTTCGTAGATGACCGGCATCGGCGTGGTCGGCTGGGATGCCCGGATCAGCTTGATGCCCTTGAGGCCACATTCATAGGTACCGTCCGCGGGCGCGTGGCGGGCTATCGCGGCGGCAAGGATATCGAGCTTCCCGATAGTCATCTTCTTGCGCGTTCCTTGATCTGGACAGAGGTTTTTTACACCAATCGGATGATCCGGCAAGTTTTTCAGACAATCAAGCTACCCCATCGGCGCCGGCAATTGCGAGGCTGGAGGCATCGCAACTTCCGAAGGAGGAAAACATGGGCAACCATTTCAAGTCCACCAATTGGCTGATGGCCGTCATCCTGCTCGCATTCACGCTTGCCGCGGCTCCGGCCAGCTCCAATACCGCCGCCGACACGGCGGAAAGCCGCAACGAGGCGATCGTTCGCGAGGCATTCGACGGCTGGAGCAAGGGCGAGAACGTCTTCAGGATCCTGTCGCCGCAGGTGAAGTGGACCATCATGGGATCAGGCCCGATAGCGGGCGTCTATAACAGCCGGGACGATCTCGTCGGTCGCGGCGCCGGACCGCTGGTGAGCCGCCTCGCCGGCCCATTGAAGCCCGTCCTGCATCACATCTGGGCTTCGGGAGACAAGGTGATCATCCGGTTCGACGCCAGTGCGCCGACATCCTCGGGCGCCACCTACAGCAACAGCTTCGTCTGGATCTTCACGATGAAGGATGGCGAGGTGACGGAAGCCGAGGCATTCCTCGACCTCGTCGCCTATCAGGACGTGCTCGACAACAATTCGCCACGGTCGCAGTAATCTCGCCCGTTTTCCCCGGCCGGGACCTACCCGGCCAAAGCGGCCGGCGCGCCTCGTACAAGGCCGCCTGCCGATTCGATGAAGCCGATGACTTCGTCCAGCCCTTGTCGGCGCAGCATGTCGGTGAAGACGAACGGTTTCGCTCCGCGCTGGACCTGCGCATCGCGGTTCATCACATCGAGATCGGCGCCGACATAGGGCGCGAGGTCCTTCTTGTTGATGATCAGCAGGTCGGAGCGGGTAATTCCGGGGCCGCCCTTGCGCGGGATCTTTTCGCCCTGGCACACCGAAATGACATAGATGGTGATATCGGCCAGATCCGGGGAGAAGGTCGCGGCCAGATTGTCGCCGCCGGACTCGATGAACACGATGTCGAGATCCGGGTGGCGGCGGTTCATCGCCGCTATCGCCTGAAGATTGATCGTCGCATCCTCGCGTATGGCGGTGTGGGGACAGCCGCCTGTCTCCACGCCCATGATCCGGTCTTCCGGCAGGGCCTGCAGGCGATTGAGGATGAGCGCGTCTTCCTTGGTGTAGATATCGTTCGTCACCACGGCGAGCGAATAATGCGCGCGCATCGCCTTGCACAGCATCTCCGTCACGGTGGTCTTGCCCGATCCCACGGGTCCGCCTATGCCGACGCGCAAGGGTCCATTGTTGAAGCTCATGATCTGAAAATCCTCGAATATTGCGTTTCATGCCGCATGGCCATGATTTCGGACATGATGGCGGCGCTGCCGAGATCGGCGAGCGACGAGCGGCAGCCCCGCTCCGCAACGCCTACCAGCCGATGCTCCAGGCCGGCCAATATGGCCACGCCGTCCTTCTGGCCAAGGGGAACGAGCCGGATGGCGCCCTGCACCAGATTGGCGACGAAACCGTGCAGATAGGCCGAAAGCGAAGCCTTCATGTCGATGCGATGCGCGCCGGCCAGCGCGCCGACCGCGACCGGCATTGCCGCTTGGCTCGGCAGGCTGTGCAGGATCGGATGCGGCCAGGCGCGGGCGGCAGCGAGAAAAGCCTCGCCCTGCAGCATTGTCTCCATGTGGCGCTCGCTTGAACCGGCCATCGCTTCGGCAAGTTCGCAGATATCCACCCAGTCGGACTGTTCCCGAGCCCCCTGCTCGCGGTTGGCCAGCCGGTAGCTCCCGGCAAACAGCACCGCATCGTTCCAGGCCGAGCCATGGCCGAGAAGATCGACCAGCCATTCATGCAATGAACCGCGATCGACGACCAGCCCGTCATGCACCGCCCGCTCGATGCCATGGCTATAGGAGAAGGCCCCGACCGGGAAGGCCGGGGACAGCCATGTCATCAATCGCAGCAGGGCGACATTATCAATCATGATGGTGGTCTTGCCCATCATGCCCATGCCCATGACCATGCCCGTGCCCCTGCCCGTGATAGGCGCCGCGCAAGGGCTGGAACGTCCCGACGACTTCCTTTACCTGCGCGCCCAGTCCCTCGAGCATCTGCTTGATGACATGGTCGCGGAGGATCAGGATATGGTCGTCTTCCAGCTGCGCCGGCAAATGCCGGTTGCCGAGATGCCAGGCCAGTTCGACGAGATGCTGCCGGTTGCGCGGCAGGACTTCGAACAGCGCTTCCTCTGCCGCGACGATCTCCGCCATGCGGCCGTCCTCAAGGACGAGAACGTCGCCATGGGCAAAGGCCACCGGCTCCGGCAGGTCGATCAATATCCTTTCGCCCTGCTGCAGGCTGATCACCTTGCGCCGCAGGTGACGTTCATCATGGGCAAGCACGACGCGATCGAAGGGAATGCCGTGATATTGGCCGTGATGATGGTCGATGACACGTTTCATTTCATAGTCCTCCACGGTTGGGCTTCCGGCGGCGCCTAGAACAGGAAATAGCGCTGCGCCATCGGCAATTGGGTTGCGGGCTCGCAGGTGAGCAGTTCACCATCGGCACGCACTTCATAGGTTTCAGGGTCCACCTCCACATGCGGCGTGGCGCTGTTGTGGACCATCGACGCCTTGGATATGCCGCCACGGGTATTTTCGACGGCGACGAGCTGCTTTTCCACGCCGAGCCGCTCGGCAAGACCCGCCTCGATGGAGACCTTGCTGACGAAAGTCACCGACGAGGCAGTGAGATTCCTGCCCAACGCGCCGAACATCGGCCGGTAGTGCACCGGCTGCGGCGTCGGTATCGAGGCATTCGGATCGCCCATGGGCGCGGCGACGATGGAACCGCCGAGCAGCACCATATCCGGCTTGACGGCAAAGAAGGCAGGGTTCCACAGCACCAGATCGGCGCGCTTTCCAACCTCGACGGAGCCGATATGGGCGGAAACGCCATGGGCGATGGCGGGATTGATCGTATATTTGGCGATATAGCGCTTCACCCGGTAATTGTCGTTGTCGCCGGTTTCCTGCGGCAGCGCGCCGCGCTGGCGCTTCATCTTGTCGGCCGTCTGCCATGTGCGGATCAGGACTTCCCCGACCCGGCCCATGGCCTGGCTGTCCGACGATATGATCGAAAAAGCGCCGATATCGTGCAGGATGTCCTCGGCGGCGATCGTTTCCTTGCGGATGCGGCTTTCGGCGAAGGCGACATCCTCCGGTATGGAGGCCGACAGGTGATGGCAGACCATCAGCATGTCGAGATGTTCCGCAATCGTATTGTGCGTATAGGGCCGGGTCGGATTGGTCGACGAGGGAATGACATTGGGCAGGCCGCAGATCTTGATGATGTCCGGCGCATGCCCGCCGCCCGCGCCCTCGGTGTGAAAGGCATGGATGGTCCGGCCCTTGAACGCCGCGACCGTATCCTCGACGAAGCCGGATTCGTTCAGCGTGTCGGTGTGGATCATCACCTGCACGTCGAAGGCATCGGCGACCGCGAGGCAATTGTCGATCGCCGCCGGCGTCGTGCCCCAATCCTCATGCAGCTTCAGGGAACAGGCGCCGCCGAGGATCATCTCCTCCAGCGCCTGCGGACGCGAGGCATTGCCCTTGCCCGACAGGCCGAGATTCATCGGAACGCCGTCAAAGGCCTGGATCATGCGGCCGAGATGCCATGGCCCCGGCGTGCATGTCGTCGCCAGCGTGCCATGGGCCGGGCCAGTGCCTCCGCCGAGCATCGTCGTCACGCCCGACATCAGCGCCTCGTCGATCTGCTGCGGGCAGATGAAATGGATATGGGCGTCCATTCCGCCCGCCGTCAATATCCTGCCTTCGCCGGCAATGATCTCCGTTCCCGGCCCGATGACGATGGTCACGCCGGACTGCGTATCCGGGTTGCCGGCCTTGCCGATGGCGGCGATCCGCCCGTCGCGCAGGCCGACATCGGCCTTGTATATGCCGGTCGCATCGACGATCAGCGCATTGGTGATGACGGTATCGGCAGCGCCTTCGGCACGGGTCACCTGGCCCTGCCCCATCCCGTCGCGGATCACCTTGCCGCCGCCGAATTTCACCTCCTCGCCATAGAGCGTGAGATCCTTTTCGACCTCGATGAAAAGCTCCGTATCGGCAAGCCTCACCTTGTCGCCGGTGGTGGGGCCGAACATTCGCGCATAATCGGACCGGGAGATATTCAAGGGCATGGTAATTTCTTCCTGTTCAGAGCTTTCCCATGATCTTCTGCTGAAAACCATAGATCGTCCGGTTGCCGCCGATGGGGATCAATACGACGTCGCGCTCCTGGCCCGGTTCGAACCGGACCGCGGTGCCGGCGGCGATGTCCAGCCGCTTGCCCCGCGCCCGTTCCCGGTCGAAGACAAGCCCCGCATTCGTCTCGTAGAAATGATAATGCGAGCCGACCTGTATCGGACGGTCGCCGCTATTGGCGACTTTCAGGACAGTGGTTTCCGCACCGGCATTGAGCTCGATGTCGCCGGCGGCGGTGATGATTTCTCCCGGTATCATCGCTCAGCCTCCGATACCGGCTGCCAGGCACAGGCTGGCGAGCGCGGTAGCGGCGCCCGCGGTGCGAATGGCGATCCTGCCGAGGCCGTTGCCGAAGGCGATGCCGACGCCGTGCAGCACTGCCGTGGCGAGGGCGAAGCCGCCGGCATAGGCAAGCGCTCCGGCCGATCCCATCTCGCCGCCATGGGCATAGCCATGGAACAGCGCGAAGAAGCCGACGAGCGCGGCGCCGACGGCAATGTCCACCTTCAGCGCGACTGCCGCGAGCAGGCCGATGACCACGCCGGAGGCGAGGATCGCCGGTTCCACGAAGGGCAGGCTGCCGCCGAGAAGCGCGAGGAGGAAGCCGGCCATCATGGCGACCACGAAGGCCGCCGGCACGAGGAAGCGTCCGCGCGGCGGAAGCAGTGCCGCCCACAGGCCTACGGCGACCATCGCCAATATATGATCGAGGCCGGAGACCGGATGGGTGAAGCCGGCGGCAAACGAGCCGTGCTCCACCGGATCGAGGTGGGCGAGCGCCGGCGTCGCCAGAAACAGCATTGGCAGGAGGATGAACGCAGTTTTTCTCATGTCGGGTATCCCTTGTAGTCTCGCAGATTATCGGATCGGTTCGTGAACGGTGACGAGCTTGGTCCCGTCCGGGAACGTCGCCTCGACCTGCACGTCATGGATCATTTCGGCGATGCCTTCCATCACCTGGTCGCGCGTGATCACATGGGCGCCGGCCTCCATGAGCTCGGCGACGGGGCGGCCGTCCCTCGCACCCTCGACGACGAAATCGGTGATCAGCGCTATCGCCTCCGGATGATTGAGCTTCACCCCCCTTTCGAGGCGGCGGCGTGCCACCATCGCAGCCATGGATATCAGCAGCTTGTCTTTCTCGCGCGGCGTAAGGTTCATTCGTTATTCCTCTATATCGACCAGACTCTGGGCAATGGCCGCCCCCGGTTAAGCAATGCCAGCAGCGGCAGCAGCCGCTTGCGCAGCTGGTAGGCATCGACATCCACCAATCGGGCGAGCAGCTTGCCCATCCAGAAGGAAGCGCCGCCAAGCGCGCCGACGATCGAGCGCACCGGCTCCAGCAGCTTCTCGGCAGCGTCCGAAACCAGCAGGATCGTCGCCACCGCGCCATTGCCGCCGATGAGGGCGGGCCGCTGCATCGATCCGCCGTTGCTGGCGTTCAGCACAAAATTCTCCGCATGGATCAGCCGGCCGTTGCGGCGGATGCGCCATTGATCGGAAAAGCGCACATCGTTCACGACTTCCCCCATGGCCCGGCGGCCGAATATGGTGGATTCGACCAGCAGCGCCTCCGCATTCTCCGCAAGATCGACCTCGAGCCGGCGCTGCAGCGCGGAATTGTCGAAGAGGATAGCCTCCTGCGGCAACCATGCGGCATAGGCGCCGCGCCCGGCCCTTATCGAGGTGGTTACATTTGCAACCATCCCGTCCGAAGCCCGGTAGATCTTCTCGCAGGCCTGGGTCGTGAGCTGCGCGGAACAATGATCCGCGAGGTCGAAAGTCCATCCGAGCCTGTCGCCGCCGGTCAGGCCACCGGCGGTATTGATCATCACGGCCTCCATCGCGCCGGTTTCGGACTGCGGAAACCGCAGTTTCGCACAGCCTTCCTGATAGAGGCCGGCAATGCGCGTCCTGCCGTTCGCCTGCTTCAACGACAGGGAGCCCTCGCCCGACGCACGCTGCGCCGACGGGCGGAGCAGCGGCCGCTCTTCAGTCGTTGCAAGGTGATGAATGTCCAACCGAGCCCCCAAAAGCCTAGACGGTCAAGTGCCGCCGCGCCGCTGCCGTATCCAGAATATCGGCAGCGCCTTCCAGCACGATCTCGCCACGATCCATGATGAGGACATGGTCGGCGAGTTCGCGGCAAAAGTCGAGATATTGTTCGACCAGAAGAACGGCCATGCCCATGGAATCGCGCAGGTAAACGATGGCGCGGCCGATATCCTTGATGATCGACGGTTGTATTCCTTCCGTCGGCTCATCCAGAACGAGCACTTTCGGACGCATCACCAGCGCGCGGCCAATCGCCAGCTGTTGTTGCTGCCCGCCCGAAAGATCGCCGCCGCGCCGCGCCATCATGCTATGCAGCACCGGAAACAGGCTGAAGACATCGTCCGGAATGGTTCTGTCCCGCCGCGCCAGCTGCGCAAAGCCGGTTTCGAGGTTCTCCTTCACCGACAGAAGCGGGAATATCTCCCTGCCCTGCGGCACATAGCCGATGCCGCGCCTGGCTCTCGAATAGGGCGCGAGGCCATCGATCGGCCGGCCGTCGAGGGATATGCTGCCGGAGCTGGTCATGTGCTGGCCGGTGATGGCGCGCAACAGGCTGGTCTTGCCGACGCCGTTGCGGCCGAGCACGCAGGTGATGCGGCCGGGCGCCGCCGTCAGCGAGACCCCGCGCAGCGCCTGCGCCGCCCCATAGTGCAAACCGATATTGTCGACCGCAAGCATGTTTCACCTGCCCAGATAGTTTTCAATGACGTTGGGATCGTTGCTGACGAAATCGATCGAGCCTTCGGCGAGCACCGATCCTTCCGCCAGGCAGGTCACCCGCACATCGAGATCGCGGATGAAGCCCATGTCGTGCTCGACGACGACGACCGCCCGCGTCCTGGCGATCTCCTTCAGCAGAACGGCCGTTTCCGCCGTTTCGGCATCGGTCATGCCGGCCACCGGCTCGTCGACGAGGAGAAGCTTCGGCTCCTGCGCCAGCAGCATGCCGATTTCCAGCCATTGCTTCTGGCCGTGGCTCAGATTGGCGGCAAGCTCGTCTCTCCGGCCCGTCAGCCGGATGGTCGCCAGTATCTCGTCGATCCGGTCGCTGTCGCGTGCGGTCAGTTTGTAGAACAGCGTCGCAAACGGGCTGCGGCCACGGTTCAACGCCAGTTCGAGATTGTCCCAGACCGTATGGCTCTCGAACACGGTCGGCTTCTGGAATTTCCGCCCTATGCCTAGCCGCGCGATGCCGGCCTCGTCCCGGGTGGTAAGGTCGATCGTATCCTCGAAGAACACCTGGCCGCTATCGGGCCGCGTCTTGCCGGTGATGATATCCATCATCGTGGTCTTGCCGGCGCCGTTCGGTCCGATGATGGCGCGCAGCTCGCCCGGCGCAACCACGAAGGACAGCGCGTTCAGCGCCTTGAAACCATCGAAGGAGACCGAAACATTGTCGAGATAGAGCAGGCTTCTCGGGCTTGTGTCCATGATGGGCTCCTATTCCGCCGCCAGAGGTTCGGCATCGGCCACGGCCGGCTTCGGCCGTTCAGCCGCCGGTTCGGCCTTCTTTCGCGGCGTCATCTTCTCGCGCAGCGTGCCGACGATGCCCTTCGGCAGGAACAGCGTCGTCGCGACGAACAGGCCGCCCAGCGCGAACAGCCAGAATTCGGGGAATTCGGCGGTGAAGACGCTCTTGCCGAGATTGACCAGCACCGCGCCGAGCACGGGGCCGATGAGCGTCCCGCGGCCGCCGACGGCCGTCCAGATGACCACCTCGATCGAATTGGCCGGGGCGAACTCGCCGGGATTGATGATGCCCACCTGCGGCACGTAGAGCGCCCCGGCGACCCCGGCCATCATGGCCGAGACGGTGAACATCAGCAGCTTGTAGTTCTCGGGCCTGTAGCCGAGGAACCGGGTGCGGCTTTCCGCATCGCGGATGCCGACGAGGACCTTGCCGAACTTGGACCGCACCAGCAGCGAACTCACCAGCAGCGCCACCGACAGCGCCAATGCCGAGGCGACGAAGAGGCCGAGCCGCGTGCCCTGCGCCTGGAGGTTGAAGCCGAGCAGCTCCTTGAAATCGGTCAGGCCATTATTGCCGCCAAAGCCCATCTCGTTGCGGAAGAAGGACAGGAGCAGCGCATAGGTCATGGCCTGGGTGATGATCGACAGGTAGACGCCGGTCACCCGCGAGCGGAAGGCGAGCCAGCCGAAGACGAAGGCGAGCGCTCCCGGGACGAGGAGGACCATCAGCGCCGCGAACCAGAAATGGTCGAAACCATACCAGTACCACGGCATTTCCTGCCAGTTGAGGAAGACCATGAAATCGGGTAGCAGCGGATTGCCATAGACGCCACGGGAGCCGATCTGGCGCACGAGATACATGCCCATCGCATAGCCGCCGAGGCCGAAGAAGGCCGCATGGCCGAGCGACAGGATACCGCAGAAGCCCCAGACCAGGTCGAGCGCCAGCGCCAGCAGGGCATAGGTCAGATATTTGCCGAACAGCGATACCGCATAGGTCGGCACGTGGAAGGCGCTCTGCGCCGGCACCAGCAGGTTGAGCGCCAGCACCAGAATTGCAACAGCCATGATGGCGCCGGCAAAGAGCACGATGTTTCGGTGCGACGAACGTCTTATGGATGCTGAAATCATGCTTCGACCGCCCTGCCCTTGAGTGCGAACAGGCCGCGCGGCCGCCTCTGGATGAAAAGAATGATCAGCACCAGCACCAGTATCTTGCCGAGCACGGCGCCCGCATAGGGCTCCAGCAGCTTGTTGACGATGCCGAGCGAGAACGCGCCGACGAGCGTGCCCCAGAGATTGCCGACGCCGCCGAAGACCACCACCATGAAACTGTCGATGATGTAGCTCTGGCCGAGATTGGGCGACACATTGTCGATCTGCGACAGCGCCACGCCCGCCATGCCGGCAATGCCCGAGCCGAGCGCGAAGGTCAGCGCATCGACCCACGGCGTCCTTATGCCCATCGAGGAAGCCATGCGCCGGTTCTGCGTCACCGCCCGCATCTGCAGCCCGAACCGCGAATGCTTGAGCAGCACGAGCAGCGTCACGAAGACGGCGAGCGAGAAGACCACGATCCACAGGCGATTATAGGTCAGCGTCAGGCCGCCGAAATCGAAGCCGCCAGACATCCATGTCGGATTGCCGACCTCGCGATTGCTCGGCCCGAAGATCGAGCGGATGGCCTGTTGCAGGATCAGCGATACGCCCCAGGTCGCCAGCAGCGTCTCCAGCGGCCGGCCATAGAGAAACCGGATGACGCCGCGCTCCAGCAGGAACCCGGCAAAGCCCGCGACAAGGAAGGCGGCCGGCAGCGCCAATGCCAGCGACCAGTCGAACCATTGCGGAAAGGAGGCGCGGATGACGTCCTGCACGACATAGGTCGTATAGGCGCCGATCATCACCATCTCGCCATGAGCCATGTTGATGATGCCCATCACGCCGAAGGTGATGGCGAGGCCGATCGCCGCGAGCAGCAGCACCGAGCCGAGCGAGACGCCATACCAGACATTCTGCCCCATATCCCACCATGCCTGCCGCGCCTGAAGGTCGTCGATGGCGCGGTCGATGCCGAGACGCAGATCTCCATCCGCGCCGGCGCGGAAGGACGACAGAATCGACATGGCGTCCCTGTCGCCGCGCGCGGCTATCCGCTCTATCGCGCCCTGCTTTTCCGCGATGGACCGGTCCGATTTCAGCAGCGCCGCCGCTTTCGCATCTTCGAGGGCGCTGCGGATTTCCGCATCCGTCTCGCTTGCCAGCGCCGTCTCCACCAGCTCGAGGGAATCGTCCGCCGGCGCCGCGAATACCGCTTTCGCCGCCTGCAGCCGGGCGGCCCTGTCCGGGCTCATGAGGCTCAGCGCGCCGATGGCGGTCCGCACCGCGCGGCGAAGGTTGTTATTGACGCGGATGCGCTCGAACCCGGCCTTCGGCGCATCGCCCGCCGCCGCTCCCGTCAGCGCATCGGTCAGTGCCAGGCCGGAACCCTTTTCGCTGGCAATGAACACCGTGCCGTCCGACTTGCGCGCATAGAGCGCGCCATCGCCAAGCGCTTCGAAAACCGGCACCAGACGCAGATCGCCGCTGCGCGCGAGTTGCTGCACCCCTTTCGCGACCTGCGCGAAATTGCCCTTGCCGAGGCCGTCTATGCCCGCACGCAGGTCGTCAGCCCGCGCGCCTGCTGCGGCAGCGACGGCGAGGAGGAGCATCAGGGCGATTCTGATTGCGATCTGCATGGCTAACGAGGGCGATGGGCCCTGTCCTCTGTGAGATTGAAGAGGGGGTCGCGGCTCAATCCCGCGACCCCGCTGGAAGCGTGTCAGGAACCCTTGCCGCCGCACTTGCCGCTGACGACGTTGAAGTTTCCGCACGACATCGGCTTGCGCCAGTCGGAGATGAGATCCTTCGAGTCCGGCAGATAGTCGGACCATTCGTCGCCGACCACGAGGCCGGGCGTTTCGAACACGGTCTCGAACTGGCCATCGGTCTGGATTTCGCCGATGAGCACCGGCTTGGTGATGTGGTGGTTGGGCATCATCGTGGAATAGCCGCCGGAAAGGTTCGGCACCGAGACGCCGACGATCGAATCGATCACCTTGTCGGGCTCCGTGGTGCCGGCGGCCTCGACGGCCTTAACCCACATGTTGAAGCCGATATAATGCGCTTCCATCGGGTCGTTGGTCACCCGCTTGTCGTTCTTGGTGAAGGCCTTCCAGGTCTTGATGAACTCCGCATTGGCGGGCGTGTCGACCGACTGGAAATAGTTCCAGGCCGCGAGATGCCCGACCAGCGGCGACGTGTCGAGGCCGGCGAGCTCTTCCTCGCCCACCGAGAAGGCGACGACGGGAATGTCCTCGGCCTTGACGCCCTGATTGCCGAGCTCCTTGTAGAAGGGCACGTTGGCATCGCCATTGATGGTCGAGACGACGGCGGTCTTCTTGCCGGCAGAGCCGAACTTCTTGATGTCGGACACGATCGTCTGCCAGTCCTTGTGGCCGAACGGCGTGTAGTTGATCATGATGTCCTCGGCCGCGACGCCCTTGGCCTTGAGATAGGCTTCGAGGATCTTGTTCGTGGTGCGGGGATAGACATAGTCGGTGCCGGCCAGCACCCAGCGCTCGACGCCTTCGTTCTCGGCAAGGTAGTCGACGGCGGGAATGGCCTGCTGGTTCGGAGCGGCGCCGGTGTAGAACACGTTGCGCTGGCTCTCCTCGCCCTCATATTGCACCGGATAGAACAGGATATTGTCGAGTTCCTCGAAGACGGGGAGGACCGATTTGCGCGAAACGGAGGTCCAGCAGCCGAAAACCGCCGCCACCTTGTCCTTTTCGATCAGATCGCGGGCCTTTTCGGCGAAAAGCGGCCAGTCGGACGCCGGATCGACGACGACGGCCTCGAGCTTCTTGCCGAGCACGCCGCCCTTCTTGTTCTGCTCGTCGATGAGCATCAGCATCGCATCCTTGAGCGTCGTCTCGGAAATCGCCATCGTTCCCGAAAGCGAATGGAGGATGCCGATCTTGATCGTGTCTTCCTGGGCGAAGGCGCCCTGAAACGCCGTCGCGGCCAGCATGCCGGCCAAGGCCGCCGCATGGATGCTTGTCCTGATTTTCATGTCTGATCCCCTTTTTTGCTTTGTCTGGCGCCTTGGGGCTGTGGCTTCAGCCATTCGGGCGTGCTACCGGCCACTATCGGGCAGGCGGGATCGAAGCCACATACGTTAAACGACGTAGCCGGCATGACCGAACATTGCATGTCGGCGCTTCCTTCCCGCGGCAAAGCCGTGCTTAAGTGGCCCGGATGAAATCAGGGGAAGCCAGGGTGTATGGTTGCGCGTCAACGCATCATTCCCGTAAGACGCGAGTACAATCGCTGGGTTGCGGATCAGACGCTGGAAGACTACGCGCTGCGCTTCACCGCCAAGAGCGCCCGGCGCTATTCCTCGCAGCGCATCGCGCAGACGGCGATCGGGGCGATATCGTTTCTCGCGCTTGAGGCGATCGGCGCGACGATCACCCTTTCCTACGGCACGACCAATGCCATTGCCGCAATTCTCGTCGCCTGCGCGCTGATGCTCGCGATCGGCCTGCCCATATGCCGCTATGCGGTTCGCCACGGCGTCGATATCGATCTCCTGACGCGCGGCGCGAGCTTCGGCTATATCGGCTCGACCATCACCTCGCTGATCTATGCGAGCTTCACCTTCCTGCTCTTCGCCATCGAGGCGTCGATCATGTCGGGCGCGCTCGAACTGGCATTCGGCATTCCGCTGTGGGCCGGCTACATCATAAGCTCGGTCGCGGTCATTCCCCTCGTCACCTATGGCGTGCGGATGATCAGCAAGTTCCAGCTGGCGACGCAGCCGTTCTGGATCATCCTGAACGTCGCGCCCTTCATCGTCATTGCGCTGGTCGACTGGGAAAAGTTCGACCTCTGGCGGGCATTTGGCGGCATAGCATCGCCCATGGCATCGTCCATGGCATCGTCCGGAACCGGCGAAGAACAGCGGATGATCGCGCCCTTCGTCCTGGCGCAGTTCGGCGCGGCGAGCGCGGTGATACTGGCTCTGATGGCGCAGATCGGCGAACAGGTGGATTTCCTGCGCTTCCTGCCGCCCGACGGCCACCGCAACTGGCGCCAGCGCATCGCGATCTTCCTCGCCGGCCCCGGCTGGGTGATCATGGGCGCGCCCAAGCTCCTCGCCGGCTCCTTCCTCGTGGTGCTGACGCTGAGCAGCGGCGTCCCCCTCGAAAAGGCCGCAGATCCCTCATGGATGTACCTGACGGCATTCGGCTACATGACCCCTTCCACCACCCTCGCGCTCGTCCTCATGGTCGTCCTCGTCGTGGTCTCGCAATTGAAGATCAATGTGATGAACGCCTATGCGGGATCGCTCGCCTGGTCGAACTTCTTCTCGCGCCTGACCCACAGCCATCCCGGACGGGTGGTGTGGCTGATGTTCAACGTCATGATCGCGCTGCTGTTGATGGAACTCGGCATCTACCGGCTGCTGGAGGAGACGCTCGGCATCTTCTCGCTGGTGGCGATGGCATGGCTTTGCACCATTTCCGCCGATCTCTTCGTCAACAAGCCGCTCGGGCTGGCGCCGCCCGGCATAGAATTCAAGCGCGCGCATCTCTACGATCTCAACCCGGTCGGCCTCGGCGCGATGGGCGCCGCCACCGCCACGTCGCTTGCCGCGCATTTCGGCCTGTTCGGCGCCATGGCAGCGGCGCTGGCGCCCTTCATCGCCCTTGCCGTGTCCTTCCTGGTCTCGCCGCTGATAGCCTGGTGGACGAAGGGCAGATATTACCTCGCCCGCACCGCCCCATCCGAATGGCGGAAGGTGCAGACGCTGCAATGTTCCATTTGCGAGCATCCGTTCGAGACGGAGGACATGGCCTGGTGCCCGGCCTATGCTGCGCCGATCTGCTCCCTCTGCTGCTCGCTCGACAGCCGCTGCCATGATCTGTGCAAGCCGACGGCATCCACCAATGCCCAGGTCAGCGCCGTCGCCGCGTCGCTATTGCCGGAAAGGGCGATCCGCGCCCTCGGCTCGCGGCTGGGGCGCTACGCCCTCACCGTATCGGTCTCGCTCACCGGCATAGCGGCGGTGCTGGCGATGATCGCCTACCAGACCAGCGGCCCGGCCGACGCATCCGCCGTGGTGCACCGGACGCTGCTGATCGTGTTCTTCGTTTTCGCGGTGGTGAATGCCATTGCCTGCTGGTTCTACGTGCTCGCCCATGACAGCAGGGTCTTCGCCGAGGAGGAATCCTCGCGCCAGAACACGCTGCTGCTCAAGGAAATCGCCGCGCATGAGAAGACGGATGCCGCGCTGCAGGAGGCGAAGGAAGCCGCCGAGGCCGCAAACCGCGCCAAGAGCCGCTATGTCGTCGGGCTGAGCCATGAATTGCGCACGCCGCTCAATGCGGTTCTGGGCTATGCGCAGATATTGGAGCGCGACGAGACGATACCCGCGCCGCGCCAGGCCGCGATCCGCGTCATCAAGCGCAGCGCCGACCATCTCTCCGGGCTGATCGACGGATTGCTCGACATTTCGCGGATCGAGGCCGGCCGCCTGAAAGTGTTCTCCAACGAGATCAATCTTGGCGATTTCCTCGACCAGATCGTCCAGATGTTCCAGCCGCAGGCGGATGCGAAGAAGCTCATCTTCAAGCACAGCCGCTCCGCCGGAATGCCGGTCTTCGTGCGCACCGACGAGAAGCGCCTGCGCCAGATACTGGTCAATCTCCTGTCGAATGCGATCAAGTTCACCGATGGCGGCACCGTCACGTTCGACGTCTCGTACCGCAGCCAGGTCGCGACCTTCACCATCAGCGATACGGGGCGCGGCATCCCCGAAAGCGAATTGCCGAGGATCTTCGAACCGTTTCACCGCGGCGAGGCCGAGAACATTCGGCCCATGCCGGGCCTCGGCCTCGGCCTCACCATCACGCGGCTGCTGACCCAGACGCTCGGCGGCGAGATCCTCGTCGACAGCACCCATGGCAAGGGTTCGACCGTCCGTGTCCGGCTCATGCTGTCCGCCGTCCTGCGGCCGCAGATCCCGGCATCGCCGTTGCGCAGGATCCGCACCTATTCCGGCCAGCGCCGCACCATCGTCGTCGTCGACGACAATGAGGATCATCGCGAAATGGTGCGCGAAATCCTTGCGCCGCTGGATTTCGTCGTCCTCACCGCCGCCAGCGGGCCGGAATGCCTGACGCTCATCGAAGGGGTGAAGGCGGATCTCTTCATCATCGACATATCGATGCCGCAGATGAATGGCTGGCAGCTCGTCTCCCGCCTGCGCGAGGCGGGAGATAAATCGCCCATCATCATGCTTTCGGCCAATATCGGCGATGGCCCTTCCTCCGAGCAATCCGACCAGCACAACGACACGCTGGCCAAGCCCTTCGACGTGCGGCAGCTGCAGGACCGGATCGCCCGCCTGCTGGGGCTGGAATGGGTCTATGAAGACGCCTCGCCCCAGCCGCCGGCACCGGAAGGCCGCCCGCTCGTCAGCCCCGGCGAAACCCACCTGCGCGAATTGATCCGCCTCGGCGAGATAGGCTATGTCCGCGGCATCGAGATGAAGCTGACGGAACTTGCCAGGCTGGAAGAACATCGCCCCTTTGCCGACGAAGTGAGGCATTATGTCCAGGCATTCGACATGGCCGGCTATGAACGCTTCCTGCTCGACCTGGTGCACAACAAGGAAAGCGGCCACCGTGACTGAAGCCACCCCGCGCGATATCGTGCTGATCGTCGACGACTCGCCCCAGACGCTGGGCTTCCTGACCGACGCGCTGGAGCAGGCGGGATCGTCCGTGCTCATCGCCACCTCCGGCGCGGCCGCGCTGAAGGTCGTCGAGCGCATCACGCCCGACCTCATCCTCATGGATGCGGTCATGCCCGACATGGACGGCTTCGAGACCTGCCGCAAGATCAAGAGCACCGCCTCGGTGGCGCAGGTGCCGGTGATCTTCATGACCGGCCTTTCCGAGACGGAGCACATCGTTCATGCGCTGGAATCCGGCGGCGTCGACTACCTGACCAAGCCCATCAATATCGACGAGCTGCGGGCGCGCATCCGCGTCCACCTCGGCAATGCCCGCTCCGCCCAGAACGCCCGCGTGGCGCTTGATGCGGCGGGGCGGCATCTGCTGGCCATCGGCCGCGACGGCAGGCCGCGCTGGACGACGCCGCAGGCGACGCATCTGATGGAGCAGACGCTGGGCAGGGCCGAGGAGGCGCATCGGCTCATCAGCGACAAGGTGGCGGCATGGCTGCGGGAGCGCGCGGCCGAACGCGCCGGCGCCCGCGACGAAACCGTCGAGATCGACGGCGCCATGGGCGGGCTGCATCTCACCTATCTCGGCGCGCTCACCGCCGACGAATATCTGTTCCGCCTGACGCTGGCGAACCAGGCCAGCGGCGATGAATTGCTGCGCCAGAGCTTCGGCCTCACCCAGCGCGAATCGGAGGTGCTGCTGTGGATAGCCAAGGGCAAATCCAACCGCGATATCGGCGAGATCCTCAATCTCAGCGCCCGCACCGTCAACAAGCACCTGGAACAGATCTATGTGAAAATGGGCGTCGAGAACCGCGCCACGGCAGCGGTCAAGGCGGCGCATGTCCTGCACGACCGTTGAGGCGGGCTTTCCAGCGCTCGATCGTTACTGACCCGTGAATACTGCTAATTGTGCCGC
The DNA here is from genome assembly GCF_026420825.1 of Phyllobacterium sp. 0TCS1.6A. Lineage (NCBI taxonomy): Bacteria > Pseudomonadati > Pseudomonadota > Alphaproteobacteria > Hyphomicrobiales > Phyllobacteriaceae > Phyllobacterium > Phyllobacterium sp. 0TCS1.6A. The sequence goes on from NZ_JAPMAB010000002.1 coordinate 118,638, forward strand.
AAAGGCGCGTGCATAGGCCGGGCGTGCTTCGCCGCGGGCGACATAGGCCGACAGATTGGCATGGTCTTCCACGATACCGGACCCGCCCAGCCGTTGCAGCACCGAGATCATCAGCAGGTCGCCGGCGGTGAAGGTGCCCTCGAGCCATTCCTTGTCGCCAAGCCAGCGGGAAAGCTCGCCGAGCCGTTTGCGCACGCGCTCCTCGACGACGGACAGGCGCTGTTCGTACCAGGGCTCACCGCGCTCCAGCAACACGGTCGTCGACCGGTCGATAATGGGCGGCTCCACCGTGTTGAGCGCCGCGAACATCCAGGTGATGGCGCGCGCCCGCCCCTTCGCATCGTGCGGCAGCAGACCGCCATGGCGCTCCGCGACATGCAATATGATCGACCCGGATTCGAACAGAGCGAGATCGCCGTCCTCATAGGTCGGGATCTGCCCGAATGGCTGGAGCGCGAGATGCGCCGGCTGCCTCAGCGCCTGGAACGACAGAAGCCTGACATCATAGGGCTGGCCCACTTCTTCCAGCGCCCAGCGGACGCGCGTATCGCGCGCCAGGCCCTTGCCTCGGTCCGGCGACCGTTCGAATGCGGTGATAGTGGCGGTCATCGGCGACCTCCTGCGGTTGATCTCATGGCGTTTCTCCTTCGTTCCATTGCTCAAAGGACGAAGCACAAGGCGAAATCCCGACATCCGGCCGCAATTAAACCGGGGACTGCCATCTCTCGTTCTCCGGGCCGTGAACAGGGGCAAACTGGCCCATGCGGTGGGATAGATTTTCGGCCTAAAAAAATATTTTGCCCTGCAAGCTTCTGATTTCGCTCATTCTTCGCCCCGGCACGCAAAAAAACTTATCCCACCTGTTTGAAGCCGGGGTATTCTGTGCAGGTCCTTTCCAGTGGGGGAGCAGCTTCCGGTGCTGTTTCGATTGCTGGGAAAGGGTGGCGTTGCCGGACGGTCGGAAGTGACAACCCCGACTATCCAGCAAACTGCAGAAGGAAACGGGGGTGGCGCTTCGTTTTCCGGGTTGTTGCGTCTGACAAACGCAATGATAGCAGGCAAAGACGTCGCGGGCGGTCTTCGGACCTCGACCCTGATACCATACTGACGCGCTGAAGACCGCCCGTCTCCCCCATTTTCAATGACCAGACGCGATTTTCGCGGGCGTGGTGAGGATTTTCCGTATCCAGCATCTCGAAAAGGGATTGCACCCCACCTCCCTCATGCCACCAACCCACCTCCCTCATGCTGAGCCTGTCGAAGCACGCGGTACATCACTGCAACCGGGACAGTGGCATCAGCAGACAGGCTCAGCATGAGGGAAGTTGGGGCTCAGCCTGAGGGATGTGGAGATTTGCAGGGTTCTGCCAGCTTGAACCTCAGCGCCGGGCTTCATCGTGCGGCGAGACAACCACCGCACGATAGAGATGCCATGTTGCATGGCCGAGGACCGGAATGATGATGGCGAGGCCGACGAACAGCGTCAGGAACCCCACCGCCAGCAGGACCGCGACGATCAGCCCCCACAGCAGCATGGGCAGCGGATTGGTGAACACGGCCCTGGCCGATGTCGCCACCGCGGCATAGGCGCCGACGTCCCGGTCGAGCAGCAGCGGGAACGCGACGACCGTGGTGCACAACACGAAGAGCGCGAAGACGAAGCCGATCGCATTGCCGACGAGCATCATGTTCCAGCCCTCGGGCGTCGTGAACAACTGGTCGAGGAAGACCGCCAGCGATGCGGGCGCGCTGTCGCCGAAATGGCTCGTATAGACGGCCTGCGCCGTGAGCAGCCATGCCAGAAACGTCGCGAAGAGCATGACACCGACGGCGATGATCGAGGGGAGCGCGGGAGAGCGCACCACGTTCGTCGCATGGCGCCAGGAGGCATCCATGTCCAGCTCGCGCCGCCGGCTGATTTCATAGAGGCCGAGCGCCGCAACCGGACCGATCAGCGCAAATCCCGACATCAGCGGAAAAACCAGCGGCAGCGCATTGGCCCCGGCCGACAGGCGCAGCAGCACCAGCCCGGCCACGGGATAGATAAGGCAGAGGAAGACGTAATGCGAAGGCTTGGCCCAGAAATCGCCCAGGCCGCGGCGCAGCGCCGTGAATATGTCGCTAAAGCCGATCTCCCGCACCTCGGGATGAATGATGGTCTCGCCATCGCCGGCTATGACGTGAAAATGTGCCATGATGGTACCTCCCTGATTCATAGAACCGGACAGTCCATGTGGCCGTACCTGGCCCACAGGGACCCTCAGCATCATCACCAAGCATACGCCTCCCGCCGGCGTTTTTAAAGGATTATGTCGGCGCGAGCCGTACCCGGAACCGCAACCGGAACCATTGCAGTCGCATTCCCGTTTAAGTGCCACTGCACGCTGATGCACGGTCTTCGGGGAGTCGCCACATTGAACCAGTTCTTCACCAATATCGCCAATTACGTCGCGATGCTGGCCGGGCGGCCGCTGACCTTCATCCTGTGCGTGACCATCGTCATCGTCTGGGCCGTAAGCGGGCCGATCTTCGGTTTCAGCGATACGTGGCAGCTCATCATCAATACCGGCACGACGATCATCACGTTCCTCATGGTGTTCCTCATCCAGAACACGCAGAACCGCGACAGCGTGGCGTTGCAGACCAAGCTCGACGAATTGCTGCGGGTCAGCAAGGCCAAGAATTCCTTCATCGGCATCGAGCATCTCACGGAGGAGGAAGTGGAGGCCTATCGCGAACAGTCGGAAGCGGCAGCGAAGAAAGCCGATGCCGAAATGGAACGCCGCTCCCGCAAACGCGCGAGCAAGCGCACCAGCCCTGCAAAATCGGCGAATGCCCAGACGGGCACCAAGGCAAATGCCAGGACGAGAGGCCAAAAATCGGGCAGCCAGGCGGCCAAAAGCACCGTTTGAGCCTGCTCCGGCAGCGCGATGATGCGGGATTCATGCCGCCAAAGCCGAATATGGTCAATTTGAAGGCATAATCCGCCGCAAACGAAGGCATTCAGCCCATATTTCTTGCAAACCAGCTATGCAAACTTGTCACTGCAAGTCTCGCCGGCACTCGCCTATATGCAGCTCAACAGAATGATCCACAAAATTTAAATCGCAAGGTGAGTGAAATGAACCTGATCCGCTCTTACAATAACTGGCGCCGTTACCGCGACACTGTCAACGAACTGAGCCGCCTTTCCGCACGTGAACTGAACGACCTCGGCATCTCCCGCGGCGACATTTCCTTCGTAGCAAAGAAGGCCGCTTCGGCGTTCTAAGAAATACCCCGATCGCGGCGACCTCCTCCTCCCAAGGCCGCGATTACCCAAGACGGTTTTCCTCCCAGAACCGTTCTTTGTGCAACACCCATCGCTCCTCCCAGCGGTGGGTGTTTCTTTTTTGCCTTCCGCCCACACCTTGCGAGTTGCGCGCCGGGGACATTCTCCCTATCACTCCGGCCAGCAACGAGGACGCTTCCATGGCCGGCATTCACCACATCACGCTGATCGCGCGCAAGGTTCAGGCCAATGTCGATTTCTATGCCGGGTTTCTCGGGCTGCGGCTCGTCAAGCGCACCGGCGGCTTCGAGGATGCGGCGCAGCTGCACCTGATTTATGGCGATGCGATCGGCTCGCCCGGCACGCTGGTCACCTTCCTCGTCTGGGAAGACGGCTCGCCCGGCCGCGTCGGTTACGGCCAGCCCAGCGAGATCGCGCTGGCGGTGCCGCTGGAAAGCATCGGCTACTGGCTGACACGGGCGATGACCCATAATGTCGCCGTCACCGGTCCCGCGCAGGAATTCGGCGAACCTGTCCTGCGCTTTCACGATCCCGACGGCGTCATCGTCAAGCTCGTCGGTGTGCGGCAGGCACGAACCACGGAGCCGTGGACGGGCAGCGGCATTCCCGCCGAAAGCGCGATCCGCTCCATCCATGCCGCAACGGTGCTGACGGAGCAGCCGGAAGCGACCGCGCAATTCCTCCAGCATTATTTCGGTTGCGATGCACGGGAGCAGAGCGGCACCATCACCCGCCTGACCTCGCCGGCCGGAGACCATGTCGACGTGCGCGATGCCTCGGGCTTCTGGAGCTCGGCGCCGGGCACCGGCACGATCGACCACATCGCCTTTCGCGCCGACGACATTGCGGCGGTCTCGACCGTCTTCGACAGGTTGATCGCGGATGGCGCCGATGCCACCGCCATACATGACCGCAAATATTTCCATTCGATCTATGTGCGCGAACCGGGCGGCAGCCTGCTCGAGCTCGCCTCGGACGGGCCGGGCATGCTGCTGGACGAGCCCTATGAAACGCTCGGAACGAAGCTGTTCATCCCGCCGCATTTCGAGGCCGAGGCGGAAAATTTCCGCATCGTCCTGCCCCAGTTCGGGATGCCCGGCGAGGAAAGGTTCATCTACCGCGACCTGCCGTTCATCCACCGTGTCCATCTGCCGGAGGAGGCGGAGGATCTGACGCTCGTGCTGCTGCATGGCTCGGCGGGAAGCGAGACCAGCCTCATGCCGCTGGCGGCGGCCGCCGCACCCGGGGCAAGGCTGATCGGCCTGCGCGGCCGCAGCACCGAGGAGGGCATCGCCCGCTGGTTCCGCCGCTATGGCCCGCTGAGCTTCGACCAGGCCGACATCCGCTCCGAAGCCGAGGCGTTCAATGCCTTCGTCGAAGGCGCGGTGGAGGCCTATGGGCTCGATCTCGACCGCACCGTTTTCATCGGCTATTCGAACGGCGCAAACCTGCTCGCGGCGATGATGCAGCTTCACCCCGGCCTCGTTGAGAACGCCGTGCTGCTTCGCGCCGGGAAGGTGCTGGAGGAGACGCCCGGGGCCGATCTGTCGGGCGCGAAAATCCTGATGGTGGTCGGCGAACATGACGTCTTCGGCGCCCACGCCGCCGGTCTAGAGGCGGATTTGCGGGCCGCGGGCGCAGAGATCGACACATTGCGGATCGATGCGGGGCACGAGACCGGACCGCTCGATATCGAGGCGGTCCGGTCGTGGCTGGCGGGCTTCAGAGCGGCTTGAGGCCGGCTTCGATGGCTTCGCGCTTCGCCTCCAGGAATGGCGGCAGCGACAGTGCCTCGCCCAGCGTCTCCAAGGGCTCGTCGACGGTAAAGCCGGGTCCATCCGTTGCGATCTCGAACAGGATGCCGTTCGGCTCCCTGAAATAGAGCGAGCGGAAGTAATAGCGCTCCACCTCGCCGCTGGAAGGCACGCGGAAGCTCTTCAACCGCTCGGTCCATTCATGCAGCTGGGCGATGTCGGGCGCGCGGAAGGCCACGTGATGCACCGCTCCGGCGCCCTGCCTGGCGGCGGGAAGATTGGGCTGGACCGCCACGTGGAGTTCGGCTGCCGGGCCGCCCTCGCCCATGGCGAACACATGCACATCCCCTTCGCCGTCCGGCGACGGATATTCCCGCACCTTGCTCATGTTCATGATATGCACGAGGATGGCTTCCGTATTGGTTATGTCCGGCACGCTGATCACGATGGGTCCCAACCCCCTGATCTGATGCTCCGCCGGCACCGGGCTCCTGTCCCAGGGATAGGCTTCGCCGCTGCCGCCATCATCGACGAGGCGGAACCTCTGGCCTTCCGCATCCTCGAAATCGAGCGATGCGTGGCCGCCGGTTTCGGTGACCTCGCCCGATGTCACGCCGAGCTGCGCGAACCGTGCCTTCCACCAGTCGAGGCTGGCGCGGCTGCCGACCCTGAGGCCCGTGCGGGCTATGCTGTGCGTGCCCCGGCGCTCCGGCGTCGCCGGCCAGTCGAAGAACGTAAGATCGGTGCCGGGCGTCGCCTTCCCATCCGCATAGAACAGATGATAGGCGCTCGTATCGTCCTGGTTGACCGTCTTCTTGACCAGCCGCAGGCCGAGCGTCTGCGTGTAGAACCGCACATTCTCCGGCGCATTGGCCGTGATGGCGGTCAGATGATGAATTCCCGTCAGTTGCAAGCTCATGAGAGCCTCCTTGGTTCGATTGGCCGGGCAATATTGCCGTTGGTTGCAATATCGAGGCTTCCGGGCGCCGCATAAAGCCCGCAAATTCCGTATCCAGGTTCGACAGCATCGAACCATAAGCGCTGTTTGCGCTGTTCCTGGTCGATCTTGTGCGATACAGTCGCACCATGAACTGGCGTTTTGACGATCTTCTCACTTTTCTCGACGTGATGGAAACCGGCAGCATCACGGCTTCCGCGGCACGGCTCAACCTGTCGAAATCCGTGGTCAGCAAGCGGATAGCCGATCTCGAAGCCGCGCTTGGCGTCGAATTCTTCCAGCGATCGCCGCGCAAGCTGCTGCCTTCGGTGCATGCGGTGGACTTCATGGAGCAGGTTCGCCCGCTGGTGAAGGACATCATGGACGCCGCCGAGACCGCCGGCCGGCGCAGCGGCGCCGTGCGGGGCACGCTGCGCATCACCGCGCCGATGACCTTCGGCACGCTCTATCTCGGCAGGATGATCGCCGACTTCGCCCGCCAGTACGGCGAGCTGGAACTGGCCGTGGAGTTCGACGACCGCATGACCGACCTCGTCCGCGGCGGCTATGATGTCGGCATCCGCATCGGGGTGCTGAAGGATTCCAGCCTCGTCGCCCGCAAGCTCTGCGAGGACCCGCGCATCGTCTGCTGCAGCCCGTCCTTCGCGCGCGAACACGGCCTGCCGCAATCGATCGAGGCGCTCGGCGATTATAGCTGCATCGATTATTCCAACGTCAATACGAGCCAGCTCTGGCAATTCGAGAATCCGGCAGATACGCACGAACCGATCGCGGTTGCGATGCGCGGCAGGCTCGTCACCAATAATGGCGAGGTGATGCGCGACATGGCCGTTGCGGGGCTTGGCCTCGCGCTGCTGCCCATGTTCATCGCCGCCGAGTCCCTGCGCAACGGAACGTTGATCCCCGCCCTGCCGGGTGCCACGCCGATACCCTATGCGATCCATGCGGTGTACCCGCCGACACGCCACGTTCCGCCGAAAGTTCGCGCCTTCATCGACCATGTGGTCCGCCATATCGGCAACCCGCCAATCTGGCGCCTCAGCGCGCAGTCACCGGCTTCCGGCAGCTGAATGCGATACAGGCAAGCCGAATCACTTGGCCCGGCCCGGTGGCGACCGACGTGCGCATGGAGCGGTTTTTGGCGTCGATTTGCGAAAAAACCCCGTAAACACTGGGTATAAACGTGCATTTTGGGTTGTGCTGCTGATGACAGACCGGCCGCCCCATGCCATACAGACCCCTCCGATCAACGAATATACTGAGGAAACCGCCAAATGAATACGTCCGATCTCGTTGAAAAGCTCGTAGCTGATCAGGGTCTTACAAAGGTTCAGTCAAAGGCGATTGTTGACAGCATTCTTAAAAACATCACCGATTCAGTTGTAGCTGGCGATGAAGTTTCGCTGCCAGGCTTTGGCAAGTTCAAGGTACAGGCGCGCGCTGCTCGTGAAGGCCGCAACCCTGCAACAGGCGCAACCATCAAGATTGCAGCTTCCAAGAAGGTCGCGTTCCAGCCCGCAAAGGCGCTCAAGGATGCCCTCAACGGCTAATGTCGCGATCGATGGCATAAATTAACAAGGCGGCCTTTGTGCCGCCTTTTTAATTTTGCCGCTTTAGGTTAAAAATCATCCGCTGCTTCGCCATAAATCCGCCCTCACTCCATGACAGGGGACATCTGCGTGATCGCGAATTTGTGTGGTCGCAGTAAGTCTTTATCAACTATAACGGGTGCATTTAGTAGATTGGACCCGCGGTCGAACCGACCAGACGGACGTTTTTGTGGCCACTGCAACAGTTGAAGCGATGAAGATACCGACCAAGATCCTTGCGCCCCTGATGCTCACGCTCTTCCTTGCCGGCTGCCAGGGATCGTCGATCGACGACATGGTTCCGAATGGCGCCAACACGCCCATCCCGCCCAAGCTGGTGAAGGTGATGAAGACCAAGGGCATGACGACGACATCGCCGATCATGGTCCGCATCTTCAAGGAGGAGAATGTCCTCGAGATCTGGAAGCAGAAGGACAATGGCCGCTACGACATGGTGACCAGCTACCAGATCTGCAAATGGTCGGGCAAGCTCGGTCCCAAGTTCATCGAAGGCGACCGCCAGGCACCGGAAGGCTTCTACGCCGTCCGTCCCGCCCACATGAACCCGAAATCCAACTATTACCTCTCGTTCGACACCGGCTTCCCCAATGCGCTCGACCGTGCGCTTGGCCGCACCGGCGCCAACCTCATGGTGCACGGCGCCTGCTCTTCATCCGGCTGCTACTCGATGACGGATGCCCAGGTGGCGCAGATCTACGCCTTCGCGCGCGACGCCTTCAAGGGCGGCCAGCAATCGATCCAGCTGCAGGCATTCCCGTTCCGCATGACCGCCGCCAACATGGCGCGCTACAAGGATGACCCCAATTACGCCTTCTGGAAGAACCTGAAGGAAGGCTATGATCATTTCGAGATCACCAAGGTGCCGCCGAAGGTGGATGTGTGCGAGAAGAAATATGTCTTCAACCACACGACCGATCCCAATGCTCCGATAGCCGCCACCAGCATCTGCCCGCCGGCGAACCAGCCGGAATCGCTGCGCATGGCCTATCAATCCTATCAGAGCACCTATGAATCCGCTTTCTCGTCCATGGCCGGCAAGGGCAAGACCCAGCCGCCGAGCCGCTCGATCAAGGGCCTCGAGGAAGCCCGGATCATCGCCGACTGGAGCGCACGCCGCGCCCGCGGCGAACGGGTGACGATGGAGCCGCCATCGCTTTCGCCGCAGGACGAGGGCTCTGCCTCGAAGCCGCAGGTCATGGTGCGGCTGGCTTCGGCTGTCGCAGCCGACAAGGCGAAAGAGGAAAAGGAAGGAAGGCGGACCCGCATGAGCCGGCCTGCCTCCCAGACCGCAGCGACCACGGCAACGCCGCCGGGCACTTCGCCGCAGACCACGGCGTCGATTGCGCCGGCGCAGCCTGCCCAGGCGCAGCCTGCCCAGACGCAGGCACAGCCGACGCAAACGCCCGCCCCCGCCAAGAAGGCCTGGTGGAAGATCATGGGCGAATAAGCCGATGACGGACCAGGAAATCTATGATCTGCGTGGGCTGAACTGCCCGCTTCCGGTGCTCAAGACCCGGCGGAAATTGCAGGATTTTGCGCCCGGCGCGCGTATCTGGGTGGAGACGACCGATCCCCTCGCCGTCATCGACATGCCGAATTTCTGCATGACCGAGGGCCACCGCCTGATCGAAACCGTCAATGTCGAGGGCGGGCACCGCTTCCACATCGAGCGCGGCTGACCTACTGCGAAAGCTTCATGCCTGAAATCGCCAGCGGATTGTCCTGCATCGCCGCCCGGTCGGGCGTGTCGATCTGCGGCTCGTTGAGGAACGCCGCGAACAGCTGCCGCACATAGGTTTCCGGCAGGTCCTTGACGATCATCACCAGCCGCGTTTCCCGCTTTCCGGCCGGCCAGGCCGGCAGCCGCGCCGGCGGATGGAATATCTGCTGGACGCCATGCAGCACGAGCGGATGTTCCGGATCGTCTTCCAATTGCACGATGCCCTTCACGCGCAGCAGCTTCTCGCCATGCGCCGAGCGCAGCAGGTCGATGAACATGTCGAGCGCCGACAGCGGTATCGGCCGGTCATGGGTCAGCGAGAACGAGCGGATCGACGCGTCGTGCCGGGTGACGTCATGATGGTGATGATCGTGCGAACCATGGTCGTGACCGTGATCATGATCATGGTGGTGATGGTCGTGGCCGTGGTCGAGACCGTGACCGAGACTGGCGCGCTCGCGGTCCCTGTCGCGATAGGCCTCGCTGTTCAGCCAGCGCTGCACATCGACGGTCTTGGTCTCGGGATTGTAGACGCCGCATTCGAACAGCCCGGCATAGCCGGCGCGCTGTTCCGACGCGTCGATGATCTCGGCGCCGGGATTGAGATCGGCCAGCCGGTCGCGCAGGAGCCTGCCCTGCCCCGCCGCCTGGCGCAGGTCGCCCTTGGTCAAGACGATGCGATCCGCCACGGCGGCCTGTTTCACGGCTTCCTCATGGGCATCCAGCGTTGCCATGCCATTGACCTGGTCGATGGCGGTGATCACGCCGTCGAGGCGGTAGGCATGCAGCAATACGGGGTGGCCCATGATCGCATGCAGCACCGGCGCCGGATCGGCGAGGCCTGTCGTCTCGATGACGACGCGCTTCAGCCGTTTGATCCTTCCGGTTTCCAGCCGGTCGATCAGGTCGGCCAGCGTATCGACGAGCTCGCCGCGAACCGTGCAGCAGAGGCAGCCATCGGACAGTTCGATAATGCCCTCGCTGGCCTTCTCCACCAGCAGGTGATCGATGCCGACATCGCCGAACTCGTTGATGATCACGGCGGTATCGGAAAGCGCCGGGTCCTTCAGCAGCCGGTTCAGCAGCGTCGTCTTGCCGGCGCCGAGGAAGCCGGTCAGCACGGAAACGGGTATCGGCGCGGCAGCCATCAGTTGATCGCGGCCCTTGCCGCATTGCCGGCATCGCTCAAGGCGCGTTCCGGCCGCTGCCTCGGCACGGGAATGCGGTTCATTTCCATGCCGAGCGCATTGAGCTTGGCCGGGAGCAGCGCCACCTTCTCCGCCACCGGCTGGCGGTCCATGCGCTTCATATAGGGCGAGCCCGCGACGATATGGCCCTCGAGATCCTTGCCGTCCCAGCTGTCCGAGCCGGACGTCTTGGAGCAGACCTCGGGCCGCATGTTGATCGCGACATCCCTGGTCGCCCCGCCATAGGGTTGCAGCGTCTCGATGGTCTGCCCGGTGCCGCGCCCGGAGGCGCTCGTCTCGAAGCCTTTTGCCAATAACTCCGCCGCCTTGGTCGCCCGCGAGGAAAGCTTCAATTCGCCGAGGACCACGGCGACGATCGTCCTGCCATTGCGCGTTGCGGAGCCGATGAGATTATAGCCGGAAGGGCAGACGAAGCCGGTCTTCATGCCATCGGCGCCCTCGAACCGGCCGATCAGCGCGTTGAGATTGGGCTGCGGTTTCTTGCCGCCGTAATCGATCGCCTCGATATCGAAATAATGGGCGAATTGCGGATAATCGCGGCGCAGATGCCATGTCATGATCGCAAGGTCGTGCGCCGTCGTATAATGATCGTCGGAATGCAGCCCGTTGGGATTGACGAAATGCGAACCGGTCATCCCGATGCGCCGGGCCTCCTCGTTCATCAGCGCCGCGAACTTCTCCGAGGAACCGCCCAGCGTTTCGCCGACGGCCATGGCGATGTCATTGGCGGATTTCACCATCATGATCTTCAGCGCGTCGTCGAGCGTCAGTTCCGAGCCGACCTTGTAGCCCATCTTGCTCGGCGGCTGCCTGGCGGCGAGCGCGGTGATGCGCACGGGCGTGTCGAGCTTGACCTGGCCGGATTCCAGCATGCGGAAAGCGACATAGACGGTCATCAGCTTGGTGAGCGAAGCCGGATACCAGCGCTGGAACGCATCCTTTTGCGACAGTATCTCGCCCGTGCCGGCATCGAAGGTGATATTCGCCTCGGCCCGCGCCGAAGAAACGGCGCCATGGGCCGAAAGCGTTGACAACGCCGCGCCAAGTAGAAAAAGTGCTACAGTTTTCCGCATTCCTGAAACCCAGCCTGTCTGTATAAACGTGGAAGGCGGCCGATGCTGCGCTTCACGTGGGGCGGCAATGGCCTTATCTATCTTATGTGGCAGGCAAAAGGCAAAGCCCTTTAATCGCCATAAAAATTGCAATGAACCTGGAGTGATCCCCGAATGCCCTTGCTCAATCGCGCCATCGACATGCAGGAAGAAGTTGCGCAGTGGCGACGCCATCTGCACCAGCATCCGGAATTGATGTTCGACGTGCACCAGACAGCGCAATTCGTCGCGGAAAAGCTGCGGGAATTCGGCTGCGACGAGATCGTCACCGGCATCGGCCGCACCGGCGTGGTCGGCATCATACGCGGCGCGCGCGGCGAAGGCGCGACGATCGGGCTGCGCTCCGACATGGACGCCCTGCCGCTCGTCGAGATCACCGGCAAGCCCTGGGCATCGCGGACAGCGGGGAAGATGCATGCCTGCGGCCATGACGGCCACATGGCCATGCTGCTCGGCGCGGCGCGCTACCTTGCGGAGACGCGCAATTTCAGCGGTTCGGTCGCAATCATCTTCCAGCCCGCCGAAGAGGGCGGCGGCGGCGGCCGCGAGATGGTCAAGGACGGCTTGATGGAGCGCTTCGCCATTTCGGAAGTCTATGGCATGCACAATATTCCGGGCCTTGCCGTCGGCGAATTCGCCATCTGCAAGGGCCCGATCATGGCCGCCACCGACGAATTCAACATCACCATCGACGGCAAGGGCGGCCACGCCGCGCAGCCGCATACGACCATCGATCCGGTCGTCATCGGCGCGCAGCTCGTCGGCGCCCTGCAGACGATCGTTTCGCGCGGCACCGATCCGCTGGATTCGATCGTCCTGTCCGTCACCAAATTCCACGCGGGCGACGCCCATAACATCATCCCCGAAAAGGCCGAGCTCGCCGGAACGGTGCGGACATTGCGCGCCGAATCGCGCGACTTCGCCGAACGGCGCATCAAGCAGGCGGCGGAGGGCCTGGCTTCGGCATTCGGCGGCAGGATCGAGGTCGAATATGTGCGCAATTATCCGGTGACCTTCAATCACGGGCGGGAGACGGAATTCGCCACGAAAATCGCCCGCGCTGTCGCCGGCGACGGCCTGGTGGACGATGAAGCCGCACCGATGATGGCGGGCGAGGATTTTTCCTACATGCTGGAAGCGCGCCCCGGCGCCTTCATCTTCATCGGCAATGGCGTCAGCGCATCGCTGCACAACCCCGCCTATGATTTCAACGACGAGGCCATCCCGCACGGCATAAGCTATTGGGTGCAGCTGGCCGAAAATGCACTGGCGCCCGCCGCGTGAGGCCATTTTCGCCATCTTCGGACTTGGCCTTTGCGACGAAAAACAGTATGTCTCGGCCGATGGTCCCGTAGCTCAGTCGGATAGAGCGACAGATTCCTAATCTGTAGGCCACTGGTTCGAATCCAGTCGGGATCACCATCCTCCATCGCTCCACATCGGAACCATCTTTTCGCTCCGTGGTTCGTTTTCAAACGGAGAGAGTGGATGACAGAATATTTCTGGTTTTTCGTCGTCGTGGGTGGGCCCGTCATCTTGGGCATCGTCATCGCCTATGGCATGGCCAGGCGGCGCCGGCTGACGGCAGCCGAGAAGACGGCGCGGGATCGCCAGACCCGCGCGGGCTATCATGACCGCAGCGACATGTGACCCCGCACAGTAAGTGTGGCCGGCTCAGGAAATCCGCAGCGCCAGGATCAGCAGATAGCCGATAGCGGCAAGTGCCCCAAGGGAGAGCGTGGCGGCGGCTATCACCCTGCCGCCGGCATGGGCGATGGTGCGGATATTCACCGACAGGCCGAGCGCCGCCATCGCCACCAGCGTCAGCGCTTCGGCCGCGTCGGCGACGGGCCTCTGAACCGCATCCGGCAACAGCCCCATCGACTGCATCGCCATCATCAGCCCGAAGCCGACGATGAACCAGGGCAGGACAGGTGCCGACCGCCGCGCGCCTGCATCCCTGCTGATCGTTCCGAGAACCATCAGGACCGGGCCAAGCATCAACACGCGGACGAGTTTCACCAGCGTGCCGATCTGCACGCTCAGCGCTCCCGCGGGAGCGGCGGCCGCCAGCACCTGCGGCACGGCATAGACGGTCATGCCCGCGAGAACGCCGTATTTCGATGCGCCCATTCCGGCATAGGCGTAAAGCAGCGGCAGGAGGAAGACCGTGGCGATCCCCAGCACCGCGGTGAACGCCAGCGCGGCGGCGATTTCCTCGCGCCCGGCCTTGATGACCGGGGCGACGGCGACGATCGCCGAGTTGCCGCAGATGGAATTGCCACAGGCAATCAGCGTGGCGAGCCTCGGCGCAAGGCCCATCCAGCGGCCGATCACATAGCTGACGCCGATCGAGACGAACACGGCCAGCGTGATCCCGGCGACGAGAGCCAGGCCGGCGCCCTGCAATGCCTGCAGGCTGATCGAAGCCCCGAGCAGCACGATCGCGACTTCGAGCAAGGTCTTCGAACTGAACATTATTCCGGCTTCGAAGCGACCGCCCGGCGCCAGCGCCTGGGCGACGACCAGCCCCAGCGCGATAGCCAGGATCGGCCCGCCCAGCCAGACAGCACCGGCAAGCGCGAACTCGGCCTTCGTCGCGACAAAGGCGGCCGCGGCGACGCCGAAGGAAAGGGCCGTGCCAGGCAGGCAGTTGATCAGGTTTTTGCAGGAAGGAATTTCATTGTGCATCGTGCCTGAAGAATAGGTCACTCGATATATCGACTTCCATCGAATATTATTCTACAAATCATTCGATAGGATCGAACGATCATGACATTCGAACAATTGGCCATCTTCGTTGCCGTCGCCGAGCGCGAGCATCTCACCCGCGCCGCTGCCGATATCCATCTCACGCCGTCCGCCGTCAGCAGCGCGATCAGGAACCTCGAGAATTTCCATGGCGTCGAGCTTTTCCATCGTGTCGGCCGTCGCATCGAACTGACCGAGCTCGGCCGCGATTTTCTCGGCGAGGCCAAGGCGACATTGGCGCGCGTGCGCTCGGCGGAACTGCTGCTGTCCGAACTCGGCGGCCTCAGCCGGGGCCGGCTGGCGCTATGGGCGAGCCAGACCATTGCGAGCTACTGGCTACCCCCGGTCCTGATGCGTTTTCACCGGTCCTATCCGGGCATCGAGATCGACCTCAAGATCGGCAATACCCGCTCCGTCGCCGAGGCGGTGTTGAATGGCGAGGCGGAACTCGGCTTTGTCGAAGGGGTTTTCGACGCGCCCGTGCTGGCCTCGCGCGAAATCGCCGAGGACGGGCTGATCGTCATCGTCGCCCCGGATCATCCATGGGCGGCGGGCGAGCCGCTCGGCGTCGACGATCTCGTGCAACGGACGAGCTGGGTCTTTCGCGAGGAGGGTTCGGGAACGCGCTCGGAATTTCTCGCCGCCATAGCGAGAATGGGCGCCGATCCGCGCGAATTCCGGGTGGCGCTGACGCTGCCTTCCAATGAAGCCGTGCTTGCCGCCGTGGCGGCGGGCAGCTGCGCGGCCGCGCTTTCCGGCGCCGCCGCCCGGCCCTATCTCCAGCAGGGTTTGATCCGCGTAGCGTCGTTCGATCTTCCGCCGCGCCGCTTCCGCATGCTGCGGCACAAGGAAAGGCGCGGCAGCAAGGCGTCGAAGATGCTGGAAGACCTGTGCACGGCGCCGGGCTGATCGCGCCTAGGCCATCCTTCGGTAGAGGCTGAGGCTCGCATAATTCTTCCTCGGCCCGATCACGCGCCAGCGCTCCGCCCATTCGTCATTGCCGCGAAAAAAGAAGCGCCCGCGATAATCATCGGCGCCGCAGAGATGATGCACCCGCTGGTCCGGCATCGCGGCAAGCATTATGAACGGACGGCCATCGGCGAAAAACACCTCGATGCCCGTGTCATTCGCCACGAGATCATACTGTCTCGTCGCCGGAAATTCGTTTGCGCCGAGTGAAACGGTCCCGGTTTCGGCGAAGCTGCCGCCGTCGATCGTCGCCATGCCGGCGAAGCGGTAACTCGACCTCGCCAGATAGTCGATGGCAAGGCGGCGGACCATCCACCTGCCTTCGTAGAGCGGCGCGGCGCTGTCAGCCGGCATGTTCTTCCCATTTGCAGGCGGCGACGTAGATGGCGGCCAATTGCTCGAAACCCGCCCGGTCGAGGACGTCGAAGCGGCCCGGCGAGGGACTGTCGAGATCGAGTACGCCGAAGACGCGATCCCGATGGATCAGCGGCACGACGAGTTCGGAGCGCGAGGCGGGATCGCAGGCGATATGTCCGGGGAAGGCGTGCACGTCTTCGACGATGATGGATTCGCCTTTTTCCATGGCGGTGCCGCAAACGCCGCTGCCGATGGCGATGCGAACGCAGGCCGGCTTGCCCTGGAACGGCCCGACGACGAGTTCGCCTTCCTGCCGGAGAAAATAGAACCCGGCCCAGTTCAGGTCCGGCACCATCTGGAAGATCAGCGCCGCGGTATTGGCGGCATTGGCGGTCGGGTCGCTCTCGCCATCCAGAAGCGCGCCAAGCTGTGTCGCCAGCTCGCGATAGAACTCGGATTTGTCGTCCTGGACGATCTCTTGTGCCGCAAACATCGCTGGCTCCTCTGTCTCGCTTTTTGGCCCCTGCCGCGGATCATGTACAATCACAGTTCGATCGTTATAGATAGGGCCTCGATCATTGCGGTCAATATGAAGAGAGGGAGCAAGTGCGAGGCGGCCTGAAGACCCATGTTCGCATCGATTTCCCCGACAGGCAGCGCCTGGGCCCGGGCAAGATGCAGCTTCTCGAACTCATCCGCCTGACGGGCTCCATCTCCGCTGCCGGCAGGGCAATGGACATGTCCTATCGCCGCGCCTGGCTGCTCGTCAGCGCCATGAACGCGATGTTCGCCGCGCCCGTGGTCGATTCCCAGCGCGGCGGCAGGCAGGGCGGAGGCGCCGCGGTCACGCCATTCGGCGAAGAATTGCTGCAGCGCTATCGCGCCATGCAGGAAAAGGTGGATCAGGCGCTGGCGGGCGATTTCGAATGGATCAACGCGAACCGCGCGCCCGACGCTGACGATTGAAGCTGACCCTGTAATAAAGCCCGCAGGTGAGCGCTGCGAACACCAGCGCAAGTGCGCCGACGATCGCCGCGCCGCCCCAGAGCGACAGCCAGTCGCCGACCTGGGCCGAGTGCGGATCTTCCGGATCATAGAACACCTTGACGATGTCGCCGGCCTTGTTCGTCGGTTCCGATGAACTCCATGCCGAGGAAAATTCGATCAATTCGCCGGAACCGGAGCGGAATTCCACCACCGGATAGTAGAGCATCTGCCGCTTGCCCGGCTTCTCTTCCAGCCTGACCACCCGGCCCTCCGCCTGTTCGGCATTGCGGATGAAGAGGCGTTCCTGGATGACGCAGAAGCCGAACACGCCGAACAGGATAGTGGTGACTGCAACCAGCAGTCTTCTATGCCAGACCGTCGCTTTCATGGCGTCCCGAATTCCTCAACCGCGTTCCAGATAACGCATCACCGGCGTCACCGCAATTCCGTGCAGGATGATGGAGATCAGCACCACGAGCGAAACCGTCACCCAGAGAACATCCGCTCGGGCGAAGCCGGCATGGCCGAGCGCATAGGCGAGGTAATAGAAGGAGCCGAGGCCGCGAATGCCGAAGAACGAAATCGCGGCGGCTTCATGCGGCGGTATGCGGCTGCCGATCAGCCCGATCCAGCCGCAGATCGGCCGCACCAGAAAGATGATCGCGAGCGCCGTGGCGAAGATGCGCCAGTCGAGCGCCGCAAACACCGTCCCCTCGGCGATGGCCGCGCCGAAACAGACGAGGACGACCATCATCAGCAGCCGCTCGATCTGCTCGGCGAAATCATGCAGGTCTTCGTGATAGCCGCTGTCCCGCTCGGCATTGCGCAGCGTCAGCGCGGCGACGAAGACGCCGATAAAGCCATAGCCATGCGCGATCTCGACGAGCCCATAGCTGAGGCAGGTTATGCCGAGCGCCACGAAGCCGTCGCCGGTTCGCGCCAGCTTTGCCGGTTGCGGCAGGCGGAATGTCAGATAGCCGAGAATCTTGCCGACGCCCCAGCCGATGCCCGCGCCTGCGCCGATCCGCCAGATGACGTCATAGAGCATCCAATGGCCGAACCACGCGCCGTCATGGGCCGATATGCCGGCAATCGCTATGGCGAGATGCACGAAGGGAAAGCTCAGCCCGTCATTCAGCCCCGCCTCGGATGTGAGCGCAAAGCGAACCTCCTTCTCCTCGCCGGACTGGGGCGGACCGACCTGAACGTCGCTGGCCAGCACCGGATCGGTCGGAGCGAGCGCGGCGCCCAGCAGCAATGCCGAGGCGACGCCAAGCCCGAGATAGCTCCAGCCGAGCACCGCGATCGCAAGGATCGTCAGCGGCATGGAGATCGCCAGCAGCCGCCACGTCGTCTGCCAGCTGCGCCAGCCGAAGATCCTGTCGATCTTGAGCCCGGCGCCCATCAACGAGATGATGACCGCAAATTCCGTGACTTTCTCGGTAATATAGCGGCTATCGAGCGGATTTTCTCCGAGAACGCCGGATAATGGCGGCCAAACGAAGATCGTGCCGAAGGCGATGCAGATGATGGGCAGGGAAAGCGGATAATCCTTCAGCACCATCGGCAGCCACGCCGTCAACAGCACGACCAGTCCAAACAGCGCCAGGAGGAGAATGTGGGTGTCCAGCGGCGGCATGGCCGGTTACGCCCGGGCCGCGGAAAAAGACCGGCGACAGGTCAAGGCGCCCCCGCGGCATCGCCTGGCTTTACGGTGGCAGTGAGGGTTTCCATGGCGTTTTTCCTTTGTGGGGACTGCTCAAAAACCCTCCGGAAGCGGCTTTGGTTCCACCATGGCAGGCGGGAGCGCTGGTCCAGACGCGGCGGCTCTTCAATTTTATGAATGAATGGCTGAAATCATCTGAATATTCACGCTCTGCCAATTGCTGTAGAGGAGAGGTCAATCCGGAAACATGACATGGCCACTTCCTCGTCCGACGCTGCCCCAGCCACCAATCATCTCGCCCTGGCAGCATTGCTGCTCGGCGGCATGGCCATCGGCGGTTCGCCGATTTTCGTTCGCCTGTCGGAAGTCGGGCCCATGGGCACGGCCTTCTGGCGCGTGGCGATCGCGTTCCTGCCGCTGCTGCTTTGGCCCAATCCGGCGGGAGCCATTGTCAGGAATGCCCGCCCGCAGGGCCTGTCCGATTATTTCTGGCTGGCGGCCCCGGGCGTCTTCCTTGCCGCCGATCTCGCGGCCTGGCATCTCGCGCTCCACATGACATCTGTCGCGAACGCTACCCTTCTGGCAAATCTGGCGCCGATCTTCGTCACGCTCGGCAGCTGGCTCCTGTTCAGGTCCAGGGTCAGCGGCGTCTTTCTGATGGGCCTCGCCCTTGCCGTCGTCGGCGTCATCGTGCTCAAGGGCGGGCCGGCCGCGCTTGGCGACGGCCACCTCGCCGGCGATGCGACGGCCGCTTTCGCAGCGGTGTTCTATGCGGGCTATATTCTGGTCATCGGCCGCCTGCGCTCGCGCTTTTCCACGCGGACGATCATGCTGTGGAGTACGGCGACGGCTGCGGTGTGCATGCTGCCGATCGCGCTGATCTTCGAAACCGATCTCCTGCCGCTGACAATGTTCGGCTGGGCGATGCTGGTCGGCCTCGCCTTCGTCTCGCATGCGGGCGGGCAAGGCATGATCACCTTCGCGCTGGCATTTCTTCCGCCGGCCTTCTCCTCGCTGACGCTGCTGCTCCAGCCTGTCGTCGCAGCGATCCTCGCCTGGGTCCTGCTCAGCGAGCCGATCGGTCTCGTTCAGGCGATCGGCGGCGTCATCGTCATCTGCGGCATCCTTGTCGCCCGGCGGGGATGATCAGGCCGAAAGCCGCGCCAGGAACGCCTGATCTAGCCCGGCCTGGCCGAACCAGTTCAGCCGGTTGATACAGACATTGCCGCGATCGATAAGGTCGTTCTCGTCGCCGGCTTCGGTGCTGTGCGCCCGGCCACGCGGCACGATGAGGGTGGTCAGGTCGCCATCGCTGGCCGTGACTTCAGAGCGGGTCGCGATCTTGTCGCGGCCGATGCGCGGCTGCCGGATCGGAGCGGGCAATGAATGCGGGAGATTGACGCCCAGCCAGTGGCCCTCCAGCACCCAGTCCTGCCGCTGCTGCCAGGCGGTCCGGATGAAAGCGACGAGCCATTCGACATCGCCGTCGCCGGGTTCGAAATTCTTCACGCGGGAAAAGCCGATCGCCGGCACGCCCCAGAACGATGCCTCGCGGGCAATGCCCAGCGTGCCGGAATAGACGATATCCTCGGCGACATTCCGGCCATCATTGATGCCCGACAGAACGATGTCGGGCCGTTGCCGATCCTTGAACAGCCAGGTCATCGCGGTCACGACGCAATCCGCCGGCGTTCCCGAACAGGAAAAGCGGCGCGGCTCGATCTCGCGCATCACCAGCGGCCGGCCCACCGTTATGGATGCGCTTGCCGCAGTGCGCTTGCCGTCCGGCGCCACGATCCAGACATCGTCGCTGATCCTGGCGGCAGCTTCGGCAAGCACGCCGAGACCCGGCGCCTCTATTCCATCGTCGTTACAAACGAGTATTCGCATGCGCATGCCTCACAGAAACAGATGGTCGCCGGATATAATGGCGTCGTCGAGCCTCGGCATATGCGCTTTCAGGGCTTGCAACGCGCCACGCTCGCAGGAATGGCCGACCGCCAGTGGCTGACCGGCCTCGTGCCAGATTTTCACGTTTGCCGGCCTCGTCGGGTGCGTCGGCAGGCGGATCCACGCGGCGCGGCCTGCCCCGTGCAGCGAACTTGCCGGCGTATTGGCCGGAATATGGCCGGTCAGCAGAACGGGATAGTCCTGCGCGGCGGCGGCGGCGATGGCTTCGACCGAGGGGCCGGCGCTGCCCATGCCGTCAAAGGTCAGCAAGGGGCAATCGGGCAGCGCATCGCCCTCCGACCAGTCCACCGCCCGTTGCAGCTTGCGCTCAAGCAGCGCGCGGGCGCCATGCTTCAGCGCATTGCCGGCGGAGACCTGCGCCGCAATGGCGTCGCGCATCGACGCATGGACGGCGAAGCGCTCCGGCAGGATGGCGATCAATTCCAATGGCTTGCCCGATAGCGGTACCGGCAGGAGGCAGCCGCTGGACTGTTCTTCTATCCAGGCCTGTATGGCATGGGCGCGATCCGCCCCGGAAATGGCGTCATCGCCATAGGACGCGTCGAAGACCAGCAGGTCGCAGGCCGGTATCGGGTCCATGGCAAAAACGGCGCTGTCGGGAACGATGTCGGCGGTGTAGACGATGCACCTGCCCTCCAGCCTCGCCGCATACCAGACCCCACCGGCGACATGGCCGGAGCGGCCGGTGCCGACCTCGATGCCGCCTATGGTGATATCGTCGCCGGGTTCGAACAGTTCGACATGCGCCGCAAGCTCCGGCAGCGCGCCGAGATGCTCTGCCTCGCCATATTGCGCGAGCATGGCCGGCATCTCGGCCAGCGTTTCCGCCGTCATGGCGATGCGGCCGCGGAAGCCCTGCGCCCAGAGCCAGGCAAGGCCGCCAATATGATCCTCATGCGCATGGGAGATGAACACCGCATCGAGTGCCGCCGCCGCGTCGGCCGCGATCATCGGGTAATAGTCGCGTCCCTTCGCGCCGACCTTGATCCCGGCATCGAACAGCAGGTTTGAATTGCCGTCGGATATGCCGAGGCTGGTGCGGCCCTTTTCACCAAAGCCGCCATGGAAGTCCACGCGCATCAAGCTGCCCCCTCGGCGGGTATGACCCAGCCCGACCCGATGGAAATGCGCGCGGTGGCGCCCTCCTCCAGCCGGTGCGGATCGGCGAGCTCGAAATGCAGGTCGACGGATTCATCCGCCTTGGCGACTGCCTCGATGCGCGAGCCGCCGCCCTTGTAGACGCTGCGCCTGACGATGACGCCGATGGGGCCATCGCCGCCGGCGCGGATATCGGCCGAGCGTATGCACACCTTTGCATCAGCGGTCGCGCCTTGGCCTTTGCGACAGCGGAATTCCGCCTCCTGTCCCAGCACCCGCACCCGGCAGCGACCGTTCGTCTCGCTGGAGAGGACTTCGCACGGCACGACCATGCCCTGCGCGATGAAGGAAGCGACCATTTCCGTTGCGGGCTCCTCGTAGAGTTCGCGCGGCGTCGCGAACTGGATCAGGCGGCCGCGATCCATCACCGCGATCCGGTCCGCGAGGGCCATGGCTTCCGCCTGGTCGTGGGTGATGTAGATGATCGTCGTGCCGGTGCGCTTGTGAAAGGCGGCGAATTCATCCTCCATCGCGGCGCGGAGATGCACGTCGAGATTGGCAAGCGGCTCATCGAATAGCACCAGCGACGGCGCGGATACGAGGCAGCGCGCAAGAGCCACGCGCTGGCGTTGGCCGCCGGAAAGATTGGCCGGGCGGCGGTCGCCATAACTCTGCAGATCGACCAGTGCCAGCGCATCGGCCACCCGCTTTTCCCGCGTCGCCCTGTCGACCTTGGCGACTTTCAGGCTGTAGCCGACATTCTCCGCCACGGTCATGTGCGGCCACAGCGCGTAGTTCTGGAAGACGATGCCGACGCGCCGCAGTTCTGGCGGCACGCTCTGCCCGGGCGCGGACATCACCTCGCCGCCGACGATGATCTGCCCGGCGTTCAATTGCTCGAAGCCCGCCACCAGCCGCAGCAGCGTGGTCTTGCCGCAGCCCGAAGGGCCGAGCACGGCAACGAACTCGCCATTGGCGACATTCATGGAGACATTCGAGACGGCGTCATGATCGCCGAATGTCTTGGTGACGTTTTCAAGCTTCAATCCCGCCATGGGAGTACTCCGGATGGTAGATGCCGTGCAAAGAGGTTGGTGAAGAGCATCAGCACGAAGGTGACCAGCACGGTCAGGGTCGAGACCGCGGCGGCATAATTGGAATCGCCGCCCTGTTCGAACGAGAAGATGACGACGCCGATCGTCTCCGAGCCGGAGGCCCAGAGCAGCGCCGAAACCGTCAATTCGCTGAAAGCGGTCATGAATATCAACACGCCGCCCGCCAGCGTCGCCGGTGCGACAAGCGGGAATACGATGGTCCGCAAGCGGCGATACAGACCGGCGCCGGCGACCTGCGCCGCCTCTTCGAGCGACCTGTCGATCTGATGCAGCCCGCTGATGGTCGGCCGCAGCGCAAGCACCAGGAAGCGGGCGAGATAGGCATAGAGGATGATCCAGATCGTGTTGTAGATGTGCAGCCCGATCACCGGAACGGGTTTGAGAAACAGCAGCAGCGAGGCGATGGCCAGCACCACGCCCGGCAGCGCATAGGGAAGCTCGGCGGAAAGATTGAGGAAACGTGTCCACCAGCGCCTGCGCCAGGTGATGAGATAGGCGAGCGGCACCGCGATCACCACGGCGAAGGCCGCGGCGGCCAATGACAGGCCGAAGCTGTTGAAGAAGGCGCGCCTGGCGGCCGCGTGCTCGAACAGGACGAACTCGTAATTGGCGAGGGTGACCGTCTTCATGGTGAGCGGCACGCCATAGGCCGCGACGAGCGAGGTCAGCAGCAGTCCGAGGATCGGCAGGACCAGGACGATGATGACCACCAGCCACATCAGCAATTCAGCAAGCGGCCGCCACTTTCCAAGCGTGAATGGCGCGGCGGTGAGAGAGGCGGATGTGATGCGATAGTCGCGCCGTCTGGCGGCGAAATCCTGCGCCAGTATCCCCGCCATCGCGATCAGCCCGATCAGCATGGAGAGGACGGCGACCTCCGACAATACTGCGGGCCCGCCGCTTGCAAGCCGCTGATAGATCAATGTCGGCAGGACGAGATAGCCGGCGGGAATGCCGAGAAAGGCGGGAATGCCGAAATTCCCGACGCAGGAGACGAAGGCAAGGGCGGTCGCCCCGATGATGGAAGGCGTCATCAATGGCAGGATGATCGTACCGACCACCGTCCACCGTCCGGCGCCGCTGCTCAAACCCGCCTCGACCAGTTCGCGCGGCAGCTTGCGCAGCCCTGCCCGCACCATCAGGAACACCAGCGGCGCATATTGCACGCCGAGCAGCGCGATGATGCCGCCGGTCGAATAAAGCGGATTGCGGGTGCCAAGCGGCGGCGCCATGCCGATAAGCTTCAGGAAGGGGCTCGCCGGGCCGAAAAGCTGCAGCCATGCAAGGGCCGTCACCTGCGGCGCGATCAGCAAAGGCACGACGTAGAAAAGCACGAATGGGCCACGGCCGCGCACATCGGTCAGGCTGACCAGAAGCGCAACCGCCGTGCCGAGCACGACGGCAAGCAGGGTGCCGCCAATGCCGACCTGAAGCGAATGCAGCGTCGCCGTCCAGGTGGCTGAACCCGAGAGCGCGGCGATGGTGGGGGCCGCCGAGAGGCTGCCCTGAGGCATGACAATTTCGAATGCGAGACGAAACATCGGCACGATGGACAGCATCGCCACGATGATCGCCACGCCGGCAATCAGGGCTCCATCCGAGCCCTGATATTTCCTTGCGCCAGTCAATGGCAAATCAGCCACCGAACATTTGGCCGAACTTCGCCTTGTCGGCATCGGTCTGCTGCAGAACCTTCTGCGTCTCGATCGGCATGACCTTGACCTCGACGCCTTCCGGCAGCCAGCCCGGCCGGCCGATGCTGGGCTTCGCCGGCAGATATCCCTGTTCGAGCGCCAGTTTCTGGCCCTCGTCGGACAGGATGAAGTCGACGAATTTCTGCGCTGCCGGTACGTTCTTGGCGCCGGCCATGATCGCAACCGGCTCGGTGACCGCAGGAACGCCTTCGCTCGGGAACACGAATTCGATCGGCGAACCCTTGGCCTTGGCGTTGAGCGCCATGAAGTCGACAAGAATGCCATAGGGCTTCTCGCCGCTGGCGACCGACTTCAACACCGCGCCATTACCACGGACGCTGACCGTTTCATTGGCCTTCAGCTTCTCGAAATAATCCCAGCCGAACTCGGGATTGGCGACGAAGCCGCTCAGGAGATAGGCCGCAGCGCCCGAATAAAGCGGGCTCGGCATGACGATCGCACCCTTATATTCCGGCTTCGCCAGATCGGCCCAATGCGCGGGCTTGCTCGGAGCGGCCGAATTATAGGCGATGCCGGTGGTGATCAGCTTGCTGCCGAAATAGGTCTTGCCGGCATCGTAGGAATCAGCGGCAAAACCTTCGACATTGGCTTTCTCGTAAGCCTGGAGCTTGTCCTGCTTCTTCAGGCTTTCCATGCTGACGGCATCGGCGATGAGCAGGACGTCGGCCTGGGCGGCACCGGCGGCGAATTCCGCCGCAAGCTTGCTCATGATCTCGCTCGTGCCGGAACGATAGACCTGGACCTCGATATCCGGATTGACCTTCTTGAACGCTTCCACCGTCTTGGCGGCATCGGCATCGGGTTGCGACGTGTACAGGGTAAGATTTTCCGCCCAGGCACTGCCCAGGGCCAGCGAAGCTGCCAGCAGTACCGGCGTGCCCAACAACATTCTTGCGACTTTTTTCATTTTCTTTCTCCTCCCAGGGATTCTGGTGTTCGGTGGAAAGGTTGCGGTTCCACGAAAATCATCCTCCACGCATGGCCGGCCATTGTATAGCTTCGACCATGCTGGCAATGATAGTTCATGTTCATTTGTCACTTGTCAAATACATTTGAACAATGAAGCTTATATGACAGTTTGGGCATGCCAGCAGATATTCCGAAGGGGGAGATTGGGATGGAACAGGCGGAACTTCCGATGACTTCGTCGAATTTGAAGGTGAAGACGGCCTGGCTCTATTATGTCGAGGGGCTGACGCAGGAACAGATCGCGGAAAAGCTGCAGGTGAGCCGGGTAAAGGTGATGCGCACGCTGGCGGCGTGCACGTCCGAAGGCATCGTCGTCACCACCATCAACGGCGTGACGGCAGAGCAGATCGCGCTGGAGCGGGAACTCGAAAAACGCTGGAACCTGTCTTCGGCCATCGTCATCCCGACGCCCAGCAGCGAAGAACACCTCGAAACGGCGATAGGCCATGCGGTGGCCTCCTATCTCGGCGAATCGATGCAGGACGGCATGACGCTCGCCATCGGCGGCGGCGCCACCCTCTATGCCAGCCTGCGCTTCATCGAAAAGCGCCAGCTGAAGGATGCGTCGGTCGTGGCGCTCGTCGGCAGCCTGCCGCATTCCCGCTGGGTCAACCCGTCGATCGTCGCCGCCCGCGTCGCGGAGGCCTATGGGGTCGACAGTTACCAGATCACCGCGCCGGTGGTGGTCGACAATGCTTCCTTGCGCGACGCGCTGTGGCAGCAGGCATCGCTGAAGGACGTCAAGCAGCGCGCGGAGGCGGCTGACATCGCCCTCCTGACCGTCGGGGGCATAACGCCGGAATCGACCATATTCAGGCATGATATCCTGCCGGCGAGCCTGATCGGGCCTTTGACCGCCAAGGGCGCGGTGGCGAACATATTATGCTACGTCATCGACGCGGAAGGACGCCTGATCGACCACGAGGTGAACCGGCAGATCATGGCGATCGACCTTCCGACAGTGGCGCGCATTCCGAATGTGGTGCTTGCCGCCGGCGGAACTGCCAAGACCGAGGCCATCCGCGCGGCATTGAAGGTCGTCGCCGCCAAGGTGCTGATCACCGACAGCGATACCGCCGCGGCGCTGCTGGCGAAATATTAGAGGACGCCGCGGCTGCGCAGGAAATCCATCAACCCCATATGCGTGATCGCCTCGAACTCCGCCGCCGCATCGGCGAACTTCTTGCGCTGCTTGATCAGCATGCCGAACACCTGTTTCATCTCCGACGACACGCCGAAGCGCTCCCAGCGCTCCGCCACATGCGCCGGCAGCTCCAAATCCTTGCAGAAATCGGAAATATTGCCGTAGCCGAGTTCGGCGAGATGGGATTTCACCTCGTCGGCCGGCATGCGCTCTTCCACCGCATGATCGTGAAGCCGCTGCGCCATGAGCCGCAGATCCGCCGGCGACGAACCCATGACCCGGTTGAGAATGGATCTGACCTCATTTGGAAATGGCGGCATGGTGGACTCCAGATTTGCTGTGCCGCCAGTCTAGCCGCAAGCGGTTGGCCGGACCAGAGGATTCTCAGATGAGGTGGCGCTGTTTCAATTCATCCTTGGCGTAGGCGTAGTAGATCGGCGCCGCTATCAGCCCCGAAATGCCGAACCATGCCTCCAGCACGATCATGGCGAGCAGCAATTCCCATGCCCGCGCCTTGATGCGCGACCCGATGATCTTCGCATTCATGAAATATTCGAGCTTGTGGATGATCACCAGGAAGGCCAGCGAACCGACCGCGGCGACGAAGGAAACGCTCAGCGCCACGATCACGATCACCGTGTTGGAGATGAGGTTGCCGATCACCGGCAGCAGCCCGACCAGGAATGTCACGGCGATCATCGTCTTGACGAGAGGCAGATGCACGCCAAAGGCCGGAAGCACCCCGGCGAGGAATATCGCGGTGAAGAAGGTATTGAGCGCTGAAATGCGCAGCTGCGAAAAGACGATGTTGCGGAAGGCATTGCTGAGGAATTCCGCCCGCTCCGTCAGCGCAACGGCCAGCGGCCCGGGCCACCTGCTGTCGGCAAAGGAGGTCAGGGCAATGAGGCCGCCGACGACCATGCCGAGGACGACGCGGATGATCAGCACGCCGATGTCCCTGCCGACGAGTTGCAGCTGCCCGGCATGATCGCGGAGCCAGCGGGCTGCGAGGCTCTCGAGTTCCTCGAGATTGCTCGGGAAATATTCGCGCGCCCAGGCCGGCAGGTGAACCTGCGCCGTATCGATGATCTCCGCCATCTTCTGAAACAGCGAGACGATGCCTTCCGTATTGTCGGCGAGCAGCGAAACGGCGCTCGTCACCCCGACGACGATGAGCACGATGAAGATCAGGCTCAACAGCGCGAGAGCGAGCGTTCGCGTGAATCCGTTCGACACACCGAGGCGGCCGAGAACGGGAGCCGCCATGTGGACGAGACTGTAGACGAGCAGGCCCGACAGCAGGGCCGAGAGCAGACCGAGTTGCAGCACGCCGAACAGGGCGGCCGCGGCCAGAACATAGGAAGCGATCTGGGACTTTGACAATGTTTGCAAATCTGGCACCGGCAATGAGCGATTGGGTCTTGAGTTTTTGTCGCACAGTCAATCCAGCGATTGGCCCGCCCAGTCAAGTAATATCTCCAATCGGCGCCGCACGGCGGACTAGCCCGGATAGGCCAGCTTCCTGATCTGCCGCATATCCCTGACGAACTTCGCGGTTTCCATCTGCTTCGAATCGGCATCCGGAATCCGCAGCAGATAGGAAGGATGAACGGTCGTATAGAGCTGCTGGCCGTCACCGAAAGCCACGGCGCGGCCGCGGAAATCCGCAAGCCTTTCCGTTCTTTGCATCAGGGCGGTCAAGGCCGTTGCGCCGAGCGCGACCACCAGCTTCGGCCGGACGATGCCGAGCTCATGTTCGAGCCACCAGCGGCATGGCCGGATTTCGCCCATGTTCGGCTTCTGATGAATGCGGCGCTTGCCGCGCGGCGTGAACTTGAAATGTTTGACGGCATTGGTGACATAGACCTGCGACCGGTCGAGTTCCGCCTCCTTCAGTGCCGCATCGAGCATCTTGCCCGCCGGGCCGACGAAGGGCTGGCCGGCAAGATCCTCCTGATCGCCCGGCTGCTCGCCGACGAACATGATCCTCGCATCCTGCGGCCCTTCGCCGAATACGGTCTGCGTCGCCGATTTGTAGAGATGGCAGCGCGTGCAATGTTCCGCCTCGTGCCTGACCTCTTGCAATCCTCCCGGCAGCGCTTCGACTTTGGACGCACGCGGTCGGGCGTTGCCGGCCCGCGCGGCGGGCCCGTTCGACGCTGCAATGGTCCAGCCCATGAGCAAGCCTCCTTTGGCAGAACGGAGCTTCACGTCTCCATAAAGTCCGAGGGCACGGCAAATGTTCCCCCGGTCCGCGCGCCTGGGCATTTTCCAGGGCGCGAAAGGAAAGGCGCCGGACTTTCGCCCGGCGCCTTGCGAAACCTCGAAAGAGCCTGCCTGGACTTCAGGCCGCTTCCACCTCGCCGTTCCGCCGCCGATAGACGATGGACGAGAACAGCGACATCAGGATCAAGGCAGCGCCGATCAGGCCGGTGATGACCTCGGGGATGTGCACCAGCGTCTGGCAATACATGATCACTGCGAGCACCAATATCGCGTAGAATGCGCCATGCTCGAGGTAGCGATACTGGCCGAGCGTCTGTTTCTCCACCAGCATGATCGTCAGCGAGCGCACATAGAACGCGCCGATGCCGAGACCGATGGCGATGACGAAGAGATTGGTCGAAAGCGCGAAGGCGCCGATGACGCCATCGAAGGAGAAGCTTGCATCGAGCACTTCGAGATAGAGGAACGCGCCAAGGCCGCCCTTGTGCACGCTGTCCATCTGTTCCTGGGTCGCGTCGAGAATGGCACCGAGACCTTCGACCACGAGGAAGGTGAGCAGGCCATAGATGGCGGAGGTAAGGAAGGTGATGGATTCCGCTCCTTCCAGCTGGCGCGAGAAGAAGATGATCAGGGCCAGCACCACGCCGACCTCGATGCCCTGGATGGAGGCAAAGCGCGAGGCCCGGCTTTCGATGACCTTGATCCAGTGAATGTCCTTCTCATGGTCGAAGAAGAATTTCAGCCCGACCATCATCAGGAACGTTCCGCCAAAGGCGGCGATGCCCACATGGGCTTCATTCATGATGCGCGCATATTCGCCCGGATTGGAAATCGCGAGCTTCAAGGCCGAGATCGGATCGATCCACGCCGCCACGGCGACGATCGCCAGCGGAAAGATGATGCGCATGCCGAACACGGCGATGATGATGCCCCAGGTCAGGAAGCGATGCTGCCATTTCGGCGTCATATCCTTCAGGATCTTGGCGTTTACGATGGCATTGTCGAAGGAAAGCGAAATCTCGAGAATTCCGAGTACGGTACAGATGAACAGAACCGACAAGGCGCCCTGCAATGTTCCCGAATAGACGAACCCTATCCAGGCTCCCAGCGCCAGACCCACGATCGTGAACATGATGGGCCATATGAAGTATCTGTAAGTTGCCATGCGTGTTTCCTGCTCCTGACTCCCGATCTGCATGGGATCCCCCTGCCTAGCCGAAGCTAAGAACAGGAATAGTCGCCCAAATGCAATCTCCCGCCTCCCTTAGAGAGCATAATCCTGTCGTAATCCTGTCGCGGGACGAGGCCGAACAAGGCTATCTCTGCTTGCGAACGCTATAGATAGTGACGGGAAGCGCCGCCCGCCAGCCATCAAAACCGCCAATTGCCTGAATGTGCGAAATCTGCAGCTTGGCGAGATCGCCGCCATGCGTCGACCGCCAGTTGAACAGCAACATCTCGCTTTGCACGGTGACCGCATTGGCGACGAGCCGGCCGCCGGGTTTCAAGGCCTCCCAGCACGTTTGAATGACGCCTTCATCCGTGACGCCGCCGCCGATGAAGACAGCGTCGGGTGCCTCGAGGCCGGTCAGTGCCGTCGGCGCCTCGCCGCATATCAATGCCAGGCCCGGCACGCCGAGGGCGCGGGAATTATGCGTTATGAATTCCTGCCGCGCCTGATTGGCCTCGATGGCGATGGCCCGGCATGATGGATGCGAGCGCATCCATTCGATGCCGATGGAACCGCAGCCCGCCCCCACGTCCCACAGCAGCTGGCCGGGCAGCGGCGCAAGATGCGACAGCGTAACGGAGCGGATATCCCGCTTCGTCAATTGCCCGTCGTGGCGAAAGGCCCCGTCGGGCAGGCCCGCCACCAGCGGCAGGCTGTCCGTATCGGATGAAGGCTCGCCGCATTCGATGGCGAGGACATTGAGATCGGCGCAGCGTCCATGCGGCCAGTCCCTCGCAGTCGCGTCGATGCGGCGCTCGCTCCCGCCGCCCAGATGTTCGAGCACCGTAAGCCGGGAGCTACCGAAGCCGGCATCGCAAAGCAGCCGCGCGGCCGCGGCGGGCGTATCGCCATCATTGCTCAGGACGAGCAGGCGCGCACCGGGCGCAAGATGGGCGCGGATCGTTTCCAGCGACCGGCCATGGACGCTCAGAAGCACGCTGTTCTGGATCGGCCATCCCATGCGCGCCGCGGCCAGCGAGAAGGATGACGGCGCCGGCAGGATGTGCATTTCCTCGGCGGCGACATATCTCGTCAGGGTCGCTCCCATGCCGAAATACATGGGATCGCCGCTCGCCAGCACGGCGACGGGCTCGCCGCGCCGTTCGAGCAGCAGCGGATAGGCATCGGAGAAGGGCGTCGGCCAGGCTATGCGCCGCGCCGAAACCTGCTCGGGCAGATGGTCGAGATGGCGCTGTCCGCCAAAAACCGTTCGCGCTTGCGCCAGCGCATTGCGCGCCGCCTCACCCAGTCCCGAATAGCCATCTTCCCCGATGCCGATGATTGTCAGCCACTGTCTCATCATGTTTCCCGAAACTCGCTGCGCCCTGCATGCCCGAAACCGCGGAACCGGTCAACGACAGGGTGATGGCGGCAGTTGGCAGGCGCAAAGCCATACTGTAGTTTCACCCGATGATTTCCGCTTCCACCATAGACCGCCCGCGAAGCAGCGGCGACCGGCGCTCGGCCTGTCCAGGCCTGTTTCGCATGGTCGAAGCGCGCGATGGCGGCATTTGCCGGCTCAAGCTCACCTTCGGCGAACTGACGGCGCAGCAGGCACGCGGCATCGCCGATGCAGCGCGACGCTTCGGCAATGGCATCATCGATATAACCAACCGCGCCAATCTGCAGCTGCGCGGCGTCGCGCCGGAGCACCGGACGGCGCTGATCGATGCGCTGCTGGCGGCCGGACTCGGTCCCTTGACGGATGAGGGCGACGATGTCCGCAATGTCATGATCAATCCGACGGCGGGTTTCGAGCCGGCGCTGATCGATGCCCGGCCTCTGGGCCTGCAACTGCTCGCGGCGCTGCAAACCCGCACCGACTACCAGTCTCTTTCGCCCAAATTCTGCATCCTGATCGATGGCGGCGAAACCGTCGCCAAGCTCGATCACCCGCATGATCTATGGCTCTCTGCCGCCGATATCGCCGGATCAGGGCCGGGTTTGTGCTTCGGCTTCGCCGGCGTGCCGCCGATCGCCGCCGACGACAGGCCGGCCAGCGGTTTCGTCATGCGCTCCGGGGCCGGCCACTTCATCGAAGCAGTGCTCGATCTCTTCCTGGATTGGCGCGCCGATCGGCCTGAATCGCTGCGCATGCGGCATTTGCTGGCGGAAATGCCGGCGGAAACCATCGTGGCGAAGCTCCGGCAGGGCGCAGGGATAGAACCGGCCGGGAACTGGCGGCGCGCGGCGCCGGACCGTGGCGGACATCTCGGCCGGATCCATGCGGCAGGAGACCATCATCTTGTCGGCGCACTGCCTGCGCTGGGGCGGCTATCGGCGGCATCGATGCAGCGGCTCGCCGCGCTCGCCCTTTCCCATGGCGACGGCCGCCTCCGCATGACCCCGTGGCAGAGCGTGCTCATCGCCGCCACATCGCCGGATATGGCGGCGGCGCTCATTGGCGAGCTGCAAGCGGCTGGCTTCACGACCGATATTCGTGCGCCGCTTGCCAACATGATCGCCTGCTCGGGCTCGACCGGATGCGGCGCGGCATTGGCCGATACGCAGGCGGATGCGGCGCAACTGGCCGACAGGCTTGCCGGCGTACCGGGTCTTCCGCATGTCCACCTGACCGGCTGCGCCAAATCATGCGCTTCGCCATTGGCGCGGCAGGTGACGCTCGTTGCCACTTCTCCCGGGCATTACGACATCTTTCTGCATGCGACCGGTGGACCGTCGCGATTTGGCAAGCTATTGGCTGGCGACCGCACTATCGAGGAAGCCGCCGAATTGATCGGCGCCAGATTTTCCGGCTCCGGGGGGCCATTTGATGCTTGACTATATCCGCGATGGCCAGGCGATCTATGATCGCTCATTCGCCATCATCCGCGCCGAAGCCGACCTCAGCAGGATCCCGGCCGATCTCGAAAAGCTCGCCGTGCGCGTGGCCCATGCGAGCGGCATGGTGGATGTCATCGACGAACTGGCCTTTTCCCCGGGCGCCGGTGATGCCGGCCGGCAGGCGCTGCTGCGCGGCGCCCCGATCCTGTGCGATGCCCGCATGGTATCGGAGGGCGTGACGAGGGCCCGCCTTCCGGCGGCAAACGAAGTCATCTGCACCCTGGGCGAAGCGTCGGTGCCCGAACTTGCCCGCAAGATCGGCAATACGCGCTCGGCGGCCGCGCTTGAATTGTGGCGGCCCCGGCTCGCAGGTTCGGTCGTCGCCTTCGGCAATGCACCGACCGCGCTTTTCCGCCTGCTCGAGATGATCGCGGAAGGTGCGCCGAAACCAGCGCTCATCCTCGGCTTTCCAGTCGGATTTGTCGGCGCGGCGGAATCCAAGCAGGCGCTGGCGGAGAATGATTTCGGCATCCCCTATGTCGTGGTGCACGGCCGGCGCGGCGGCAGCGCCATGGCCGCCGCCGCGGTCAACGCGCTGGCTTCGGAGAAGGAATAATGCCGCACAAAGGACGGCTTTTCGGCCTCGGCGTCGGTCCGGGAGACCCTGAACTCATCACCTTGAAGGCCCTGCGCCTGCTGCGGGCGGCACCGGTGGTCGCCTATCACGCGGCGCGCGGCAAGAAGGGCAATGCCCTTTCGATCGTGGAAGAATACCTGACGGCGGAACAGCAGCTGGTCCCGCTGATCTATCCGGTGACGACGGAGATCCTGCCGGCCCACATGAATTATGATGCGATCGTCAGCGACTTCTACGGCGACATAACGAGGCTGCTGCGTGAACACCTCGATGCCGGGCGCGACGTCGCCGTCATCGCCGAGGGCGATCCGTTCTTCTACGGCTCCTTCATGTATATCCACGACCGCCTGGCCGAACATTACGAGACGGTGGTCGTGCCCGGCGTCTGTTCCATTCTCGGCGGTGCCGCGGTGCTCGGCGCGCCGCTCGTCTACCGGAACCAGACGCTGACGGTTCTGTCCGGCGTGCTCCAAGCCGACGAACTGAAAAGCCGGCTGGCCAATACGGAAGCCGCCGCCATCATGAAGCTGGGCAAGAACCTCGACAAGGTGCGCGGCGTCATCTCCGAGCTTGGACTGATGCACCGGGCCCTCTATGTCGAGCGCGCCACCATGGACGCGCAGCGTATCCTGCCCTTGAGCGAGGTCGATCCCTCCAGCTCTCCCTATTTCTCGCTGATCCTCGTCCCGGGCGAAAAGTGGAAGGGAACCGGAGAATGACCGCACCGGCGCCGATCCTGGTCGTCTTGTCGGCACTCGGGCTCGAAACCGCCCGAAAGATCAAGGCTGGCCTGCCGCAGGCGATCATCCACGGCCTCGCCAGCCGCGCTGCCGGCGCGGACGAGCCATTCGACGATTTCGGCGCCACGATCCGCGGCAAATATCGCGAGGGGCATCCGATCATCGCGCTCTGCGCGGCGGGTATCACCATTCGCGCCCTCGCGCCCATCCTCGGCGAGAAGGGTGCCGAGCCGCCGGTGCTGGCCGTCGCCGATGATGGCAGCGCCGTGGTTCCCCTGCTTGGCGGGACGACAGGCGTCAACCCGCTCGCCCGCACCATTGCATCGATCCTCGGCATAGCGCCCGCCATAACGACATCCGGGGAATTGCGCTTCGGCACGTGCCTGCTCAACCCGCCGCCGGGCTATGTGCTGAAGAACCCGGAGGACGCCAAGACCTTCATCGCCGACATGCTGGCCGGAAAGAAGGTCCGCATCGAAGGCGACGCGCCGTGGCTGGCCGATGCCCGCCTGCCGGTCGACGACGAGGGCGAGCTTCGCATCCGCATAGGCAGCGACGACGCGGCGCCCGGCGAGGCGGAACTCCTGTTCGTGACAACGCCCGAAGCGGCGCCGGCATCGCACCGGCGCGGCCGGCTGGTCGTCGTCGGCCTCGGTCCTGGCGATCGCGACTACATGATCCCCGCCGTTCAGCATGAATTGCAGCGGGCGGAAGACGTTCTCGGCTACGAGACCTATGTGCGCATGGCCGGGCCGTTTCGCCCGGATCAGCGCCTGCACATGACCGACAACCGGGAAGAGATGCAGCGGGCGCGGCACGCGTTCGAACTTGCGGCGGGCGGACGTTCGGTGGTGATGATTTCTTCCGGCGACCCCGGAATCTTCGCCATGGCCGCCGCCGTCATCGAAGCGCTGCACGAATCCGCCGATCCGGCGTGGCATGAGGTCGAACTCGTCGTTCTGCCGGGTGTCTCGGCCGCAATGGCGGCAGCGAGCCGCAGCGGCGCGCCGCTTGGCCATGATTTCTGCATTCTGTCGCTCTCCGACAATCTGAAGCCCTGGGAAATCATCGAGAAGCGCATCGCCCTCGCCGCCGAAGCCGATCTCGCCATGGCGTTCTACAATCCGATTTCGAAGCACCGCCCCTGGCAATTGCCGCGCGCCATCGAAATATTGCGGCAACATCGTTCGCCCGCGACACCCGTCGTTCTCGGCCGCGACATCGGCCGCCCCGGCGAAGCGCTCACCACCATCGCCCTCGGGGAGCTGACGCCGGAACAGGTGGATATGCGGACGGTCATCATCGTCGGCTCCTCGCTCACCCAGCGCTTTCCGCGCGCTGCGGGCGGCGAATGGGTCTATACGCCGCGCTGGTACGGCGCCAAACCGTAGACCGTGACCGCGCCGAAATTCATCGCCGGATGAGCAAACTTCGTTTGACGCCGGCGGACGATGCCGGAAAAAGGACTATGCGCTTCGCTTTTGCATCGCCGGAAGCCGGGCGCGCGCCCTATCATCCCGCCACATTCATTTGACAGCCGGAGTTCCCATGCCAGACAAAAACTACGTTCTGACCCTCACTTGCGAAGACCGTCCGGGCATCGTCGCCTCCGTCACGACCGAGCTGGCGGGGATGGACGCGAATATCGCCGAGAGCAATCAGTTCTGGGACCGGCAGACCAACAGGTTCTTCATGCGCATCGCCTTCACCGCCGCCGAGGGCACGTCGAAGGACGATGTGGAGCGCGGATTGCGGCCGGCGATCGAACGCTTCGACATGAAGACGACATTGGTCGATCAATCGAAGAAGCCGAAGATCGTCATCATGGTTTCACGCTTCGACCACGCGCTGCAGCACCTGATCTACCAGATCAATGTCGGCTGGCTCGATGCCGAAGTCGTGGCGATCGTCTCCAATCATGAAGACAGCCGCCGCTTCGCCGATCATGAGGGAATTCCCTACCATGTCCTGCCGGTTTCGCGGGAGAACAAGAAGGAGCAGGAAGACGCCCTGCTGAAGATCGTCAAGGACACCGGCGCCGATCTC
This sequence comes from Phyllobacterium sp. 0TCS1.6A, assembly GCF_026420825.1. Lineage (NCBI taxonomy): Bacteria > Pseudomonadati > Pseudomonadota > Alphaproteobacteria > Hyphomicrobiales > Phyllobacteriaceae > Phyllobacterium > Phyllobacterium sp. 0TCS1.6A. The sequence continues at coordinate 154,698 of NZ_JAPMAB010000002.1, forward strand.
GTGATCCTGGCGCGCTACATGCAGGTCCTGTCCGACAACCTGTCGAAGCGCCTGTTCGGCAAGGTCATCAACATCCACCACTCCTTCCTGCCGAGCTTCAAGGGTGCAAAGCCCTATCACCAGGCTTTCGAGCGGGGCGTGAAGCTGATCGGCGCGACCGCGCATTACGTCACGCCGGACCTCGACGAGGGCCCGATCATCGAGCAGGAGACGGAACGCGTCACCCATGCGATGAGCGCCGAGGATTTCGTGGCGACCGGCCGCGACATCGAAAGCCGTGTCCTCGCCCGCGCGGTCAAGAAGCATCTCGAATCCCGCGTCATGCTCAACGGTCACAAGACCGTGGTCTTCGGTTGAGCAGCATCGCGACGACACAGCGCTGACCGCCGGGCTGCCAAGCGCCCGGCGATGTGGAACAGGCTCTACTTCGCGGCGAAATAGGCTTCCAGATTGGTCACGACGCGGTCGGCCATGGCCTTGCGCGTCTCGACGGTGGCGCTGCCCATATGCGGCTGCAGCACGACATTGTTGAGCGCGAAGAGCGCCGTCGGTACATTCGGCTCATCGACGAAGACATCGAGCCCTGCCCGGCCAAGCTCGCCGGATTGCAGCAGCTCGACCAGCGCCTCCTCGTCGACCACCGTCCCGCGCGCGACATTGACGAAGGTGCCTTGCGGCCCGAGCGCCTTCAACACGTCGCGCGAGATGACGCCCCGGGTCGCTTCGCCGCCGGGCAGAATGGCTATCAGCGCCGCGCAGTCGCGCGCCATTTCGATCAGGTCGCCATAATAGCCATAGGGGCTGTCGGTGCGCTGATTGCGCGTGTGATAGACGATTTCACAACCAAATGCGGTGAGCTTTGCGGCAATGACGCTGCCGATCCGGCCGAGCCCGACAAGCCCCACCTTCTTGCCCTCGATCCCCTGGGCCAGAGGCGCCGTCTCGCCTCGCGCCCAGCGGCCTTCACGCACGAAACGGTCGTTGGCGACGATGTCGCGCGTCGACGCCAGCAGCAGGGATATCGCCATATTGGCCGTATCCTCGTTCAGGACGTCCGGCGTATTGGCGATCTTGATGCCCTTCGTCGCGGCATAGGCGACGTCGAGCGAATCCATCCCGACGCCGAAGGAAGAAACGATCTTCACGGCGGGCAGCAGATCGATCATGTCCGCCTTGAGGCCGGTAAATGTGCTGGTGACCGCAGCTTCGAAGCGATGCGCATTTTCCTGGAGATATCCGAGCGCATCCTCTTTCTCATAGAGCTTTTCCAGCGCATATCTCTTTTCGAGCTCCTCGATCAGATAGGGCATGAGGGGTCCAAGCACGAGAATGGGTGGTTTCGCCATTGTATTTCCTGTGGGTTGCGGGGATGCGGACAGCAAGGCATACAACATAGACAATGTTGCGGATGGACAACAAGCCATTTACTCGTGAAGCGCCTGCCCGTATATGATTATCCAAGCTCCAGGCTTGCCTACCAGCCTGCAACAGGTTGAAACAACCTCGTCGAAACGAAGAGAATAATCCATGGCCAAGACAGTAGAGATCGCCGATCTGAAGCGGATTGCAAAGCGCCGGGTGCCCAAGATGTTTTTCGACTACGCCGATTCCGGCGCCTGGACGGAAACCACCTATCGCGCCAATGAGGCGGATTTCGCCAAGATCCAGCTGCGCCAGCGCGTGGCGGTGGACATGACCGAGCGCACGCTGGAAAGCACCATGGTTGGCCTGCCCGTTTCGATGCCGGTCGCGCTCGCGCCCACCGGCCTCACCGGCATGCAGCATGCGGATGGTGAAATACTGGCCGCACAGGCCGCCGAGGAATTCGGCGTGCCGTTCACCCTGTCGACGATGAGCATCTGCTCGATCGAGGACGTGGCGGCAGCGACCACCAGGCCGTTCTGGTTTCAGCTCTATGTCATGCGCGACCGCGAGTTCATCTATAATCTGATCGACCGCGCCAAGGCCGCAAAATGTTCCGCGCTGGTGCTGACACTGGACCTGCAGATACTTGGCCAGCGGCACAAGGATTTGCGCAACGGCCTTTCCGCCCCGCCCAAATTCACGCCGAAGCACATCTGGCAGATGGCGACGCGGCCGCAATGGTGCCTCGGCATGCTGAACACGAAGCGCCGCACCTTCGGCAATATCGTCGGCCATGCCAAGGGTGTCGCCGATCTCTCCTCGCTTTCCGTCTGGACCGCTGAACAGTTCGATCCGCGCCTTTCATGGAGCGATGTCGCCTGGATCAAGGAGCGGTGGGGCGGCAAGATCATCATCAAGGGCATTCTCGACGTGGAGGATGCGAAGATGGCCGCTGCGACCGGCGCTGATGCCATCATCGTCTCCAATCATGGCGGACGCCAGCTCGATGGCGCCCCCTCCTCGATCTCCGTGCTGGCCGAGATCGTCGATGCGGTCGGCGACAAGATCGAGGTGCATTTCGATGGCGGCATCCGCTCGGGACAGGACGTGCTCAAGGCGCTGGCCATCGGCGCCAAGGGCACCTATATCGGGCGCGCCTTCCTTTACGGCCTCGGCGCCGGCGGCAAGCGCGGCGTGACCGAAGCCCTCGAGATCATCCGCAAGGAGCTCGACATAACGATGGCGCTTTGCGGCGAACGGGACGTGAAGGTGCTCGATCGCAACAATCTCTACAAGAGCGGCCTCGAAACCAAGCCGCGCATGGCGCAGGTGAAGAAGAAACGCCAGGGATAAGCGGCAACCCGGCGAAGCGGCCGGAAACACGCGTCGTCATCGCCGTGGCGCATCCGAAATCCGATCAGACAGGCCTAGTTAGCCGTGGTTGTATACGGTGAAATCGTGATCCAGGAATAAAACGTGGAATATCCGCCCTTCTCTATACCCCACCATCGGCTTCTTGTTGTTGAACCGGATGGCGAGAAACGTAACGTCGTCAGTAACAGAAATCGGAACGGCAACCCTTAGACTTGCTCTTGCAATCTTCTCAGAACCAAGCCCATGTCTTGGCGACTGCAAAATATCCCGCCATTTGAGACTGCTTAGGGTAAAAAGCTTCCGAGACAACGCAGCCTGATCAACTACTGCGCAACAGCTAACGCTGTATCCGTTAACGACCATTTTTTCAAACGAGAACAACGGAGCTTGTGTGTCGGAGTTTTCCGGCGGACTTGTTCCAACGACGCCCCTAAAGGGTTTCCGATTATCCCTGTTGCGCACGATAGGAGCTTATGTAATCGCCGCTAACCTCCGAGCGGAAGTAGTCGCGAAGCGCTGCAGTCGTGATCGTGTTGCCGTTTGGTTGATTATAGGCGTTGATCCAAGGTTCTTCTTCATGTGTCATATTTCGCAGCTTCCATGCCGAATATTGGCCATAGAATGAATTCACGTCATCTAATATGGCAAGATCAGGCGCATCGAACTGGTCAAAATCGAAGACTGCAACGTGAGGTATGGTGTCCGACTTATGGCCGCTAAACCGATGGTACTGCGAAGGAACGACCGGGCCATGCTGCCAAGCTTTAATCGGATCGTCAAATAATGGGGGTTCATCATCTGGACGCACCGCCGCAATCAGACCTGCAGCGTAATAACATAGCTTTTGAAGTTTTAGATTGGAAAGCGCATCGCCAAATTCCGGATTCGCTCTTGCAAGAAAGTAGTCAGCGACCAGATCTGTTTGATATGATCTCATTGTGACTGTCCACCCCGTTTCTTACGGTATAATCTCATTTTATTCATTTGTGAATCGCTAATATTTAGGACTGAACTCGGACAAGTTACTGTAGGAAAATGTCACGTACCGACGAAATTCAGAAATCCGAGTAAATGGCAATAAATAAATAAATTGGTACGCCCAAGGGGAATCGAACCCCTGTTTGCGCCGTGAGAGGGCGCCGTCCTGACCGCTAGACGATGGGCGCAAGCAGTTTGTGAGCGCGATATAACCAAGCGGAACGAAAAGTGCAATGACTAATATGCGGTTCGTTCCATGCGCGGCCGACCAAACCTCCGGTGCTGGACGCTAGTTGATGGCCTCGCCGATCCTTGCGACCACCCGCTTGGTGGCGATGTCATAGATCAGGATCTGCCGCGTGCCGTCGACGAGGCGCGTTTCCAGCGAAAGCTGCCCGCCGGAAAGATTGTGCGACAGGATGCGCGTGCCGGGATCGAGCGTGATCGCCTCGCCAGCCAGCGCGTCGCCGAGCGGCTGGCCAGGGACCGCCGGCGCTGCAGGCCTCGCCACCTCGCCGATCGGCTGGTTTATCTTGTAGACAATGGCGGCGAGCACAGCCATAAGACCAACGACCATGATGCCGATGGAAACAGCCAGAAGGCGGATCATCTTGCGGCGCACCCGCTCCATGGTCGGGTCCAGCGGCTGTTCTTCGCCATCCATATCTGGGCTGATATTCGCCATGCAAGGCATCTCCGAGGTTTCAGTCGAGGCCTCTGTAACGAAGGGACCGGTTTTTTGAAAGTCTTAATTGCCGATACGGAAGCGACTGGCAAGCGGCTGGATGCCTGGCTCACCGCGCAGCTTGCGCCGGATCTTTCGCGCAATCGCATACAGGCTCTCATAGCCGATGGCCAGGTCCAGGTCGACGGCCGCACCACGCTCGAGACGAAGCACAAGCTTCGCGAAGGCAATGAGGTCGCCATTATCATTCCGGAGCCGGCGGAAGCCGAGCCCAAGGGCGAGGAAATCCCGCTCGACATCCTGTTCGAGGACAATGACCTGATCGTCATCGACAAGCCTGCCGGCCTCGTCGTGCATCCGGGCAATGGCAATTGGACAGGCACGCTCGTCAACGCCCTGATCCACCATTGCGGCGATACGCTTTCGGGCATAGGCGGCGTCAAGCGGCCGGGCATCGTCCACCGCCTCGACAAGGATACCAGCGGCGTCATCGTCGTCGCGAAGAACGACAATGCCCACCGCCATCTCAGCGCGCAATTCGCCGATCATGGCCGCACCGGCGATCTCGAACGCGCCTATCTCGCCCTCGTCTGGGGCGCTCCCGACCGCGCGACCGGCACGATCGATGCGCCACTGGGCCGTTCGCACAAGGATCGCACCAAGCAGGCCATCGTGCACGAGGAACGGGACGATGCCCGCCATGCGGTGACGCATTTCGAAGTTCTCGAACGCTATGGCGCCAGGGAAGATGCCACCGCCTTCGCCTCATTGGTGGAATGCCGGCTGGAGACCGGACGGACGCACCAGATCCGCGTGCACATGGCGCATATCGGCCACCCGCTGGTCGGCGATCATGATTATGGCAGCGCGTTCAAGACCAAGGCGAACAAGCTCGGCGAGCCGCTGCAGACTTTGGTGAAAGGCTTTGCCCGCCAGGCGCTGCACGCGCGCCTCCTCGTCTTCGAACATCCGACGACCGGCGAGATCATGGAATTCGAGGCGCCGCCGCCGAAAGACATGGCAGAGCTTCTGGCAGCGTTCCGCACGCATTTTTCCTGATCTGGCGGGAACTTTTCGGCCCTTTGGCCGTTCACGAGAATAAATGCAAACATGAGCGCGTCGTTCACATTCATGTGACGGTTTGTTTCGCGACGCAATGCACCGTGTTTTTGCCAAAATACTACCTATATATGCATAGCATCAGAGTGTCCGCGCCAGTTCCTGGGCGGGCAGACGCTGCGAACCTGCCGAAAATGGAGGTTCATATTCTAAATGAGGAGGGGTGCTAAGTGGCCCAAAATCTTCCGACTATCCTGAGTGGTGACGGTGGACTTACCCGCTACCTGGAAGAAATCCGTAAGTTTCCCATGCTGGAACCGCAGGAAGAGTACATGCTCGCCAAGCGGTATCTGGAACATACCGACGCCAAGGCGGCACACAAGCTGGTGACAAGCCATCTGCGGCTCGTCGCCAAGATCGCCATGGGCTATCGCGGCTATGGCCTGCCGATCGGCGAAGTGATCTCCGAGGGCAATGTCGGCCTGATGCAGGCGGTCAAGCGCTTCGAACCGGAGCGTGGTTTCCGTCTGGCGACCTATGCAATGTGGTGGATCAAGGCTTCGATCCAGGAATATGTGTTGCGCTCCTGGAGCCTGGTCAAGATGGGTACGACCGCCAACCAGAAACGCCTGTTCTTCAACCTGCGCAAGGTCAAGAGCAAGATCCAGGCGCTGGACGATGGCGATCTGAATCCTGAACAGGTCAAGGAAATCGCGACGCGCCTGAGCGTTTCGGAGGACGAGGTCATCTCGATGAACCGCCGCCTGTCCGGCGATGCCTCGCTCAATGCGCCCATCCGCTCGTCGGATGGCGAAGCGGGCGGCGATTGGCAGGATTGGCTCGTGGACGACCATGACAGCGCCGAGACCATGCTGATCGAGCAGGACGAACTCGAAAACCGCCGCGAGATGCTGACCGGCGCAATGTCATCGCTGAACGACCGCGAACGCCGCATCTTCCAGGCGCGGCGCCTGTCGGACGATCCGGTGACGCTCGAGGACCTTTCGACCGAGTTCGGCATCAGCCGCGAGCGTGTGCGCCAGATCGAGGTCAGGGCGTTCGAGAAGGTGCAGGATGCGGTCAAGGCGGCCGCGCTGAAGCAGCAGAAGGCTCTCGTCAGCACGGGGGCCGACGCCCGCTAGGAACCGGAAATTCGAATGATGAAGAAAAGGCCGCGGATGCGGCCTTTTTGCTATGTATTCCCGCCGACTATTGTGTGCCGGCAGATTATTGTGTGCCGGCAGATTTGGCGGCCCAGGATCGCAGCACTTCCTCGAAGGCTTTTTCGCCCGGCAGGCCCTTCTCCAGCGTGATCAGGGCACGGCGGCCGGTCTTGTAGGCGATGGGGATGTCGATCCAGGATTGGCGGCGCATCAGCGACATGTTGGTGTCGATCGCGGTCTTTGCGTCGTTCATCGCGATGATGAAGAAATTGTCGGCGATCTTTGCCGGAATGGCGACGAGCGGGCTTCCCGGCGCCTGTTCGGTATCCTTGAAGGTCATCCGCGACACGGTTTCGATCGCGCCGCCGGCAAAGCCTTCGGGCACGGTGAAGATCATCTCGATCAGATGGCTGGCCGGCAGGGTCTTGTCGCCATTGCGGCGAATGATCATGCGCAGGTTGATGCCACGCTCCGGCACCGTGACTTCCGCCTTGATGGCCGGTTCCGGCGGCAGATCATTGCCCGGCGATTCCTGGACGACCGACCAGACGACACCGCCCGATTCGGCAGTGCCCGCATCCTGTCCCGAGCGCTCCTCGTAGAAGAATGCCTTCTGGCCGATCGGCAATGCCGCCGGTGCCTGTGCGTTCGGCTCGTTCGGCGCGGCAGGCTGGTCCGGCGTCGAGGTCGCTACGGACGTGCCCTCGCCGAGCGACGGCGTGTCATTGGCCCGGCCGGGATCGACCTCCTGCCCATCCGGCAGCAGGCGCTGCGTCAATTTCGGTTCGGCCTGCGGCTCGGGCGTTGCCGGCGCGGGCGAAGCCTCGTTCGTCGGCGCAGGCTGCCCCGGCGTTGCCGGCTGCGGCTCCTGGCTGGCCTGCTGTTCGGCGGGCGCTGCCGGTGGCTGCTGCCCGCCCTCTTCGCTCGACGAAGTGAGGCTGGCGAGATAATCCCTGGCCGCGCCCGCACGCTCGACGAGCGAATCGCGCCAGACATAGCCGGCATAGCCCAGGCCGGCCAATGCTATCAGCACGACGGCGGCGGCGATGATCGGCGTCAGCGAACGGCGCTGCGTCGGATGCTTGAGTGGTTTGCGCGTATAAACGCCGTAGTCGCTGCGGTCTTCACCATCAGCGGCAATAGCGGGTTCGCCCTCCACGCGGTGGTCGGCAAGATCGTCCTGCCACTGCGGTCCCGTCGAAACGGGCTGGTCTTCCTGCGGTTCGTCACGCTTGTCCGCCTGACGCTGGCCGGTAAGAAAATCCTCCAGCGCGTCCGGCTGCGACTGCACCGGCGTGTAGTTGGACGGCGTGTAACTGGTCGGCGCAGCCTCTACGGGCACGTCCTCGCGATCGAACTCATAGCCTGTCTCGCCCTTCTCCGCCCGCAGCAGCTCCGACATTTCCGACGAAGGAGCCGGCTCGGGCACGGAAGACGGTGCGGGTGCCACGAAAGACGGCGGAGCGACGGGCGTCGGCGGCAGGGGCTGGGGTTGGGGCCGGGGCCGGGGCTGGGGCTGGGGCTGGGGCTGGGGCGCTACCGTTTCGGGTTGAGGCTCGGGTTGGGGGGCCTGTTGGGACTCGGCGGGTGCGGGTGGTGGTTCGACCGGTTCGGGAGCGGCGGCGGCCGGAGGCGGTGCGAAGCTCGATTCGACTTCGGCGATTGCATCGTCCAGCGCCTGCGTCTGCCGCGCAGCCACCGCTTCGGACGCATTGAGGGCGACCAGTTTCTGCTCAATCGTTGCACGAGCCTTGGCATATACGCGTTGCCGGAGCTCCGGCGTAGGATCCGCGAGACCGTCAATTGTCTTTCTCAATACTGCAACGAAATCGGCCATTCACCCAAACCTATGGTTTTACTGCGAGATTGCTTCGTAATTCTCGCGCCCGAGTCTAATCATGAAACGGGTCAGTAACAAGTATCGTATCGTCCCGCTCCGGACTGGTCGAAAGCAGCGCGATCGGCGCACCGATCAGCTCCTCGACATAGCGGACATATTTGACGGCCTGCGCCGGCAATTCGCTCCAGCTGCGCGCGCCGGCAGTGGTGCCTTCCCAACCTTCCATGGTGGTGTAGATGGGTTTCACCCGCGCCTGCTGGCCCTGGCCCGCCGGAAGATAATCGATGGTCTCGCCATCGAGCTCATATCCGGTGCAAACCTTGATCTCTTTCAATCCGTCCAGCACGTCGAGCTTTGTCAGCGCAATGCCGCTGATGCCATTATTGGCGACGGCCTGGCGCACCAGCACCGCATCGAACCAGCCACAGCGGCGCTTGCGGCCGGTGACCGTGCCGAATTCATGGCCGCGCTCGCCGAGGAACTGCCCGACCTCGTTTTCCTGCTCCGTCGGGAACGGCCCTTCGCCGACGCGCGTGGTATAGGCCTTGGTGATGCCGAGCACGTAATGCAGCGAACCCGGGCCGATGCCCGAGCCGGCGGAGGCCTGGCCGGCAACGGTGTTCGACGAGGTGACGAAGGGATATGTCCCATGGTCTATGTCGAGCAGCGTGCCCTGCGCGCCCTCGAACAGGATGCGCTCGCCCGCCCGCTTCTTCTGGTCGAGAACATACCAGACGCGGTCCATGAAGGGCAGGATGTGCGGCGCCGCCTCGTTGAGTTCCGCAAGCAGCTTCGCCGCATCGACTTCTTCTATGCCGAGGCCGCGGCGCAGGGGATTGTGGTGCGCAAGCAGCCTTTCGATCTTGGCGGGCAATGTTTCGGGGTCCGCCAGATCGAGCACGTGGATGGCGCGGCGGCCGACCTTGTCCTCATAGGCCGGGCCGATGCCGCGGCCGGTCGTGCCGATCTTCGTGCCCGAATTGGAGGCCTCGCGGCGGCGGTCGAGCTCGCCATGGATCGACAGGATAAGCGTGGTGTTCTCGGCGATTTTCAGGGTTTCGGGCGTGACCTTCACCCCCTGCGCCTCAAGGCGGCTTTTCTCGGCGATGAACGCATGCGGATCGAAAACGACGCCATTGCCGATGATCGAAAGCTTGCCCTGGCGCACGACGCCGGAGGGAAGCAGCGAGAGCTTGTAGGTGACGCCGTCCACGACCAGAGTATGGCCGGCATTATGACCGCCCTGGAAGCGAACGATCACATCGGCGCGCTCGGAAAGCCAGTCGACGATCTTGCCCTTGCCCTCATCGCCCCACTGCGAGCCGATCACAACCACATTAGCCATTCAAAACTCCTCGAGCCACATCCTCTTATCGCGCATTTTTTCGGTAAATGCGGTGCTTCTATACAGGCTGGATTGGAAAAGTGCGACCATTCTTTGAGTTCGGGGGGAAATTGTTAAGCAAAACCATGATCCGGAGGCATGGGCCGCGAATGGTCGCGCAATTGAGCCGCCGAAGCGTCAGCGAAGCCGCCGCAGCATGAAACGGGCATCGTCCGAATAGGTCCTGAGCTTGGCTTCGAGCTCGGGCCGGTCATCGATCTCGAAGCCGTGCTTCTGCCAGAAGCCGGCCGAATTATTGACCGCCACCAGCGACATCGTATCGAACCCCTGCTCGCCGGCATGCCGCGCCAGGAGCGAAACGATCCTGCCCGCCGCGCCGGTGCCGCGCGCCGCCGGCATCAGGGCGATGTCGTGCAGGTAATAGGTGCTCGGCGTCGTCGGCAGCCGCTCCAGCATGCTGTTGAGCGCCGGCATGGAATAGAGGCGCCAGGGATGGGTTATGGCATAGCCGAGCGCCTCGCCCGAAGCCGCCTGCAGCAGATGGCAGCCTTCGGGATAGAGTTCGAGGCGCTCGCTGTAGATCGAGTCCTCCTCGAAGAAGCCGGTATGGATGATGGCGGCCATGCGGCTGACGGCGGCGAGATCACCCGCCTCCATCCTCCGCCAATGGAGTGCATTGCTATCGGCCGACATCATCCTCTCCGTCAGGCGACGTCGAATTCCAGCGGCTTCGCCGAAACGATGACCTTGTTGACCCGCAATTCCTCGAGAACGTGATCGGGGATGCGCTCGTCGAGATAGAGCATGGCAATGGCATTGCCGCCCGGATGATCGCGGCCGAGCGCGAAGTTTGCGATGTTCACATTGTTCTTGCCGCAAATGGTGCCAAGCAGGCCGATCATGCCCGGCGTATCATTATTGGTCGTATAGAGCATGTGCTGCCCGACTTCCGCATCGAGGTTGATGCCCTTGATCTGGATGAAGCGCGGCTTGCCGTCCGAGAAGCAGGTGCCGGCTATGGCCCGCGTCAGGGAAGCGGACTTGACCGTGAGCTTGATATAGCCGTCGAACACGCCCGACTTGTCGCGCCGCACTTCGGAGAGGATGATGCCGCGCTCCTTCACCATGATCGGCGCCGACACCATGTTGACGTCCGCCACCTGCGGCCGGATCAGGCCGGCAAGCGCCGCGCTGACCAGTGCCCTGGTGTTCATGCCCGCCGTCGAACCGTCGAACAGGACCTCGACTTCCTCGATGGGCTCTTCCGTGACCTGGCCGACGAAGGCGCCGAGAACTTCCGCGAGCTTGACGAAAGGCTTGAGGCGCGGCGCCTCTTCCGCGGTGATCGAAGGCATGTTGATGGCATTGGAGACGGCGCCCTTGATGAGGTAGTCCGACATCTGCTCGGCAACCTGCAGGGCGACATTCTCCTGCGCCTCGCTGGTCGATGCGCCGAGATGCGGCGTGCAGACCACGTTGGGCAGATGGAAAAGCTCGTTTTCCGTCGCGGGCTCGACCTCGAACACGTCGATGCCGGCGCCGGCGACCTTGCCGGACTTCAATGCCGCCACGAGGTCCTTCTCGACGATCAGGCCGCCACGCGCGCAATTGATGATCCGCACGCCGTCCTTCATCTTGGCAAGGGCTTCGGCATTGATGATGCCGCGCGTCTTGTCGGTCATCGGCGTGTGCAGGCTGATGAAATCGGCACGGGCAAGGAGTTCGTCGAGCTCGACCTTTTCAACGCCGAGCTCCTCGGCGCGATGATCGGAAAGGAAGGGATCGAACGCCACCACATGCATCTTGAGGCCGACGCCGCGGGTAGCGACGATGGAGCCGATATTGCCGCAGCCGATGACGCCCAGCGTCTTGCCGGTGATCTCGACACCCATGAAGCGGTTCTTCTCCCACTTGCCGGCGCGCGTCGAAGCATCGGCTTCCGGCAGTTCCCGGGCGACGGCGAACATCAGCGCGATGGCATGTTCGGCCGTGGTGATGGAATTGCCGAAAGGCGTGTTCATGACGATGATGCCGCGGCGCGATGCGGCGGGAATGTCCACATTGTCGACGCCGATGCCGGCGCGGCCGATCACCTTGAGGTTCTTCGCGGCGGCGATGAGCTTCTCCGTGACCTTGGTGGCCGAGCGGATGGCCAATCCGTCATATTGCTCGATGACCTCGAGCAGTTTCTCCTTGTCCTTGCCGAGATCCGGCAGGTAATCGACCTCGACGCCGCGATCCTTGAAAATCTGCACGGCAGTGGGCGAAAGTTTGTCCGATACGAGTACGCGCGGTGCCATGAAGGCCTCCATTCATGAAAATCGAAAGGGATGATTTGTCGGTGGCGGCCATTGCCGCCACGCCTGGTCAGGCAGCCGCTTGCCGCAGCGCCGCTTTTTGCGTCTGGAATGCCCATTCGAGCCAAAGCGTCAACGCCTTGAGATCGGAAGCCTCCACCGTGGCGCCGGCCCAGATGCGCAGGCCCGAAGGCGCGTCGCGATAGGCGCCGATATCATAGGCGATGCCCTCTTTCTCGAGCAGGGCAACCAGGTTCTTGGCGAAACCGGCCTGTGCCTCGGCATCGAGCGCGACGATCTCGGGATCGGCGATCGTCAGGCACACCGACGTGTTGGACCGGGTCTCCGGCACGCGGGCGAGATTGGCGGCCCAGGTCGATTTCGCGACGAAATCGTCGAGCACGGCGAAATTCGCCTCTGCCCGGGCGACAAGCCCGTCGAGGCCGCCGATGGACTTGGCCCAGTTGAGCGCGTCCAGATAATCCTCGACGCAGAGCATCGACGGCGTATTGATGGTCTCGCCGGCAAAGATGCCTTCGATCAGCTTGCCGCCGGATGTCAGGCGGAAGATTTTCGGCAAGGGCCAGGCCGGCTTGTAGGTGAGCAGGCGCTCTACCGCGCGCGGGCTGAGGATGAGCATGCCATGGGCGCCCTCGCCGCCAAGCACCTTCTGCCAGGAATAGGTGACGACATCGAGCTTGTCGAAGTCGAGACGTTGCGCAAAGGCCGCCGACGTCGCGTCGCAGATCGTCAGGCCCTTGCGGTCGGCCGGGATGAAATCGCCATCGGGCACGCGCACGCCGGAAGTCGTTCCGTTCCAGGTGAAGACCACGTCGCGGTCGAAATCGATGGAGGAAAGGTCCGGCAATTCGCCATAGCCGGCCTCGATCAGCCGCGTGTCGGCCAGCTTGAGCTGCTTGACGACATCCGTCACCCAGCCGGCGCCGAAGCTTTCCCAGGCGACCATGTCGACACCACGTTCGCCAAGCAGCGACCACAGCGCCATCTCGACGGCGCCGGTATCCGAAGCCGGAACGATCCCGATGCGGTAATCCGCCGGAACCTGCAGAACTTCACGTGTCAGATCAATGGCTTGCTTGAGCTTTGCCTTGCCGACCTTAGCGCGGTGCGAGCGGCCGAGGGGCGCATCGGCAAGCGCTTCGAGCGACCAGCCGGGACGTTTGGCGCAGGGGCCAGATGAAAAATTGGGATTGGCCGGGCGCAATGCCGGCTTCGAAAGCGTCGTCATGTTTTCTCCTATCCTCTCAGATAGCACGCCTTTCGTTGGGGAAAGGTGGCCCGCTGCGGGAATTAAGAGAAATGTCGCTGACAGTCAAGAAATATGTTCCGCGGCGACACGATTTCCCTGCCGACGCACGAAAAATGGCGGACCCCGTAGGACCCGCCATCCAAATAAAGCCTGTGCGACCGGCCTAGAAGGCGTAGCGCACGCCCAGCTTGAAATCATGCGAGGTGATGTCCTTGAACGTCACCTGCTCGCCGCGCGTCGAGCCATTGTCATTGTAGAACGTGCCCGTCTTGGCATCGCCCAGATCGACATAGCTGTAGCCGAGATCGATGGTCATCCGCTCGGTGGCCTGGATGCCGACACCGGCATGAAGCGCCCAGGCAAGGTTCCATTCGGAATTGCTGCCCGCATAGCCACCGCCGGCATTGAGGACGTTGACGTCCCTGAATTCGGAGATCGTATTGCGCGAGGCGCCGATACCCGCGCCGATATAGGGCGTGATGCCGGCATAGGTGCCGAGATCGGCATAGGCATTGGCGAGGAACAGCCATTCGGACTTCTTGGCGCTGTATTCATTGGTGCCCGATCCGAAAGCCGGATTGCTCGGGTTCGAATAATAGTCGAGCGCGCTGAATTCGGTCTTGCCGCGATACTGCGCCGTGACGTCCGCACGCAGCCAGTCATTGAACTGGTAGCCGACGCCGATCTGGCCGGTGATGCCGGCATCGAAATCGCCATCATTGTGCCAGCCGAAGATTTCCGGCGCGTCGAAGCCGGAATAGTCGAGCTTGTCGAGACGCTGGTTGCTCATGCCGATATCGCCGCGCAGATACCAGCCGCCGAATTGCTGGACCTCGACGACGGGCGCCTCCTGAATGTCCGCCGCGAGGGCCGGAGCGGAAAGGAGACAGGCGCCCAAGGCCGCCAGTACATTGTATTTAGTCAGGATCGTCATTTCCGTTTCCCTCGTCAGGCCCATGGACCGGTGCACGCGATGCAGCCGGTAGTTGCAGCTGACTATCGAGGAAAAAAGTTAAATCCCGCTTAACCGTGTTTATTCACCATATCCGTTAAGGAAATTGCCCGCATGGTGGCGCAACCTGGCGCTATTCAGGACAAGCCAAACAAAAAGAGCCCCGCGCGGGGCTCCTTGCATGCTCTCGTCGGCAGGGCCGATCAGGCCGCCGATGAAATGACCGAGATGATGTCGTTGACGACGGTTTCGACCAGCTTGCGGTCGTCGCCTTCGGCCATGACCCTGATGAGCGGCTCGGTGCCGGAGGGGCGGATGACCAGGCGGCCGGTATTGCCCAGCCTGTTGCGCGCCTCGTCGATGGCGCTCTTCACCTGCTTGTTCTCCAGCGGCTTCTTGCCGGTCGTACGCACGTTCTTCAACAGTTGCGGCACGGCGTCGAACTTGCGGCAAACCTCGCTCACCGGCCGTCCCTGCTCCTGCACGACGGCAAGGATCTGCAGCGCCGAAACCAGGCCGTCGCCCGTCGTCGAGAAATCGGAAAGCACGATATGGCCGGATTGTTCGCCGCCGACATTGAAGCCATGATTGCGCATGTGTTCGACCACGTAGCGGTCGCCCACCTGGGTGCGCGCCAGCGTCAGGCCGCGATCGCCGAGGAACCGCTCGAAGCCGAGATTGGACATGATCGTCGCCACCACGCCGCCGCCGACGAGGCGGTCCGATTCCTGCCAAGACTGCGCGATGACCGCCATGAGCTGGTCGCCGTCGATCACGGCGCCATTCTCGTCGACGATGAGCACGCGGTCCGCATCGCCGTCCAGCGCGATGCCGATATCGGCCCGCACCTCATGCACCTTCTTGATGAGGCCGAGCGGATGGGTGGAGCCGCAATCCTCGTTGATATTGGTGCCGTTCGGCTCGTTATTGATGGTGACGACTTCGGCGCCGAGTTCCCAGAGCGCCGCGGGAGCGACCTTGTAGGCGGCGCCATTGGCGCAATCGACGACGATGCGCAGGCCGCTCAGCGAGATGTTCTTCGGCATGGTGCGCTTGGCGAACTCGATATAGCGATAAATGTCGCCATCGACGCGCTTGGCGCGGCCGAGCGCCTCGGAACCGGAAAGCCGGTCGCCCAGATCCTCATCCATCAGCCGCTCGATATCGAGCTCGATCTCGTCGGAAAGCTTGAAGCCGTCCGGGCCGAAGAGCTTGATGCCATTGTCGCTGAAGGGATTGTGCGAGGCCGAGATCATCACGCCGATATCGGCACGCAGCGAGCGGCACAGCATGGCGACGGCCGGAGTGGGGATCGGGCCGAGCAGGAATACGTCCATGCCCGTCGAAGTGAAGCCCGCGACCAGCGCGTTTTCGATCATGTAGCCGGAAAGCCGCGTATCCTTGCCGATCACCACGCGATTGCGATAATCGCCTCGCTTGAAGGCGAGGCCGACGGCCATGCCGACTTTCATCGCGATATCGGGGGTCATGGGATAGGAATTCGCTCTGCCGCGGATTCCATCTGTGCCGAAATATTTGCGCGCCATATTGAAGGTCCAGTTACGGGGCGAGGACCGTCCCAATCAAGTCTGTTCTGCTTATGGCAGAAGGCCGGTCATGCCGCATTTCACAAATTGTGTTGCTAATATACTAAAAGCAAGAGGTGAACAATTAGTACAAAATGGCCGGTCATGACCGGCCATTTTATCTATGTATTCAAGCTCAGGATTGCGGCTGAGGCTCGAAACCCTTGTCGGGCTCGTCACCCTTGCGCGGCTTCTTCGCCCCCGCCTTCGGCACGGCGGAGCCCCGCGAAGGCGGCGTATCGTCGCCAAGATCGCGCGCAGGCTTGTCGCCGGCCATCAGCGCCTTGATCTCCTCGCCGGTCAGCGTCTCGTATTCGAGCAGCCCCTCGGCAATGGCGATCCATTCCTTCTTCTTCTTGGTCAGGATGCTGCGCGCATGCGAATAGGCATCGTCGATGAGCTTGCGCACCTCGGCATCGATGAGCTGGGCGGTCTCTTCCGAGACGTTCTGGGTCCGTGCGACCGAGTGGCCGAGGAAGACTTCCTCCTGGTTCTCGCCATAGGCGACCTGGCCGAGCTTGTCGGAAAAGCCCCAGCGGGTGACCATGGCGCGGGCCAGTTTCGTCGCCTGCTCGATGTCGGAAGACGCGCCGGAGGTGATGTTCTCCTTGCCGAATTTCAGCTCCTCGGCGATACGCCCGCCCATCATGATGGCGAGGCGGGAAATCATCCATTTGTAGCTCATCGAATAGCGGTCGGCTTCGGGCAGCTGCATGACCATGCCGAGGGCACGGCCGCGCGGGATGATCGTCGCCTTGTGCAGCGGATCGGCCGCCTCGACATTCAGCGCGACAATGGCATGTCCGGCCTCATGATAGGCGGTGAGTTCCTTTTCCGCCTGCGTCATGGCCGTGGACCGCCGCTCGGCGCCCATCATGATCTTGTCCTTGGCGTCCTCGAATTCCAGCATGGTGACGAGGCGCTTGTTGCGGCGCGCGGCCATCAAGGCGGCTTCGTTGACGAGGTTCATCAGGTCGGCGCCGGAGAAGCCGGGCGTGCCGCGGGCAAGCACCTTCAGATCGACATTGGGCGCCAGCGGCACGTTGCGCGCATGGACCTTCAGGATCTTCTCGCGACCGGAAACGTCCGGGTTCGGCACGACGACCTGGCGGTCGAAGCGGCCCGGGCGCAGCAGCGCGGGATCGAGAACGTCGGGACGGTTGGTGGCGGCGATCAGGATCACGCCCTCATTGGCTTCGAAGCCGTCCATCTCGACCAGCAGCTGGTTCAGCGTCTGCTCGCGTTCATCATTGCCGCCGCCAAGCCCGGCGCCGCGATGGCGGCCGACAGCGTCGATCTCGTCGATGAAGATGATACATGGCGCGTTCTTCTTCGCCTGTTCGAACATGTCGCGGACGCGCGATGCGCCGACGCCGACGAACATTTCGACGAAGTCCGAGCCGGAGATGGTGAAGAAGGGCACATTGGCCTCGCCGGCGATGGCGCGGGCAAGCAGCGTCTTACCGGTACCGGGAGGGCCGACGAGCAGCACACCGCGCGGAATCCGCCCGCCGAGTCGCTGGAACTTCTGCGCATCGCGCAGGAACTCGACGATTTCCTCAAGGTCTTCCTTGGCCTCGTCCACACCGGCCACGTCCTGGAACGTCACGCGGCCATGGGCCTCGGTCAGGAGCTTCGCCTTGGATTTTCCGAACCCCATGGCGCCGCGCGAACCACCCTGCATCTGGCGCATGAAGAATATCCAGACGCCAAGGATGAGGATCATCGGCAGCCAGGAAATCAGCATTCCGACCAGCGAGGTCGAACCATCGGATTCAGGCCGTGCGGCGATCTGTACATTCTTGCTTTCGAGGCGGCCCACAAGCCCGGCATCGCCCGGCGAATAGGTCTGGAAGCTGGCATTGCTGTCGGAATATACGCCTGTAATGCGGTTGCCCGAGATCGTTACCGATTTGACGCGCCCGCTGTTCACATCGCTGATGAACTGGGAATAGGGAACATCGCTCGATCCCGAACGCGATGTGGGGCTCTGGAATAGGTTGAACAACGCGATCAGGAGCAAGGCGATAATCGCCCACAGCGCGAAGTTCCTGTAGTTAGGATTCATATCGGGTCCCATCAATTGCAACCGCACATGCGGAATTCTATCGTAACATAGGTTCGAAGCGTGGCCTTGCCAAGGCTAGCAGTCCAACTCGGGTCAATTCTTGTTAATCTGGTTTACAGGCGGCGCCGGATAGGCCTGCAACTTCAAGATGTGCGCAAAAGATTGAGCCAGTGCCACATCATATCCTGAAAGAACCCGGTCGAACAGGGAAAGGTGCCGGGTGACGCTGACGCAGGCCGAGGCGAAGTCCTCGACCAGCGTGCCGTCGCTTCGCACGAGCGATGGCGCCGATGCGGCCGCCCGCCGCTGCAATGGCGAAGGCTGGCCCGCCGCATCCGCCTGGCGGCCGCGCGGCATGATCGTGACCGGCGTATGGCCGCCATTGCTCACGCGGTAGCGGCCGTCCCAGACGATCGTCGCGCCGGGCTCGACGATATGTGTCGGGATTCCCCGCAATTCACGGTAGATCGCGGTGGATCGGCGCCGGCTTTCGAGGATGCAGCGCGCAAGCGAGGCTTTCTTGCCGGCCTCGCCATCGGCCAGAAACGCAACTGCCCTGTCGCATTGCGCGGCAGCGGGCAGGAATTCCTGGCCGCCGATGATGGCGAGAATGGCGCCGGTCGCCAGCCGCTGCGGATCGGGCCCGGCAGGCTGGCGCGAGACGATCGCAAGGTCGTCGCCCTCCATCGCCAGAAGCGACGGCAGTAGCGTCGCCGCATCCGCGCCCAGCCCCTGCCGCCGCGCTGCATGTTCGGCAATGCGCCGCTGCAGCGGCGCCCGGTCGCCGCCGCGCAGCCGGTTTCGTACCCGCACGCGCTCATAGTCGACGTTTTCGTTGCTCGGGTCGTCGCGCCACTCGACGCCGGCCCGTTGCAGATAGCGACGCAGCGTCTCCCGCGACGTGCCGAGCAAGGGCCGGAGCAGCCAGTAGCGCCGCTCCAGCAGGGTCGCCGGCGCCATTGCGGCAAGGCCGCGCGCATCGCTGGCTTCCTTTGCCCGCTCAAGGCGCATGGCATAGGTTTCGATCTGGTCGTCGAGCGTGTGGCCGGTGAGGATCGCCTGCGCGCCAAGATCGGCGGCAGCCTCGCACAGCAGCCGGTAGCGCGCTTCCCTGGCCTTCGACGAAAGTGCACTGTCAGGCTTCGGCCCCTCCCACCGCATGGTGCGATGGGCGATCCCGGCCCGTTCGCACAGCTGCGCGACATAGGCTGCCTCGGCGGCGGATTCAGGCCGCAGCCCGTGATCGACGGTCACTGCGACGATTCTCGGAAAAGCCGCTTCCCGCTTCGAACGGTCGAGCAGGAGATATAGCAGGGCCAGCGAGTCGCTGCCGCCGGAGACGGCGACCACGACCGAGTTCAGGCTGGCGAAGTCGATGGATGCGAAGGCTGCCGCAGGATCAGCACTTGTTGGCGGCACGTTCATTCTTCACGCGCTCTTTCACCGCCTGCGAAACATTGGGGTAGCGCGATGTGACGGAGGAAAAGGTGGCGCAGGCCACTTCATGATCCTTCATCCTGGCCAGCGTCATGCCGAGCTTGAGCAGGTTTTCCGGGCTCTTCTTGGCATCCGGATATTGCTTGTGATTGTCGAGAAAGACCGACGCCGCCTGCTGGTAGCGCCCGAGGCCGTAGAGCGATTCTCCCAGCCAGTAGCGGGCATCGGGATTGGCCGGATCATTGGGGAAACGATCGACATGGCTGCGGAACGCCGCCTCGGCGCTGCGATAGTCGCCCGAGAGGAAAAGCTGGTAGGCCTGGTCGTAGAGCGATTTCGGATCGTCGGTCTGTGGCAGGGCGGCGACGATGGTATTGTCGGCACCGGCCGGCGCATTGCTGGCCGTTCCACCGATTACGTTGCCATTGGCATCAAACTGTATCTGGCCGAGCGTGCGCGGCGGGGCGCCGAACAACACGTCGCCGGAAGAATCAGGCTGATTTTCAACAGCAGCGGAATCGGTGGCGGAGGCATCGTCAGATGCCTCCCCATGGTCCGGCTGGGCTGGAGCGGAGGCGACGGCGCGGTCGCTCTTCTGCCCGGCATCGCTGCGCTTGCCCTTTTCGATTTCCTCGAACCGGAATTCATTGTCTTCCTGGACCTTGCGCATCTGCTCCTGCATCTGCAGCAGCTGGAAGTTCAGTTCCTCGATCTTGCCCGTCAGCTGGCGCACCTGCTCTTCAAGCTGGCTGACACGCGGATCGCCCGCCTGCGCCATGATGATCGGGGCGCCGCCCTGGCCGATATCCGTCTTCGGCGCGGGCGGAAAAAACCCGCCGCCAATGCCGGTCGCATGGCTCGCGCCGCCAGCCAGAAACGGCACGACGGTCATCGCCCACACGAAATACTTCAAACGTCTCTTCATCCTTCACCGCCCTGAAAATGGGAAATTACCTTGGATTTTCATCCTGGCGTCGTATTTAACACGAGCAGTGTGACTTCGGCCAAATTTTGTTTCAAGACAATACAAAACGAAAAAAGCGGCCGTTACAGCCGCTTTTTTCCTGGTGATGTTGCTTTGTATCAGCTGCCGGCGCCGCCGAGAACGGTGATGGCGCGGCGGTTCTGCGACCAGCAGGATTCGCTGTCGCAAACGGCGACCGGGCGCTCGTTGCCGTAGGAAAGCGTCTTGATGCGCTGGGCCGGGATGCCGCGGGCTGCAAGGAAGTTGCGGGTGGCAGCCGCACGGCGCTGGCCGAGCGCCAGATTGTATTCACGCGTGCCGCGCTCGTCGGCATGGCCTTCGATCGTGATCGAGTAATTGGGGTAGCGCTGCAGCCACTGGGCCTGCTTGGACAGCGTCTGCTGGGCATCGGCACGGATGACGGACGAGTCGACATCGAAGAAGATGCGGTCGCCGACATTGACGGTGAAGTCCTGCGTCGAGCCGGGCGTGGCGCTTCCGGCAAGACCAAGATCACCGGCGTTGTTGATGTTTTTCTTCGAAGCGCAACCTGCAACGGCGAGCGACAGGAAGAGGGCGACGAAAACGGGACTGCGGGCGATCATTTCGAAGCGGCGCATAGCCTGGACTCCTTAGGAATTGAATTGTGTCTGTCAGCAAGCAGTAACCATATCGAGGTTAAGGCTCGCTCAAGAAACAGGGTTAATCCACTCTTAACACCAGGACTAACGGCGAATTTATTGGTTGTGCCGCATCCTTAAGGCGAGGAATGCGGCGGAAAAACGACGATCGCGGCGAAGTGGGAACTCCGCCGCGATTAACCTTGCAATGATCCGGCATCCTATTCGAGCAAAGGCGACCAGGCCGGGTCGGACGCCAGGTTGGGCGTCTGGATCTGGCGGAGATTGCGGCCGGTCAGGTCCACCGTCATCAGATGCGGGCTGGCGCTGCCGGGAGGCATCCTGAAGAACATCAGCACGCGGCCGTTCGGCGCCCAGGTCGGGCCCTCGTCATGATAGCCGCTGGTCAGGATGCGCTCGCCCGATCCATCCGTCTTCATCACGCCGATCGAGAACTGGCCGCCCGACTGCTTGGTGAAGGCGATGAGATCGCCGCGCGGCGACCAGACCGGCGTCGAATACGAGCCGTCGCCGAAGGATATCCGCTGCGGATTGGAACCGTCGGCGCCCATCTTGTAGATCTGCGGGCGGCCGCCGCGATCGGATTCGAACACGATCTGCGTTCCGTCGGGCGAATAGGACGCGCCCGTATCGATGGCGCTCGTGCTCGTCAGCCGGGTCGTGGTGCGGCTGCGCAGATCCATCGAATAGACATTGGCGCTGCCATCTTCCTGCAGCAGGCTCATGATGACCTTCTGCCCGTCCGGCGAGAAGCGCGGCGCGATGGTCATGCCGGGGAAGTTGCCGACAAGCTCGCGCTGGCCCGTTTCCAATTGCAGCAGGTAGATCTGCGGCCGGCCATGCTCATAGGACATGTAGGTGATTTCCTGGCGGCTCGGCGAGAAGCGCGGCGTCAGGACGAGATCCTTGCCATTCGTCAGATAGCGCACATTGGCGCCGTCCTGGTCCATGATCCCCAGGCGCTTGATGCGCTTTTCCTTGGAACCGGACTCGTCGACGAACACGACGCGCGTATCGAAATAGCCTTTTTCGCCGGTAAGCCGCTCATAGATCGCATCGGCGATGATATGGGCCACCCGGCGCCAGCTGTCCGGCGAGGTGAAGAACTGCTGCCCTTCCAACTGCTGGCCGGCAAACGTATCCCAGAGACGGAATTCCGCCTTCAGCCTGCCGTCGCCCTGCTTGGTCACCCGCCCGGTCACCAGCGCCTGCGCATTGATGACCTTCCAGTCGTCGAAGCGCGGCTGTGCGTCCGGGTTGGATATCTTTTCGATGAAGGCGCCCTTGTCGATCGGGGCGAAGAGCCCCGACCGCTCCAGATCGGCGGCGACCACGCTCGATATCTGCGCGCCCAGCTGATCGCCCGACAGGAAGTCGGTGATGGCGATCGGCAGCGGCTCGACCGTGCCCTTGGTGATGTCGATGACGACTTCTGCCCGGGCCGCCGCATTCATGGTCATGACCATGGCGAAGACCGCCGCAAAGGTTGGAAGAAGTATCCGGATTAGTTTCATCATAGCTTGGGGGCCCTCATCTGGCTGGCCGATTGGTTCAGAACATGTCACGCGGGTCGAAATTGACCGTCACGTCTGCCCAGGTGTCGTATTTCTCCTGCGGCAGGGAGTATGGTGCACAGCGCAGCACGGCGCGGCGTGCGCTCTCGACTGCCGCCCGCTGTACAGGCGAACTCCCGGAACCCGAAACTTCGGGCGTGCCTTCTATCTCGCCGGAACGGGTCAGCCGCATCTTCACGGTAACCAGCAGTCCGTCGGCATCTTCCGCGCCTGCCGGAACGTTCCAGCACTTCTGGATGGCGCCCTTCAGGGCGTCCATTTCGCTCTGGCTGAGCTTCTCGCCCGTGCTCGGCTTCTGCGAGCCGAGGGATGCCCGATCCGTCGACCGTTTGGCACCGCCGCCCGCCGGCTTCTGATTGTTGAGGAGCGCCGCGACCTCGTCGGCAATGCCCTTGTCCTTCGAAGGCGTCGAGGCCGTCTGCGTCTTCTTCGGCTTCTCGGTCGGTTCCTTGCGCTCCGGCGTCTTGGCGGTCTGGGCCGGCGGCGTCGGCTTTGCCTGGGGCATCGCCACCTTTTCCGGCAGCTTCATCTGTTCCTCGGCCGGCTTTTCGGCCACCGGCGCAGGCTCCGCCTTCGGCGCCTCGGTGGGGATCGTCGCCGTCCTGGTCTCGTTGATGGCTTCGGCAACGGGGTCGGGCTTGACCTCCTGCTGCGGCTCCGGTTCCGGCTTCACCTCTGTCGCGGGCACCGGCGTCGGCTCGGGCTGCACTTCGGGCTTCGGATCGGGCTGCGGTTCGGGCTTCTCGACCGGCATCTCGGAAGGCTTCGGCGCCTCGGCCGCCTCGACCGGCTTGGGCTTGGTCTCCGGCACCGGCTTGGTGTCGGTATCCGTATCGCTCTCGCCGATATTCTGCGCGTCGGGCACGGTCTGCGGCTTCTCGCTCGGCTTCGGCGCCGGCTTGTCGTTCTTCGCAGCGGTCTTGTCGCCCTGCTGCAGCTGGCTGACATCCGAGATGATTTCCACGGGCATCGATTCCGAATTCGCCATGTCCATCGGGCTCGGGGCGGAAAAGGACAACAGTCCCCAGCCCAGCACGACGGCGTGGATGATTGCGGATGATGTTATGCTGGCCCGCATTTGGATCAGTTGCCTTCCGGAAGGCTCACAAGGCCTATATTGCTGAAGCCCGAGCCCGAAATCCTGGCCATGACCTTCATGATGGTACCGTAATCGGCGGCCTTGTCGCCCTTGACGAAAATCCGCTCCTTATAGCCTGTCTTGGCAATCGCCTGCAGCCGCGGCACCACCTCGTCGATGGTGATCTCGGTTTCCTGCAGATAGATCTGGCCCTGCGGATTGATCGTCACATAGATCGGGTCGGCCTCGCTGTTCAGCGTCTGGGCCGACGTCTCCGGCATGTCGATCGGCACGCCGACGGTCATCATCGGCGCGGTGACCATGAAGATGATCAGCAGCACCAGCATGACGTCGACGAGCGGCGTCACGTTGATCTCGCTCATCAAACCCTTGGAATGACGTCCGCGGCGCCGGCGCCCGCCGGCAGAACCGCTGTTACCCACTGACATGCCCATATCGTCAATCCCGTAAATGATATTGTTGCGCCATCAGTCCGGTACTCACGCCCGCGGCAGCTTCTCATCGATTTGCCGCGAGAGTATGGCAGAGAATTCATCGGCAAAGCCTTCCATGCGCGCCGTAAGCTTGCCCGCATCGCTCGACAGCTTGTTGTAGGCGATGACCGCCGGAATGGCCGCGACGAGGCCGATCGCCGTCGCCAGCAGGGCCTCGGCGATACCGGGCGCCACGACGGCGAGGCTGGTCGATTTCGAACCGGCAATGCCCATGAACGAGGTCATGATGCCGATGACCGTTCCGAACAGCCCGATGAACGGGCCGGCCGATCCGATCGTCGCCAGCGAAGTGAGCCGTGCCGACAGGTAGTCGCTCTCGCGGGCCAGCGCCACGTCCATCGCCTTGTCGATACGCATCTGCAGGCCGATCGGCGAGCGCGCGCCCTTTTCGAACGATTTCTTCCATTCGCGCATCGCTGCGACGAATATCGCGCCCATGCCGACCGTTCGCTTGTCGCCGAGATTGCGATAGAGCTCCTCGAGCGACTGGCCCGACCAGAACACCTGCTCGAACCGGTCGAAGGCGCGCTTGGCCCGGCCGAAGCCGAGCATCTTGTCGATGATGATCGCCCAGGTCCAGATCGAAGCGCCCAACAACCCGATCATCACCAGCTTGACGATGAGGCCAGCCTGCCAGAACAATCCCCACAAGGATACATCCGACGCTTGAACGGCAACCGCTAAATCTTCCATATTATCCTCGAATCCGAAAACCCGGCTTGGCGACCGGGCTGCAATCGTCTCTCATCCAGTAAACCTTAACGCGGCTTCTTGACGTTAATTTTGGTAAAACGAAGGCGTTAACGCCAAACGCCTCGTTCCCTGCCGTCTATTCATGATTTGTTATGGTTAAGGATCAGTTATGATTCAAATATTTGTTCGATTATAAGTTTTTTTACTCGAACTCACCGATGCGGGCGGAAAAGTTCGACCCATTCGGCCGGAAACCGCCGCGGCCGCCCTGCCCCATTGACCAAGGCGGCTTCCACCGTCGCCGTCAGCAGCAGCTCGTCGCCGCGGCTGATCGACTGGGCCATCTTCACCCTCGCGCCGGAAATGGCTGCCGTATGGGTCTCGACGGTCAATATGTCGTCGATGCGCGCGGCCGAGCGGAAGTTGATCTCCATGCGCCGCA
Source organism: Phyllobacterium sp. 0TCS1.6A (assembly GCF_026420825.1). Lineage (NCBI taxonomy): Bacteria > Pseudomonadati > Pseudomonadota > Alphaproteobacteria > Hyphomicrobiales > Phyllobacteriaceae > Phyllobacterium > Phyllobacterium sp. 0TCS1.6A. The sequence continues at coordinate 180,024 of NZ_JAPMAB010000002.1, forward strand.
CCACCCAGACGATGCTCTCGCCGAGCTTGCCCTCTGCAAGTTCCGAATGATGGACGCCGAGCAGGCGCAGGTAATCCGTCCTGCCGCGCTCGAGGAATTCGAGGTAGCGGGCATGGTAGACGACGCCGGAGAAATCCGTGTCGGCATAGTAGACGCGCGCCTGGAGACGATGGCCGTCGGCCGTCAGTTCACCAGCCAGCGCTGCGGCTGCATCCATCGGTTTGTCGGCCATCATTCGTCGTCCTGGAACAGTGCGATCTGCTGCTGCACGATATCGGCCGGCGCGCTGAGCCCGAGATGCTTCCACGCATTGGCGGTCAGCACCCGGCCGCGCGGCGTCCGCTGGATGAACCCCTGCTGGATCAGATAGGGCTCGATAATGTCCTCGATCGCATCGCGCGGCTCCGACAGGCCCGCGGCGATGGTCTCGATCCCCACCGGCCCGCCGCCGAAATTATGCGCGATCATCGCCAGGTAGCGGCGGTCGAGCTGGTCGAGCCCGAGCTTGTCCACCTCGAGCCGCAGCAGCGCGCTGTCGGCTATCTCGCGGTCGATCCTGTCGCGGCCGTCGACGATGGCAAAATCGCGCACGCGGCGCAGAAGCCGCCCGGCAATGCGCGGCGTGCCGCGCGCCCGCCGCGCCACTTCCAGCGCGCCGTCATCGGTCATGCCTATGCCGAGGATGCGGGCGCCGCGGCGCACGATATGTTCCAGCTCCTCCACCGTATAGAAATTGAGCCGCACCGGAATGCCGAAGCGGTCGCGCAGCGGCGTCGTCAGCAGGCCGAGCCGCGTGGTGGCGGCGACGAGCGTGAATTTAGCCAGGTCGATCTTCACCGAACGCGCCGCAGGTCCCTCGCCGATGATCAGGTCGAGCTGGTAATCCTCCATCGCCGGGTAAAGGATCTCCTCGACAGCCGGATTGAGCCGGTGGATCTCGTCGATGAAGAGAACGTCGTTCTCTTCGAGATTGGTCAGAAGCGCCGCCAGATCGCCGGCTTTCGCGATGACCGGCCCGGAAGTGGAGCGGAAATTGACGCCGAGCTCCTTCGCCATGATCTGCGCGAGCGTGGTCTTGCCGAGGCCGGGCGGCCCGACGAACAGGACATGGTCCAGCGCCTCGCCGCGAGCCTTCGCCGCATCGATGAATACCTTGAGATTGGCGCGCGCGGCGGCCTGGCCGACGAAATCGGCCAGCGTCTGCGGGCGAAGACTGGTATCGAGGTCCTCTCCGCGTTTCTCCGGCGCCAGAAGGCGGTCGGTCTCACTCATTGGCGCCTCCCGCATGCGCTGCGATTGGGTGGAAGGTCGATATCGGCCTGTGACGTGCGCTCAGCATGTTCCATGCAGCCTTATAGAAACTCTTTGCGGCAAATACCAAGCCCGGGCCGCCCGGCATAGTCGGGAACAGGTCTTTTCGTCGTTCATCGCGCCAGTTCTTTGAGCCCCAGGCGGATCAGCTTGGCCGAATCGGCGCCCTCCCCGGCCTCCTTGAGCGCGGCGGCAACGGCATTGGCGGCCTGGTCGCGGGAATAGCCGAGATTGGTCAGCGCCGAAACCGCATCGGTGACCGGCGCGGCGGCGACGCCTTCGCCGAGTTCCTGCTTCAGGCCGATCGTGCCCAACGCCTCGCCCGCAAAGGCCGGCGCCTTGTTCTTCAGTTCCGTGACGATCCGTTCCGCCACGCGCTTGCCGACGCCCGGCGCGCGGCTGACCATGGCTATGTCGCGCAGCGCGATCGCATTGGCGAGGTCCGACGGGGACAGCGTGCCGAGCACGCTCAGCGCCACCTTTGCGCCGATGCCCTGCACATTCTGCAGCAGGCGGAACCATTCCCGCTCCAGCACCGTGCCGAAGCCGTAGAGGCGGATGAGATCCTCGCGCACATAGGTCTCGATCAGCAATGTCGCAGCTTCGCCCGCGCCCGGCAGGCTGGACAGCGTCCGCATCGAGCAATAGGCGACGTAGCCGACGCCGTGCACATCGAGAATGACGTGATCTTCGCCGATCTCGTCCACCGTGCCCTTCAACTTTCCGATCATGCCGCCACCCCGTGTTCAGAGCATCCCGATTGTCATGGTGCCGCCCGGAATCGGTGCCGCCCAAAAATTCCACCGCTTCCGGCAGCCTACAGCGCCGCCAGCTTCTGTTCTATCGCCAGCCGCCCGATCGCGCTCTGCCGGTGGTGCGCATGGCAGATCGCCACCGCAAGGGCGTCGGCCGCATCGTCGGTGTCGAATGTCGCCTTCGGCATCAGCACCTTCACCATCATGTGTATCTGCGCTTTTTCGCCATGGCCGACGCCGATCACCGCTTTTTTCACGGCGTTCGGCGCATATTCCGCCACTTTGAGGCCGGCCAGCGCCGGTACCAGCAGCGCTATGCCGCGCGCCTGCCCGAGCTTGAGCGTCGCCGTCGCATCCTTGTTGACGAAAGTATGCTCCACCGCCGACTCATGCGGCACGAGCTGGTGGATCACCGCTGCGAGGCCGTCATGAAGCTGGCAGAGCCGCGAGGCGAGGTCGAGCTTCGCATCCGAGCTGATCGTACCCGAGGCAACGAAGCGCAGCGAATTGCCGAGCGTCTCGATAATGCCCCAACCGGTGCGCCTGAGCCCCGGATCGATGCCGATGATGCGAATCGCTTCTTTCATGTGCGGACCTTAATCCCGTGTCAGGCGACTTGACAGCAGAAAGGTGAACAAAAGAGAAACAAATTGTCGTTTCGACCGGCTTTTTACCGATGACCGAATGCGGTGGCGAGCAGGCTGATCTGGTCCGAAACCGGATTTGGCGTCAGGAAGCTCGGGCGCGGGGTCCTGCCGCCGCTGTAGATTTCGTCGTCCATCTGCCGCACCCGCGCCTGCAGGCGCAGCGAGCGGTGGACGATACCGCGATAGTCCTCCGGGATATCTTCCCAGCCGGCGGCGCTCTCGGGCGCCGAATCCGTATCGAGGCGAACCTTGGCCTTTTCGGAGAGGACCTGCTCCAGCGTCATTTCCCCGCTGCGCGAAGCCCGCTGCAGCAGCAGCCATGAGGCGACCTGCATCAGGCGCGTCGTCAGGCGCATCGATTCGGCCGCATAAAGCGTCGCGGCCGTGCGCGACATCGAGCGCGCCGCCTCGCGCCCCTCGCCGTCGAGATAGGCCGCAGCCTCCTCGACCAGGTTCATGCCCTCGTCGTAAAGCAGGTTGAAGCCCTCGGAGCGGACCATGCGGTCCGCCAGTCGAATCGTATTGTCAGCCCGAAATTCGTGTTCACCCATCATATGCCCTGTCATCTAATGCGCTGCCGCAATCCGCAATTTCGTCAAAGCAGTGCTTCTTACTGGCGCAGCAGGTCGAACATCACAACGGTTGGCGGGCGGTATTCCCCAGCAACCTGCCCGGTCGGATACATCAGCGCAAGTTTATCCTTAATAAAGGGTTAACGGCAGCGTGCCCGCGAGGATATGAACATAAAAAAAGAGCCGCAAAACGAGGCGGCTCTCAGGAGTCTAACAGGGAGGCGTCAAACAAAGTGGCCAAACCACTTGGTAAGAATCCAGAAAACTGGATGATCAATTTATAGATTGTAATGCTTAATGATCGGTTAACGCCGACAAGCGAATTGCACTTTCGCAGCCGTCCGGCCTCATGCGGACGGCCGTGCCTCCTGCCCGGCCATGGCGAATTCCTCCGCCCGCCTGCGCAGGGCGAATTTCTGGATCTTGCCGGTCGACGTCTTCGGTATGTCCTCGAACAGGACATGACGCGGACATTTGAACGGGGCGAGCACCTTCCTGCAATGGGCGAGGATTTCCGCCGCCTCCGCCGCATGTCCCGGCTTCATCTCCACGAATGCCAGCGGCGTCTCGCCCCATTTCTCGTCGGCACAGGCGACCACGGCACAGGTGCCGACACCGGGAAACTTGTAGATGGCATCCTCGACCTCGATCGACGAAATGTTCTCGCCGCCCGAAATGATGATGTCCTTGGAGCGGTCCTTCAGCTGTATGTAGCCGTCCGGATAGAGAACGCCGAGATCGCCCGAATGGAACCAGCCGCCGGCGAAGGCCTCGGCGCTGGCCTTGGCGTTCTTCAGATAGCCCTTCATGACGATATTGCCGCGGAACATCACCTCGCCGATGGTCCTGCCATCGGCGGGAACCGGCTCCAGCGTCTGCGGGTCGAGCACCGCGAGGTTCTCGAGCGAGGGATAGCGCACCCCCTGCCGGGCCTTGCGCGCCGCCCTTGCGCCCGGCTCCAGCGCATCCCACTCCTGCTGCCATTCATTGACCACTGCCGGGCCATAGGTCTCCGTCAGCCCGTAGAGATGCGTCACTTCGAACCCCGCCTCGGCCATGCCGGCGAGGATCGCCTCCGGCGGCGAAGCGGCGGCGGTATTGAACGACACCGTATGGGGGAAGCGCCGCTTCTCCTCCTCCTTCGCATTGATCAGCGTCGACATGACGATGGGCGCGCCGCACAGATGGGTGACGCCATGATCGGCGATGGCATCGTAGATCGGCTTCGCCCGCACCCAGCGCAGGCAGACATGCGTGCCGAACTGCAGCGCCAGCGTCCAGGGAAAGCACCAGCCATTGCAGTGGAACATCGGCAGCGTCCAGAGATAGACGGCGTAGCGGCCGAGGCCCGAGGCGACGATATTGCCATAGCCCATGAGGGCGGCGCCGCGGTGGTGGTAGACGACGCCCTTGGGATTGCCCGTGGTGCCGGAGGTATAATTGAGGCTGATCGCGTCCCATTCGTCGTCCGGCATCGACCAGGCGAATTCCGGATCGCCGGAAGCGAGGAAGCTCTCGTAGTCGAGATCGCCGATCATCGCCCCCGCCGGATGCGGGGCATCGGCCGGATATTGCCCGTCCACCACATTGATGACCAGCGGCTTGACGCTGCACAGGTCGAGCGCGGCGGCGAAGACCTCCGCGAACTCCGTATCGACGATGGCGATCCTCGTCTGCGCATGGTCGAGCTGGAAGGCGATGATCGGGGCGTCGAGCCTGGTATTGAGCGAATGCAGCACGCCCTTCGTCATCGGCACGCCGAAATGCGCCTCCAGCATCGGCGGCGTATTGGGCAGCATCACGGTTACCGTGTCGCCCTTGCCGATGCCGGCGCGCTGCAGCGCCGATCCCAGCCGGCGCGATCTCGCGTAGAAGGTGGCGTAGTCCGTGCGTTCGGCGCCGTGGATGATGGCGGTGCGGGACGGATAGACCCGCGCGGCACGCTCCAGGAAGGAAAGCGGCGTCAGCGGCTGGTGATTGGCTTCGTTCCGGTCAAGATCCCGATCGAACATTCCACCCATGCACTGCCTCCCACATCACCAGACGACTCCCTGATGCGATAGAAGCAGGTCCGGCCGCCCTTGGCCAGTCTCTTTAGCCGAAACCTAGGCGAGGACGTTGCCGGCGACCTTGACCGAACCGGCCACCTGCACCTTGCCGGCGACAGGGCCCTTGGCCGGCAGGGCCGGCTTCGGAGCGGCCTTGGCGCCCCAGCCGATCCGCGGCAGCCATTCGAGGTAATAGGCAAGGGCGAACTGGGCCATGATGCCGCTGGCGATCAGCAGCGTATCGTCGAGCAGGCCGCCGGGATTCATCACCTTGACCACCTGGGCCACCATTGCGAGGATCGTTCCCGCCACGAAGACCGGCAGCGAATGCTTGCCGAGAATGGCCAGCGGATGATCGACCGCGGTGCGGGCGAGATTGGAGATCGCCGGCACCGAAACGATGATATAGGCCAGCGCAAGCACATGGGCGAGCCGCGTCAGCGACAGGAAGGTCTTGTCGAAGCCGGTGACCACCATCGGCAGGCCGAGCGAGGTATCGACGCCCCAGAGCGGCCAGCGCACCCAGACGAGCGCGATGAGGATATAGGCCGCCGACAGGGCGAACAGATATTTGTTGAAGGCGATGCTGCCGCCGCGGCGCACGTGCATGATGCCGGCGATGCCGATGACGAACAGGAACTGCCATGACAGCGGGTTGAGGAACCAGACGCCATCGGTCGGATAGTTCGGCGGCGCGATCTGGTAGACGCCGGAAACCAGCCACAGCACGCCCGAAATGCCGACCATGGCGCTGATGCTGACGCTGCCTATCGCCAGGAACAGCGGCAGCATGAGCAGGAGGACGCCATACATCGAAAGGATGTTGTTGTAGCCGAGCTGGTGGCCCATCGTCGCAAGGCCGATCAGCGCCTTGGCCGGCTCGTCCATCAGCGGGCCGATATTGATGAAGGACATGAAATCCGGCCGCTTCAGGTAGATGCCGGCGGCGCAGAAGATCGCCAGCGTCGCGATCGTCGTCAATATATGGGTGCTGTAGAGCGTCGCCGCCCGCCGCCATGCCTTCAGCGTCATCAGGAAACGGCTGCCGGCCGAGAATTTGGAGCCATAGGCAAGCCCGACGGCTATTCCGGAGATGAGGACGAAGGCCTCGGCCGAGTCGGAAAAGCCGAAATTCTTGTGGGTCAGGTGCTCGTAGATCGTTCCCGGCACGTGATTGATGAAGATGGTCAACAGCGCCAGCGCCCTGAAGACATCGATGCGGGTGTCCCGCTGTTTTGTCTGGCTCTGTGTCATGTTGTTCACCACTTCCTGTCAGCAATCCGCAAGCTCGATGCCCGGGATTCGGGCTAGCGATTCAGCTTGGCTAGTCGGTTTGATTAATGTCTTCCTAAGGCAAAAGTTGCGGTATTGCCGATCAACTTTAGTTCAAGAATATAACAGGGCGACCACTCCGTCATATGTGAGCTTCAGCCCCATCAGCAGAATCATGCCGTACATGAAGGGGTAGAAAATCTCGGGTCGCATGCGCCTCACGATCCACGCGCCGGCGAAGGTCGCCAGCGGCGCCAGCGGCATCAGCGCCGCCGAGGCAAGGAGGTTCGTCCGGTCGAACTGGCCGAGCGCGAAATAGGGAATGACCTTCACCGCATTGATGATGGCGAAGAAGATCACGCTGGTTCCATTATAGACGCGCGGGTCCTGCCGCAGCGGCAGGGCATAGATCTGGTAGGGCGGCCCGCCGGCATGGGCGACGAAGCTGGTGAAGCCCGCAAGGCTGGACCACAGCGTCGCGGAGCCGGCATTGTGCGGCTGCGGCGTCGCGCGTCTTGCAGGGCTCGCCAGCATGTAGCGCGCGAAAAAGATGATCGCGATCAGCCCGACGATGAGCTTGACCATGTCGTCCGAGATCACCGAGGCCGTCAGCCAGCCGACGAATATGCCGATGAGGCCGCCGGGCAGCATGAGCCTGAGCGTCTGCACGTCCCTGAAGCCGCGCCAGGTCCAGAGGCTTGCGACATCCATCACCAGAAGAATCGGCAGCATGATCGCCGCCGCCTGCACCGGCGGCATGACCAGCGCCATCAGCGGCACGCCGATCTGTCCCATCGCGCCGCCCAGCCCGCCCTTGGAAAGGCCGATGAGGATGGTTGCGGGGACCGCAGCGGCAAAGAACCAGGGATTCGTCAGAAGATCGGGCATGGCGGAGATATCCGGGCGGGAGACACTGCCGTTTACGCCTGTTTGCGCCGGTTGAAAATGGCTGCGGCCGGCAAATCCCCTGTTTTGGCTGCAAAAATTCGCCGCCGCGCCAAATCGCGGCCTGTTCAAAACGCGCCCTATCCTTTATGCCCGAATTCCATCACTATTCTTCGACAGAACGGCCGACAGGGTAATCAGCATGAGTAACGACACCATTCCCCACCGTTGCCGCATCGTTCTTGTAGCGCCTGAAGCCGCTACCCCGGAAGAGCTGGCCGCGCGCCTGTCGCAGGCCCTTGCCGGGGGAGATGCGGCGTCGGTCCTGTTGCCGCCATACGATCTGGACGAGGCGCGTTTCCAGGATATGTGCGAGGCCGCGGTGCCGGTCATCCAGCAGGCCGGCGCGGCCGCCATCATCGTCGGCAACACCCAGATCGCCGGGCGCATCAAGGCCGACGGCGTGCATGTGGAAGGCAAGGCCGCGGAAATCGCCGACCTCGTTTCCCGACTGTCGCCGCGGCTGATCGTCGGTACGGGCAATATCAAGAACCGGCATTCGGCGCTCGAAATCGGCGAGGCGCAGCCGGACTACGTCCTCTTCGGCAAGATCGGCGCGGATGCCAGGCCCGATGCGCATCCCCGCAATGTCGAGCTCGCGGACTGGTGGGCCTCAATGGTCGAGATCCCCTGCATCATCCAGGCCGGCAGCAGCATGGAAAGCATAGGCGATGCGGCAAGCACCGGCGCCGAGTTCATCGCGCTCGGCTCGGCCATTTTCGGCGGCGACGACCCGGAAGCGGCGATGCGGGAAGCCAACCGGCTTCTGGACGAGACCGCGCCCATGTTCGAAGACCAGGAATGAAGGAGGGCAGATTGATCCGCTCCAGCCGTCTTGCCGCCAGAAACGCAGCGCTCGCCCTGGTGCTGCTGGCCCCCAGCATGGCTTTCGGCCAGGACGCTTCCCCTGCTGCCCCATCTGCTGGATCGCCTGCTGCCCCTCAGGAACAGGCACCGGCGACGGCGCCAAAGCAGGACAAGCCGAAATCCGCCAACGAGAATGCGCAGGCGGTCAATCCGACTCGTTTCGGCAAGCCGCCGGAGGACGACGCCTTCGGCGCCTATCAGCGCGGCCTCTACAAGACCGCCTATAATCTCGCGCTGCCGCGGGCCGAGGCGGGCGACGCCGCGGCGCAGGTGCTGGTGGCGGAGATATTGTCGCGCGGCCTCGGCGTGCCGTTCAATCCCGCCGAAGCCGCCAAATGGTACGGCAAGGCAGCCGAACAGGGCTCGCCCGAAGCGCAGTTCCGCTACTCCGCCATCCTTCTCGACGGCCAATATGTGGCGAAGGACCCGGCAAAGGCCCGGCAGCTGACCGAGGCGGCCGCCAATGCCGGCAATGCCGCCGCCCAGTTCAATCTCGGCCAGATGCTGATGCAGGAAAAGCCCGGCTCGACCGGGCTCGACAATGCCTATCCATGGTTCGAGAAGGCGGCGAAGAAGGGCCTCGCGGACGCCGAATATGCGGTGAGCCAGGTTCTCGCCAATGGCACGCCCGGCATCAAGCGCGACGAGGCGCGGGCGCGGGTCTTCCTCATCAGCGCGGCGATCAAGGGCCACGATACGGCGCAGCTCGATCTCGGCACCTGGCTCGTCGAGGGGCGCGGCGGCAAGCGCGACTACAAGACCGGCTTCGGCTGGATGCTGCGGGCGGCGACCGGCGGCAATGTGGCGGCGCAGGCGAGGCTGGCGAAGCTCTATCGCGACGGGCTCGGCGTCGAGGGCGACAGTGTCAAGGCGGCCGCCTGGTACATCGTGGCACGGCGCGCCGGGTTGAACGATCCCGACCTCAATTCCTTCCTCGACGGGCTGGACGACAGCCAGATGGCGGCCGCCATCTCGGAGGCCAACAGGCTGCGATAAACCGCGCCCGGCTGCGGTTTTTCGCGCTTTCTCTTGCCTATCGCGTGATTTTGTGGTCTTGGAGCGCCATTATCGGTCGCCGCGGGCGCCAGTTCAAACTTCAATCCGGATAGACAAATGAAAATCAACGGCAATGAAATCCGTCCAGGCAATGTGATCGAACATGATGGCGGCCTTTGGGTCGCGGTCAAGACCAACGCCGTGAAACCGGGCAAGGGCGGCGCCTACAACCAGGTCGAGCTGAAGAACCTCATCAACGGCACCAAGCTGAACGAGCGTTTCCGCTCGGCCGAGACCGTCGAGAAGGTCCGCCTCGAGCAGAAGGATTTCTCCTTCCTCTACGAGCAGGGCGACGCGCTGATCTTCATGGATACCGCAAGCTACGAACAGCTGGAACTGCAGAAGGATTTCGTCGGCGACCGCGCCGCCTTCCTGCAGGACGGAATGATGGTCACCGTCGAACTCTACGACGAGCGCCCCATCGGCATTTCGCTCCCCGACCAGGTGACGCTGACGATCACGGAAGCCGACCCGGTGGTCAAGGGCCAGACCGCTGCATCGTCCTACAAGCCCGCAGTGCTGGAAAACGGCATCCGCGTACTGGTTCCGCCGTTCATCTCGTCCGGCGAGCGCATCATCGTCGACACCAACGAACTCACCTATGTCCGCCGCGCGGACTGAGCATCGGCATGCGGCAACCGCATGTTGCCGCAACCCATCCTGACTGACGGAGATAAATTCGAATGGCGCGTTCAGCGATCCTCAATGTAATGGTGCAGGCTGCCATGAAGGCTGGCCGCTCGCTGGCGCGCGATTTCGGCGAAGTGCAGAATCTCCAGGTGTCGCTGAAGGGTCCGGGCGATTATGTCAGCCAGGCCGACAAGCGTTCCGAGGAGATCGTCTTCAGCGAATTGAAGCGCGCCCGCCCGGATTACAGCTTCCTGATGGAGGAGACCGGCGCGGTCGAAGGCAGCGACGGGCAGCATCGCTGGCTGGTCGATCCGCTGGACGGCACCACCAACTTCCTGCATGGCATCCCGATGTTCGCGGTCTCCATCGCGCTTGAGCGCCAGGGGCAGATCGTCGCCGGCGTCATCTTCAATCCGGCCATGGACGAGCTCTATACGGCCGAGCGCGGCGGCGGTGCCTTCCTCAACGACCGCCGGCTGCGCGTTGCCGGGCGCACGAAGCTGGTCGATGCCGTCATCGGTACCGGCGTGCCGCATCTCGGCCGCGGCGACCATGGCAATTACCTGCTCCAGCTTCGCAATGTCATGGGCGAGGTTTCCGGCGTGCGGCGCCTCGGCGCTGCGGCTCTGGACCTCGCTTACGTGGCGGCGGGACGCTTCGACGGCTTCTGGGAAGATGGCCTCCATCCCTGGGATACGGGCGCGGGCATCGTCCTGATCCGCGAGGCCGGCGGCTTCGTCACCGATCTCGACGGCGGCCAGAACGTCATCGAGAGCAAGGCGCTCGTCGCCGGCAACGAAGCCATCCAGCGCGCGCTGCTGAAGACGCTCAAAAAGCCGGTCTGATCCGATTTGAAAGGCTGCGGCGGACAAAATGTCTTGCCGCCGCATTCCAACCTTCCAATTCGACCATATTTTCGGCTAGGCTCCGCGCAACCCCCTTGGTTTGCATACATATGATGTATGTACGGGCGATGCGGAGACGAGAATATGGCCGATTTCAGTTCGACCCATCACGGTCTGGACAATGATGATTACGACCCCTACCGGCTTTCAAGCCCACGTTTCGTACTTCTCTCCATGGCGATCTTCCTCGTCATCGTGGGTTTCCTCGGGGCAATCCTTTTTCGGCAGATATCGCAGTTCTTCACCACCAATCCCGGTCTGAACGGGCTTATCCTCGGCGTGCTGCTCGTCGGCATCCTGCTCGCCTTCGGCCAGGTCATCCGGCTGTTTCCGGAGGTGCGCTGGGTCAATTCCTTCCGCCGCGGCGACCACGATACCGACGCCAGGCCGACCATGCTCGCGCCGATGCGGGCGCTGATCGGGCGCCGGCAGTCCATGGCGCTTTCGACGAGCGCCATGCGCTCGATGCTCGACTCCATCGCGACGAGACTTGACGAAACCCGCGACATCTCGCGCTATCTCATCGGCCTGCTGGTATTCCTCGGCCTGCTCGGCACGTTCTGGGGCCTGCTCGAAACCATCGGCTCGATCGGCCAGACCATCCAGTCGCTCGATCCGCGCGCCGGCGACGCCAACAGCGTGCTCGATTCGCTGAAGGCGGGGCTGCAATCGCCGCTGCGCGGCATGGGCACTGCCTTCTCCTCGTCGCTGTTCGGCCTGTCCGGCTCGCTGATCCTCGGCTTCCTCGACCTGCAGGCCGGCCGCGCCCAGAACCGCTTCTATACGGAGCTGGAAAACTGGCTCTCCAGCGTCACCGATCTCGGTTCGGACCTTCACGCCCTCGATGCCGCAAGCGCCGGTACCTCGGATGAGCTGCGCGCGCTGGCGGAGCGCCTGCAGAACATGCAGGAGAGCGGCGGTTCCAACCAGCGCACCACAGCCGCGCTCGCCAACCTTGCCGAGGGCATCCAGGGCCTTGTCAAGAACATGCGATCCGAACAGCAGATGATGCGCGACTGGGTGGAGAAACAGGCCGACGACCAGAAGGCGATACGCCACACGCTCGACCGGCTGACCGACGCCATCCAGCGGAAAGAGCCCTGACGATGGCGCTTGCCCGCAACCGCAGACCTGTCCGCCATGTGGATTACTGGCCGGGTTTCGTCGATGCGCTGTCGACGCTGCTCCTCTCGATCATGTTCCTGCTCTCCGTCTTCGTGCTGGCGCAGTTCCTGCTCAGCCAGGAGATCACCGGCAAGGATGCCGTGCTCAACCGCCTGAACGCCCAGATCAACGAGCTGACGCAGCTTCTGTCGCTCGAACAGGGCAACAAGCAAGACCTGGAGGATACGATCGCCAACCTGCAGGCGTCGCTGTCCAATGCGCAGAACGAACAGTCGCGGCTGCAGTCGCTGCTGTCGCAGGGCGCTGGCGCCGGTGCGGCGGCCGAGGGCAGGATCAACGAGCTTTCCACCGGGCTCGAGAACGAAAAGCAGATCAGCGCGCGGGCGCTGTCGCAGGTGGAGATATTGAACCAGCAGATCGCGGCGCTGCGCCGGCAGATCGGCGCGCTCGAGGAAGCGCTCAATGCGTCGGAATCCCGCGACCGGGAGTCGAATGCCAAGATCGCCGATCTCGGCAAGCGCCTCAATGTCGCGCTGGCGCAAAGGGTGCAGGAGCTCAACCGCTACCGTTCGGATTTCTTCGGCCGCCTGCGCGAAATATTGTCGGACCGCGAGAATATCCGCATCGTCGGCGATCGTTTCGTCTTCCAGTCCGAAGTCCTGTTCGCCTCCGGCACGGCCGAGCTGAACCCTGCCGGATCGGAGGAGATGAAGAAGCTCGCGGTCGCCCTGATCGACCTGCAGCGGGAAATCCCCGAGGAGATCAACTGGGTATTGCGCGTCGACGGCCATACCGACGATGTCGCGCTGTCCGGCACCGGCCAGTTCAAGGACAATTGGCAGCTTTCCTCCGCCCGCGCCATCTCGGTGGTGAAGTTCCTCATGGCCAATGGCGTTCCGGCCAATCGGCTGGTCGCTGCGGGCTTTGGCGAATTCCAGCCATTGGAGCCGGGGAATTCGCCGGAAGTGCGGGCGCGCAACCGCCGCATCGAATTGAAGCTGACGGAACGCTAATGACCCGAATCTGAAGTTCACGACATTATTGCAGCAGCGTCAGATGAACTTCAGATTCGATAAGGTCACTAGCAATTATATGTTTCTAGTGTGGTTTTCGGAATTGAAATACGCTCCGGCCCCTGCTGCCATAGTCAGGCGTATTTCAATTCCACCACACCAGTGACCCGAATCTGAAGTTCACGACATTATTGCAGCAGCGTCAGATGAACTTCAGATTCGAAAGGATCACTAGCAACTATATATTTCTAGTGTGACCCGAGCTGAAGTTCACTCCAAGGGCTACCGCTATTCGGCGGCGCCCCTGAAGGCATTCGCGCCGGCCTCGAATTGCAGCTTGGCGAGGCTTGCATAGACGCCATTGGCCTTCACCAGCGTCTGGTGCGTCCCCTCTTCGACGATGCGGCCATGCTCAAGCACCAGTATGCGGTCGGCCTTCAGCACGGTGGCGAGGCGATGCGCGATAACGAGCGTCGTGCGACCCTGCATCAGATGGTCCAGCGCCTGCTGCACCAGCATCTCGCTCTCCGCGTCGAGGGCCGAAGTCGCCTCGTCGAGCAGCAGGATCGGTGCATCGCGCAGGATCGCCCGGGCGATGGCGATGCGCTGGCGCTGGCCGCCGGAGAGCATGACGCCGCGCTCGCCGAGCTGCGTGTCATAGCCATGGTCGAGCTCAAGGATGAACTCATGCGCCAGCGCCGCCTTCGCCGCGGCCTCGATTTCGGCATCGTCGGCGCCCGGCCGGCCAAAGCCGATATTCTCGCGCGCCGTCGCGGCAAAAATCGTCGTATCCTGCGGCACGATGGCGATCCGGCTGCGTATATCGGCCGGATCGGCATCCTTCAGGTCGACGCCGTCGATGAGAATCCGCCCCGAAACCGGATCGTAATAGCGCAGCAGCAGCGCGAAGACCGTGCTCTTCCCCGCCCCGGACGGGCCGACGATGGCGATGGTCTCGCCGGGCCTTGCGGCAAAATCCAGCCCGTTCAAGGCCGGCGCATCCGGCCGCGCCGGATAGTTGAAGCCGACCTTCTCGAAGCTGATGCCGCCCCTTGCCGGGCTCGGCAGCGGCGCGGGCCTTGTCGGCGCGCGGATGGCCGGTGTCTCGTCGAGTATCTCGGCGAGGCGCTCCGCCGCGCCGGCAGCCTGGCTGAGTTCGCCCCATACCTCCGACAGGGCGCCGAGCGCACCGGCGGCGAAGACCGAATAAAGCAGGAACTGGCCGAGCGTTCCCGGCGTCATCGCGCCGGAGAGCACGTCACGCGACCCGAACCAGAGCACGGCGACGACGCTCGAAAAGATGAGAAAAATGGCAAAGGCGGTGAGGAATGCGCGGGCGAGCACCGAGGCGCGCGCCGCCGCGAAGGCATCCTCCACCGCCTGGCCGAAGCGCGATGTGGCGAGATGCTCGTTGGTGAAGGCCTGCACCGTGCGCATGGAGACGATCGACTCGCTGGCATAGGCGGTGGCGTCGGCCAGCTGGTCCTGCGCCCGCCGCGAGCGCCGCCGCACCGAACGGCCGAAGGCGATGAGCGGTATGATGATCACCGGTATCGCCAGGATGACGAGGCCCGACAATTTGGCGCTGGTGATGATCATCATCGCCATGGCGCCGAGCGCCAGGATGATGTTGCGCAGCGCGATGGAGGCTGTCGCCCCCACGGTGGATTTGATCTGCGTCGTGTCGGCGGTCAGCCGCGAGACGATCTCGCCTGAGCGGCTATTGTCGAAGAAGGACGGCGACAGCGTGGTCAAATGCCCGAAGACGTCGCGCCTGAGGTCGGAGACGATGCGCTCGCCCAGGGTGATGACGAAATAATAGCGGCCGGCCGAGGCAATGGCGAGCAGCGCCGCGAGCAGCACGAGCATGCCGAAATAATTGTTGATGAAGGCACCGTTGGAGCCGGAGAAGCCGTGATCGATCATGCGGCGCACCGCGAGCGGCAGCGTCAGCGTCGTTCCCGCCGCAAGCGCCAGCGACACCAGCGCGCCCGCCAGCCACGGCTTGTAGCGCGTCATGTAGGGGATTATCCGCCGCAACGGTTTCAGCGTCCGCCGCTTCTTTTCGGCATCTTCAAACGCCAGTTCGGCCATTACCTCGATCTTCCTAACGCCGCGATGCGACTTTGCAGCCATACGGCCTTGTTATTGCTCCAAGGCTGATGTATAGGCTCGCCAACAGTTTTGGAAGCCCATGCCCTTGCGGCGTTTGGCTTCATCTCTAACAATCGGCACATGACCGACCAAATCCACGCAACCTCGTGGAACCGGTCCTGCGCCCACCAGTTCAGGAATAGACCGATGAAAGCCAATATTCATCCCGACTACCACAACATCAAGGTCGTCATGACCGACGGTACCGAATACATGACCCGTTCGACCTGGGGCAAGGAAGGCGACACGATGAACCTCGACATCGACCCGTCCACCCATCCGGCATGGACCGGCGGTTCCGCACAGCTCACCGATCGTGGCGGCCGCGTTTCCAAGTTCAAGAGCCGTTTCGCCAATCTCGGCATATAATATCTGCCTCCATGGCTTGTCTGACGGCTCCGATCTTTCGGGGCCGTTTTCTTTTTGGGGCGTGCCATTTTGGAAGTGCGGTGCAGCCTTCCGGTAGATTGCACTCCTGTTGCTGCGTGCTTCGACAGGCTCAGCATGAGGGGTGTGGGCTGGTGGCAGGGTGGTAGTTCTGCAAGTCCTCACCACTTGCAAGCTCGCACAGCTACAACCCTGCAAAACTCTACTCTCCCTCATCCTGAGCCTGTCGAAGGGCGCAGCAACGTTTGTGCAATCCTTTTTTTGAGCGCTGCAAAAGCATAGTGCGTGCTTCGACAGGCTCAGCATGAGGGAGGTTGGCTCAGCATGAGGGAACTTGGTGGTTGGCAATCCCTGCTGAATACGGAAAATCCGCACCACGCCCGCGAAAATCGCGTCTGGTCATTGAAATGGGGGGAGACGGGCGGTCTTCAGCGCGTCAGTAGGTATCAGGGTCGAGGTCCGAAGACCGCCCGCGACGTCTTTGCCTGCCATTGTCACGTTTGTCAGACGCAACAACCCGGAAAACGAAGCGCCACCTCCGTTTCCTTCTGCAGTTTGCCGCCCAATCGGGGTTGTCACTTCCGATCTTTCGGCAACGCCACCCTTTCCCAGCAATCGAAACAGCTCCGGAAGCTGCTCCCCCACTGGAAAGGACCGAATCAAAATAACCCGGTTTCAAAGTGGTGGGATAAGTTTCCATTTATCCCACCAGAGGGGACGTGTGTTGCATTACTGTTGTGGGGTCATTCAACAAGCTCAGCATGAGGATGATTGATTTGATTGCAGAAAAGTCGGGAGCCATGATCTGAAACCTCGCAGAATTATCCCCCTGCCAAACTCCACTCTCCCTCATCCTGAGCCTGTGGAAGGGCGCAGCAACGTTTGTGCAATCGCTTTTTTATAGCACCGCATCAAAATAGTGCGTGCTTCGTGGTCGACGAACTCACCATAAAGGGCTCAGCATGAGGGACGTGGGTTGGTGGCGGGAAGGTTGGGAGCCCAGGTTGGAAGCCTCGCTGAATTATCCCCCTGCAAAACTCTACTCTCCCTCATCCTGAGCCTGTCGAAGGGCGCAGCAACGTTGATGCAATCCCTTTAAAGCGCTGCATCACCAGGACTGTTTGACAAGTTTCTGATTCGCCAATAGCTTTTCCGACAGTTGTGGCGCGCAAGGGAGGATTATCCATGGCAAACGCGGCTTCCGCGACGAGCAAGACTGGCGCCGAAATCGAGCCCAGTCTGCATAGGGTCATGGGACCCTGGCTACTTCTTCTCTTCATAGTCGGCGATATTCTGGGCACGGGCATCTATGCCCTGACCGGCCAGGTCGCCAAGCAGGTTGGCGGCGTGGTCTGGCTGCCCTTCCTCATCGCGTTCGTCGTGGCCGTGGTGACGGCCTTCAGCTATCTCGAACTCGTCACCAAATATCCGAAGGCGGCGGGCGCCGCGCTTTATACCCACAAGGCCTTCGGCATCCATTTCATCACATTCATCGTCGCCTTCACCGTCATGTGCTCCGGCATCACCTCGGCGTCGACGGCATCGCGGGCATTCGCGGCCAATCTTTCAGGCGCGTTCCAGCTCAATCTCGAGGCGGGCATAGGGATCTCGCTTGTCGGCCTCGCCTTCATGGCGCTCGTCGCGATCATCAATTTCCGTGGCGTCGGCGAAAGCGTCAAGGCCAATGTCGTATTGACCATGGTCGAGCTCACCGGCCTGCTGATCATCATCTTCATCGGCCTGTGGGCCATCGCCGGGGGACAGGGCGATGTTTCCCGCATCACCCAGTTCGCCTCGACACCGGACAGCAGCATATTCTGGTCGGTCATGGCGGCAACCACCCTCGCCTTCTTCGCCATGGTCGGCTTCGAGGATTCCGTCAACATGGCGGAGGAATGCAAGAATCCTTCGGGCATCTTCCCGAAGGTTCTCCTTACCGGCCTGCTGATAACCGGGCTGATCTACGTGCTGGTCTCGATCTCGTCGATTACGCTCGTATCCCCCGCAGAGCTTGGCGAGGGCGAGACGCCCCTGCTCAAGGTGGTGCAGGCCGGAGCGCCCGGATTTCCGATCTGGATCTTCGGCTTCATCACCATGTTTGCCGTGGCGAACAGCGCGCTCATCAACATGCTGATGGCGAGCCGCCTCGTCTATGGCATGAGCCGCGAACATGTGCTGCCGCCGCTTTTCGGCAAGGTGCATCCGACGCGCCGCACGCCCTATTGGGCCATCGGCTTCACGACGCTGCTCGCCTTCGGCCTGATATTGTTCGTGGGCGAGGTGCCGGCCCTCGGCGGCACCACGGCGCTTCTGCTGCTCTTCGTGTTCACGATCGTCAATGTCGCGGTGCTCGTCCTGCGCCGCGAGAAGGTGGAGCACGACCACTTCCGCACCCCGACCCTGCTGCCGATCGTCGGCGCCATCTCATGCGCCTTCTTCGCCGGCCCATGGACCGGGCGCGATCCGGTACAATACAAGATCGCCGGCGTGCTCATCGCCGTCGGCGTGGTGCTGTGGGTCGTCACCGTGCTGGTGAACCGGGCAACGGGCGTGCAATCCACCGGCGATCTATCGGCGCTCGGCGGCGACGGGCCGGTAAACTAACGCGCACTCCTGTCTCCGGACGCTCAAGAAAACAAAAGCCCTGCCCGACACGCGTCGGGCAGGGCTTTCATCATCTGGTCGAGGCCGCGGTTCAGGCGGCGCTGAGCTTGGCGAGAACCTCGTCGCTGACTTCGAAATTGGCATAGACGTTCTGCACGTCGTCATCATCGTCGAGCGTCGCGATCAGCCGCAGCACCGATTGTGCCTTGTCTTCATCGACGGGAGCGGTGGTCGCCGGCTTCCAGATCGCCTTGACCGATTCGGCCTCGCCGAGCGCAGCTTCCAGCGCCTTGGAGACCTCGCCAATATCCTCGAAGGCGCAGAGGATGACATGGCCGTCCTCGTCGCTCTGCACATCCTCGGCGCCCGCCTCGATGGCGGCTTCCATGATCTTGTCGGCGTCGCCCGCCTCGGGCTTGTAGGTGATTTCGCCGACGCGGCTGAACATGAACCCGACGGAGCCGGTTTCGCCCAGCGCACCGCCGGCCTTGGTGAAGGCGGCGCGCACATTGGAGGCGGTGCGGTTGCGATTGTCGGTCAGGGCCTCGACGATGACGGCGACGCCACCCGGGCCGTAGCCCTCATAGCGCACTTCCTCGTAATTGTCGCCATCGCCGCCGGCCGCCTTCTTGATCGCCCGCTCGATATTGTCCTTCGGCATCGATTGAGCCCTGGCGTTCTGCACCGCCAGGCGCAGGCGCGGGTTCATTGCCGGGTCCGGCAGGCCCTGCTTGGCGGCGACGGTGATTTCGCGCCCGAGCTTGGAGAAGATTTTCGACCGCACGGCGTCCTGACGCCCCTTGCGATGCATGATGTTCTTGAACTGTGAATGGCCGGCCATGGCGCCCCTGCATAGATTATCGCGATTTTGGAATGGCGCCCTTATAGGGAAAAACGCCCTGTTCGTCTACTGTGCCGTGTGCCGAACCGCACTGGCCACCAGCCTGACATTGTCGAAGCCCGATTTCGCCACGCGCGAGCAGAGATCCGCCCATTCGCAGCCGCCGCAGGCGCTGCGCGTCGCACCCTTGGCAAAGGCGTCGCGAAACGCCGCCAGCAGCCCGGCATCGAGCCGCATCGTGTCGCCGACGGCAAGAGGCCGCCCCTGCAGCAGCCCGACTTCGCGCAAGGCGTTGCGGTCGCGGACGGTTACGCTCTCGCGGCGGCAATGCGCATCGGCGGAAACGAGCAAGGGGCCGCAGACATCGTCCGGCCCCTCGCATATCAGCACATCCTCGCCCGCCGAGAGCCTTGCTATGATCCTGTCATAATTGTCGACGAAGGCCTCGCTATAGCCCTTGCCGACATAGGTCAGCATGCACAACAGGTGATGCGGGCGAAGCCTGACCGTCAAGACAGGCGCAGACCCCGGCGGCGCATGATCTCGATCGTCGCGGCCGCCAAGGCGGATTTGAGCACCGCGCCGGCAAGGAACGGTGCAACGCCGCTCGTCCAGGCGATGTCGAAACCGAACAGGTAGCTGAGCCATGCCGCGCCGAGCGCCAGGCAGATGACATTGCCGATCAGCATGACGAGCGACGACACCAGCGGATTGCGGGTCAGGCCGCGCTCTGCGAGGAAGCCGGCCGCTGCGGCTGCCGCCACGAAGCCCGCGAGATAGCCGGCCGTCGGCCCGACGAAATGGACGAAGCCGCCTGCCCCGCCGGCAAGAACCGGGAAACCGATCATCGCTTCGCCCAGCCAGGCCAGCACCGTGACAGCGCCGAGGCGCCAGCCATAAAGCGCACCGACGAGCGTCACCGCGAAGGTCTGCATCGTCACCGGCACCGGATACATCGGCACCTCGATCCACGAGCTCGCGGCGAGAAATGCCGTGCCGAGGAGGACGGCGAGAACCTGGTAGGCGAGGTTCCCGTTCGCCAGTTTCAGCGGCACATAGGCCTCTGGCAGCACATTCGGGGTCATTTGGTACTCCTTGAAATCCGTTCGTTTCTAATGCTTCTTCTTGCGGCGCCGGGCAAGCATGTTGAGCCCTTCGACCAGTGCGGAGAAGCCCATGGCCGCGTAGATATAG
This sequence comes from Phyllobacterium sp. 0TCS1.6A, assembly GCF_026420825.1. Lineage (NCBI taxonomy): Bacteria > Pseudomonadati > Pseudomonadota > Alphaproteobacteria > Hyphomicrobiales > Phyllobacteriaceae > Phyllobacterium > Phyllobacterium sp. 0TCS1.6A. The sequence goes on from NZ_JAPMAB010000002.1 coordinate 200,350, forward strand.
CCCTTCGGCACGTGGAAGCCGAAGCCATCGGCGATGAGCGTCATGCCGATCATCAGCAGGAAGCCGAGCGCCAGCATCACGATCGTCGGATTGGCGGCGATGAAGCGCGAAAGCGGTTCCGCCGCGAACAGCATGACGCCGACGGCGGTGATGACGGCGATGATCATGATGACGATCTCATCGGTCATTCCGACCGCGGTAATGATGGAATCGACGGAGAAAACCAGGTCCAGCAGCAATATCTGCGTGATGGCGCCGCCCATCGTCAGGGTCACCTGCTTGCCGATCACGTCTTCCTTGGCATCCTCGTGGTCCACCGTGTGGTGGATCTCCTTGGTGGCCTTCCACACGAGGAAGAGACCACCGGCGATGAGGATAATGTCGCGCCAGGAGAAGCCATGTCCGAATGCCTCGAAGACCGGCTCCGTCAGCTGGACGATGATCGAAATCGTGAACAGCAGCGCGAGCCGCAGTATGAGCGCGGCGCCGATGCCGAGCCGGCGGGCGCGGGCCTGCTGCTCCTGCGGCAGCTTGTTGGTCAGGATCGAAATGAAGATCAGATTGTCGATGCCGAGCACGACCTCCATCACCACGAGGGTGACGAGCGCGATCAGGCCGGCTGGCTGATAGATGAAATCGAAATGAGAGAGCAGGGCTTCCATGGGGTCTTACATTCCTTGTTGAGTGACCGGATGGTGCGAAGCATTTGGGCGAATTAAGTCTGCATGTGCTGGAATGGTCAACTTATTTCCAGAATGCCGGTATGGTTTCTTCAAGCCGCGGCCCGATGCGCAGCGGTGCAATCCTTTCGGCAAGGCCGGTGCGGTCGGAAATATCGACGCCGACGCCGCAGATCGTGGCTGGTCCGCTGGCGGCTTCGAAACGGCCTTTCGGCACTTTCGACAGGAAACGGTTGAGCGGCTCCTCCTTTTCCATGCCGAGGGAGGAATCATAATCGCCGCACATGCCGGCATCGGACATGTAGGCCGTGCCGCCATTGAGGATCTGCGCGTCGGCGGTCGGCACATGCGTATGGGTGCCGACGACGAGACTGGCCCTTCCATCGACGAAATGGCCGAAACACTGCTTCTCGCTGGTGGCTTCCGCGTGAAAATCGAAGACGACCGCATCCGCCTGCTCGCCGAGCGGACAGGCGGCGAGGATTTCCTCCGCCACCGTGAAGGGATCGTGCAGGTCGGGATGCATGAAGACCCGGCCCATGATGTTGGATACGAGGATGCGCGCGCCGTTCCTGGCGAGATAGACGCCAGAGCCCTTGCCCGCCGTGCCGACCGGGAAATTGGCGGGGCGCAGGAACCGTTCCTCGCGGGCGGCGAAGATGAGCGCCTCGCGCTGGTCCCAGACGTGGTTGCCGGTCGTCACCACATCGGCGCCGGCGCCGATCGTATCGCGGAAGATTTCCTCGGTAATGCCGAAACCGCCCGCCGCATTCTCACCGTTGACGATGACGAAATCGAGCTTCAGATCGACGATCAGCCCCGGCAGCTTCTCATGGACCGCGGTGCGTCCCGTGCGTCCAACCATATCACCAAGAAAAAGTAATCTCACACATCCATCCTGAAGGTATTTTCACTGGCTTTATCGGTCGTTGCGAAGCGGCGCAAGCCGCTTTCGGTGAGGATGGCCGCCAGCGGCACATCATGCGGCTCGTCGGGCACGGTCGCCACCTGCTGGCAGTCGAAGGCGATGCCGACGAGGCGCGGCCGGGCGCCCTTGCGGCGAAGCGCGGCGATCGCCCGGTCGTAATAGCCGGCGCCATAGCCTATGCGATGGCCGCGCGCATCGAAAGCGGCCAGCGGCACCAGCATCAGCTGTGGATCGAGCACGGGCGCATCCTCGGCGGGACCCGACGTGCCGAAGCCCGTCTCCACCATCGCCGCATCGTCGCGATGCTCGCGGAAGACAATGGTCTGCTTGTCGATGATAGCCGGCAGGCAAAGCCGCGCACCGCGCTGGGCCAGCGCGTGCAGCAGCGGCCGCAGGTCGACCTCGGAGCGGATGGGCCAGAAGCCGGAGACGATTTCGCCGGGCGCGACAGGAATAGTCTCGAGCCCCGCTGCCGCGATCCGCTGCGAGGCCTGCGTCCGATATTCGGCGGACAGCGCGTCGCGCCTGGCCAAAGCCTCGAGACGCAGCGTTTTTTTCAGCTCTTTGACGGAAGACGGATGATGCACGCGCTTGTTTTCATGAGGCGCCGGCAAGCCGGCTCGGGATGAAACAGTGGCGTCCACACAACCGATGGAGAAGTCGATCCCGGGAACCTACAAAGTAGGTGGGCGCCGTGTGAAGAGGCCCACGGGCCTCCTCAGGGACAGCTCCCTAAGGGATCATTAAGGCCCCGGGGAATATGTCTCTCCTGTCGAGAAGCGCAGAGCGCCGCGACGAATATAGGACGGGGCACGGTTTTCTGCCAGAGCGCCGATGACGATTTCTGCCGCCGGCGCCGGGCGATGCTTGTTGAAGGCCGGACACCGGGCTACGATGCCGCACCACAGCCCTCACCCGCCCCCTCTCACCCGACCCCACACACCCATGAGACGAGGAAAATCATGACCATCCTGATCCGCCCCCTGCGGCGTTCGGACGAGACCGAATGGCGCCGCCTCTGGACCGGCTATCTCGACTTCTACGAGACCAGCGTTGCCGAGGAAGTCTACCGGACGACGTTCGCGCGCCTGAATTCCGGCGGCGATGGCGAATTCCGCGGCCTCATCGCCGAATGGGACGGCAAGCCGGTCGGGCTGACGCATTTTCTCTACCACCGCCACTGCTGGAGCGTGGCCAATGTCTGCTATCTGCAGGATCTCTATGCCGATCCGGACAGCCGCGGCAAAGGCGTCGGCCGCGCCCTGATCGAGGCGGTCCACGCGCAGGCGAAGGCGGACGATATCCACTCCGTCTACTGGATGACCAACCGGGACAATGAAACGGCGCGCCTGCTCTATGACCGGCTGGCCAAGGTGACGCCCTTCATCAAATATGTGAAGGCGATCTGATCCATCCCAAGACGGGGCGGCGCGCCCGCTGGAATATGCCCTGCCGGCAAACGCCTAGCCGAATGAATAGCCGGCGCCGCGCACCGTGCGGATCGGGTCCGGCGAGCGGCCGACATTGATCGCCTTGCGCAGGCGGCCGACATGGACATCGACCGTGCGGTCGTCGACATAGATATCGGCGCCCCAGACATTGTCGAGCAGCTGGCCGCGCGAGAAAACCCGCCCCGGCGATTGCATGAGGAATTCCAGCAGCCGGAATTCGGTCGGCCCGAGCTTCAGTTCACGCTCCTTGCGGAAGACGCGATGCTGCTCGCGGTCGAGCTTCAGATCGCCGAAGCTGAGGACGTGCGACAACAGGCTCGGATTGACTCGGCGCAGCATGGCCTTGATCCTGGCCAGCAGTTCCGGCGTCGAAAACGGCTTGACCATGTAGTCGTCCGCGCCGGTGGCAAGGCCGCGCACCCGCTCGCTCTCCTCGCCGCGCGCCGTCAGCATGATGATCGGCAGCGTCTCGGTTTCGCGGCGCGTGCGCAGCCGGCGGCATAGCTCGATGCCGGAAAGGCCCGGCAGCATCCAGTCCAGTATGAGCAGGTCCGGAACCTTCTCGCGCAGGGCTATTTCCGCCTCGTCGCCACGGGCGATGGTGTCGACGAGATAACCCTCTGCTTCAAGATTGTATCGAAGCAGGACGCTGAGCGCTTCTTCATCTTCAACTACAGTGATCTTCGGAGCTATGGCCATGAGATTATCCGCTGACTAGAGCAAATCCTGGACGGTGGAACCGGCTTTCCGCGCGGGAACCGAGTGTGACAGGAAGCACCGCAAGGCGCCTCCTCCTGTAAACACCGGCATTCCCGATCCTGGGATCGCCGGTACCGGGTTGCGACGGGTTGCGAAATTCGGCATTGCGATACTAGGACAGGTTGGCTTCATCGACCACGATGCTGTGGGTCTGGTCTTCCTTGGGCCGCTCGGCCGGCAATTGCGAACCGGTGACGATATAATAGACCGTTTCCGCGATATTGGTCGCGTGATCGCCGATCCGCTCGATATTCTTGGCACAGAACAGCAGATGCGTGCAGGCCGAGATATTGCGTGGATCTTCCATCATATAGGTCAGGAGCTCGCGGAAGAGCGAGGTGTACAGCGCATCGATCTCGTCGTCGCGCTCGCGCACGATATTGACCTGCTGGATCGAGCGCGTCGCATAGGCGTCGAGCACGTCCTTCAGCTGCGTCAAGGCGAGTTCGGCGATGGTCTGCAGGCCGCGATAGACGGAGAGCGTCTGCCGCGTTTCCGTCACGGCCACCACGCGCTTGGCAATGTTCTTGCCGAGGTCGCCGATGCGCTCGAGATCGGAGGAAATGCGAATCGTGCCGATGATCTCGCGCAGGTCGATCGCCATGGGCTGGCGCTTGCCGATGATGGTGATCGCCCGCTCGTCGATCTCGCGCTGGCCCGCATCGAGGATGAGGTCGTCCGAGATGACCCTTTGCGCCAGCGCGTTATCGGCATTGACCATGGCCGTGATGGCCTGTTCGACCATGCGCTCGGCATGGCCGCCCATCTCGGCGATCTTGTGGGTGAGGAACTTCAGTTCCTCGTCGTAGGCGCGTACCGTATGCTGGGATTGCAGGTCGGTCATGATTGTTCCTCCACCGCTTAGCCGAAGCGTCCGGTAATGTAGTCCTGTGTGCGCTTTTCGGTCGGATTGGTAAACATCGTCTCGGTATCGCCGACTTCCACCAGATTGCCGAGATGGAACATCGCCGTGCGCTGCGACACGCGGGCGGCCTGCTGCATCGAATGCGTCACGATGACGATCGTATAGTTCTGGCGCAGTTCGTCGATCAGTTCCTCCACCTTGGCGGTGGCGATCGGATCGAGTGCCGAGCAGGGCTCGTCCATCAGGATGACTTCCGGGCTGACGGCGATGGCGCGGGCAATGCACAGGCGCTGCTGCTGGCCGCCGGAAAGGCCCGTGCCGGCCTCGTGCAGGCGGTCCTTCACCTCGTCGAAGAGGCTGGCGCGGCGCAGGCTCTTCTCGACGATCTCCTCGAGCTCCTGCTTGCCGCGGGCAAGGCCGTGGATGCGCGGGCCATAGGCGACGTTCTCGAAGATCGACTTCGGAAACGGATTGGGCTTCTGGAACACCATGCCGACGCGGGCGCGGAGTTCGACCACGTCGATCTTCGGATTGTAGATATCCTCGTCGTCCAGCGTGATCTGGCCGCCGACACGGCAACCTTCGATCGTATCGTTCATGCGGTTCAAGCTGCGCAGGAAGGTGGATTTGCCGCAGCCGGAAGGCCCGATCAGCGCCGTTACCATCTTCTCAGGAACATCGAGGCTGACACCGAACAGGGCCTGCTTGTCGCCGTAATGGACGGTGACATCCTTGCCCTGCATCTTGATCGCGTTGAACTGTGCGTTCATTTTTTCATTCACCGCTTTTTCGAGATTTCGTTCCGTCATCAGGTTCATAGGACAAGCCTTTTCGTTTTACCAGCGACGCTCGAAGCGCCGGCGCAAGATGATAGCCGTTATATTCATGACCGCCAGGAACAGCAGCAGGACGATGATCGCGCCGGAGGTGCGCTCGACGAAGGCGCGCTCCGCCTCGTTCGCCCACATATAGATCTGCACCGGCAGCGCGGTTGCCGGATCGAGCGGCGTTACCGGGCTGTTGGCGACGAAGGCCACCATGCCGATCAGCAGCAGCGGCGCCGTTTCGCCCAGCGCATGGGCAAGGCCGATGATCGTGCCGGTAAGAATGCCGGGCGCGGCGAGCGGCAGGACGTGGTGGAACACCATCTGCGTCTTCGAGGCGCCGACGCCGAGCGCCGCCGAGCGGATGGATGGCGGCACGGCGCGCAAGGCCGCGCGGGTGGCGATGATGATCGTCGGCAGCGTCATCAGCGTCAGCACCAGTCCGCCGACCAGCGAGGCCGAGCGCGGCAGGTTGAAGAAGTTGATGAAGACCGCGAGGCCGAGCAGGCCGAAGACGATGGAGGGCACGGCCGCGAGATTGTTGATATTGACCTCGATAATGTCCGTGAGGCGGCTCTTCTTGGCGTATTCCTCCAGGTAGATCGACGCGGCGACACCGATCGGCAGCGACAGGCCGAGCACGATCAGCATCATGTAGAGCGAACCGACCAGGGCGACGCCGAGGCCCGATGTCTCGGGGCGGCTCGACGCGCCATAGGTGAAGAGCCCGGAATTGAAGCGCTGTGTCATGGCGCCCTCGCCCTTCAGCTGCTCCATCCAGCCGAGCTGCCGGTCGGAGACCTTGCGGCGGCTCTCCTCGACGCTGATGTCGATCTGGCCCTTGAAGGCTGAATCGATGTCCGCGCCGGTCAGGACCCAGATATTCTGCGTCGTGCCGATCAGCGACGGATTGGCGGCAACGAGCTCGCGCAGCTGGCCGCGCACGCCATCCGAGAACAGCTTGCTCATCTCGCGCATGGCCGGGCGGTCCGTCTTGCTGACGCCGAGCTTCTCCGCCAGCGCATTGCGCGCCAGGACCGGATAATTCGCCGTCAAAAGCACCGATGGATCGGTCGCGCGCTTGTTGTCGGGATCGATGACTTCCGGATCGAAATTGATCGCCAGGTTGACCTCGGTCTGCCAGAACGCCGTGTAGCCGTTCGAAATGACCGAATACAACAGTGCGGCCAGGAAGAAGATGCCGATGGCGATGGCGATGATCCCGTACATCTTGAACCGGCGCTCGGCGGCATAGCGGCGCTTCAGGCCGATATCGCGGCGGGCCGGCCTGGCCGCAACGGCCGGGGCATTGAGTGTCGTATCGGTCATTCGTATTGCTCCCGGTACTTGCGCACGATGTAGAGTGCGAAGATGTTCATGGCCAGGGTAATGAAGAACAGCGACAGGCCAAGCGCGAAGGCGACGAGGGTCTGCGGCGAGTTGAATTCGAGGTCACCCGTCAGCTGGTTGACGATCTTGACCGTGATCGTGGTCATCGCCTCGAAGGGATTGATGCTGATCCGCGCGGCGACGCCCGCTGCCAGCACCACGATCATCGTTTCACCGATGGCGCGCGAGGCCGTGAGCAGCAGGGCGCCGACAATGCCTGGGAGGGCGGCGGGCAGGACCACCCGCTTGATGGTTTCGGAAGGCGTCGACCCGAGGCCGAGCGAGCCGTCGCGCAGCGAACGCGGCACGGCGGTGATGATGTCGTCCGACAGCGAGGAGACGAAGGGGATGAGCATCACGCCCATGACGATGCCGGCGGTAAGCACGCTCTGCGCCTGGATGAAGGCATAGCCGCCCGCCAGCGCCGCGCTCAAATCGCGCAGGAATGGCCCGACCGTAACGAGGGCGAAGAAGCCGTAGACGATGGTCGGGATGCCCGCCAGCACCTCGAGCAGCGGCTTGACCACCGAGCGCACCTTGGGGCTGGCATATTCCGCCATGTATATGGCTGCGAAGAGCCCGACCGGGACCGCGAAGAGCATGGCGACGAAGGCGATATAGAGCGTACCGGCCAGAAGCGGGATCAGGCCGAACTGGCCCTGCGAGCCGCCGGAGCCGGCATCGGCAAAACGCGGATCCCAGACGGTGCCGAAGAAGAAGTTGAGCGGCGATACGGACTGGAAGAATGTGATGGTCTGGAACAGCATCGACAGGATGATGCCGACCGTCGTCAGGATGGCGATGGTCGAGGCTGCAAGCAGGCCCCAGAGCACGATCCGCTCGACATTGTTGCGGGCGCGCGAGCGCACCCCGACGCGCGACAGGCCGAATATCGCGCCGGCGAGGGCCAGTCCAATGGCGATCGTGCCGCCTATGACGCTCAGCCGCGTGGCATTCCTGTTCCATTCGACGGCGATCGGGATCATGAAATCCTGGCCTTCCGTCGCGAGAGCCACGCCCTTGCTGGAAAGGAGCGGCCGCAATTCGGCGAAGGTTTGCGGCAGGCTGGCCTTTTCCTCCTCGCTGAGGCGGGCGAGGCCGCGCGCAATGCCGCTGACCATGCCGATCTCGAGGCTCTGGCTGGCGATCACGCTTTCCGCATTGTGGACGGGAAGTTTCGAAATGGCGTTGCGCTCGAGATAGAGGCTGGATGCGGACGCCCATATGCCGAGGAAGATGATTGCGGGCAGGACGGAAACGAGAAAGACCCACCATCCGTGATAGTGCGGCAGGGAATGCGCCTTGGCGCCCGACTTCTCGTTGTGCACCGCGCGTTGCCGGCCGATGAAATAGCCGACGATGCCTATGGCAACGACAATCACAAATACCAGCAATGTGGACATCAGGGCTTCCTCGATCCGTCCGCCAATTCAGATTTTACAAGACCATGCGGCCACCTCGCGGCGGCCTCATGTTCCGATCATGCTTAGTTCTTGAGCGTTTCGCCGGCAGCGAAGGCGTCGCGCTGAGCCTTGCGTTCCGCTTCCGGGGCAGCGACGAGACCGTATTCGACCAGCGGACCGTCTTCACCGACCATCTGGTCGTCGAGGAAGAAATCCACATATTCCTTCAGGCCGGGGATGACGCCGAGATGCGCCTTCTTGACGTAGAAGAACAGCGGGCGCGAAACCGGGTACTTGCCCGAAGAGATGGTCTCGGTGCTCGGCACGATGCCGTCGACCGTTGCGACCTTCAGCTTGTCGGCATTGTTTTCGTAGAATGCCAGGCCGAATACGCCGACGCCGGTCTTGTTGGCATCGATGCGGGCGAGCGTCTCGGCATAATCGCCGTCGATGTCGATCGCCTTGCCGTCCTTGCGCACGGCGATGCAGGCTGCGGCAGCAGCCTTCTTGTCGAGGCCGAGCGTTGCGATGGTCTCGGATGCCTTGGTGGCTTCGCAGCCGGCAGCGAGGAGCTTTTCCTCGAAGACTTCACGGGTGCCGTGCTTTTCGCCCGGGATATAGGCGGCGATGTCCCAGTCCGGCAGCTTCGGATTGACCTGGTTCCACTTGGTGTTCGGATTGTCGACGAGCTTGCCGTCGACGACGACCTTGGCTGCGAGGGCCAGGTATACGTCGCTCGGGCTCAGCGCCCAATCGGGGCCCTTGATGTCCGTGGCGAAGACGATGCCGTCATAACCGATGCGAACTTCCTGAACGTCCTTGACGCCGGCATCGACGCACGACTTCAGCTCGGTATCCTTCATGGCGCGCGAAGCATTGGCGATGTCGATGGTGTTTTCGCCGACGCCCTTGCAGAATTCCTTGATGCCTGCGCCCGAACCGCCGGATTCAACGACCGGGGTCTTGAAGTTCGGGAAGGTCTCGCCGAAAGCCTCGGCAACGATCTTGGCATAGGGAAGAACCGTGGAGGAACCTGCAACCTGGATCTGGTCGCGGGCGGATGCGGCGCCTGTCGAGGCGGCCACCGCAATGGCAAGCAAAGCGGCTTTTGAGAAATATTGGGTCATAGGAGCAGCTCCTGGGGTTGTAAAATCCGTGTGACGACTGCCGTCTATAGGACCAATATAACAGTCATATGACAGTTATTTAACAGTTCTGCGCACGTCGCCGGGATTCCCGTCGCGGACGCCCGTTGCGCCTGTTTGACGGCGGCCGGATTATCGTCTAATGATCAAATCATCAGATGACTTGAGGACTTCGCATGCAATCCGTCAACCGCACCAATCTTGCGGATGCCGCCATCGACAATATCCGCGCCGAGATCGTCTCGCGCCGCTGGAAAGTCGGCGAACGCATCCCCAACGAGACCGAACTCGCCGCCATGCTCGGCGTCAGCCGTGGCCCGGTGCGCGAAGCCGTGCGGGTGCTGGCCGCCAAGGGGCTGCTCGAGACGCGCCAGGGTTCCGGCACCTATGTGAAATCGACGCTGGACGTCGAAGAGGGCATGCTGCGCATGCGCCGCACCAGCCTGCGGGACCAGGTCGAGACCCGGTGCGCGCTGGAAGTCGAGGCAGCGCGGCTTGCAGCGCTGCGCGCCAACCCGGACGCCATCACCGACCTGCGCGTCCTGCTGGCGCGGCGCGGCGAATACGAACCTTCCCGCCGCTCGGTTTATATCCAGCGCGATTTCGCCTTCCACCGCGCGGTCGTGACCGCCTCCGGCAACAGGGCCTTGCTCGAAGTCTACGATTTCTTCTCGGCCTCGATCAGCGACGTCATCCAGGCGACGGTGACGGGCGAACTGCCGGAGCCCGACATGGCGGCGCATGTCGCCATCATCGACGCCATAGCCTCGGGCAAGCCGGACTTCGCGGCGGAGACCGCGCGCAACTTCATGGCGCCCATCATCGCCAAGCTCGACCGGTTGCTGGCATCATGAACCGCCAGATCGCCACCGACCTGTCGGGCGAACAGCTGATCGATGCCGAACTGGACAGCAAGCCCAGTCCGCGCCCGCCGGTTTTCCCGAACCGCGCCATCGCGATCGCCACCGGTCTCAGCCTCGTGCTGATCGCGCTCAACCTGCGACCGCTGTTTTCGAGCGCCTCGGCGCTGCTGCCGGAAATCATCGAGCAGACCCGCCTTTCCTCCTTCGGCGCCGGTGTCCTTACCACGCTTCCCGTGGTCTGCCTCGGCGTCTTCGCGCCGCTCGCGCCCAAGCTGGCGCAGCGGATCGGCGCCGAGCGCACCCTGCTGGTCGTGCTTCTGCTGCTGGCGCTCGGCACGGCGCTGCGCGGTTTTTCATCCCTGCCGCTTCTCTTCGCGGGGACGGCGCTTGCCGGCGCCTGCATCGCCACCGGCAATGTCCTTCTGCCCGGCCTGGTGAAACGGGATTTCCCCTCGCGCATGGGCATGATGACCGGGCTCTATACGATGGCGCTCTGCGCCGGCGCTGCCGGTGCCGCCGGCCTCACCGTGCCCCTGCGCAATCTCGCATCCGGCTCATGGTCGCTGGCGCTCGGCCTGTGGGCGGTCCCTGCCCTTGCGGTCGCCCTGCTCTGGCTGCCGCTTGCCGCCGGACGCAAGGTGCGGGTGAAACGGACCGGCTTCAAGGTGGAAGGCCTCTGGATGGATCGCCTCGCCTGGCAGGTGACGTTGTTCATGGGCTTCCAGTCGTCGCTGGCCTATTGCGTCTTCGGCTGGCTGTCGCCCATTCTTCGCGACCGTGGGCTCGATGCCGTCGCCGCCGGCGGCCTCGCATCGCTGTCGATCATGGCGCAGGTGCTCACCTGCCTCGCCATCCCTTCCATTGCCGTGCGCTGCGCCGACCAGCGCCTTATCGGCGCCGCGCTCGTCGCCTGCGCGACGGTCGGCCTCCTCGGGGTGCTGTTCGCGCCGATTTCCAGCCTCTGGGTCTGGGGCATCGTCCAGGGCATCGGCCAGGGCGGCCTCATCGCGCTCGCCATGACGATCATCGTGCTGCGCTCGCCCGATCCCCATGTCGCCGCCCATCTTTCCGGCATGGCGCAATGTATCGGTTACATGCTTGCCGCCATTGGCCCACTGCTGGTAGGATTGATCCACAGCCTGACGGAGAGTTACGGAGCGACTGCCTTTCTGTTCGTTTTTCTTGGCCTTGCCGCGGCGATCTTCGGGTGGGGCGCGGGCCGCGCCCTCCATGTCGGAGCACGCACGGTGGAACTGGCGGACAGAGACTGACCGGGCCATAGATTGCAGAGGCCCGGAACAAAATGCGCTCCACCGGCATTCCCTTCGTTGGTGAGTATGGGAGCGTATCGTGGCACCAAGGGCAAACTGGAAGGGCTTTCTCAAGGTCGGTGAGCTGACGGCGCCGGTAGCGCTCTACACCGCTGCATCCACTTCGGACCGCATCGCCTTTCACACGCTGAACCGCGAGACCGGCAACCGCGTGCACCGGCAATTCATCGACAGTTCCACCGGCAAGCCGGTCGAGCGCGAAGACCAGACCAAGGGCTACGAGGTTTCCGGCGGCGAGTATATCGTGCTCGAACCTGAAGAAGTGGCCGCAGCCGTGCCCGAAAGCGACAAGACGCTGGCGGTCGATGCCTTCATCCCCAGCGCCGATCTCGACGACGTCTATTTCGACAAGCCCTATTATCTGGCGCCGAGCGACAAGCATGGCGAAGAAGCATTCAACCTCATCCGTGAGGGCCTGAAGGCCAAGAAGGTGATGGCGCTGGCGCAGACGGTCATCTTCCGCCGCGTGCGGACCTTCCTCATCCGCGCCGAGGGTCGTGGCCTGGTGGCGACGACGCTGAACTTCAATTACGAGGTGCGCTCGGCCAGGGAAGCCTTCAGCGACATTCCAGACATGAAGATCAAGGGCGAAATGCTCGATCTTGCCAAGCATATCATCGAAACCAAGCATGGAAGCTTCGATCCTTCCGAATATGAGGACCGCTACGAGGCGGCGCTGGCCGAGCTGGTCAAGGCGAAGATGGAAGGCAAGGCCATCCCGAAGCAGAAGCCGCGCAAATCCGAAAAGGTCGTCGATCTCATGGAAGCCCTGCGGGAAAGCGCCGGCATCGGCAAGAAGACGGCGGCGCCGAAGAAGAAAACCGCGCGCAAGGCCACGGCAGAACCGGCCCGCCGGAAAGCGAGCTGATCCATGCCCGCGCTGGAGACCTATTGGAGGAAGCGCGACTTCAAATCGACCCCGGAGCCGCGCGGGCGCAAGGCACGCAAGGCGGGCAACAGCTTCACCATCCAGAAGCACGACGCCACCCGGCTTCATTACGATCTGCGCCTGGAAATGGATGGCGTGCTGAAAAGCTGGGCCGTGACGAGAGGACCGAGCCTCGTGCCGAGCGAGAAAAGGCTGGCGGTCCATGTCGAGGATCATCCGCTCGACTACGGCGATTTCGAAGGCACGATCCCGAAGGGCGAATATGGCGGCGGCACCGTGCTGCTATGGGATCGCGGCACGTGGGAGCCCGTCGGCGATCCGCACCGAGGCTACAAGAAGGGCCATCTCGAATTCGAACTGCATGGCGAAAAGCTGGGCGGCCGCTGGCATCTTGTGCGGATACATGGCAGGCCGCGCGAAAAGCGCGAGAACTGGCTACTGATCAAGGCCGAGGACGAGGTTGCCCGCGCGGCCGACGCCCCCGACATCCTCGAAGAGGAACCGGATTCGGTGAAGACCGGCCGCGATCTGGAGGAAATATCCAAGGACGCGCCGGGCTGGTCGTCCAGAACCGGCAAGATCGAAAAGAAACCCCGTGCCAAGCAGAAAAATGGGGCAAGGAAAGCGAATGAAACCGGCAATGCCGGCGAAGCGGCCGGCACGACGGAAGCCGATGCCATGCCCGATCCCGCCGCGCTCAAGGGCGCGAAGAAGAAGCCGCTGCCGGATTTTGTCGAGCCGACGCTCGCCTCGCTTTCGCCCAAGCCGCCGGAAGGCGACCGCTGGCTGCATGAAATCAAGTTCGACGGCTACCGCCTCCAGGTCCGGGTGGAGGCAGGCCGGGTGAAGTTCCTCACCCGCAGCGGCCTCGACTGGACCAAGAAGTTCGGCAAGGAAATAGCCGCCGCGTTCCAGGCGCTGCCGATGGGAACCGCCCTGATCGATGGCGAACTGGTGGTGGAAAACGCCGGCGGGGCCTCGGATTTCTCGGCCCTGCAGGGGGATCTGAGCGAGGGCCGCACCGACCGTTTCGTCTTCTACGTCTTCGACATGCTCTATCTCGACGGCTATGACATCACCAATGCGCCGCTGATCGAGCGCAAGCGGCTGCTGGAACAGCTCGTCGGCGCCGGCGCCGAGCCGATCCGCTATAGCGGCCACTTCGAAGCAAGCGGCGCCACCGTCCTCAGCCATGCCTGCCGCCTCAGCCTCGAGGGCATCGTCTCGAAGCTGCGCGACGCGCCCTATCGCTCCGGCCGCAGCAAGAGCTGGATCAAGTCGAAATGCTCGTCGCGGCAGGAATTCGTCATTGCCGGCTATGTGCCCTCCACGACCTCGCGCAAGGCCATCGGATCGCTGGTCATGGGCGTCTACAATGGCAGGAAGCTGGAGCATGTCGGCAGGGTCGGCACCGGCTACAGCGCCAGCGTCGCCGAGGATCTGTTCAGGCGGCTGGAGCGCATCCGCATCCCGTCCAGCCCCTTCGCCGAAAAGCTCGGCGCCGACGCCGCGCGGCAGGTACGCTACACCAGGCCGGAGCTTGTGGCGGATGTGGAGTTCCGCGCCTGGACAGCCGACAACAATCTGCGCCATGCGGCATTTCGCGGCCTGCGCGAGGACAAGGAGCCGACGGAAGTGGTGCGCGAGACGACCGCGGCCACTGCCAAGGCCGAACCCAGAGAGGAGAAGCCCGCCGTGAAGCTCACTCATCCCGATCGGATCTACTGGCCGGACGAAGGCGTGACCAAGCAGGGGCTGGCGGATTACTACACCGAGGTCTGGGACTGCATGGCGCCCTTCGTCACCGGGCGGCCGCTGGCGCTGCTGCGCAGTCCGGAAGGCATTACCGGGCAGAGCTTCTTCCAGAAACATGCGTGGAAGGGGCTCAACGAGAACATCGTGCTGGTCAAGGACGCAACGGACGAGGAGAGCGAGGAGCCGCTCATCAGCATCAACGATCTCGATGGGCTGCTGGGGCTCGTCCAGTCGGCCGTGCTCGAGATCCATCCCTGGGGATCGACCGTGGCCGATTGGGAACATCCGGATACGATCATCATGGATCTCGACCCGGGCGATGGCGTCGAATGGCAAGACGTCATCGAGGCCGCGCAGGAGACGCGCCAGAGGCTGGAACGGGCGGGCCTCAATGCCTTCCTCAAGACCTCCGGCGGCAAGGGGCTGCATGTGGTGGCGCCGCTCAAGCCCAAGGCCGACTGGCCGCAGGTGAAGGAATTCACCAAGGCGATCGCCGATTCCATGGCGGCGGATACGCCGGACAAATATGTCTCGACGATCACCAAATCGAAGCGCAGGGGCAAGATCCTTATCGACTATCTGCGCAACCAGCGCGGCGCAACGGCGGTGGCGCCCTACTCCACCCGCGCCCGACCCGGCGCCGCCGTTTCCATGCCTCTCGACTGGGAGGAACTGACGCCGGGGATCGGGCCGGCCTATTTCACCGTGCTCAACACGCCGACGCGCCTCGCGGCGCTGTCGAAGAATCCGTGGGCGGATTTCAGGAAGGCCGAGGCGCCGCTGGCGCGCAAGACGCCATCAAAGCGGCGATAGCGAGGCTCCCATATGCGGCCTAGCCCTTCTTGCCCTTGCCTTCCCTGGCGAGGCTCTTGCGCAGCGCGTCCATGATATTGATGACATTGCTCGGCTCTTCCGCCCCGGCCGCCGGCTTCGGCTTGGCAGCGCGCTTGCCCTTTTTCTTGGCCGCGATGATATCGAGCAGCCGGTCCTGCACCGGATCCTCGATCATCTTCGGTTCCCATGATTTGGTCCGTTCGTCGATCAGTTTCTTGACCATCGTCATCAATTCGCCATCGGGCTTGCTGTCGCCGATCTTCTCGAAATAGGCTTCCTGGTCGCGCACCTCGTCGCCATAGCGCAGGGTCCAGAGCACGATGCCCTTGTCCCGCGGCTCGAGCATCACCGCGCGCTCGCGCCGATACATGACCAGCCGTGAAATACCGACCCGGTCCGTGGCTGCCATCGCATCGCGTATGACGGAAAAGGCTTCCTCGCCCACCGGATCGTCCGGCACGAGATAATGCGGCTTGTCGTACCAGATCCAGCCGATACTGTCGCGCGGCACGAACATCTCTATGTCGATGGTGCGGGTGCTTTCGAGCGCCACGGCATCGATCTCGTCATCCTCGAGGACGATATATTCGTCCTCGCCGCGCTGATAGCCCTTGACCTCCTCGTCCTCATCGACCGGCTTGCCGCTGACGGCATCGACATATTGGCTGACGACGCGATTGCCGGTCTTGCGGTTCAGCGTATGGAACTTGACCTTCTCATTGTCGGTCGTCGCCGGCGACATCGCCACCGGGCACGTTACGAGCGAAAGTTTCAGATACCCCTTCCAGAATGAACGCGGCGCCATGGGCGTACCTTTCCGATCCAGTGCCGACAACGGACAGCCGGCATATTTGGTTCCACGGCGGGAACCGGTGTCGTGCGTCCGGCATTTCAAGGGGCCGGCACAGGAACAGTAAAATGCAGTTCGACCACCCCCATCATGCAGCAACTATCGGTTACAATCCAGGCGATCCGCAAAGGCGGACCGCCGCGCCAGAACCTGACCGCGACCCTTCCTGCAAATTCCCGCCGCGGCTTCGCGATGATGCGGTGCGGTAAGTCCGCGACCATGCAGGCGAATCATTTTCGGTTTGATGTGGCAGGAAAAATGCGCTTAGCTTCATCATCATTGCCGAGCGCGGACCCGACGATCGCAGCGTCTGTTACCCCTCGCGCTTGCGCCACAAAAATGGAGGCGTGTAATGGCATTACTTGACAAGGATCGACGAATATTCGCTTCGAGCGATTGGGAAATCATGCAGGCGGCCCATGAACGGGCGTCGCGCATGCTCGACCGTTGTCCCAAGACTCATCCAAGGTGCAACGAGCTGGCCCGTACCATATTGACGCTGTTCGACAGCGGCATCCGGGACGAGGAGGAACTGGCGGCCATGGCCGCCAACCGCGAGCTCGGCGTACTCGCGGCGCGTGGACATTTCCACAAGCCGTTCCTGGCCCGCACCGCGGCCTCGGGGCTCACGTCCGATACCCGGCATTAGCACCCTGGCGAGACAGGCATGGCCCGGCGCAACCGGGCAATGCGGAGTACGGTATGAAAGGTCTCAGCGGCTGAGGACGAGCGTTGCCGCGCTCTGTTCGGCCAGCAACCGGTCGCCGATTGCCGCGGCGGCCGCCGGATAGGCAATGGCATAGCCCTGCAGCGTATCGCAGCCGAGGCGGCGCAGCAGCCGTGCATGTTCTGGCGTCTCGACGCCCTCGGCAATGACGCCGATGCCCAATGCCTTCGCAATGTCGACGATCGAGCGGACGAGGATGCGCTGCTCGCGCGATGTGGTAATCGGCATTACCAGCCGGCGATCGATCTTGAGCCGCTTCGGCTTCAGCTTCAGAAGGCCGATGATGGAGGCATGGCCCGAGCCGAAATCGTCGATCTCGATATCGACATCCATCCGCTCGAGCGTGGCGATGTTCATCAGCACGTCGTCGTCGATCTCGTCGAGGAACACCGATTCCAGCAATTCGAAGGAGATGGAGTGCGGCTCGATCCGAAGATGGCGCAACTGCTCGGAAAGGCCGGGATCGGACAGCCGCGACGCGGATGTGTTGACGGCGATGCGAGGCACCGAAAGACCGCACCCCTGCCATGTCCTGCGATCCTTGAGCACATGTTCGAGAATGACGGTGTCGAGTTCGGCCATGAGACCAAGCGTCGCCATGACCTTGAGGAAAGCTTCCGGGTCAAGCAAACCGCGCGTGGGGTGCTGCCAGCGCGCGAGGGCTTCCATGCCGACGATCTGCTGGGAACGGGCATCCACCTGCACCTGGTAATGCGGAATGAACTCGCCGCGTTTCAGGCCGAGTTTCACGTGTTCGGCGATGCGCCGGTCGCGCGAAAGCTCGACCTTGTGATGCGGCGCGAAGAATTCGACGCGGTTGCGGCCCCGCTTCTTGGCGCGGTAGAGCGCAAGATCGGACTCGGCCAGGAGATTTTCCGACCGGCCGTCATCGGTCCAGGCGACGCCGATCGAAACGCCCGTCTGCAACAGGACCTCGCCATAGGTCACGCCCTGCTTGAGCAGCCGAACGATATGCTGCGCCACCATTTCAAGTTCGGCCAGCGAGCCGAAATCCGGCAGGACGACGACGAACTCGTCCCCGCCCATGCGCGCGACGAAGCCGCTGGACGGCACCACCGACGCAACCATCAGCGCCGCCGATTTCAACACGAAATCGCCCGCCGCATGGCCGGCCGTATCATTGACCTGCTTGAAATAGTCGAGATCGACATGCAGCACCGCCAGGCGCTCGACATCGGCCTTGACCAGTTCGCGCAGGCGCTTGTCGAAATAGCGGCGATTGGGCAGGCCGGTCAGGTAGTCGTGCTCCGCCGCATAGGCGATCTGCGCCGTGCTTGCCTCCAGCGCGATCGAGCGCGCCTCGGCGATTGCCGTCTGGTTCTGCAACTCACGATTGAGCTGCACATCCGCGCTCACATCCCATTCCGCGCCGATATAGGTCGTCGCCGCACCGTCTTCGTAGCGATAGGCGCGCGAGCGCATGTAGTGGATGCTGCCATCCGGCCAGACGATGCGGTAATCCGAGGAGTAGTCGCCGTGATTGCGCGCCGCCCGGTTGAAATCCTCGAGAGCCCGCGCCCGGTCGTCCGGGTGGATGGAATTCAGCCACAGCGCCGAATTTACCTTCTGTACGGAGAGGCCTGTGGCGTAGAGCCGATGCATCTGCACGTCCCAATGCAGCTCTTCCGTATCGACATTGTGCTCCCATACGCCGATCTGCGAGGCATCGAGCGCAAGCTCCAGCCGCCGCAGAATGGCTTGAAATTCCCGTTCCGATCTGACCATCGTTCTGTTTTGGCTTCTTATACCTGCTCCCCTGCGAGCTTATCCTGAATGTATTCGTTTAAGAAACCATTGTTTTTCAAGGCGCAGTTGCATTTTCGTCCGGGCGCCGGGCCACTTACCGAGACCTGCGGATTTGGCTATAGATCGGGTTGGCGCCTGCGCCATGTCAAGGATCCAACCAGCGAGCCGCCCATGCCGACACTCTATTCGATCAAGCCCGCCTTCCAGAACCTGTTGCGTCCGCTCGTGGGCCACATGGTGAAGGCCGGCATGACCGCCAACCAGGTGACGCTCGGCGCGGCGGCGCTGTCGGCGGCGGGCGGCATCGCCATGGCGGTCTTTGCCGCCAATCCCGGCATCTTCTGGATCGTGCCGGTCATCCTGTTCGTGCGCATGGCGCTCAATGCCATCGATGGCATGATGGCGCGCGAGTTCGGCCAGGCCTCGAAGCTCGGCGCCTATCTCAACGAGATCGGCGATGTGGTTTCCGATGTGGCGCTGATCCTGCCCTTCGCCCTCGTCGCGCCTTTCGGGGCTGCCGGCGTGGTCGCCTTCGCCATCGCCGCGCTGCTGGTCGAATATGCCGGCGTGCTCGGGACGATGGTCGGCGCCGGGCGTATCTATGACGGTCCGTTCGGCAAGAGCGACCGCGCGCTGGCGCTGGGCGTGCTGGCGGTCCTCATCGCCCTGCAACTCGTCCCGCGCTGGTTCGAGTGGCTGTTCCCGGTGCTCGCCCTCGTCTCGCTCTATACGATGGTCAACCGCATCCGCGCCGGCCTCGCCCGCGCCGGCTGAGCGGCGACCCGCATCCATCGAAACGGCATCTTGCTTTTGCCTCGCCGATTGTTCTATCTGCCAATCGGCCGGCACCCGACAACGACCGGCATTGGGGGGAAATTCACGTGAAAGCGGCGATCCAGCGGCTTGCGGCGATGGGACTGGCGGGCTTGGCGCGCGCCATAACCGGCGTGCGTCCGATATGGCAAGGCTGCGCGCCATCCGGCCGGCAGCGCATCTATTTCGCCAATCACAGCAGCCATGGCGATTTCATCCTGCTCTCGTCCAGCCTGCCGCCCTCAGAGCGCAGCCGCACGCGCGCCGTGGCGGGAGCCGATTACTGGCGCCGGAACAAGGTCCGCCATGTGCTGGCGCGGGACATTCTCAACACCGTGCTGGTGGAGCGCAACTGGGTGGAGCGGTCCGAGGACCCCATGGTCATCATGCTCGGCGCGCTCGAGCAAGGCAGCTCGCTGATCTTCTTTCCCGAAGGAACGCGCAACATGACCGAGGAGCCGCTGCTGCGCTTTCGCTCCGGCCTCTACAATCTTGCCGTCGCCCGCCCGGATGTCGAACTCGTGCCCTGCTGGATCGAGAACATGTCGCGGGTCCTGCCGAAGGGCGCACTGCTGCCCGTGCCGCTGCTCTGCCGCGTGATCTTCGGGGCGCCGGTCGTCCTCGAAGAGGGCGAGGACCGGCATGTTTTCCTCGACCGCGCGCGGGAGGCTCTCCTCGATCTTTCGCCGGAACGGCAGAAGGCGCTGGCCCATGGCTGAAACGATCTGGCTTTTCCTCGGGCTCCTCGGCGTCCTCACCCTCGCAAGCGCCATCGCCACGCTGCTCAGCTGGAAGAGCCGGCGCACCAGCGATGTCCTCCCCTCGACATTGGTCAATCTCAACGCCCGCATAAAGGCGTGGTGGATCATGATCGCGGCGATTTCCATCGCCTTCCTCTTCGGCAAGGGCGGGGTGATCTTCCTCTTCGCCTTCGTTTCCTTCGCCGCCCTGCGCGAATATGTGACGCTGACCCATACGCGGCGCGGCGACCACCGCATCCTGATCGGCATGTTCCTGGTGGTCATCCCGGTGCAGTACTACCTGCTCTGGATCGAGTGGTACGGGCTCTATTCGATCTTCGTGCCGGTCTACTGCTTCCTCGCCATGCCGGCCCTGACCGCGATCTCCGGCGATACGGAGCGCTTTCTCGAACGCGTCAGCGAGCAGCAATGGGGGATCATGCTTTCCGTCTACTGCATCAGCCACGTGCCGGCACTGCTGACGCTCGCCATTCCCGGCTTCGAAGGCAAGGGCCTGCTGCTCATCGCATTCCTCATCGTGACGGTTCAGGGCAGCGACGTGCTGCAATATGTCTTCGGCAAGCTCTTCGGCAAGCGCAAGGTGGCGCCCAAAATATCGCCCTCCAAGACGTGGGAGGGCCTGATCGGCGGCATTGTCAGCGCCTCGCTGCTCGGTGCGGCGCTGGCCTGGCTGACGCCATTCGCACCGGCCGAGGCAGGCCTGATGGCGGCGCTGGCAGCGATCATGGGCTTCTTCGGCGGGCTCGTCGCCTCCGCCATCAAGCGCGACCGCGGCGTGAAGGACTGGGGCCACATGATCGAAGGCCATGGCGGCATGCTGGACCGGGCCGACAGTCTCATATTCGCCGCCCCGATATTCTTCCACATCGTCCGCTATTTCTGGACCTAGTGACCCTATGTTTCTAGTGTGGTGGAATTGAAATACGCCTCACTATGGCGGCAGGGGCCGGAGCGTATTTCAATTCCGAAAACCACACTAGAGAAGGCCCGCCTTCGCCAGATCGCGCATCAACTGGCTCGCGCCATAGGTCCAGGGCGCACATTCCGTCGAGAGCCGCACCCGGTTGGCCAGCGTGCCGAGCGTCGGCGTCGAAATGGAAACGACGTCGTTCATCTTGTGGGTGAAGCCCATGCCCGGGCCATCGCGATCCTTCACCGGCGCAAACATCGTGCCGAGATAGAGCACCAGCCCGTCCGGATACTGGTGATGCCGGCCGATCGTCGCCTCGACCAGCGATTCCGGCGTGCGCGAAATCTTCGCCATGTTGGAGTGACCTTCGAGGACAAAGCCGTCCGTACCTTCGACGCGCATGCTCAACTCGGCGGATTTCACCGTTTCCAGCGTGAACGAGGCATCGAATAGCCGGATGAACGGCCCGACCGCGCCGGAAGCATTATTGTCCTTGGCCTTGCCGAGGAGAAGCGCCGACCGGCCTTCCACATCGCGCAGGTTCACGTCATTGCCGAGCGTCGCGCCGATGATCTCGCCCCGGCTGGTCACCACGAGCACGATTTCCGGCTCCGGATTGTTCCAGCTCGATACGGGATGCAGGCCGACATCGGCGCCATAGCCGACCGTCGACATGGGCTGGCCCTTGGTGAAGATCTCCGCATCGGGGCCGATGCCGACCTCGAGATACTGGCTCCAGACGCCGCGTGCGAGCAGCGCCTCCTTGACCTGCATGGCCGAGGGCGAGCCCGGAACGATCTGCGAAAGATCGGCGCCGATCAGTTCGAGCACCTCGCTGCGCAGAAGATCGGCCTTGGCCTTGTCGCCCTTGGCCTGTTCCTCGATAACGCGCTCCAGCAGCGAAGCGACGAAAGTGACGCCGGATGCCTTGACGGCCTGGAGATCGATCGGCGAGAGCAGGCTGGGCGCGGCCTCGTCGTGTTCCTCCTGCCAGCTATTGGCGATGAGGGCGTCGATCTTTCCGACGGGCGTACCCGCAGCGCCGGCGACATAGGCGGCCGGATTGTCCAGTTCGCCGATATCCCGCACCGTCGGCGCCGCCTTGGCGGTAATGTCGAAGACTTCGCCGTTTCGCACCGTGACGACACGCGGATGATCATGGCCGGGCACCCTGGCCCTGCCGAGAAGAACAGCATTATCCGGAACGATTACATCAGGCATGGCGAAGCTTTCTGAATTGACTTGTGTTGCGTGAAGTGGGTGTGAGTTGCACTGCTTTATGCGGCAGGCCGCCCCCGCGATCAAGGCTGAAACCACTCCTGACATGGGGATGGCAGCATTGCACGCCGCGCCGCTTGCCAAAGGGCCGCACCGGCCCCACCATGGCCGCCACGCTCGCAAAGGACATCCATGACATCCGCATCCCGCGCCCTCGGCCTCGTTCTCGTCGCGCTTTCGGCGCTGGCCTGGAGCCTCGCGGGCCTCTTTACCCGCGTCATTCCGCTCGACAGCTGGACGATCCTTGCCTGGCGCGGCATTTTCGCGGCGCTCGGCCTGGCGCTGGTCGTCGCCATCATGGAGCGCGGCCGTACCCTGCGAGTGTTCCTCGACATGGGCGCGGCGGGATGGTCTTTCGTCGCCGTCTCCGGCCTCGGCACGGTATTCTTCATCACCTCGCTGAAGGAAACCACCGTCGCGCATGTCGCCGTCGTCTACGCGACCATTCCCTTCGTCGCGGCGCTGCTCGCATGGCTGGCGCTGGGCGAACGGCCGCGGCGCAGCGCGATCATCGCCAGCGCCACCGCGCTCATCGGCATCGTCATCATGATCGGCATCAACAATGAGGGCACCATCCATGGCGATCTCCTCGCCTTCGGCATGACGCTGTGCATGGCGGTGCTGATGGTCATCGTCCGCCGCTCGCCCGACATCGCCATCATGCCGGCGGCCTGCATATCGGCGCTTGCGAGCGCGCTGGTCTGCTGGCCGATCGCCGCCGCCCCGCTCTCCGTCGCGGGCCCGGACCTGTTGATGCTGGCGCTGTTCGGACTGCTCGTCTCGGCCGTCGGGCTCGCCTTCTTCACCCTCGGCGCACGGCTGCTGCCGCCGGTCGAAACCGCGCTGCTCGGCTCGCTCGATGCGCCGCTCGCACCCTTGTGGATATGGCTCTTCTTCTCGGAAATGCCGGGCGGCAGCACTATCGCCGGCGGCACCGTGGTGTTTGCGGCCGTTCTCGCCTATGTGGCGGCGGAGGCGGCGCGGGCCGATCCGGTACTGGCGCAGCGACAGGAACCATCCACCGAATAGCGCTACTCCAGGTTGACGTTCTGGCTCCCACGGGTCAATTTGCGCTAGCCTGTCGATACGGCACGAACCCTAGCAGCAACGGTCGAATGTTCAGCACCAGATCCAGTTTCGCCCGCTCCACCCTCATCATGATTTCGATCGGCGGACTGATCCTGCTCGGGATCGTCGGCTCGACCATCTGGCTCGTACAGCAGAGCCGTCACTATTTCGACGAAGTCGTCTCGGCGCGCGCCATTCGCAGCGGCTCGACCGACCTGCTGTCGACGCTGCAGGACGCCGAAACCGGCCAGCGCGGCTATCTTCTCTCCCAGGAGGACAATTTCCTCGAGCCCTACAAATCGGCGCTGGAAAGTCTTTCCGCGCGGCGCGATACGCTCAGGCGCAGCGTGACGGGCAGGCAAAGCTATGAGAAGGACTTTCCCCGGCTCGACCAGCTGATCACGCAAAGGCTGGACGATCTCAATCATACCGTCGATCTCGCCATGGAAGGCAAGGCCGCGGAGGCCATTGCCATTACCCGCCGCGGCGCCGGCGAGCAAACCATGTCCGGCATCCGCGAGATCCTCAACAATTACATGGTGGCCTCGGAGATCGATCTGCAGGCGGCCCTCGACGAACAGTCGGAGGCGCTGGCCACATTGCAGCGCGCCACGATCATCGGCGCCGGCGCGATCGTGCTGGTGCTGGCCGGCGCCCTTTCCGTCATCTACCAGCACATCCGCGATCTCTCCCGCGCGCGGAGCGAGGTCGAGACCCTGAATGCCAGCCTCGAGGAGCGGGTGAACGAGCGCACGGAAGATCTCATCCGCGCCAACCAGGAGATCCAGCGTTTCGCCTATATCGTCACGCATGACCTGCGGGCGCCGCTCGTCAACATCATGGGTTTCACCAGCGAACTCGAAACGTCGCTCAATGCCATCCAGCCCTATGTCCTTTCCGAAGGCGAAGTCCTCTCCGAGGACGAGATAAAGCTTGCCCGCGTCGCGGCGGAGGAGGACCTGCCGGAAGCCATCACCTTCATCCGCTCTTCGACCAAGAAGATGGACGGGCTGATCAATGCCATCCTCAAGATCTCGCGCGATGGCCGCCGCCAGTTGAAGCCCGAGCCGATCGACCTCAGGGAATTGCTCGAGACGAGCGCGGCGAGCATCCAGCATCAGGTCGCCGACCTCGACGGCAGCATCGAGATCGGCGGCAGGATGCCGAAGATCACCACCGACAAATTGTCTCTGGAGCAGATTTTCGGCAATCTCTTCGACAATGCGGTGAAATATGCCAGTCCCGACCGGCCGCTGCACATCGAAGTGCATGCCAGGCCGCAAGGGCCGAGGTTCATCCGTGTCGAAGTCAGCGACAATGGCCGGGGCATCGCGGAGGAGGATCTGGAGCGGATTTTCGAGCTCTTCCGCCGTTCGGGCCAGCAGGACAAACCGGGCGAAGGCATCGGGCTCGCCCATGTCCGCTCCCTGACCCGCAACCTCGGCGGCGACATCACGGTCCAATCCGAGATTGGAAAAGGTTCCACCTTTGTGCTACGGCTTCCCTCGGATTTGACGAAAGTCGCAGGAGTATGATGGCGTGAAAGGCACCGGCAAAGAAGTTACCATTGTCATGGTGGAGGATGACGAAGGTCACGCGCGCCTGATCGAGAAGAATGTGCGCCGCGCCGGCGTCAACAACGAGATCATTCCGTTCACGGACGGCAATTCCGCGCTCGATTTCGTCCTCGGCAAGGATAGAACCGGCGA
Source organism: Phyllobacterium sp. 0TCS1.6A (assembly GCF_026420825.1). Classification (NCBI taxonomy): domain Bacteria; kingdom Pseudomonadati; phylum Pseudomonadota; class Alphaproteobacteria; order Hyphomicrobiales; family Phyllobacteriaceae; genus Phyllobacterium; species Phyllobacterium sp. 0TCS1.6A. Next base: position 225,349 of record NZ_JAPMAB010000002.1, read on the forward strand.
GACTTCGAAGAACAGCTATCTGCTGATCCTGCTCGACCTCAACCTGCCGGACATGTCGGGCATCGACATCCTCGCCAAGATCAAGTCCAACCCGCACACGAAGCGACTTCCCGTCGTCATCCTCACCACGACGGATGACGAGGGCGAAATACAGCGGTGCTACGATCTCGGCGCCAATGTCTATATTACCAAGCCCGTGGAATATGACAGCTTCGCCAATGCCATCCGGCAATTGGGGCTGTTCTTTTCCGTCATGCAGATTCCTTGACAGGTAGGAACGTGCCAGGCCGCATTCTTTATGTCGATGATGATCCGGCATTCGTCCGCCTGGCGCAGAAGGCGCTGGGCCGCGCCGGCTATGAAGTCGTCCACGCCGCAACGACCGCCTCCGGCCTCGAAATCCTGGGCGGCGAGCAGGTCGACGTCATTGTCCTCGACCACTACTTGCAGAACACCACCGGCACGCAATTTCTAGGTGTGCTGCGCGAACATGGCATCACCGTCCCGGTCGTCTATGTCACCGGATCGAGCGAGGCGAAGATCGCCATTGACGCCCTCAAGGCCGGCGCTGCCGACTACGTCATAAAGACCGTCGGCGACGAATTCATGCCGCTGCTCGAAAGCGCCATCGCCCAGGCCATCGCCACCGCCGAGCTGCACCGCGACCGCGAGCGCGCCGACATGGAGATCCTGCGCGGCAAGGAACGGGCCGAAGTGCTGCTCGCCGAGGTCAATCACCGCGTCGGCAACAGCCTCGCCCTGGTGGCGGCGCTCATCCGCCTGCAGATATCGAACAGCGTAGACGAAGCCGTGAAACATGCGCTGACGGAGGCGCAGGCGCGCATCACCGCCATCGGCGGCATGCATCGCAGCCTCTACAGTTCCGACGATGTGCGGCAGGTCGAGATGGACAAATACCTGACCAGCCTGATTTCGGAACTGCGCAGTTCGCTCGAACATGCCTCGCAGCGGCTGGAGATAAAGCAGGACGTCGAGGATATCCGCCTCTCCTCCGACCAGGCCGTCTCCATCGGCATGATCGTCACCGAACTCGTCACCAATGCGTTCAAATATGCCTATCCCGAGGGATCGAAGGGCACGATCCGCGTCTCGTTCCTCAAGAAGGGCGATGGCAAGGCCACGCTTTCGGTCGAGGATGACGGCATCGGCTGGTCCGAGGGCACCCAGCCCAAGGGCACCGGTCTCGGCACGCGGATCGTCAAGGCGATGGCGTCGAGCCTTGGCAGCAGCATCGAATATGTGACGCGGGACCGCGGCACGCGGGCCGAACTGACCATCGAGGCGAAAGCCTGAGGATAGGGACCCACGGCCCATCGATGGCCTATCCATGGCCCGTTCATTGGCCCGTTCAATGGCCCATTCAACGGCATTGCATCACGCTGATCCATGGGGTAACTCTGTCGCCATCACAAGACGGGCCGATACGAGCAAAGGGACGGTCGGCCCCGGCTCTCTTCATGTCGGCAATCGGGAGGGGATCAATGGCGCGGTGGCTCAGGGTCACAGGGTGGATCGACGAATTCAACCGTCGCATCGGCATCATTGCCATCTATTTCGTACTGTTCGCATCCATCGTATGCGCCTTCAATGCCTTGCTGCGCTACAGCATCGGCACGCTGATCTGGCTCGACCAGACCGTCGGCGCCGGCGGCATCTTCCGCGGCATCCTCGCCGTCTATGGCAGGAACTCCAATTCGCTCTCCGAACTGCAATGGTATCTCTTCGCCGGCATGGTGATGCTGGGCGGGGCCTGGACGCTCAAGCTGAACGAGCATGTGCGCGTCGATCTCGTCTATGGATCGGTCAGCGAGAAGACGCGGACGTGGATCGACCTTCTCGGCACGCTGCTCTTCCTGTTGCCGATCTGCGCGCTGATGATCTATTTCACCTGGCCGTGGTTCGTTCTTTCCTATGTGACGAATGAAAGTTCGTCCAATGCCGGCGGCCTGCCGCTCTGGCCGGTCAAGCTCAGCCTGCCCATCGGCTTCTTCCTCGTCGGACTGCAGGGCGTGTCCGAGCTCATCAAATGCTATCTCGCCCTCACCACGGATTACGTGCGTGAGTTCGCCTACGAGAAACCTGTTCAATGATGCAATTCTTCTCCGACAACCTCGCCCCGTTGATGTTCTTCGGGCTGGTGATCTTCATGGTCATCGGCTACCCGGCTGCGTTCTCGCTGGCTGCCGTCGGGCTGTTTTTCGGTTTCGTCGCCATCGAGATGGGCGCGATCGGGCCGGATTTCCTCGGCAACCTGACCTATCAGATGTTCTCGGTCCTCTCGAACGAATTGCTGCTCGCGATCCCGTTCTTCACCTTCATGGGCGTCATCCTGGAGAAATGCGGCCTCGCCGAGGATCTTCTCGATGGCTTCGGCCAGCTCTTCGGCGGCGTTCGCGGCGGCCTTTCCTATGCGGTCATCCTCGTCGGCGCCATCCTCGGCGCGATCACCGGCACCGTGGCCGCATCCGTCATCGCCATGGGCCTGATATCCCTGCCTGTCATGGCCAAATACGGCTACAATATCCGCCATGCCACCGGCGTCATCGCCGCGTCCGGCACCATAACCCAGCTCATTCCGCCCTCGCTGGTGCTCATCGTCCTCGCCGACCAGCTCGGCAGGTCGCCCGGCGACATGTATATCGGCGCCACCGGGGCCAGCATCGTGCAGGTGCTGCTCTTTGCCGGCTGGGTCTTCGTCCTCAGCATCATCCGGCCGCACCATCTGCCGGCGCTGCCGCCGGAAGCGCGCACCCTGCGCGGCTGGCCGCTGTTCCTGCGCTGCGCGCGCGGCATGATCCCGTCGCTCGCGCTGATCTTCGTCGTCCTCGGCACGATCTTCCTCGGCCTCGCAACGCCGACCGAGGCCGGCGCCATGGGCGTCGTCGGCGCCATGTTCATGGCGTGGATCAATCGCCGGCTGACCTGGGATCTCGTCTACCAGGCGATGACGATGACCATGCGCCTGACGGCCATGGTGGTCTTCATCCTGCTCGGCGCCCGCGTCTTCAGCCTGGTCTTCCAGGGCGTCGGCGGCGGCCACTGGATCGAGACCATGCTGACCTCGCTGCCGGGCGGCATCGTCGGCTTCCTGATATTCGTCAACATATTCATCTTCGTGCTGGCGTTCTTCCTCGATTTCTTCGAGATCGCCTTCATCATCATTCCGTTGCTGGCGCCGGCGGCAAGCGCGCTCGGCATCGACCTCGTCTGGTTCGGCGTCATGATCTGCGCCAACATGCAGACCAGCTTCATGCATCCGCCCTTCGGCTTCGCCCTGTTCTACCTGCGCGGCATCGCGCCGAAATCGATCAAGACCAGCGATATCTACATGGGCGCCATACCCTTCCTGTGCCTGCAATTGCTGCTGGTCGGCCTGCTCATCGCCTTCCCGGAGATGGTGACCTATTTCCTCGATGTCGCCGAGCCCGTGGACCTGAAGAATTTTCAGATCGAGCTGCCCAATGCGCCGGGGAACGATCTCGGCAGCCCGCCCTCGTTCGATCTCGGCCAGCCGCCGAAGTTCAACTGATCAGGCGAACCGGCGGCTGAGGAAAGGCGAGCCCTTCAGCCCGAAGCGCCACGGCGTTTCGGCGCCCTTGCTGATGCCGATGCGCGGCCCGAACGCGATTTCGCGCGCTGCGCCGGGCATCAGCTCGAAGGGCGGCTCGAACAGCGAAAGCCCGTCATGCGCCTTCGTCACGCCAAGCGCCTGCGCCAGTTTTCCGGGCCCCGAACAGAGCTGCGACGGCAGTTCGACGCCCCGCCTCAGCCGCATCGGCTCCAAGCCTTCCAGCGGCTCCAAGGCGCGGATGAGCACGGCGGAACCCGGCAGGCACACCATGTTGAGGCACCAGTGAATGCCATAGGAGCGATAGACATAGGCGTGGCCGGGCGGGCCGAACATGCTGCGGTTCGACGGCCCCTCGCCGCGAAAACTATGCGAGGCCGGATCGTCCTGCCGGTAGGCCTCGGTCTCGACGACCATGCCGCCGACGCCATCGACGAGCAGCGTCGTGCCGATGAGCTCGCGCGCGACGACCACCGCATCACGGTCGAAAAAGTCGGGATTCATCTGCGCCGGGCCCCTCCTCCCGCCTGAAGCCCTGCTCGCCTCAAGAGGGAACGGCGCAGATGCGCGAACGGGTGAGGAACCGCACTTCGCGGCCATTGTCGAGCGAGAACATGCCGCCCCTGCCCGGCACGACGTCGATGATCAGTTCCGTATGTTTCCACACATCATATTGCGAGGCGCTGATATAGACCGGCGCACCGCCGATCTCGCCGAGCTTCACGTCATTGTCGCCGACGATGAAATCGCCCTGCGCATAGCACATGGGCGATGAGCCGTCGCAGCAGCCGCCCGATTGATGGAACATGATCGGTCCATATTCGGACTGCAATGTCGCGATGAGTTCGAGAGCCGCCGGTGTCGCGCTGACCTTGTCTTCCATGCCTGCGTCTTCCATCTCTGCCTCCTCGCGCGCCGGCGCCGCTACTGCGGGCCGGCGCGCGGGCTGGTCCTGTCAGAAGAAGCCGAGCTTCTTCGGGCTGTAGCTTACCAGCATATTCTTCGTCTGCTGATAATGTTCAAGCATCTTCAGGTGGTTTTCACGGCCGATGCCCGATTGCTTGTAGCCGCCGAAGGCCGCATGGGCCGGATAGGCATGGTAGCAATTGGTCCAGACGCGGCCGGCCTGGATCGCCCGCCCGAAGCGATAGGTGGTGTTGACGTCGCGGCTCCAGATGCCGGCGCCAAGGCCATAGAGCGTGTCGTTGGCGATGGAAAGCGCCTCGTCCTTATCCTTGAACGTCGCCACCGAAACGACCGGGCCGAATATCTCCTCCTGGAACACCCGCATGCGGTTATGGCCCTTGAACACCGTCGGATGCACGTAATAGCCGCCGGCGAGATCGCCCGCGAGCATGTTGCGCTCGCCGCCGATCAGCACTTCCGCGCCCTCCTGCTTGCCGATGTCGAGATAGGAGAGGATCTTTTCCAGCTGCTCGCTCGACGCCTGCGCGCCGATCATCGTTGCCGGATCGAGAGGATCGCCCTGGACGATGGCCTCCACCCGCTTCAGCGCCCGCTCCATGAAGCGGTCATAGATCGACTCGTGGATGAGCGCGCGGCTCGGGCAGGTGCAGACTTCGCCCTGGTTGAGCGCGAACATGACGAAGCCCTCGATGGCCTTGTCGAAGAAGTCGTCATCTTCGGCAACGACGTCCTCGAAGAAGATGTTCGGCGACTTGCCGCCGAGTTCGAGCGTCACCGGAATGAGGTTCTGGCTGGCATATTGCATGATCAGCCGGCCGGTGGTGGTTTCGCCGGTGAAGGCGATCTTGGCGATGCGCGGGCTCGATGCGAGCGGCTTGCCGGCCTCGAGGCCGAAGCCGTTGACGATATTGACGACGCCGGGCGGCAGGATGTCGGCGATGAGCTCCATCAGGACGAGGATCGACGCCGGGGTCTGCTCGGCAGGCTTGAGCACCACGCAATTGCCCGCCGCCAGCGCCGGGGCAAGCTTCCACACCGCCATGAGGATGGGGAAATTCCACGGGATGATCTGTCCCACCACGCCGAGCGGTTCATGGAAATGATAGGCGACCGTATCATGGTCGATCTCGGATATCCCGCCCTCCTGCGCCCTGATGACGCCGGCAAAATAGCGGAAATGGTCGATGGCGAGCGGGATGTCGGCCGCGGTCGTCTCGCGGATCGGCTTGCCATTGTCCCAGGTCTCGGCCTGGGCCAGGACGGAGAGATTGTCCTCCATCACCTGCGCGATCCTGTTGAGCATGACGCTGCGTTCGGCAGCGCTGGTGCGGCCCCAGCCTTCCTTGGCGGCATGGGCGGCGTCGAGCGCCGCTTCCACGTCGCTGGCGTCCGATCGCGCCACCTCGCAAAGGACCTGGCCGTTCACCGGCGAGGTGTTCTCGAAATATCTGCCGGCCTTCGGTTCGACGAACTTGCCGCCGATGAAATTGCCGTATCTGGCCTTGAAGTTGGGTTTTACAGTGCGGTTGAATTCTACCTTGTTCATGGTTTCCTCCCTTGCGCCGGCTCCTGCAGCGGACTGCTGCAGATGCAATACGCGCGAATTTCCGGGCCGCCTCCTGCGGCTATGGAGAGCTTCGCGCGCTCTGGCGCGGCTGTCATCCCGCCATGGCGAGTTGATGCCGGCATTTGTCGCATATCTGCGACAGGCGATCGTCCCACACTAGTTCAGGCCGAGCTTCTTCAGCTTGCGGTGCAGCGTGGCGCGGCTCATGCCCATCATGCTGGCGGCAACGGAGACATTGCCATTGGCCCGGCGCAGCACGCGCTGGATGACGCTGCGTTCCGCCGCGGCGAAATCGGCGGCGGCGTCGCGTTCATGGCCCAGCAGATTGGCTGCCGGCAGCGGCGTCCGCAGGTTCTCGTCGGTGAGGCCCAGCAATTGCCGGGCGGAGCGCGACGCGCCGATGACGAGATCGTCCTGGTCGACCGCGATCAGCGCATTCAGCGCGCGCTCGCTGCCGGGGTCGCCCTCGGCCATGACGATGCGCGCCCGCGGGAAGGCCAGGCGGAAATTCTCGGCCTCCACCCGCCGCGCCGCGTCTGAGACCGCCATGCCGATCAGCCGCACCACGCCCTCGGTCAGGTCGGCGCGCGCCGAGGAAACGTCGATGACGGCCATCAGCCGGCCGCAATGATCGAAGATCGGCGCCGACGTGCAGGAAAGCGCCGTGTTGCGGCTGCGGAAATGCTGGTCGCGATGGATCGTCAGCGGCCGCTGTTCGGCGATCGCCGTGCCAATGCCGTTGGTGCCCTCGCTTTCCTCGCTCCATACGGCGCCGGTCCACAGGCCGACCTTCGAGAAAGTCGCGTCATCGCCCTCATAGCCGCGCCGGTCGACCGGCACGCCGTTCTTGTCGGCAAGCAGCACGCAGCAGCCGGCGCCGCCGACGGCGGAATAGAGGCGGTCGAGGGAAGCGGAGGCGGTGGATATCAGGGAGCCGAGCCTTTCGCGCGCTTCGCGCAATTCGCGGTCGGTGAGGATGATGGTCGGCCTGCGCTCGTCATCCGGCTGCAAGCCATAGAGGCGCATCGATCGCCCCCATGAAGCGACAAGCGCCGATTTCGCCGCTGCATTGCCGGTCAGCGCCGTCTGAATCTGTTCGGCATGCAAGCCGTTCTGACTTTTCTCCAAGTCCCTCCTCCCGAAGTCTTGGTCATCAACTTCAACACTAGGCCAGAACCGCCGCAGGTCAAGCCCTGACGGGCCGCTCAGCCTCGATGAGCGCACGGAACAATTCGTGCAGCCGCCGCGCCCCTTCATGCCGGCTGGCGGGAGATTCAAGCCGCGCCACTTCGCGCCGCGCCGCCTCGGCAATATCCGAGCCCTGCGGGCGCGACAGCAGCCAGCGCATGAAAACATCCTCGGGCGCGGTGGAGGCATCGACATCGCGGCGGATGCCGCTCCTGTTCTGGCAGAAGGAAAGACCCATGATAAAAACCCCGATCATCGTGATGGACGGGGCTTTGCGTCTGAATTGCAGCAGCGGGCCGATGCAAAGCGACACAGGACACCCCGCCCGTGGACATTCAACATGTTTCGGCAGGTCTCCTGGCTCACAGGTCATCATTGCTGGCCGGCCTTCCCGAAGCGGAAATTGCTTCAGTGGCTTACCGCACCATCCGCGAAACCCAGGGTTTGCGAATGGACGGGGACAGCAACTCGCTGTTTACAGTTGCGGGGGCAGCGTCGGCTTCGGCAGGCGTTCAAACCTGCCTCACGGACTTCCCTCTTAGCTCCCTGCCTTGCGGCAGGAAGAACCGGAACGGCGCTATAAGAACCACCGCCGGCCGATCCGTCAAGGGAGCATCGGCGATATACCGGGGAAACTCGGCCATGGCGGAACCGGCCGGCCTTGCGGCGCTCCCGGAGGCCGCCCCATTCTCCGCCTTTGCCATTGCTTCTTGCCTCTCTCGCGCTACAATCCCGGCGAAATTGGCGTGAACGGGAGCTTTTTGCGCGAGGAACGCGTCAAATCCTTCCGTTCTGGTGCCTGAACTCAGCGAAAATGGAGACAGCGATGGGCTTACGCATTAACGACACTGCGCCGGATTTCACTGCCGACACCACCCAGGGCGAGATCAGGTTCCACGACTGGATCAGGGACAGCTATGCGGTGCTTTTCAGCCATCCGAAGAATTTCACCCCGGTCTGCACCACCGAACTCGGCTACATGGCCGGTCTTGCGCCCGAATTCGAGAAGCGCAACGCCAAGATCATCGGCATCTCCGTCGATCCGGTCGAGAGCCATTCGAAATGGAAGAACGACATCAAGACGGCGACCGGACACGAGGTCGACTATCCCCTTATCGGTGACAAGGACCTGAAGGTCGCCAAGCTCTACGACATGCTGCCGGCCGAAGCCGGCGATTCTTCCGAGGGCCGCACCCCCGCCGACAATGCCACCGTGCGTTCGGTTTTCGTCGTCGGCCCCGACAAGAAGATCAAGCTGATCCTGACCTATCCGATGACGACCGGACGCAATTTCGACGAGATCCTGCGCGCCATCGACAGTATCCAGCTGACGGCGAAGCACCAGGTGGCGACTCCGGCGCAATGGAAACAGGGCGAGGATGTCATCATCACCGCCGCCGTTTCCGACGAAGACGCGGAAAAACGCTTCGGCGGTTTCGAGCGCGTCCTGCCCTATCTGCGCAAGACCAGGCAGCCGGCAGGCTGAGCGGCATCATCGCGACTTGATGGCTTGCGGGAGAAAATTCTCCCGCAGGCCGCTCCCGCGCAATGACATGCCCTGACGGGCGGGCCGAAACATGGTCTAACCCAACGTCGGAAGATCCGTGGAGGGATGTCTCCGATGAAGCCGTGCAAGAAGGTGAAATATTCCGACGGGGACCTGTATCTGCGCCTGCGGGAACTGCGCGACATGCTGCAGGCGATCGAGCCGGACAGCGCGAGCGCGCAACGCGAACTGGCGATCATCCGCGACGCCATTTCCTTTTCGCTGACGCGCCTGGCACTTCCCGGCCGCAACGACGCCGCCAATGACGATCCCCCGGTAAAACCCGTGAGCTAGGGTTGGGCCCGTGAAGCCTGCCCCGGCAACTAGACCCGCGTGACGAATTGCGGCGCGCCGCGCAGCGTGTTGCTGATGGTGCAGATTTCCTCGGCGGCCTCGACGATCCTGTGTTTCGTCTCGTCGTCGAGCTGCCCGTCGATCTCGATCTCGATGATGAAGCGTTCGACCCGCGACGGCTCGTCGGCGGCCTTCTCGCCCGTCACCCGCACCCTCACCTCGCCGAGCCGTTCGGCGACGCCGAGCCGCGCCGCCGCCATGCGCGCGCTGAGCGCGATGCAGGCCGACAGCGAGGCATAGATGAGGTCGAGCGGGCTGAAGCCGGGTTCCGACACGGCGGTGACGATATCGAGGACGCCGCCGGTATCCGAGGTGACGACCGGAAGTCGCCCGGGCGCCATGGCCGTCTGCGCGCCCACCGCGCGGGTTCGAATCTTCAACGCTGCCATCCCTTGATTGCCTGCCGAACGAGCCTGTTTTCAGGCTTCAGTCTTTCCATGAAAGTACCGCCGCCGCAAGGCGCCCCGGACAGGAGCACCTCGCGGCTTCGGCCTCAGAAGGGGCTCGCCGTCGGCCGCACGATGATCTCGCTCACATCGACATCGTCCGGCTGGCTGACCGCATAGGCGATGGCCCGGGCGATCGCCTCGGCGCTGATGGTGATGGCCCGGAACGGCGCCACGGCATCGCGTCCGGCAGGATCGGTTATGGTATTGGCAAGCTCGGATGTCGTCGTGCCGGGAGAGACGACGGTGACGCGGAGCCTGTCCGTTTCCTGCCGCAGCCCGTCGGAAATGGCCCGCACCGCGAATTTCGTGCCGCAATAGACGGCGCTCATCGGCCAGACGATATGGGCGGCGATCGACGAGATATTGACGATATGGCCGCTGCCCTGCTCCTGCATGATCGGCAGCGCGGCGGCAATGCCGTAGAGCACGCCCTTCACATTGACGTCGATCATGCTGTCCCATTCATCCACCTTCAGCGCGGCGAGCGGTGAAAGCGGCATGATGCCCGCATTGTTGACGAACACGTCCAGCCGGCCGAACTCCGACAGCGCAAGGGCGGCGAATTGCTCCACATCGGCCCGCCGCGTCACATCCACGCCGAGAAAGCGCACCGATCCGCCGCGCGACGAAATCTCTTCGGCCAGCTTTTCCAGCCGGTCCGTCCGCCGGGCGCCGATGACGAGCCGCGCGCCCTCCGTCGCCAGAAGCCTTGCCGTTGCTTCGCCGATGCCGCTGCTGGCGCCGGTGATCGCGATGACCTTTCCTTCAATTCCAACCATTTTGCTTCTCCATCATCTGTTTCTGAACGGGATTCTAGCGGCGCCTGAAGACCATGCCGCCATGATGCAGCGTATCGGCATCGACAAAGGTGCCGTCGGCGGTGAAGCCGGTATCGTCCCAGTAGCGGATTTCGTTGCCGCTCACCTCGTAGCGCCCCTGATAGGCGCTCTGGCGCGTGCCGCGCGCTTCGTCATAGCGGCCATTCTCCAGGAGTTCCTGGCGCACATGGCCGTCATCGGTGACCCACATGCCGATATAGGGATGTTGAGACATTGCTTCCTCGTTTTCGGATTGTTGTTGCACTGGCAAGGCCTGCCCGGCATGGCCCGTTCCGGCCAGAACCAGCGCGGTGCCGCCAAGGATGGCCGCGCGAAGCATGGCGCGCCGCGCCGGTGAATTGCGTTTCGGTGCCCTGAACGTCTTGATGAACGTCTCGATGAACGTTTCGATGAACATTTCGACCTCACCTGTCTTGCTTGTTGCTTGTTCGGGGCCGCCTTCCGGCAGGCCCGCAGGCACAAGATAGGTCGCGGTCTGCGGCTGAAAAAGTTGCCAATTCCAAACAGACTGGTTAGTGATGCTAACCAATGAACAATGATCTCGATGGTATTTCGGTCTTCATGGCGATTGCGGAAGCGGACAGCTTCCGGCTCGCCGCCGAAAGGCTGGGCGTGACGCGTTCTGCCGTCAGCCAGGCGCTGCAACGGCTTGAGGACCGGCTGGGCGTGGCGCTGGTGCAGCGCACGACGCGAAGCGTGCGCCTGACCGAGGCCGGCGAAAAGCTTTATGAAAGCGCGCGTCCGCCGCTGCTCGATCTCGCGGCGGCGCTGCAGGCGACACGGGAATTGCGCCAGGAGCCATCCGGCATGCTGCGCCTTGCCGTTTCCTCCATCGCCGAGAGTTTTCTCTCCGGCCCGTTCATTGCGGACTTCCTCGCGCTCCATCCGGCGATCGACATGGATATCACGATTACCGACGAAACATTCGACATCGTCGCTGCCGGCTATGATGCGGGCGTGCGCCTTGAGGAAGTGATCGAGCAGGACATGATCGCCGTGCCGGTCTCGTCCCGGCAGCGCCAGTTCGCGGTGGCTTCACCGGATTACATCGCGGCACGGGGCGCGCCGCTGCATCCGCGCGATCTCCTCGACCATAGTCTCGTCGGCTGGCGCCCGCGGCCGGACACCGCGCCCTATCGCTGGGAATTCACCGAGGACGGGCGCGACTTCGATGTGGCGGTGCAGCCCCGGCTGACGACGAACGACATGGAACTGATGCTGCGCACGGCCTGCGCGGGCGGCGGCATCACCTTCGGCATGGAGGAAACCATGCGGCCCTACATGGCAAGGGGCGAGCTCGTGCCGCTGCTCGAGCCCTTCTGCGCGCCGTTTCCGGGTTTTCATCTCTATTACCCGCGCCGGCAGCACCAGCCGGCCAAGCTGCGGGCGCTCGTGGACTATCTGCGGCGCTGGAATCGCCGGCCCGATCAGCCCGATTCATGATGAGCGGCCCGCTCTCTCATGGCGACCCTCGGGTCGTCAAACCATGCCGAGGGCGTTCATGTACAATTCGAGGATCGCTTCTTCTTCCTTGCGTTCATTGGCGTCCTTCTTGCGAAGGCGCACGATGGTGCGGATGATCTTCGTGTCGTAGCCCCGGCCCTTTGCCTCGGCCATGACTTCCTTGATGTCATCCTGCAGCGTAGCCTTTTCTTCCTCGAGCCGCTCTATGCGCTCGATGAACTGCCGCAATTCCGCTGCGGCAACACCTTCTACACCCGCCGGCGCCGACATATCATCCATGGTCATCTCATGCTCCGTGATCATTCAACTGGCGACTCGACTGGCCGCGCTCGACGTTCCGATGCCCGACCACGACCCGCGGAGTCAAGCCAATAGAGTCCGCGACGGCGGTTTCTCATGCCGGGGATCAGTGCGAAGGGATCGCGAAGGGATCAGTGCCAAGGGGACTCAGTGCGAAGGCTTGCTGGTCTCGAAGGCCGCCTTCTGTTCGTCGCTCGCCTCGCGCTGGTGCTTGGCCTGCCACTGCGCATAGGGTTCGCCATAGATCAGCTCGCGCGATTCATCCTTGCCAAGCGCGATGCCGGAAGCCTCGGCCGCCTCCCTGTACCAGTTGGCGAGGCAATTGCGGCAGAAGCCGGCGAGATTCATCAGATCGATATTCTGCACGTCGCTGCGGCTGCGCAGATGCTCGACGAGCCGGCGAAACGCCGCGGCTTCGAGTTCGATCTTCTGCCTTTCGGTCAGTTCAGTCATGTTCCAGTTCCATCTTCCATCGGCCCGGTGCGCGACGTGTAATGCCGCACCACATGGATGTCGGGCGTTGCGTTCATGCCTTCAAGGATCGGCGCCAGCAAATCGCGCCACCGCGTGGTGCCGGCATCGTCGCCGATGAGATCCTGCCGCACTTCGATCAGCGCATGCGCATAGCCCGGCACCACGCAGTGGCGGAACATCGTATCGTTGCGCAGGGCGCCATCATAGGGCTCGTTGTCGCCTACCACCAGCAGCGGATCGGCGCGCAGCCCGGCCAGCAGCGGCAGCACAGCACGCGGGTCGCTGTCCCACAATATGCCCGCATGCCAGGGGCGCGGCGTCTCCTTCCAGAAGGCGGTGAAGGAATGGACCGAGATCACCAGCGGCGCTGCGCCGCTCGCCGCCGCGACGCGGGCGATGGCGGCGGACACGGCATCGTGATAGGGGCGGTAATAGCGCTCGATGCGCCGCCGCCGTTCTTCCGGCGGCATCGGATTGTTGCGCGGAATGATGGCACCGTCCGAAAGCCGCATGATCAGCGTTGGATCGTCCTCGCCGCGGTTCGGATCGATCAGCAGGCGCGAGAAGCCGCCCAGCACCGCCGGCACGCCGAGCCGCGCGGCGAGCTTGCGGGTCAGGTCCTCGACGCCGATATCATAGGCGATGTGGCGGTCGAACTGCGCCGCGGGCAGGCCGAGCGAACCATATTCCTCCGGCAGATCGCGCCGCGCGTGATCCGCGAGCAGGACCATTCCCCTGGCATCGTCGCCATCGACATGGTGAAAAGGGGCAAAGGACATGCGGCTACTCTGTATCCATGGCAGGTCGGTCCTGTTTTCCACGCGCCGCCCCGCTTTGCAAGCCTTCAACTCACCGCCAGCACCGCTTCGGTATCGTATTGGCGCACGAAATCCACCCGCGTGCCGTTCCAGTGATAACAATAGTGCCGGCCCTGGACAGGAATGGGAATGACGTCGGGCCAGAAGATGCCGATGCAGCGTCCGCCGCGCATTCGCACGCTGTTCCACAACAGGCCATCGCTGCCCGCGGCCCGGAGCTCGCGGCCCTCGATGTGGGAAGCCGCATAATCATGCGGGTCAAGGACGCCCGGCACCGCGTTCACATCGTCCAGTGCCCGGTCGATGCTGCTCACCAGCACGCGAAAATCCGAGGTCCAGCCCGGCGGCTGGTCGGTCGAACGCATGAACTTCTGGTGGTGATGGATGGTTTCGGCGACGGCGACTTCCTCGCTCTCGCCGGCATAATAGATGCCATAGCTTCCGTCGGAGAAGCGGCCCGGTCGCGCGGTCGAACAATGGACGAAGGGGGCCATGACAAGGCTGGCGCCGGTGCCCGAAACGCGGCGGTTCGCCGGCACCTTGCCGAGATCGCCGACCTCGAATCGAAGACGCGGATTGGTTTTCGCCTCGACGGCGACAAGCGCCTCCCAGTCGCGGGGATCGGCGATGTCTTCAAACAGGTCCACCGGCGGATATATGGAGCGGATGATGCGGTAGGTGCCGGGCCATCGTACTGGGGATCGGACGGCAAGCCCGCTCACCATGCGCTCCGCTCCGCATCGAGCCACTCCCGCATCACGGCAAGATCGGAAAGCTCGCCCTGCAGCATCATTTCGAGCGCCGACTTGCCGCCGAAAGCCGCATTGGGCGCCTTGATCCACGCATAGCCCCTGGCCGGGTCCTTGAACAGGTATCGCAGCCCCTTGTGAATACCCATCAGGTGAGCCAGCCGCATCTTCAGGTCGCGATCGACACGCCCGATATTGCCTTCCTTCCAGCGCGCCCAGGTGCGAGCCGACAAACCGCCGAGCAAGGTACAGGCCTGTGAATCGGTGAGCTTCCACGCGTTGAAGAGATTGACCGCCGTGCGGGCGAGCGCGCCGGCTTCCTCCTCGGTGATTTCGGCCGAAGATTTGCTGGATGGGGTCGACTCAATGGGCTGGAGCTGCATGGCACCCTCTCTTTCTGGCATAAAAATAGCACATTATTGCCATTTGGCAAGATGCGTGCCGTGAGAGGTGCTGCGTCGACAGGCTCGGCATGAGCGAAGCAGGCCCGCGATGCGGTGGGCTCGGCATGAGGGAAAGCGGGGTGATTGCAGCGCGCGAAAACCAGCGGATTGCGAGATAAATGGTGCACCCAAGGCAAGAAAGGCTATACGACTTATTCCCGCGTTGACAATGGGTGCGAAACTACCGAAAAGAAGGTCAAAGACCGGACGGAGGCAATATTGAGTAGGGGTATTAAGGCGAGATCGGGCACTTTCCTCGCGGCATTTCTATTCATTCTCATTGCGGGCAGTATTTTCAAGCCGAGTGAAGCGAGGGCGGATTTCCGCGTTTGCAACACGACGCAGAACCTCGTGGGTGTCGCTATCGGTTACCGCGCCAAGTCGGGCTGGATCACGGAAGGCTGGTGGCATGTCAATGCCTCCTCCTGCACCACGCTGCTTGTCGGGCCGCTGACATCGCGTTATTATTATCTCTATGCAGAAGACGCCCAGAGCGGCGGACGCTGGGACGGCAAGATCAACATGTGCGTTGCCGAAAACCAGTTCAAGATCACCGGGATCAATGATTGCTTCGCGCGCGGGTTCCAGCGCGCCGGCTTCCAGGAATACGATACCGGCGAACAGACGAGCTGGATGGTCCAGCTGACCGAAGAAACCCCTCCCTCCTCCCCAATTGTAACGGATACCCCTCCTCAATGAGACGCCGCCGTAAGGTAAAGATACTCGCCACCCTTGGCCCCGCTTCCTCCGACGAAGCGATGATTCGCAAGCTTTTCGAAGCCGGTGCCGACGTGTTCCGCATCAATATGAGCCATGCGAGCCACGAATTGATGCGCGAGCTGGTGCGGCGCATCCGCAATGTCGAGAAGGAACTCGGCCGCCCGATCGGCATTCTCGCCGACCTGCAGGGCCCGAAGCTGCGCGTCGGCAAATTCGCCAATACGCGGGTCGACCTCGTGCCCGGCCAGACCTTCACGCTCGACGACAATGAAGCGCCGGGCGACGAAACGCGCGTCTACCTGCCGCATCCGGAGATTCTGGCGGGGGTCGAGCCCGGCCACCGGCTGCTGATCGACGACGGCAAGCTGGCGCTGATCGCCGAGGCGACCGACGGCAAATCCATCCGCTGCCGCGTCGTTTCCGGCACCAAGATTTCCGACAAGAAGGGCGTCAGCCTGCCTGACACGACGCTCGGCGTCGGTGCGCTGACCGAGAAGGATCGCCGCGATCTCGATGCCGTGCTGCAGGAGGAAATCGACTGGGTGGCGCTGTCCTTTATCCAGCGGCCCGAGGATCTTGCCGAAGTGCGCAAGATTTCCCGTGGCCGCGTCGCTCTCCTTTCGAAGATCGAGAAGCCGCAGGCCGTGGCGCGTCTCGACGAGATCATCGAATTGTCCGATGCGCTGATGGTGGCGCGCGGCGATCTCGGTGTCGAAATGCCGCTGGAATCGGTTCCCGGCATCCAGAAGCAGATCATCCGCGCCTGCCGCCGTGCCGGCAAGCCCGTGGTCGTCGCCACCCAGATGCTGGAATCGATGATCACCGCGCCGGTGCCGACGCGCGCCGAAGTGTCGGATGTCGCGACCGCCGTGTTCGAAGGCGCCGACGCCGTCATGCTCTCGGCTGAATCCGCCGCCGGCGAATATCCGGTCGAAGCCGTGGCCACCATGGCGCGCATCGCCGAGGAAGTCGAACTCGATCCGAACTATCCCGGCATCATCCACGCCCAGCGCCCGGAGCCGAACGCGACCGGGGCGGACGCCATTTCGCTCGCTGCCCGCCAGATCGCCGAGACGCTCAACCTTTCGGCCATCGTCACCTATACCGCATCGGGCACCACGGGCCTGCGCGCCGCGCGCGAGCGGCCGCTGCTGCCGATCATCGCCCTGTCGCCGGTCGTCGAGACCGCCCGCCGGCTGTCGCTCGTCTGGGGCCTGCATTGCGTCGTGACCGAGGATGCCACCGACCTCGACGACATGGTCGATCGTGCCTGCCACATTGCCTATCAGGAAGAATTCGGCAATCCCGGCGATCGCATCATCATCTCGGCCGGCGTGCCGCTGCGCACCCCCGGCTCGACCAACATGCTGCGCATCGCCTATATCGGTTCGGATGGGCTGACCGGCATCTGATCTGCCGCGAAAAGGAGCTGGTGCCGGCGCCCGCTGCCGGCGCCGGTTCAGGTGCGCTGGCCGGCCAGTTGCTCGGCGAGTTCCCCGGCTTCCCGCTGCGCCTCGCGCAGCATGGGATAGACTTCAAGCGCGCGCTCCAGTGCATGGAACGCCGCTTCCGTCTGGCCATTGCTCTTCAGGATCGCCGCCATGCCGGTGATGGCGCCGAAATGGCGCGGCTCCAGCGCCAGCGTTCGCCGTATGTCGGCCATCGAGCGCCCATAATCGCGGTTGAGGAAATTCACCGTCGCCCGCCTGTTCCAGCCTTCGGCATAATCGGGACGCATGACGGTGACCTGGTCGAGGAAATCCATCGCCATCGCATATTTCTTGTCCTCGATGGCCTTCGCCGCCCAGCCCATCATCAGATCGACCGTCGCGCTGCCGGAATTCTGCCATTGCGACTGGATCTGCGTGGCGATGCGCGAAGCCTTGACCGCATTGCTCTCGCGCTTGAGCGAGGCAAAGAGCTCGTCCAGCCGGGCGGCCTTCTTCTGCGCCAGCGTCATGTTCGGCGTGGCCAGCGCAGCCGCCTTCACGGCTTCCTGAACCTGCTGGTTCAGCGCTTCCGGAGCCGGCGATTCTGGAGCTGATGATTGGGGGCCAGACGATTGGGGGTCAGACGATTCTTGCGCCGTAGCCAGGCCCGGCACGGCCAGAAGGAGAATGAGGGCAAAAAAAGCAAAAACGTTCCACATGGCAGGAATGTTAGTTCCTGTCAGCGAAACGTCAAATGCAAATAAGCGTGAGCTTGGGCTCAGCCCTGGCGCGCCTTGAAGCGCGGAGCCGTCTTGTTGATGATGTAGATGCGACCCTTGCGGCGAACCAGCTGGTTGCCACGATGACGGGCCTTCAGGGCCTTGAGCGAATTCTTGATCTTCATTTTAGCACCGGTATCTTTACGCCCGAAACCGGGCATTACGAAAAAGCGCGCCTCAATCAGCGCGCCACAAACACGTTGCGGGGAAATAGCCAAGGAATGGCTGGATTGTCAACTCCCGAGTAGCGATCCAGCGTGCGATTCCTTGCGCTTTCGGCAAATTGTCGCGTCAGAGCCGCTTGGTGATGCGGGTGACATGGCCCATTTTCCTGCCGGGGCGCGATTCCGCCTTACCGTAGAGATGCACGACCGCGCCGGGCTCGCCGAGGAGGCTCGGCACGCTCTTCCACTCGTCGCCGATCAGATTGTCCATCACGCAATCCGAATGCCGCCTCGTATCGCCGAGCGGCAGGCCGGCAATGGCGCGGATATGCTGCTCGAACTGCGAAACCGCGCAGGCCGCCTCCGTCCAATGGCCGGAATTGTGCACGCGCGGCGCAAATTCGTTCGCCAGCAGCGTACCATTGGCCAGCGCGAAGAATTCCACGCCGAGCACGCCGACATAATTCAGCGCTTCCAGGAGCTTGCGCGCCGCATCGGCCGCGAGGCCCGCCATGGTCGAGGAAACGGAGACCGGCACGGTGGACCGTATGAGGATGCCGTCCTTGTGGACATTCTCGGCGGCATCGTAGATGCGGATATTGCCGGCTTGGTCGCGCGCCGCGATGATCGAGATCTCATGGGTGAACTCCACCATCGCCTCGAGGATCGAGGGCGCATTGCCGACGGCCGCGAACCCGGCCGCAGCGGTTTCGCCGGCCGCGCCGCTGAACTTGTACTGGCCCTTGCCGTCATAGCCGAAGCGGCGGGTCTTGAGGATGCCCTTGCCGTCGAAGGCCAGCAGCGCCGCCTCGAGCTCGGCCTCGGTTTCCACCACCCGCCATTGCGCCGTCTTGATGCCGGCCTTCGCCAGGAAGCGTTTCTCGGTGACGCGATCCTGCGAAACCTTCAAGGCTTCGCAGGGCGGAAATACCGGCTTGCTGTCGCTGAGCTGCTCGGCGGTATCGACCGGCACGTTCTCGAATTCATAGGTGATGACGTCGCTGAGTTCCGCCAGCTGGTCGAGCGCCTGCGGATTGTCATAGGCGGCGGTGATGACCTGGTTCGCAACCTGCGCCGCCGGGCAATCCGGCTGCGGCTCGAGCACCACCGTCCGATAGCCAAGCCTTGCCGCCGCCATTGCCAGCATGCGTCCCAGCTGTCCCCCGCCGATTATGCCGATCGTCGCGCCCGGTAGTATCATCGTCATGCCTCGTCTGATGGCCGCAGGGCGACCTTTTCGCTTTGCGCCTGGCGGAACGCATCGAGCCGCCGGGCCAGGTCCTCATCGCCAAGGGCGAGCACCGCCGCCGCCAGCAGCGCCGCATTGACCGCGCCTGCCCGGCCGATCGCAAGCGTTCCAACCGGTATGCCCGCCGGCATCTGCACGATCGAGAGCAGCGAATCCTGCCCCGACAGCGCCTTGGATTCGACCGGGACGCCGAAGACCGGCAAGGGCGTCATCGCGGCCGCCATGCCCGGAAGATGCGCCGCGCCGCCGGCGCCGGCTATGACCACCTTGAAACCCGCGTCGCGTGCGCCCCTGGCAAATTCAACCAGCCGATCCGGCGTGCGATGCGCCGAAACGATCCTGTCATCATGCGAAACCCCGAGACTGTCGAGCGTTTCCGCTGCATGGCGCATGGTGGCCCAGTCGGACTGGCTCCCCATGATAATTGCGACGTCAGCGCGGGTGTCTGCCATTGAGCATCCTTCAATCATTGCTTTGGGAAACGGAGTGAAAGGCGCGCCCGGCGCCTCCTGATGAAATCATGCGATGATATCGGGAATGATCTTGTCTTCAAGCTCGATCAGCTTGTCCTTGATCACCAGCTTTTTCTTCTTCATGCGCTGAATGCGAAGCTGGTCGCAACCCACCTGAATCATCGCCTGTATCGCGGCATCGAAATCGAGATGCTCTTGTTTCAATCTTGCGACTGCCAGTCGAATGTCAGCCTGATCCTGGTCGGACATGCAGTGAATCCCGATCATTTATAGTAAAGGAATCGTGTTCGGCATGGACCAATTCCTGTTCCTTACCGGCGCGCTGCCATATCATATTTTACACCACAAGAAAATCCTACGAAACAAATTCGACATTCGCGCAAAGTGGTGGCACAGTGTCACGGCTCTGTCATAAAGTCGCCACGCGGCGGGCAGAGCATTTACGAGCAAGGACACCAACAAGGGAGAAGCTGCATGGCCATTGAGTCTCATCTTGAAACGCTTGAACGTAAGCATGGCGCACTCGAAAAAGAGATTTCCGACGCGCTTCTAAGTCCCGCCACCGACGACCTCAGAATCACCGACCTCAAGCGGCGAAAGCTTGTTCTGAAGGATCAAATCGAAAAGCTGAGATCAATCGTCACCCATCATTGATGACAAGGCCGACAGGCTCGACCAAGGAATTTCGCGTGCTTCCGGCACGCGCCATAAAAAGGGCCCGGCTCCGCATTGCGTGAGCCGGGCCCTATTCGCTCCAGAACTGGTCCAGCCAGATATTCAGGTGGAGAAAACCGTCATTGTCGACGGAATAGATCCTGCGCGTGCCCTCGGCGGCGACGCTCACCAGCCCTGCATCCAGCAGCGCGCGCAAATGCTGCGATACGGCCGGGCGTGAAATCGGCAGTCCGGCCGCAAGCTCGCTCACCGTCCTCGGCGCGCGGCGCAACTCCTCCAGCAGATGGCGGCGATTTGGATCGGCAATGGCCAGGAACGGGTCGGTTTGAACCATGATGCGCCAAGTTTCGGTTCAATCCTGCCCCGGAGTCAATGCGCCTTGTGTCGATCCTTCTATTCAGGCGCGCTTTCAGCCCGGGGATCGAGGCGTACGCCCTCCGGCGTCGCCCGCTCCGAATGCGCGGTCTGGAAATTGTCGCGCTGGTCGATCGGCACGGGAGCGCGCATCCGCGAGCGGATGATGGCGTGGACCATGATGGCCGCATGCGCCAGCGCGGTTATGGCGAACAGGCCTTCCGCCTTCACCGCCTCCATCGCCCAGGCGCCGAGAACCGGCCCGATCATCGTGCCGAAGCCATAGAGCAGCAGCAGGCCGCTCGTCACCTTCACGAAATTCTCCGAATCGGAAAAGTCGTTCGCATGGGCGACGGCGACGGGATAGAGCGTATAGGCGAGCCCGCCATAGATCGCGGTCATGATCAGGATCAGCGTCGCATTATGCGGGGCGAAGGCGAAGATCATCAGGCCGATCAGCGCCGCCGCGCCGCCGACGCAGGCAAGCACGTAGCGCCGGTCGGTGCGGTCGGACATGCGCCCGACGGGGATCTGCATCAGCGCGCCGCCGAGGACCGCGGCGCTCATCATCAGCGCGATCTCGGCCGTCGATATGCCGGTCGCGGCGCCATAGACGGCGCCGAGCGTGCCGAATGCCCCATTGGCGACGCCGATGAGGATGCAGCCGAGAAATGCCACCGGCGAATTGCGGTAGAGCGCCTTCAGGTCCAATTGCACCTCCGTCAGCGGCTTGGGGCTGCTCGCGGTGGAAATCGCCGTCGGGATGAGGGCCAGGCAGAACAGGATGCCGGTCAGCATGAAGAAGGTTCCGTTGCGCACGTCGCCGAAGCCGATCATCAATTGCCCCGCCGTGATCGAACCGAAGTTCACCACCATGTAGAGGCCGAAGATCTGGCCGCGATTGGCGTTGCTCGCCCGCTCGTTCAACCAGCTCTCGATGACCATGTAGGAACCGGCCATGGCAAATCCCGTCAGGGCGCGCAGGGCGATCCAGGCGGTCGAATCGACCAGCAATCCGGTCATCAGCGCCACGATGGCGGCGATGGAGGCGAAGGCGCTGAAGGCACGCACATGCCCGACCCGCTGGACGAGGCGCGGCGCCAGCAGGCAGGCGGTGATGAACCCTCCTGCCCAGGCGGTGCCGAGCAGGCCGAGCGACGTGGTGGAGAAGCCTTCGACGCCGCCGCGCAACGGCAGCAGCAGGCCGTGCAGGCCCGATGCCATGACGAGGAAGGATGTGCCGCAGAGCAACGCGAAGACCTGTACGAACGAACGGAACACGGGAGAATCCCCTCTGGCGAATCAAACTGACCGGTGGCCGATCACGTTCATCTACATGTATTGCGGAGAGTTGATGGCCGCATGAACATTCAGCGGAAAAGCGCTTCGGCGGCAAGCTTGCTGCTGCCCTTGCGGCCGCGCTCCTCTTCCAGGCGGACGATCTCGGTCTTGAGCAGTTCGATCCTCTCGTCAAGTTCGGCAACGGACAACAGGGACAGGTCCTGGCCGATCTCGTGAGCGACCTTGCGCCTTGGCTCTTCATCGAAAACTGACATCGTCTCCTCCGCTTGCCGTCCGAAGCGGTCAGGATACAGCGCAACCGCTTGGAACCGCAAATATTTTCCTGAGCTGCCAGCTGATCTGCTACCCGGCGATCAATCCACCTCCCTCATGCTGAGCCAACTTTCCGATTGATTGCATCACCATTGCTGCGTGCTTCGACAGGCTCAGCATGAGGGAGGTGGTGGTCGTGCAACACCTGTTGAATACGGAAAATCCGCACCACGCCCGCGAAAATCGCGTCTGGTCATTGAAATGGGGGGAGACGGGCGGTCTTCAGCGCGTCGTAGTGGTATCAGGGTCGAGGTCCGAAGACCGCCCGCGACGTCTTTGCCTGCTGTTCCTGCGCTTGTCAGACGCAACAACCCGGAAACGAAGCGCCACCTCCGTTTCCTTCTGCAGTTTGCCGGCCAATCGGGGTTGTCACTTCCGACCGTCCGGCAACGCCATCCTTTCCCAGCAATCGAAACAGCACCGGAAGCTGCTCCCCCACTGGAAAGGACCGAATCAAAATAACCCGGTTTCAAAGTGGTGGGATAAGTTTCCACTTATCCCCCAAGGAGGGGCGTGTGTTGTATTGCCGTCGCGGGGTCCTTCGTGCTTCGACAAGCTCAGCATGAGGGGCTCAGGATGAGAATGATTGATTTGATTGCAGAAAAGCAGAGAGCCCAGGTTTGCAACCTCGCAGAATTATCCCCCTGCAAAACTCCACTCTCCCTCATCCTGAGCCCTCATGGTGAGCTAGCCGAACCACGAAGCACGCAGCAACGGTGGCGCAATCGCTTTTTGGGTTGCATCAAGATAGTGGGTGCTTCGACTCAGCATGAGGGAAGTAGAGGCTTGCAGGATGGCAGTGTGGAGCGGCCGGGTCCGACCATTGCCGTCTCCACGGCGATTTGTGCCTTGTGTCCACGCAAGCGGGCTCCTACGATTTCGCCGAGTCAATGCAAGCAATCAATGCAAGCAGTCAATGAAAGCGATGCTGGAAGCGAATATGAGCGAGACGATCCCCACCGAGATGACGGCAATCGAAATCACCGCGCCAGGCGGGCCGCGCGTCCTGAAGGCGGCGGAGCGCGCAGTGCCGGAGCCGGGCGACAATGAAATCCTGGTCCGGGTCCGCGCCGCCGGCGTGAACCGCCCCGACGTTCTGCAGCGGCAGGGGCATTATCCGCCGCCGCCCGGCGCGTCGGATATTCCCGGGCTCGAAATCGCCGGCGAGATCGTCGCCACCGGCAGCCGCGTGACTCGCTTCCGGCCGGGCGAACGCGTGACCGCGCTCGTCGCCGGCGGCGGCTATGCCCAATATTGCGCCGTCCACGAAACCAATGCGCTGCCCATCCCGGCCGGCTACGGCTTCATCGAGGCGGCTGCGATACCGGAGACCTATTTCACCGTCTGGCACAATGTGTTCGAGCGCGGCCAATTGCAGGAGGGCGAGGATTTCCTCGTCCATGGCGGTTCATCGGGCATCGGCACCACGGCGATACAGCTCGCCGCCGCCTTTGGCGCGCGCGTCATGACCACGGCGGGCTCCGACGAGAAATGCGAGGCCTGCCGCAAGCTCGGCGCCGATACGGCGATCAATTACCGGACGGAGGATTTCGTCGATGCGGTCAAGCGCGTCACCGAGGGCCGGGGCGCCAATCTCATCCTCGACATGGTCGGCGGTGATTATATCGGCCGCAATTACGACGCAGCCGCGATGGACGGGCGGATCGTCCAGATCGCGTTTCTGAACGGCGCCAAGGCCAATGCGGATTTCACCAGGCTCATGGTAAAGCGCCTGCAGCACACCGGCTCGACGCTGCGCGCCCGGCCCGTGGAGTTCAAGGCCGGCATTGCGCGCGAACTCGAATTGAAGGTCTGGCCGCTGCTGGTGGAACGGCGCGTGGCGCCGATCATCGACATGGTCTACCCGCTGCACGAGGCATGGCGCGCGCACGAGCGCATGGAGGACGGCAGCAATATCGGCAAGATCGTCCTCGACGTCAGCTAGTGGAGACAAAGGAGGGACGGCCGGGCCGCCCCTCGCCTTGCAGGGCTCAATGCGTCGCCGCTACCTTGCCGATGTTGAAGAACAGCGTTTCGCCGGATGAATCGTCGACACCATCATTGTCGGTCACCGCGAAGCCATTGCCGTCGGCGTCGATCGCGAAGCCTTCGAGCTTCTCGGCGACATAGCCATTGGTGCCCTTCAGGTCGCCGAGGAAGTCATGGGCGAGCGCCTTCTTGGCCACGGGCAGCTTTTCACCCAGCTTGACCGGCTTCAGCTCTTCCAGCGCCACGCGATAGAGGCGCTTGTTGGCCGCCTTGCCGCCGATCTGGTTGTCCCTCTCGATCAGGTAAAGCTGGCCGTCATGGGCGGTTATCTCCGACAGGCCGACCCAGCCGGCATCCGTCTTGTCGAGCGGATAGGCCACGGCGCTCCAGCTCTTGTCCTTGATGTCGTAGCGAAGCAGCTTGGTGAAGCCCTTTTCGTCGTCGGACCACTCGCGCTGTATCGCCATCCACAACACCGCATCATCGCCCTCGCCGACCCGCGTGATGCCCTCGAGGCCAAATCGCGTCTGATGCGCGAGAAGCTCGGCGGGAAGCGCGATCTCCTGCTTGATCTCGCCCTTGGCATTGACGTTGAGGATCGCATGGGGAACGAGCTTGGCCGCATCGCCCTCATTGGCGAGCCAGTAGCCGCCATCGCCATCGGTGGTGATGCCTTCGAGGTCGAGCTTCTGCGCGGCAGCGCCGCCGCGCGTGACAGGCAGCGCCTGCGTGATGCGGGCCGGGCTGCGGTCCGCCTCGATGGTGAAGATCGTCGGCGCGGCGGAATAGAACGAGTCGGCGACGGCGTGGAGCCTGCCCGGCTTCTCCGCATCGGCCGACAATCCGGACAGCGCGCCCCAGCCGAGCGGAACATCGCCGGTGGCTTCGGAAACGATCTGCGGATAGTTCGGCGCCTGCTCCTTCAGCTCGTAGACCATGACATGCGCCCTGGCGCCGCCATCCTCCACCAGATCGGTCTCATTGGCCGTCACCAGCAGATTGCGCGACGGGATGGCGAGGATGCCCTCCGGGCCGACGCCCGAGGGCAGAAGCTGCACGAATTCCGGCTCCGCCTTCGTATCCTTGTAGACGCCGACGATCGAAGCGCGCTCGCTGGCCACGAACAGATAGTTCGTCTCGCCGAAACGGCCGACTTCCGCGCCTTCGAGCTCGACGCCCTTCTTGTTGCGCTTGTCCGGATAATGCCCGGCGGCGGCGATCCGGTGTTCGAGCGAAGCGCCTGATTCATACGCGACCTTGCCGTCCTTGGTGAAGATGGTGAAGCTGCGCGATCCGCCCTTGTAGTCGCCCTCATTGGCCGTAACGAGGCGCTCCTCATCCAGCCATTTTACCGCGTCCGGCTCGCGCAGCGCGCCCTTGATGCTGCCATCGAAACGCAGCGCGCCGTCCTTGCCGGTGTCGATGCCGTCAAGATCGACCGCGCCGGCGGAGAAATGCGAGGCGATCTTGCCGCTTGCCGCATCGACGATGGCGATGTGATTGTTCTCCTGCAGCGTCACGGCGATCTGGTTGCCGGCATTGATGGAGACGAATTCCGGCTCCGCATCTTCAGGGGCGATCTCGGCAATACCGGTAAGATCGACGGTTTTGGCCGCCGCGCAATCCGGCAGGCCGTCCTTGAGCGCGAAGATCTTCAGATTGCCGGACGGCAGCTGCGGCAGGGCGCCCTCGTTCTGCTCTTCGTCGCGCTCGTTCTCGATGGCGATGGCGGCGAAGGATTTGTCGGGCGAAATCGCCACCGAGTCCGGCTGGCCGCCAAGGTCGCAGCTCAGCACCGATTTCTTCGACGCGAGGTCGATGATTTCGAGCTTGCCGGACGGATTGGCCTTGTCCTTCGACGTGTTGATGGCGGCGAAGATGTTGCCGCCGACGATGGCGACGGAGGTCGGCTCGCCATCCACCTTGTGCTGGCCGCCCGGCTTCGGATGGGCCGCATCGGTGATGTCGACGAAGCCGATCGCCTCGTTCGGACTGTCGGAATAGACGAGCGTCATGCCGTCCTCCGAAGCGGTGATGATCTCCGCCGAAGTCGGCTTCGACCGGTCGGCGCTTTCGGGCAGATTATCGATGACGGGGAAGCTCGCGATGCGGTTGAAAACCGGGTCGGCCGCCGCCGGCAGCGCCACGGAAGTGGCAAGCGCGGCAAGGAGGGCGAGTGAAACTGTCTTGTGCGACATGGGTCCGTGCTCCATTGAAGATTGCCATCAAGATGGCCAATAAGATGGAGTGACTGTTCTCGCGGCTCTATTTCAATCTGATGACGGATGCGTGACAGTTTGATGAACATTCGCGAGCCCGGTGCGCAGCCAAAAGGCTTTCTTGCCCATTGGCGAAAATACCGCTATATAACGGCCCGAATTCCCGGAAATTGTGGTTGAACCCACGTCCCGCGCCACCGGAGCGGACGAACAAGAGGACTATATTCATGGCCACCCAGCTTCTTATGCCAAAGGCAACGGCCGTCTGGCTTGTCGACAACACCGCGCTCTCCTTCGACCAGATCGCAGCCTTCTGCAAGTTGCATCCGCTGGAAGTAAAAGCCATTGCCGATGGCGAGGCGGCGCAGGGGATCAAGGGTCTCGATCCCCTGATCACCGGCCAGCTGACGCGCGAGGAAATCGCCAGGGGCGAAGCCGACATCAATCACAAGCTCAAGATCTCCGATCCGAAGGTACGCGTGCCGGAGACCAAGCGCAAAGGCCCGCGCTATACGCCGCTTTCCAAGCGTCAGGACCGCCCGAACGCCATTCTGTGGCTGGTCCGCAACCATCCGGAACTGAAGGATGCCCAGATCTCGCGCCTGATCGGAACGACGAAATCGACGATCGAGCAGATCCGCAACCGCACCCACTGGAACTCGAACAATCTGCAGCCGATGGATCCGGTAACGCTCGGCCTCTGCTCGCAGATCGATCTCGACATCGAAGTCGAGCGTTCCTCGCGCGGCCGCCCTGCGCAGGTCGAGACCGGCGATACGCTGCTGCCGGCTTCCGCCACCGAGAACCTCGATATCCAGCCGGCGCCCCGCGAAGAGGACGAGGAACTCGATGCGGACAAGGTGTTCGCCAAGCTGTCCTCGCTCAAGGGACGGCAGGAAGACGACGAAGACGAAGAATAAGACAAAAGGGCCCGGTTCTGCCGGGCCTTTTTCACGAAGCGCGGGCTTCCGTATCGGGCGTTTCGCTCAATTCCACCCGCCGGTAGAAATCCGCCAGCGTCTTGCCGCGCTCCGGGCGGAAGATGCGGTCGGCCTTGTCCACCCTGGCGATACGGTCGATGCGGAACGTGCGGAAATCATTGCGCAGTTCGCACCAGCTGATCAGGGTCCAGACCTTGCCCCAGAACCACAATCCCAGCGGACGGATGTCGCGCTGGCTCTCATTGCCCTCGAGGTCGGTATAGGTGATGGTCAGCACGCGGCACTGGTCCGCCGCCCGCTCCGCCAGATCGATCAGGTCCCGGTCCCGGTCGCTGATATTGGTGCCCGAGGCGTGGATATGCGTATTGGTGATGCGCGGACGCTCTTCCTTCGGCAGCACCGCGCCGATCTTGATGATCGCTTCTTCCGCAGCCCGCGCCATCGATGCCCCGCCCCAGGCAGTGATCAGCCGCGCGCCGGCGACCAGTGCGACGACTTCGTCGCGGGTGAACATCAATGGCGGCAGGTCGAAGCCCTCGCGCAGCAGATAGCCGACACCGGCCTCGCCGTCGATCGGCACGCCGGTGGATTGCAGGTCGGCTATGTCGCGATAAATCGTGCGCTCCGATACTTCGAGTTTTTCGGCCAGCTGGCGCGCGGTGACCAGCCTGCCGCCCCGCAATCTCTGCACGATCTGGAATAGACGGTCTGCTCTGCGCATGGGATATCCTTCAAATCCATTCGAGGGCCAGTTCGGCCATTGTGGCGCTATGCCCGTTCTTCACCCGCTTCATATTCGCGCCCGACCAGCTGGCGCATCTCGGCGACCTGCGCCGCCTGTTCGGGAAAGACAGCTTCGAGGAATGTGGTGGCGAAAGTGCCCGGAGCCGTGCCCGCGGCACTGACGACATGCCCGTCGCGTATGGCGTAGGGCACGTCCTGGTAGAATTGCGCGCCGACATAGCGGCCGATCCTGGATTCGAGCCAGCCCGGCCCGTTGCTGGTATGTTTGCGCCCCTCGAACAGGCCGGCACGCGCCAGCGCCAGGGTTCCCGCGCAAATGCCGCCGACGATCCCGCCGCGCGACAGCACGGTCTTCAGCAATTCGCCGATGTCGGGCGCGTCTTCATCGGACCATTTATCCGATCCGATGACCGCAACCGCGTCGAGATCTTCATTGTCGGCAAGGTCGGTGCCGCGATCCGGCAGAAGACGAAAGCCGCCTATGGATCTGAGCGGGCCGGGTTCAGGAGACCCCGAGCCAGGAGACCCCAAGACGGGAGACAATGCCACCGCGCGACCGCCGAACCAATCGGCTGTGGCGCCCGACAGCATGCCGAACTCCCAGTCCGCGAAGCCATCGATGAAAACAAAGCCGATCGTCTTCCTGTGGTCCATGGACATTGTTCCTCCCGTTCGGGCTCCTGCCATCCGGTCTGCCCTATTGGCGCCGGCCATTCCGCTCAGCAGCCTATCTCGACGGTATTCGATTTGCGCCGCCGCAGGCGTTCATATTGATGCGGCCAGTCGAGGCTCCACGGCTGATGCCCGGCGCTATCCGCCTTCTGCGTCTCCGCAGCATCGCCTTCCCGCCGTGCCAGCCGTTCCGCATAGGCGTCCGGCCAGCCGATATCCTTCAACAGATGTTCCGGAAGTTCGCTGATATGCCGTTCCGTCCGCAGCTCTTCCCGATAGGCGGCGATGTCAGAATACCACCGAGCGACCGTGCGAAACATTCCGAATAGATCCTTTGCCATATCCCTATCTCCTCTGCTTACAGTGAAGACTATGACACAGGGCTGCTGACAACCTTCTGTCAGGAGCATGTCATGAGGGGGTACAAAAGTCGAACCTCGGCGGCGGCCAGCCTCAGGTGTTGACCGGGACCATATAATTGAGCGGCAGCCTGCCCCCATCGGCGAAAATCGTCTGGCCGGTGACGTAGCTTGCATCGTCGGAAGCGAGAAAGGCGGCAATCGCGGCGATCTCCGCGGGATCGCCGGCGCGTCCGAGCGGCGTGCGCGACAACATGCGTTCCTTGGCGGCCGGATCGGACAGGACATCCTCCAGCATGTCCGTGCGGATCGAACCCGGGCCGATGGCGTTGACGCGGATGCCATATTCCGCCAGCGACAGCGCGAGAACCCGCGTTAACTGGGCGATGCCGCCCTTCGACACCGAATAAGGCACCTGATCGGGGATGGCGACGACCGCATTGATCGACGACATGTTGATGATCGAGCCGGGGACCCCGCCATTCCTGACCCTTTCGACCATGTGGCGCGCCACCGCCTGCGAACACAGGAACGGCCCCTTCAGATTGATGCGCAGCACGCGGTCGAAATCTTCCTCGGCAAGATCGAGGAAATCCGCCGCATGCACGACGCCGGCATTGTTGACAAGGATATCGACATCGCCGAAGGCCTCCACGGTGGCGGCCACCAGATTGTGCACGTCGAGCCTGCTGCTGACATCCGCCGCCATGAAGCGGGCATCGCCGATGGCGGCGAGTTCCCTGAGCGTCGCTTCGCCGCGCTGTTGATTGGTGTCGCCGATCATGACCCGCGCGCCGTCGTGGAGGTAGCGCTTGGCGATCGCCGCACCGATACCCTGCGCGCCACCGGTGATGATTGCTATCTTGCCTTCCAGCATTCGGCTTCCTTTCGCATGTTTGGCCGTCTCGTCATGGGCTTGCCGGCGCCCGCCCGAAGCCGCGCTGCTGCAGCTGTTCCGAAATCTCGTCGAGGATCGCCGGATCGTCGATCGTCGCGGGCATCGTCCAGTCCTGCCCGTCGGCGATCTTCTGCATGGTACCTCGCAAGATCTTGCCGGAGCGCGTCTTCGGCAGCCGCTTGACCGTGATCGCCGTCTTGAAGGCGGCAACCGGGCCGATCTTGTCCCTGACCAGCGCGATGCACTCGGCCTCGATATCCTCGGCCTTGCGCTCCACCCCGGCCTTGAGAACGAGGAACCCGCAGGGAACCTGGCCCTTCAGTGGATCGGCGATGCCGATGACGGCGCATTCGGCAACATCCCTGTGGCTGGCAAGCACCTCCTCCATGGCGCCGGTCGACAGGCGATGGCCGGCGACATTGATGATGTCGTCGGTGCGGCTCATGATGTAGATATAGCCGTCTTCATCGATGATGCCGGCATCCGCCGTCTTGTAATAACCCGGAAACTCGCTGGCATAGGCCTCGTGGAAGCGCGCATCGGCGTTCCACAGCGTCGGCAGGCAGGCCGGCGGCAGCGGCATCCTCACGACGATATTGCCGAGTTCGCCCGCGGCGACGGGATGGCCCGCATCGTCCACCACCTGCACGTCATAGCCCGGCATCGGAACGGTGGGCGAACCATGCTTCACCGGGAGCATGCCGAGCCCGGCGGGATTGGCCGCCATGGGCCAGCCGCTTTCCGTCTGCCACCAATGGTCGATGACCGGGACGCCGAGCTTCTCCTCCGCCCATCTGATCGTATCCGGATCGGCTCTTTCGCCGGCGAGGAAGAGATATTTCAGCGATGAAAGGTCGTAATTCCGGATGAAGGTGCCGTTCGGGTCTTCCTTCTTGATGGCGCGGAAGGCCGTCGGTGCGGTGAAGAGCACCCTTACCTTATGATCGCTGACGACGCGCCAGAAGGTTCCGGCATCGGGCGTGCCGACGGGCTTGCCTTCATAGACGATGCTCGTCGCGCCGATGAAGAGCGGCGCATAGGCGATATAGGAGTGGCCCACGGCCCAGCCGATGTCCGAAGCGGCCCAGAAGACGTCGCCGGGCCTGGTGTCGTAGACCGCGGCCATGGACCAGGCCAGCGCCACGAGGTGGCCGCCATTGTCCCGGACGATCCCCTTGGGCTGCCCGGTCGTGCCGGACGTATAGAGAATGTAGAGCGGGTCCGTGGCCTTGACCGGCACGCATGGCACCCGCCGGCCGGCGGCAGCGGTGACGGCTTCGGCAAAATCATGATCGCGCCCTTCCACGAGTTCGTGCGGCTGCTGCGGGCGCACGAGGATGAGGCAGGCGGCGACCTTGTGACTGGCGAGCTCGATCGCCTTGTCCAGCATCGGCTTGTAGGCCACCACCCGCCCCGGCTCCAGGCCGCAGGAGGTCGCGATGATCATGACCGGCTTGGCGTCGTCGATACGCGTCGCCAGTTCATGGGCCGCAAAGCCGCCGAAGACCACCGAATGAACGGCGCCGATCCGCGCGCAGGCCAGCATGGCGACGATCGCCTCGGGCACCATGGCCATATAGATGATGACGCGGTCGCCCTTCGCAACGCCCTTGTCGATGAGAACCGCGGCCAGCGCCTCGACTTCCGAAAGTAGCTGCGAATAGGTGATGGTGCGATTCGTTCCGGTGATGGCGCTGTCGTGGATCAGCGCCGGCTGGTCGCCGCGGCCCCGCTCGACATGCCGGTCCACGGCATTGTGGCACGTATTGCACTCCGCACCCGGAAACCAGCGGCCATAGGGGCCGGTATTGGCGTCGAAGATCGTTTCCCAGGGCCTGAACCAGTCGATGGCCTGCGCCGCCTTGGCCCAGAAGGCCATCGGATCGGCCTGCCACTCCCGATAAACTTCAGAATATTTCGATGTCATGGACGTCCTCCCGCCGGCCAGCATCCCCAATAGAGGCCGCGAAGTCAAAGGGCGAATTGACAAATCCGGTGCTCTGACCCACAGCTCTGGCCTGTCCTGCCGGAGCCGAACATGCTCAAGATCATTCCCCTGCTGCTACTGATCCTGATGGCGCTTCACATCGTGAAGCCCCTCGGCTGGCCGGGCTTGAAAAAGCGTGGCGATTTCTGGAAGATCGCGGCCTTTGCCATACTGGCGATGCTGGCCATGGTGCTGCTGAGCCATGCGGGGCTGTGAGGGGCCTCACTTGCCCATGGGAGCGGCAGCCTCGGAATCCGGCATGTTGAGCACATAGGGCACCAGATGCCGCGCCCAGGCATCATAGCCTAGCGCCGAGGCATGGAAACCATCGGTGGAGAAGCCCTCGGCCGCTTCGACGGGGAGCCGCGAGGCGGGCACGGCGCGGCGTTCGCGGCACAGGGCGGTACCGAGCGCATTGATCGCCGAGGCGCGCCCCTCCAGTATCCGGCCGAGCAGCGGCGGCATGGCAGGCACGTCGCGGAAATCGATGATCTGCGACCAGACGATATGGGCATCGGGCCATTTGGCGCGGACGGCGTAGAGCAATCCGCCGAAATCGCGCTTGAAGCGCGGCAGGGAGTGGAAGTTCTTGGCGTCGTTGGTGCCGATGGTCAGCACGATATGGGTCCACATCCCGCGCTCGAGATTGGGCACCACATGATCGCGCAGCTGGCCGGACGTCGCCGAATTGAACCCCGCCGCCCGCCAGATCACCTTGCGGCCGGTGCGGCCCTGCAGATGCACCGCCAGCCGGACGCAGATGCCGTGCCAGGCATCGGTCACGCCGACGCCCGCCGCCGAGGAATCGCCAAGCACGAGAAGCCGGATCGCCGGGTCCTTGCCGGCTATCTCACCCACCGGCAGGCCGGTCGGCGGAAGCAGCCGCTCCCTGCTCCTGCGCACGCCCAGGCCCTGCCACGCATAGAGCGGGAAAAGCAGCCAGCTCACCAGCGGATGAAAGGGTTCTGGTTTCATGGCGCGGCGAAATACCTCCAAAGAAAAAGCCCGGACTGATTCCAGCCCGGGCTCCATGAGACAGGTTTTTGGATAAGAAACGCTTAAGCGGCGATTTCCAGGTCTTTTTTCCAGCCGCCCGTGGCTGCGAGCGCGTTCATCTTTGCCCGGTGGGCGAAGGCGCGCTGGCCGGCGGCGACATTCTCCGACTTGCCGTTCCAGGCGCTGAGCGCAGCGGCCTGCAGGGCACGGCCATAGGAGAAGGTCAGCTTCCACGGCATGGTGTAGTTGGCGTTCATCGCGGAAAGATGCGCCGTCGCTTCCTCGTCGCTCTGGCCACCCGACAGGAAGGCGATACCCGGCACCGCCGAAGGTACGGTCGACTTCAGCAGCCGCACGGTCTTTTCGGCAACTTCCTCGACGGAAGCCTTGCGGGCATTCTTGCCGTCGATCACCATGTTCGGCTTCAGGATCATGCCTTCCAGCACGACGCGGGCGTCATAGAGTTCGGCAAACACCGTCTTCAGCGTCCATTCGCTCACTTCATAGCAGCGATCGATGGAATGCGTGCCCGGCGTGCCGTCCATCAGCACTTCCGGCTCGACGATCGGCACGATGCCGGCTTCCTGGCACAGCGCCGCATAGCGGGCGAGCGCCTGCGCATTCTGCTTCACGGCGCCCCAGGTCGGCAGGCCTTCGGCAATGGCGATGGTCGCCCGCCATTTGGCGAAGCGCGCACCGAGCTTGTAATATTCCTGAAGGCGCTCGCGCAGGCCGTCCAGTCCTTCGGTGATGGTTTCGCCGGGGAAGCCGGCCAGCGGCTTGGCGCCCGCATCGACCTTGATGCCCGGAATGCAGCCATAGGACTGCATGACCTTGACCAGGCTCGTGCCGTCCTTCGCCTGCTGGCGGATCGTCTCGTCGTAGAGAATGACGCCGGAGATGTAGTTCTTCATCGCGTCTTCGGAACGGAAGAGCATCTCGCGGTAGTCGCGGCGGCTATCGGCCGTCGATTCCAGACCGATCGAGTCGAATCTCTTCTTGATCGTTCCTGAACTTTCGTCTGCGGCAAGCAGTCCCTTGCCATCAGCAACCATTGCAATCGCGATATCCTCAATGCGTTCGCTCATCGAATACTCCACTCCAGTTTCAAGGTTCATCTGGCCATAACAGAAGCCCGGGATAAACGGAATGGCGATCCAACTAATTGAAACGATTGAAATTTTTTCAAACGATTTAAGGAGATAACATTTTCTTTTGGTTTGTAAATCGGGCCCTGCAGCGGGCCCGATCGAGGCTCGAAACCGCTATTTCTTCAATACTTCCACGCCGGGCAGCGGCTTGCCTTCCATCCATTCCAGGAACGCGCCGCCAGCCGTCGAAACATAGCTGAAATCATCGGCGACACCCGCATGATTGAGGGCAGCAACCGTGTCGCCGCCACCGGCGACCGAGACCAGCGAACCGGCCTTGGTGCGTTGCGCCGCATGGCGCGCCGCCGCAACCGTCGCCTTGTCGAAGGGCGAAAGCTCGAAGGCGCCGAGCGGCCCGTTCCAGACCAGCGTGGCGGCATCGTCGATCGCGCCCTTGACGCGCTCGATCGATTGCGGGCCGACATCGAGGATCATGCCGTCAGCCGGAATGGCATCGAGCCCATAGGCCTGCGACGGAGCATCCGCCTGGAAGTGCCAGGCTACGATGGCATCGACGGGAAGGATGATGCTGCAGTTCGCGGCATTGGCCTTGGCCATGATCTCGCGCGCTGTCGCGGCGAGGTCGTGCTCGCACAGGGATTTGCCGACGCCGACGCCCTGCGCCGCAAGGAAGGTGTTGGCCATGCCGCCGCCGATGACGAGCGCATCGACCTTCTGCACGAGATTGCCGAGAAGATCGAGCTTGGAAGAGACCTTCGCGCCGCCGACGATCGCCACGACCGGCCGCTTGGGCGAGCCGAGACCGTTTTCCAGCGCCAGCAATTCCGCCTCCATGGTGCGTCCGGCATAGGCGGGCAACAGATGGGCGAGGCCTTCCGTCGAGGCATGCGCCCGGTGGGCGGCCGAGAAGGCGTCATTGACATAGATGTCGCCATTGGCCGCCAACGCCTTCACATATTCCGGGTCGTTCTTTTCCTCGCCCTTGTGAAAGCGGGTATTCTCCAATAGCAGGATTCCGCCATCCTTGAGCTTCGCGACCGCTTCGGCGGCTTTCTCGCCGATGCTGTCCTCGGCAAAGTGAACGCTGCGGTCGATGACCTTGGCGACGGCGTGGGCGATGGGCTTGAGCGAGAATTCGGGCGTCGGACCATCCTTCGGCCGGCCGAAATGCGCCAGCAGGATGACCTTGGCCCCCTTCTGCGCAAGCTCCAATATGGTCGGGGCGACCCGTTCGATGCGCGTCGAATCCGTCACGATGCCATCGGCCACCGGAACATTCAGATCCACGCGCAGCAATACGCGCTTTCCGGCGACATCGGCATCATCAAGCGTCTTGAAAGCAGTCATGGGGCAATCCTCGTCAACGGAACAGGTATCAAAAACAAAAATGGCGGGTATGTCGACCCGCCATTGATCAGTCAAAGCGGCAAGGCCATGCTCAGATCAGCTTGCCGAAGGCAACGGCGGTATCGCCCATGCGGTTCGAGAAGCCCCACTCATTGTCGTACCAGGAAAGCACGCGCACGAACGTGCCGTCCATGACCTTGGTCTGGTCGAAATGGAAGATCGACGAATGCGGATCATGGTTGAAGTCGACCGAGACATTCGGCGCATCGGTATAGCCGAGAATGCCCTTGAGCTTGCCATCGGCCGCTGCCCGGATCGCATCATTGACCTCGGCAACGGTGGTGGAGCGCTTGGCGATGAACTTGAAGTCCACGACCGAGACGTTCGGGGTAGGCACGCGGATCGACGTTCCATCGAGCTTGCCGTTGAGTTCCGGCAGCACGAGGCCGACGGCCTTTGCCGCACCGGTCGATGTCGGGATCAGCGACAGCGCCGCAGCGCGGCCGCGGTAGAGATCCTTGTGCATCGTGTCGAGCGTCGGCTGGTCGCCCGTATAGCTGTGGATCGTCGTCATGAAACCATGGTCGATGCCGAGGGCTTCATGCAGCACATAGGCGACGGGCGCCAGGCAGTTGGTGGTGCAGGAAGCATTGGAAATGACCTTATGCTCCTTGGTCAGCTTGTCGTCATTGACGCCATAGACGACCGTGAGGTCGGCTCCATCGGACGGCGCCGAGACGATGACGCGCTTGGCTCCGGCCTCGAGATGGACCGCAGCCTTGTCGCGGGCAGTGAAGATGCCCGTGCATTCCAGCGCGATATCGACGTCGAGTTCCTTCCACGGCAGTTCGGCCGGGTTGCGGACGGCGGTTACCTTGATCGGGCCGCGGCCGACATCGATCGTATCGCCGGCGACGGTCACCGTGCCGGGAAAGCGGCCATGAACGCTGTCATAACGCATCAGATGGGCATTGGTCTCCACGGGTCCGAGATCGTTGATCGCCACCACCTCGATGTCGGTACGGCCCGACTCGATGATGGCGCGAAGAACGTTCCGCCCGATGCGCCCAAATCCGTTAATAGCAACGCGAACTGTCATATCTGTGTCTCCCTAGGCTCGATGGCGCCCGTTCTATTCTTCAATTCCGAGAAAATTACTTCAACCGCGCTTCTGCCGCAGTGACGATGTGTCCCGGCGTGATGCCGAAATGTTCGTACAGCGCCTCGATCGGGCCGCTGGCGCCAAAGCCGTTCATGCCGACAAAGATGCCATCGACGCCGATGAACCGGTCCCATCCGAGACGGATCGCCGCTTCCACCGCGACCTTGACCGGCGCATTGCCGATGAGGGTGCGCTTGTATTCGTCGCTCTGGGCTTCGAACAGCTCGAAGCAGGGCACCGAAACGACGCGCGTCGCGTGGCCGTTCTTCTCCAGCTGCGCCTGGGCATTGAGTGCGATCTCGACTTCGGAGCCGGTTGCGAAGATGGTCACCTTCGCCTCGCCGCTTGCCGGCGACAGTTCATAGGCGCCGTAGGCAGAGCGGTTCTCGTCGGAGTGGACCGTGCGCACCGTCGGCAGGTTCTGGCGGGTCAGCGCGATGGTCGAGGGCGTCTTGCGCGATTTGAGCGCGATTTCCCAGCACTCGGCCGTCTCGACCACGTCGGCCGGGCGGAACACGTAATTATTGGGGATCGCCCGCAATGCCGCCAGATGCTCGACCGGCTGGTGCGTCGGGCCATCCTCGCCGAGACCGATGGAATCATGCGTCATGACATAGACGACGCGGATGCCCATCAGCGACGAAAGGCGCATGGCGCCGCGCGCATAGTCGGAGAAGGTCAGGAAGGTGCCGGAATAGGGGATCAGGCCGCCATGCAGCGCGATTCCGTTCATGGCCGCCGCCATTCCATGCTCGCGTATGCCGTAATGGACGTAGCGCTGGCCATAATCGCCGGCATTGATGCTCTTCGTCTGGCTCGTCTTGGTATTGTTCGAGCCGGTCAGGTCGGCCGAACCGCCGATCGTTTCGGCGACGACGCCATTGATGACTTCCAGTGCCATTTCCGAAGCCTTGCGCGTCGCGACTTTCGGCTTCTCCTCGGACAGCTTCTTCTTGTATTCGATGATGGCCGCGTCGAAGCTCGCCGGCAGGTCGCCGCGGATACGGCGTTCGAATTCGGCGCGCGTCTCGGAATCGACCTTCGCCAGCCGCTCCTGCCACGCCGTGTGTTCCTTGGCCGAGCGCAAGCCGGCAAGGCGCCATTCGTCGAGGATTTCGGACGGCACGACGAAGGGTTCCGACGTCCAGCCGAGCGCCTTGCGGGCACCGGCGATTTCCTCGGCGCCGAGCGGCGATCCATGCACCTTGTTGGTGCCGGCCTTGGTCGGCGCACCGAAGCCGATCGTGGTCTTGCACGCGATCATCGTCGGCTTGTCGGACTTCTGCGCGCGTTCGATGGCGGCAGCGATAGCATCCTGGTCGTGTCCGTCGACGCGGATCGTGTTCCAGCCGGAAGCTTCGAACCGCGCGCACTGGTCGGTGTTGTCCGACAGCGAGACCGGGCCGTCGATCGAGATATTGTTGTCGTCCCAGAACACGATGAGCTTGTTGAGGCGCAGATGGCCGGCAAGCGCGATCGCCTCCTGGCTGATGCCTTCCATCAGGCAGCCGTCGCCGGCGATGACATAGGTGAAGTGATCGACGAGATTGTCGCCGAAATGGGCATTGAGGATGCGCTCCGACAGCGCCATGCCGACGGAAGTGGCGAGACCCTGGCCGAGCGGACCGGTGGTCGTCTCGATGCCCGCGGCATGACCATATTCCGGGTGGCCGGCGGTGCGCGAACCGAGCTGGCGGAAATTCTTCAGCTCCTCGATCGGCATGTCGTCATAGCCGGTAAGATAGAGCAGCGAATAGAGCAGCATCGAACCATGACCGGCGGACAGCACGAAACGGTCCCGGTCGGGCCAATGCGGCGCCTTGGGGTCGTACTTCAGAAAGCGGGTATAAAGCACCGTCGCAATATCGGCCGCGCCCATGGGCAGGCCCGGATGTCCCGAATTTGCTTTTTCCACTGCATCCGCCGAGAGGAAGCGGATCGCATTGGCCATTTGGTTGGATTTCTCAGAATTGGTCATAGCCACCGTCTTTCGAAGTGAGAAGGATGCCGTTTCTGGACGCCGGTCAGACAAAATCCAAAAGGCACGCGACACATAGCAGGTGTCTTGAGGGAGTCAATCAAACCTAAATCAAAATTGGGTCAAACCATGGCAAAGCTCCCTCCGGCGACGAGTGCTGTTTCGGCAAAGGATTATTATCGGTGCATGAACAGCGTGTGACGCCCCGGCTTG
The DNA here is from genome assembly GCF_026420825.1 of Phyllobacterium sp. 0TCS1.6A. Lineage (NCBI taxonomy): Bacteria > Pseudomonadati > Pseudomonadota > Alphaproteobacteria > Hyphomicrobiales > Phyllobacteriaceae > Phyllobacterium > Phyllobacterium sp. 0TCS1.6A. Next base: position 264,131 of record NZ_JAPMAB010000002.1, read on the forward strand.
ATTGACGCGACGCCGCACCAGCCTCTAGACTTCGGCGTCATAAGTTGTTCGTCTTTTTGCGATTCGCTGAGCATCGCCCGGAAGATAGAAGACAAGGGGAAACGCTGAAAATGGCATCGGAAGCCACCCTCAAACAGGTGCTCGAACGATTGGGAAAGGCACTTTCAACCCTTGAGAACGCGGTGGACCTGCGTCTTGAGCGCGAGGGTGATTTTGCCGAAGCCGAAGAGGAAGTTCAGCGCATGAACATGGATCGGCGCAAGCTCGCCCAGGAACTCGATGCTTCCGAGGGGCGGGCAGAGCGCCTCGAAGCGGCGAACAAGGAGGTCTCCCGCAGGCTCGTCGCCGCGATGGAATCGATCCGAACGGTCCTCGACCGCTAGCGCTGAAAGAGAAGAGTCATGGCAACTGTTACGGTAACGATCGACGGCAAAGCTTACAGAATGGCCTGCGACGAGGGCCAGGAGCAGCATCTGACCGGGCTCGCGGAACGTTTCGACCGTTACGTTACGCATCTGAAATCATCCTTCGGCGAGATCGGCGACCTCAGGCTCACCGTCATGGCCGGCATCATGGTCATGGACGAATTTCACGAATTGCAGATGCGGGTGACGGGCCTCGAGAACGAGGCGGACGCCCTGCGCAAGAGCCGCGACGAGGCACTGGCCAAGGCGGACAAGAACGATACGGCCATCACCGGCGTCCTGTCCGAAGTGGCGACCAGGATAGAGAATCTGGCGGCACGAGTGGCGCCCAAGGCAAGCTGAGCCGGTCGCCTCAGCCTTCGATTTCTTCGCGAAGCATCTCCAGTTCGAGCCATTCATGCTCGAATTTCTCCAGATCGGCCTGTTTCGCGGCCGATTCCGCAACGGTTTTCTGGAAAAGCGTCGGATCCTTGCTGAAAAGCTCCGGGTCCGCCAGTCGCTTTTCGAGGACCGCCAATTCCTTCTGCAATGCCTCGATCTTGCCCGGCAGGGATTCCAGCGCGAATTTCTGCTTGTAGGAGAGCTTGCGCTTCTCTTCGCGCGCCGGAGCCGCATTCGCCGGCGTCGCGGCCGCCTCGGATATGCTGGCCTGTTTGCCGCCGCGCAATTCCTTGCGCGTGGCAAGCGCCTCCTTGCGCTGGGCCAGCATGTCGGTATAGCCGCCGGCATATTCGAGCCAGCGCCCATTGCCCTCCGGCGCGATGACCGACGTTACGGTACGGTCGAGGAAATCGCGGTCATGGCTCACGAGCAGGACGGTTCCGGCAAAGCCGGCGACGAGTTCCTGCAGCAGGTCGAGCGTCTCCATGTCGAGATCGTTGGTCGGCTCGTCCAGCACCAGAAGGTTTGCCGGGCGGGCCAGCACGCGGGCAAGCATCAGCCGCGCCCTTTCGCCCCCGGACAATTCCCGGATCGGCGTACGCAACTGCTCGGGCTGGAACAGGAAGTCCTTCATGTAGGACGCCACGTGCCGCTGCTCGCCATTGACGATGACATTCTCGCCGCGGCCATCGGTGAGATAATCCGATAGCGTCTGGTCGAGGTCCAGGCTTTCGCGCTTCTGGTCGAGCGTCGCTATTTCAAGGTTCGTGCCGAGACGCAGCGTGCCGCTGTCCGGCTGCAGCGTGCCGGTCAGCATGGAAAGCAGCGTCGTCTTGCCCGCTCCGTTCGGCCCGACGAAGCCGACGCAGTTTCCGCGCTGCACGCGCGTCGAAAAATCGTTCACCAGGACGCGGTCGCCATAGGCTTTCACCAGATGCTCCGCTTCGATGACGAGCTTTCCGGATTCCCGCGCATCGCTGGCCTTCAGGACCGCCTTGCCCTGCGCGCCGCGATGGGTGCGGAACTCGGTGCGCATCGATTGAAGTTCGCCGAGACGCCGCATGTTGCGCTTGCGCCGCGCCGTAACGCCGTAACGTAACCAGTGTTCCTCGCGCACGATCTGGCGGCCGAGCTTGTGCAGATCGCGCTCCTCTTCCTCCAATATCTTGTCGCGCCATTCCTCGAATGCGCCAAAGCCCCGCTCCAGCCGTTTCGTAACGCCGCGGTCGAGCCAGACCGTCGAGCGGCTGACATTCCCCAGGAAGCGCCGGTCATGGGAAATGACCACCATGGCGGAGCGGATCTGCCGCAACTCGTCCTCGAGCCATTCGATGGTGGTCAGGTCGAGGTGGTTGGTCGGCTCGTCGAGCAGCAGGATGTCCGGTTGCGGCGCAAGCACCTTGGCAAGTGCCGCGCGGCGGGCCTCGCCTCCGGAGAGCTGGCCTGGCGCCTCGTCGCCGCTGAGCCCGAGATGTTCGAGCAGGTAGGAAACCCGGTAGATATCGTCGGCCGGCCCGAGGCCCGCTTCGACATAGGCCCTCACCGTGTCGAAGCCCTCCATGTCCGGCGCCTGCGCCAGGTAGCGGACCGTGACGGCCGGATGCTTGAACACTTCTCCATCGGTCGGCGTCACCATGCCGGCGGCGATCTTCAGCAATGTCGATTTGCCCGAGCCGTTGCGACCGACAAGCGCTATGCGCTCATTCTCGCTCACCGACAGGGCAGCATCGGTCAGGAGCGGCGTCCCACCGAATGTGAGAGCGATCTTGTCAAGGCGAAGAAGCGGTGGAGAGGCCATCGGGGATACTATTCTAAAAAGCTATGGGTCTAAATGCCCTGGGCGCAGATCATGGGCGGAGATCAAGCCGCTTCTCGGCGAGATTTCATCGTCTGTCAAACGAAACAGGCCGGTTTTACCCGGCCTGTCTGCACAAATGCTGAATTGTCGGGATCAGTAGCCGCCGTCCGAATCGCGGTAATAGCGGTCATCGCGATAGCCGCGATCATAGGCCCCGCCGCCATTGCCTTCGCAAGGCGCATTGTAGATGGAACCGTCGCGACGCTGGTAGCGGCAGAGATTTTCATTGCCGCGGCGCGGCGTCGTTGCAGTACCGACAGCGGCGCCGAGAATACCGCCGGCAGCGGCACCGACGACGGTGCTCTTCGTGTCGCGGCCAAGCGCCTGTCCTGCCAAAGCACCCGCTCCGGCACCGATCAACGCCCCTGTCCCGGCTCGCTGGTTCTGCTCTGTGGTCTCGCAGCCGGCGACCGAAATCGCCAGAAGTGCGGTCGCCGCGATGGCGGCAATGCGCATATTCATCATATTACCCTCTCAAATAACAACCGATCCATGCTGCAATCCCAATGCGGCAGAACAAAGATCGGTAGAAGCTGGCCTCTCAATGAAAACAGGCCGGTTGCCCGGCCTGCCTGGTCCAATATGGATCGTGTTATCAGCGGCAAGGCGCCCGATAGCGCTCGCCATAACGATTTTCATAGGTGCAGTAACGCCGTCCGTCATTCGACGTGGCCGCGCCGACGACAACGCCGGACGCACCGCCGATTGCCGCACCCGCCAATGCGCCGCGACCGCCACCGATGGCGCCGCCGGCCAATGCGCCGAGAGCAGCACCACCCACGCCATAGCCAGCTGTCCGCTGCTCGCTGGTTGTGCAACCGGCTACTGAAAACGCCAGGACCGCGGCGACTGCGACTGTAGACAATGTTTTCAACATGGAAGACCTCTCCCGTTCTAATACCAAACTAACCCAGCTTGCGTCCCCAACGCTGTGCGGCGAAGATTGCATTTTCCGCTTTTCTTTACAAGCGGGACGCAATCGGCGGCGCAGCGATCAGGATTGCCTTGCCTGAATGGAGCGATACGTGGAGGCGTCCACATACGGCATTCGACACTGTAAGCGATGAACCGAAGGAAAGTTCCATATTTTCCAACGGCCAGGACGCGCCGCTGATAAAAAGACCGTGTAGTTCCGAGAATGCAACAATGCTGAACGGCGTTCCATCCTCGAAGTCGAAATCATAATCGCCCGCAACGACCGGATGCGCCTCCTCCGTGCCGCTGCACAGCGTCAGCAGCCTTCCCTCGGCGGCGAATCGCACCGCCATGGTCAGATGCAGCAGCATGTGATCGGTCCGCTCGCCGCCAAAGGCGCCGCAAAGGATGACATGCGTCGCCCCTCGCCGGAACGCTTCCTCGACGGCCAGTTCGCCATCGGTCATGTCCTTCCTGGCCGGGAATGTCTGGCGCGGCACCTCGGCATATTGGCGTTCGAGTTCGGGCGAGGTGGAATCGAAATCACCAAGCCAGAGTTCCGGCACCAGTCCGAGCGGTTCGGCATGGGCCGCGCCACCATCGGCTGCCAGCACCCGCGCACCCTCCACCAGCCTGAGGAGACGGGGCGTAACGACCAGGGAACCACCGAGAAGCACGACGAATTTGCTCATGCAGGCCCATTACCACGCGTTTTGCGCAAGGGCCAGCCAAGGAACAGCCCCAAAGGCGAAGGAACAGGATGCCGGAAGAACTGCGGTTCACCGGGCGGCGAATTCAAGTATCATGGCCGCAACCAGCCGCCTCAATCCGGGAGATCAACGTGCAATTTGCCGATATCAACGGTATCAACATTCATTACCAGCTCATCGGCGGACCGGCCGGCGCGCCGGTTCTCGTCTTTGCCAATGCGCTCGGCACCGATTTTCGCATCTGGCGCGATGTCGTCATCCGCCTCGCCGGCGATTTCCCCATCATAACCTATGATCTGCGCGGACAGGGCCTCTCGGATATCGGCACCTCGCCCTATTCCATGGATGATCATGTCGATGATCTGATCGGCCTGCTCGACCTGCTTGCCGTCAGGAATGCGGTGATTTGCGGGCTTTCGGCCGGCGGCGTGGTCGCGCAGGGCGTCTATGCGCGGCGGCCGGATCTCGTGCATGCGCTCGTTCTTTGCTGCACGGCCCACAAGATCGGCACGGCAGACAGCTGGAATGGCCGCATCGCCGCGGTCGAAGCCCATGGCATCGCCAGCATCCTCGACGATGTCATGCAGAAATGGTTCACGCCCGAATTCCGCCAGCCCGGCAATGCCGAACATGCCGGCTATCGCAACATGGTGGCGCGCCAGCCCGTCGCCGGCTATGTCGGCACCTGTGCCGCCATTCGCGATGCGGACCTGACGCTATCGTCGGCGCGCATCGCCGTGCCGACGCTTTGCGTGGCGGGCGACCAGGACGGCTCGACCCCGCCCGAGACGGTTCTCGGCCTGGCGCGGCTCGTCCCGGATGCCCGCTACGAGCTCATAAAGGGCGCGGGCCACATGCCCTGTATCGAGCAGCCGGACCATCTCGCCGCGATGATCCGCGCCTTTCTCCAGGAGGTCGACACCGCCTGAAAGCGCGCTTGCGCCCGGAACAGGTTTTCTCTAGTCTTTGCAATGCTCTAACGGGGTGCCCATCCGCAAGATGGGCTGAGAGGCATGAGTCATTCGCGCCAACCCGCGGAACCTGATCCGGCTTGTACCGGCGGAGGGATTAGATGCGGCGATGAACAGCCCGCCTATCCTCTTGAAACGTAGAATAGGAGGCGCTGATGCGGCCAGTTCAGACGATCCATGCACTCATGCTTGCGCTTGCGGCGACGCTGGGTGCGAATGCCGGCGCCCATGCGGCGGGCAAGCTTACGGTTTACACCTATGAGAGCTTTACCGCCGAATGGGGCCCCGGCCCCAAGGTGAAGGAAGCCTTCGAGAAGGAATGCGCCTGCACGGTGGATTTCGTGGCCGTTGCCGATGGCGTCGCCCTCCTCAACCGGCTCAAGCTCGAAGGCGCCTCGACCAAGGCCGATATCGTTCTCGGCCTCGACACCAACCTCACCTTCGAAGCGGCAAGGACCGGGCTTTTCGCTCCGCACGAAACCGATGTCAGCGCGGTCAAGATACCGGGCGGCTTCGAGGACGACGTCTTCGTTCCGTATGATTACGGCTATTTCGCCGTGGTCTATGACAGCGAGAAGATGAAGGACCCGCCTGCCAGCCTCAAGGCGCTGATCGAGGGCGATCCGGGCGAAAAGATCGTAATCCAGGACCCGCGCACCTCGACGCCGGGCCTCGGGCTCCTGCTATGGGTGAAATCCGTCTATGGCGACGATGCGGGCAAGGCATGGGAGAAGCTGAAGGGCCGCGTACTCACGGTCACGCCCGGCTGGTCGGAAGCCTATGGCCTGTTCACCAAGGGCGAAGCGCCGATGGTGCTGTCCTATACGACCTCGCCCGCCTATCATCTGATCGCCGACAAGAGCGACCGCTACAAGGCCGCGTCCTTCGACGAAGGTCACTATTTGCAGGTCGAGGTGGCGGCTCGCACCGTCAATGGCGCCAAGAACCCGCTTTCGGCGCAATTCCTGAAATTCATGATCGGAACGGCGTTCCAGGATGCAATTCCCGAAACCAACTGGATGTATCCGGCGGCGGCGACGAGCGCCCCGCTCAACCCGGCATTCGACCAGCTTGTGAAACCCGCCAAGACGCTTGCGCTTGCCCCGCAGCAGGTGTTTGAAAACCGCAAGAACTGGATCGACGAGTGGCTTCTGGCGATGAGCAAATAATGCCATTCCGGGCGAGACCATTGTCGGGCATCCTCGCTCTGGTCTTGCTTTCGCTTCTCGCCGGCGGGGCCCTCATGGGTCTCGCCTTCGAAGTCCTGGGCGGCGTCGGCGGCTTCACCGGCTTCGACTCCTATATCTGGCGGATTGCGCGCTTCACCCTGCTCCAGGCTTCGCTCTCCACCCTGTTGTCCGTCATCCTCGCGCTGCCGCTGGCCCGCGCGCTGCATGCCCGGCCGGATTTCCCGGGACGCAGCATGATCCTGCGCCTGTTCGCCCTGCCGCTCGCCTTGCCGGCGCTGGTGGCGGTGCTCGGCATCACCAGCATCTATGGCCGCAATGGATTGCTCGCGGCCGGCATGGCCTATCTCGGCATGCACCAGGTTCCCGACATATACGGCCTGACCGGCATTCTTCTGGCCCATATATTCTTCAACCTTCCGCTCGCCACGCGGCTCATTCTTGCCAGCCTCGATACGATCCCGGAAGATTACTGGAAGCTTGCGGCACAGCTCGGCATGAGCGAATCGACCCGGTTCCGCCTGATCGAATGGCCGGCAATATTGCGCAACCTGCCCGGCATAGCGGGGCTCATCTTCATGCTCTGCGTCACCTCCTTCACCGTGGTGCTGACGCTCGGCGGCGGACCGCGCGCAACCACGCTCGAAGTCGCGATCTATCAGGCGCTGCATTTCGATTTCGACATTGCCCGGGCCGTGGCGCTGACGCTGCTGCAGCTTGCGCTGACGCTTGCAACCCTGGCATTTCTCGGCCTGGCAGGGCGGCCCACCGAGGAAGGCCAGACCTTCCGCACGACCACGCGCAGGTTCGACGACCCGGAGAGATCCACCCGGCTCTTCGGCGGCGTTCTCATCGCCTGCGGCTTGCTCTTCGTCGCCGCGCCCATCGCCGGCACCGTGGTTTCGGGCGCCTCGGCCGATTTTGGCCGGCTGCTGTTCGAGCCTGTCGTCTGGCGCGCCATCATGACCAGCATCTGCCTCGGCGCCGCCGCGGCTTTTGTCTCGGTGCTGCTGGCGCTCGCGCTGGTCTCTTCGCGGGAACATGTGGCCACGGCGCGCGGCTACGGCCCTGCCCGCCCCCTGGAGCGCGTGCTGGACCTCGGCGCCAGCCTTATCCTCGTCGTGCCGCCCATCGTTATCGGCGCGGGCTGGTTCATCCTTTCGCGGCATTATGTCGATCCGTTCAGCCTCGCTCCGGTGATGGTCGTCGCCGTCAATGCCGCCATGGCGGTGCCCTTCGCCTTCCGGGTGCTGCGCCCGGCATGGGATACGATGGCAGCCAGGAACAACAGGCTCTGCGCCCAGCTTGGCATCGCCGGCTGGACCCGTTTCCGCCTGATCGACTGGCCGGGGCTGAAGCGATCGCTCGGCGCTGCCTTCGCCTTCGCCATGGCGCTTTCGCTGGGCGATCTCGGCACGATTGCGCTTTTCGGCAATGATACCGTACAGACATTGCCCTACCTCCTGTTGCAAAGGATGGGCAGCTACCGCACGGCCGATGCGGCCGGACTGGCCTTGATCCTCGGAATATTGTGCATGGGGCTGATGATGCTTGCGGATCGGGCCCAGGGAGACGCCGATGCAGGACGATAGAGCCGATATTGCCAAGGGCGGCGCCGCCGTCAGGCTTGACAATGTCACCTTTCGCTATGGTTCGATGGAAATGCTTTTCGACCTCACCGTCGAAGGCTCCGCGATCGCCGCCATCATCGGCCCGAGCGGCTCCGGCAAATCGACCCTGCTCAATCTCGTCGCCGGCTTCGAGAAGGCGGAGTCCGGCCGAGTTTGGATCGGCGGCAAGGATGTCACGCTGCTTCCGCCATCCCGCCGCGCGGTATCGATGGTGTTCCAGGACAACAATCTCTTCGCGCATCTCGACGTCTTCTCCAATGTAGGCCTCGGGCGCCGCCCGGATCTCAAGCTGAGTTCCGCCGATGAGGATGCCGTCTCGTCGGCTATCGCCAAGGTAGGGCTGGCCGGCAAGGAGAAGCGCAAGCCGGAGGCGCTGTCCGGCGGGGAACGGCAAAGGGTGGCGCTGGCCCGCACGCTGGTGCGCAACAGCCCGGTCCTGCTGCTGGACGAAGCCTTTGCTTCGCTGGGACCGGCGCTGCGGCATGAAATGCTCGATCTGATCGGTGATCTTCGCGACGAAACCGGCATGACCGTGATCATGGTGACGCATCACCCGGACGATGCGCTGCGCCTTTCCTCGATGCTTTTTTTCCTCGAAGATGGCCATATCGCCGCCTCGGGGCCCGCCGAACAGATGCTTTCGCCGGACGGTCCGCCGCTGTTGCGAAAATATCTCGGTTCGCAGGAGTCTGAAGTTTGACATATTTTCGGCGCCTTGCCTCCCTTAGACAAGGCAATGAAATCTTGCCCCAAACTCTTTACCGGGCTAGCAAGAACAACGACATACGAGTCTCCCGACGCGTTCACACGAGGAAATGATTCTGAGGCCGCACACCGCATCACCCATGAAGGGCTGGTTACAGCCCGCCAGCCGCAGCCGGAATCCCGCCGCGGCCATGCTGGTGCTCGCCTTCCTTTCCGGCTGCCAGGTGCTCAACGTTTCCAAGGAAGATGCGCTCGGCCCGTCGTCGAATCCCGTCACCGTCGACAATGTCAACAAGAACGACCGCCTGGCGCGGCTCAGCGCGGAGCAGCATCCGCGCATCCTCGCGACCTATGGCGGCGAGTACAAGGACGCCAAGCTCGAGCGGATGGTGGCCAAGGTCGTCGGCAATCTGACCACCGTGTCCGACAATCCGACGCATACCTATCGCATCACCATCCTGAATTCGCCCAATATCAACGCCTTTGCCCTGCCCGGCGGCTATCTCTACGTGACGCGCGGATTGCTGGCGCTCGCCAATGACAGCGCCGAGCTTGCAGCGGTGATCGCCCACGAAATGGGCCATGTGATCGCCAATCACGGCATAGAGCGCCAGCAGCGCGAGCAGGAAGCCGTCATTGCCGGGCGCGTCGTTTCGGAAGTCTTGCAAGGGGACAGGGCGGCGCAGGAAGCGCTGATCCGCGGCAAGTTGCGCATGGCGCAGTTCTCCCGCAACCAGGAACTCCAGGCGGATGCGATCGGCATCAAGATGATCGGCGAGGCAGGCTATGATCCCTTCGCCGCGCCGCGCTTTCTCCAGTCGATGGCGTCCTATTCGGACTTCCGCAATGTCTCGGGCGCAACCGATGCCAGCCTCGACTTCCTTGCCAGCCATCCCTCGGCTCCCCAGCGCATCGAGCTGGCGCGTGGCCATGCCCGCCGCATCGGCGCACCCGGCATAGGCACGACGGACCGCGATTCCTTCCTGCAGGGGATTGACGGGGTGCTCTATGGCGATACGCCGGAGGAAGGCTATGTGCGCGGCCGCACCTTCGTCCACCCGCTTCTCGGCGTGAGTTTCGCGGTGCCGGAAGGCTTCACGATCGATAACAGCGCCGACGCGGTCATGGCGACGGGGCCGGGCGAGATCGCCATCCGGTTCGACGGAACGCAGGTTTCCGGCACGCCGTCGATGACCGACTACATGCGCAGCGGCTGGGTGACCGGCCTCGACGAGGCCAGCGTGACCGCAACGACATTCAACGGCATGCCTGCGGCAACGGCGCGCGCCAAGGCGGATCGTTGGGAATTCGACATCTTCGTCGTCAATGCGGGAAACAGGATTTACCGGTTCCTGACCGCGGCACCAACCGGAAGCACGTCGCTGCTGCCGGTATCGCAGGCCGTCACGCAGAGCTTCCGCGTCCTGACGGACCAGGAAAAGGCGGCGATCAAGCCGCTCCGCATCCGCGTGGTCACCGTCAAGCCGGGCGACACATTGCCCAGCCTTTCCAACCGCATCATGGGAACGGACCGCAAGCTCGACCTGTTCAGGCTGATCAACGCCATGCCGCCGGGCGGTACGGTCTCCGTCGGCGACAAGGTGAAGCTCATCAGCGAATAAGAAAGCCCGGCAGCAGAACCGGCCCCATAAACGGACTGGCCCCCGAAGTTGGGTGTCCAACTTTCGGGGGCCAGTTCAAGGCTTGGCTTTTCGAGAAGTCGGCGTTGTTTACGCTGCTTCTTCCTGTTCGTCTTCCACCAGCGTGTCGGCATCGGCCTCGACATCGGCATCCGCCTTGGCGCCGCGCTTCGGACCTTTCGCGAGGTTGACCTCGATCAGTCGAACCGCTTCAGTCTCCGACATCTTGTTGACGGCGGAAATCTCGCGAGCCATGCGATCGAGGGCTGCCTCGTAAAGCTGACGCTCGGAATAGGACTGTTCGGGCTGGTTGTCGGCGCGGAAAAGATCGCGCACCACCTCGGAGATCGAGATCAGATCGCCAGAATTGATCTTCGCATCATATTCCTGTGCGCGGCGCGACCACATGGTGCGCTTGATGCGCGCACGGCCCTGGACCACCTTGAGCGCGCGCTCCACATAATCCGTCTCGGAAAGTTTGCGCATGCCGATTGCAGTCGCCTTGGCAACTGGAACTTTAAGACGCATCTTGTCTTTCTGAAAATCGATAACGAACAGTTCGAGCTTGTGGCCCGCGACTTCCTGTTCTTCAATATTGACGATTTGACCCACGCCATGCGCCGGATATACAATGAATTCACCGGTCTTGAATCCAATCCGCTGGGCGGTCTTTTTCTGCTGAACTGCTGTCATGCGCTTCATTACTCCCTGCTGCGCCCGGCAAAACGCACCGGTTAAAAACCAACCACTGGAAGCCGGAAAACCCGGTTTGTCGGCCGTCTATGATGTCGCGCAAAAGCATTCCGGATGGAGCAGTTGGATGCGGTGAATACACGACCATATCCTGAACTGTTACGTCCGGAAAAAATCTAGCCTATTGGTGATTTATGCCTTAGCGCCACGAAATTGACGTCCAATGATCAACATTTCTGTGACCATATCACAAAATGTGCCTAGAATCAAATTATGCTGCGTTTGCTCAGCAAACACAGGCCCTTGCAACCTGGAGGCGATGCGATCAATCGCCCTCGCCCGGCTCCGGCGAAAAGAACTTGGCGAATTTGTCCGGAACGCCGTCCATGTCCTTGGCATCCGCCGGTGCATCGCCCTTGGTTGAAATATTCGGCCATTTCTCCGAATATTCAGCATTGAGCTGCAACCATTGATCCAGGCCCGGCTCTGTGTCCGGCTTGATCGCCTCGGCCGGGCACTCCGGTTCGCACACGCCGCAGTCGATGCACTCGTCCGGGTGGATGACGAGCATGTTCTCGCCTTCATAGAAACAGTCGACCGGACAGACCTCAACGCAATCCATATATTTGCAGCGGATGCAATTGTCGGTCACAACGTAAGTCATTTGCAGGCTCCAGAACACCACGGTCAGCGGTACAAGAGTGGAGGTAGCGGTTTGCCACTTGCCTGACAAGGGGGAAGCACAAACTGCGGCACCAGAACGCAACTTGGCAGGAAAACTGCCGGCCCGGGCCAAATCCCGCCGCAAGATCCCGCCACTGCGCTCGCGCGGCATTGATCGCACTCCGATACCGGCCATACAAGGAATTGTAGTCCGCGAAACGCGCAAATGACGGCTCGGATGTTGCTACGCTAACCCATTCCTTGGAAATTTGTTCCAGCAAGTGACCGCGATGGATTACACGCCGGAATTATCGTCCCTGTCGATGAGGCGGTCGATCTCGCGCCGTTCCTTCTTGGTGGGCCTGCCGCTGCCCGGATCCCGGCGCGGCAGCGTGTCGAGCGCACTCTCCGCGTCCCTCGGCAATGCCGGCGGTGAGATGTCGCGATAAAGCGTGCGCGCCTCGTCGGCCGGGCCGCGCCGTGTGCCGCCATCCACCACCTCATAGACGAGAATGCGCCGGTCGAGAGTGATCGTGAGAACGTCGCCCGGCTTCACGATCTGCGCCGGCAGATCGATTTTCTCTCGATTGAGCCTGACGCCGCCGCCCGTAACGAGCTTGGCGGCGAGTGATCGGGATTTGACCACCCGCGCGAAAAACAGCCATTTGTCGATGCGCTGCCGTTCGGTCGCCGCCATCTATTTCTTCATCTGCTCCTTCAGCGCAAGCAGCTTGGCGAACGGCGAATCCATGTCGATCTTCACGGGCCGTTCCTGGCGCTCGGGCCGTTTCGCGGTCATCGGAGGCTTGCCGCCACCACGATTCCGGTTGCCGTCCTGCTTGCCCTTGCCCTGGAAGTTGTCCTTCCGGTTGTTGCGTTCATTACGCCCCTTCGCCGCCTGATCGGCATTGCGTTCACCCGCTGCAGCATTGCCGCGCTCATTGCCGCGCTCATTGCCGCGCTCCGGGCGACCGCGCCTTTCCTGCCCGCCGCGATGATTGCCACGGCCCTCGAAGCGGGCCGGCTTCCACACGAGAACCGGCTTTGGCGCCTCTTCGGCATCGGTTGCGGGTGCGGGCCGTTCGGCCGCCGGCGCTTCCACCGCGGCTTCGCTCGGGCGAACCCAATCGGCCCACATCGGCCCGACCGTCTCGGCAGCGGGAACATTGCCCGCAGCGGCAGGCGCCGCGTCCTTCTGCACCGCATCGAGTTCCGCCAGCTTCGCCGCGACGGCGGCCGCTTCCAGCGGCTCCTGGCGATAGCCGAGGCTCTTGAGTATCTCCTCCATATCGTCGGGCGTTGCACCGAGTATGGACATCATGGCCGGCACGACGATGAAACGGGAGCCGTCATAGGCCGCGTCCGGACGCGGGCCGGAACCGGGCTTCCAGGCGAGAGCCGGCCGGATGAGATCGGCGAGACGCTCAAGAATGTCGATCCGCACTGCCCGGCGCCCAAGCAGCCTGTAGCCGGCGAGCTTGTAGAACATCGGATCGAAACCGGGATCGGTGACCACGGAAGTACGCCCGGCGGCAAGAACCTGCACGACGTCGCCATAGCCGGGGCGATCTTTCGCGTCCTCTTTCAGGGCCCAGAGCAAAGTCAGGAGACCGGCCGGCGCAGGCTTCAGCAAGGCCGGGAGGAATACATGATAGGCGCCGAAGCGCACCCCGAGGCGGCGAAGCGCCGCGCGCGATTCCTGATCGAGGCCACGGACCTCCTCGGCTACTTCGCGGCGCTGCAGAATGCCGAAATTCTCCACCAGCCGGAATGCCAGGCCCTTGGTGATGCCGGTCAGCGCATCGGCGCCCGACAGGTCCACCAGCGGCTTCAGCAGCGTCTCGATGTGATGCGCAAGAAACCGGTCCACCCGTGCCGCGACCTTGTCGCGAGCCGGCCCGGTCAATTGCTCGTCGGCCAGAAGCACGGCGCGCGGACGCAGCGGCTGCTCGCCGGCCACGACTGTGGCGATCGGCGCGCCGATCCATCTCAGTGTGCCATCCGAGGCCAGCGCGAAATCGCCATTGGCGGAAGCGGCAAAGCGCTCCGCCCGACTTTCGAACTCGGCAGCCAGCGCTTTCTGCGCTGCCGACCTTATCGCCTTGGCGTCGCTGCCATCATCGTGAGCATCCGCCGTAAACCGGAACCCATCCAATCGTCCAACATGGTGCCCTTCGACGATGACGTCCCCGGTAGGGCTAATTTCGGCTTCTAGCATTGTATTCTCTCTCAGGCGCCTCATAAGCACGCTTGTCCTGCGGTCTACGAAGCGTTTCGTCAACCGTTCATGCAGTGCATCGGATAATCTGTCTTCAATTTCACGCGTCTTTTCTTGCCAATGTGCCTGATCTGCAAGCCAACCGGGCCTGTGGGACACAAAAGTCCAGGTTCTTATCTGCGCTATGCGGCGCGACAAGGCATCGATATCGCCGTCCGTGGAATCAGCCCGGCGCACTTCCTCCGCCATGTAGTTCTCGTTGACATGGCCCCGTTCGACGAGATCCGTATAGATCGTTGCGATGATGTCGGCATGCTGTGCCGGCGCAATCTTGCGATAATCCGGTAGCGAACAGGCATCCCAAAGCAGCGCCACCCTCTCCGGCCCGCTCGCCAGCGGCGCTACGTCCGGATCGCGCGAAAGGAACTCCAGTGCCTGCTGATCCACCGCGGGCAAGGCGCGCGTCAGCCCCTCGCCCGGAGCGGGCGTATCGATCGAGCGCTTGAGGGCGTCGATGCTGGAAAAGTCGAAATTCGCGGTTCGCCATTGCAGGATGCGCACCGGATCGAATGTATGCGACTCGACCTTCTGCACCAGCGGCTCGGAAAACGCAGCGACCTGGCCGGTGACGCCGAAGGTGCCGTCACGCAGGTGGCGCCCTGCCCGCCCGGCGATCTGTCCGATCTCCGCCGGCGAGAGATCGCGGAACTGGTAGCCGTCGAACTTTCGATCCTGCGCGAAGGCGACATGATTGACGTCGAGATTGAGCCCCATGCCGATGGCGTCGGTCGCCACCAGATAGTCCACATCGCCGGATTGATACAATTCCACCTGGGCGTTGCGCGTGCGAGGGCTCAACGTGCCCATGACCACCGCCGCGCCGCCGGACTGCCGCCGGATCAGTTCGGCGATCGCATAGACCTCATCCGCGGCGAAGGCGACGATGGCGCTACGCGGCGGCAGGCGCGTGATCTTCTTCGACCCGGCATAGTGAAGGTTGGACAGCCGAGGCCGCGTGACGACCGAAATGCCGGGCAGCAGCTTTTCCAATATGGCGCGCATGGTGGCAGCGCCGAGAAGCAGGGTTTCCTGGCGCCCGCGCAGATGCAGGATGCGATCCGTGAAGATATGGCCGCGCTCGAGATCATTGGCGAGCTGAACCTCATCGATCGCGACGAAGTCCATGTCCGTCTGGCGCGGCATGGCCTCGACCGTGCAGACCGCATAGGCCGCGCCCGGCGGGCTGATCTTCTCCTCGCCCGTTATCAGCGCGACATTGGCCGTGCCGACCCGCTCGGCGATCTTGTTATAGACCTCGCGCGCCAGCAGGCGCAGCGGCAGGCCGATGATGCCGCTGCGATGCGCCAGCATCCGCTCGATGGCGAGATGGGTCTTGCCGGTATTCGTCGGACCGAGAACGGCAGTGACGTCTCGGCCTGTCGGAAACCGGGAAATTTCGGGCATGGGCATCACAGTCATCGGCGAGTTCAAATCCGCAACTTGGGGAACCCATCAATTGCAGCCAGTACAGCTGAACGGGTCGTTTAAACCGTGTACAGAACCTAGGTGGGGCATTCCAGATAAACAATCACAAAACGATTCACGGAATATACCGTTAAGAAACAGAACGCGAGGAGAACGAATCAGCGACGAATCGCTTCCGCGTTCTGTTTCCCGTTTTGTTCACCGCTATATATGGATCTCGCAGCCGCATTCCAACCATATGCTGAATCGAATTTTCGCCGTCCTTCGGCGTTTTCGTGCCGATCTTAAGGATTTAGCGAGATTGGCGATGAAATATTAACCATGGCGGCGGAGGAATGCCGCGCCTCGCGGCGCGGCAAAGTCTCAACAGAAATACTGGCCGCCATTGGCGGAAAGGGTCGATCCGGTGATGAATCCGGCCTCGTCGGAGGCGAGAAACACCACGCAGCGCGCCACTTCTTCGGGCTCGCCCAGGCGCCCGACGGGAATTTGCGGAATGATGCGCTCATTCAGCACCTTTTCATCGATGGCGCGCACCATCTCGGTCCCGATATAGCCGGGGCAGATGGCATTGACCGTGATTCCCGCCCTGGCCCCCTCCTGCGCCAGCGCCTTGGTGAAGCCGAGATCCCCGGCCTTGGCGGCTGAATAATTAGCCTGCCCGGCCTGCCCCTTCTGGCCGTTGATCGACGAAATATTGATGATGCGGCCGAACTTCCGATCCCTCATCCCGCTCCAGACCGGATGGGTCATGTTGAACAACCCGTTGAGGTTGGTATTGACGACCTCGTTCCATTGGCCGGGCGTCATCTTGTGGAACATCGCGTCGCGGGTAATGCCGGCATTGTTGACGAGCACGGCGACCGGGCCATACTCCTCCTCAACCCGGGCAATACCGGCGGCGCATTCCTCATAATTGGAAACGTCCCATTTGTAGATCGGGATGCCGGTTGCTTCCCTGAACTTCTGCGCTGCCTCGTCATTGCCCGCATATGTGGCAACCACATTATAGCCCGCTGTCTTCAGAGCCGTACTGATTGCAGCGCCTATGCCTCGCGTTCCCCCGGTTACGATAGCCGTTCTTGTCATTTTGCCTCCTCAAATTAACGCTTAAATCAAATCAACAAAATCTTGTGCCGCAGACCTCCACCTGCCGGCACCCGGCCCGAAAACGGCGGGCCGGGTCAGTACGGCGTCAATCCTTGACGCGTTCCACGCACAGGGCGACGCCCATGCCGCCGCCGATGCAGAGCGTTGCGAGCCCCTTGCTGCCATTGCGGCGCTTCAGTTCGAAAAGAAGCGTGTTCAAAACACGCGCCCCGGACGCACCGATCGGGTGGCCGATCGCGATCGCACCGCCATTGACGTTGACGATGTCCGTGTTGAAGCCGAGGTCCTTGTTGACCGCGCAGGCCTGGGCGGCAAAGGCTTCGTTCGCCTCGACGAGATCGAGATCCTCGACCTTCCAGCCGGCCTTCTCCAGCGCCTTGCGCGACGCCGGTATCGGTCCGGTTCCCATGATCGCCGGATCGACGCCCGCCGTCGCCCATGACACGATGCGGGCCAGCGGTTTCACACCGCGGCGGCTCGCTTCCTCCTCGCTCATCAGTACCACCGCCGCGGCGCCGTCATTGAGGCCGGAGGCGTTGCCGGCGGTCACCGTGCCTTCCTTGTCGAAAGCGGGCCGCAGCTTGGTGAGCGAGTCCAGCGTGGCGCCATGGCGGATATATTCGTCCTCGCTCACGACGACGTCGCCCTTGCGCGTCTTGATGGTGACCGGGACGATCTCGTCCTTGAAGCGGCCGGCCTTCTGCGCGGCCTCCGCCTTGTTCTGCGAAGCGAGGGCGAAATTATCCTGCTCCTCGCGCGTCAACTGCCATTTGCGCGCGATATTCTCCGCCGTTATGCCCATGTGGTAGCCGTGGAATGCGTCCGTCAGGCCATCCTTGATCATGGTGTCGATCATCTTGTAATCGCCCATCTTCACGCCCGCCCGCAGATGCGCGCAATGCGGGGCCATGGACATGGATTCCTGCCCGCCCGCCACGATGATCCCCGCGTCGCCCGTGGCGATCTGCTGCATTCCGATAGCCACGGCGCGCAAGCCCGAACCGCAGAGCTGGTTCAACCCCCAGGCCGTCTTTTCCTGCGGAATGCCGGCTTCCATGGCCGCCTGCCGGGCGGGATTCTGGCCTTCGCCGGCGCTGAGCACCTGGCCCATGATGACTTCGTCCACGTCGGCGGCGTCCACGCCCGCACGTGCCAGCACCTCCTTGATCACCGCCGCTCCCAGTTCATGTGCAGGGACATTGGCAAAGGCGCCGTTGAACGAGCCGACCGGCGTGCGGGCCGCGCTTGCTATGACGATGGACTGGGTCATTGGAAATTCCTCATTTCTGAAAGCAGGATGCACAGTTGGATGACAGAATTCCCTTCCCCACGCCGTTTGACAAGGGCCCCCGCGATGCTTTGTAGCGATTTATCCGCGCTGCGGCGCAGCATAATCGGGTTGCATGAAGTTGAATGCACTGCACAAATCACTTTGATTTGCGCGGCTTTGCACCTATCCTTCCTTATCTGTCCGTGGGACCTGCGGAACAATGTCGGCATGGGAGCGAGTGGGGAGCGAAGTAATGGCAGGAAAAACCGGCGAAATCATCATCAAGAAATACGCCAATCGAAGACTCTACAATACCGGCACGAGTACCTATGTGACGCTGGAAGACCTGGCCGGCATGGTCAAGCGCAATGAGGATTTTACCGTTCAGGATGCCAAGACCGGCGAGGACATCACCCATTCGGTGCTGACGCAGATCATATTCGAGCTGGAGAACAAGGAGGGCCAGAACATGTTGCCCATCCCGTTCCTGCGCCAGCTCATCGCCTATTATGGCGACCAGATGCAGGTCGTGCTGCCGACATTCCTCGAACAGTCCATGTCCGCCTTCGCCAGGGAGCAGGAGCGCATGCGCGAGCAACTGACCGCCGCCTTCGGCAAGACGCCGATGGACATGATGCCGATGGACATGATGAATGTGAGCGCGCCGATGAAACTCGTGGAGGAACAGGTACGGCGCAATACGGAGCTCTTCCAGCAGGCGATGCAGATGTTCGCGCCCTTCGGACTGAACAAGACGCCGGGCGGGGCACAGGCTCCGGCCGAGGCCGCCACGGACAAGGCTTCCGACTCGAGCGGGCTGGACGAACTGAAGGAACAGATCGCCGCCATGCAGCGCAAGCTCGACTCCCTCGACAAATAAGCGTCAGGAAAAGGCATCATGAGCGGATCGGCCAAGGCCACGGTCTTCATCGACAATGAGAAGGTGATCGTCACCGAGTACAGATTTGCCGCCGGCGACAATACCGGCTGGCACCGGCATGAGCGGGATTATGTCGTGGTCCCCCTCATGGACGGCCGGGTAAAGCTGGTGACGGATTCCGGAGAGAACTTTGCCGAGATGAAGAAAGGCGTGCCCTATTTCCGCAGCGAGGGCGTCGAGCATGATGTCGTCAACGCCAATGAAGGCGAATACGCCTTCATCGAGATCGAGCTGAAATAGTCAGCGGAAATTGACGTCGCGGCCGGCGGAGCGCAGCGAGACGGCGAAGCCGGCCAGTATGTCGAAGAATGCCATCACCAGCAGGATGAAGAACAGCGCGTGCGACGCGGCGGGAACGAGCAGGAACTCCACCAGGAATGCGACGAAGACGAAGGTGGACAGAAGATGGTCGATCACCGAGGCATTGCTGGTGCGCGTCGATTTCATGATTTCGAAGAACAGCAGCGCCAGCGACAGCACGATCATCAGATCGCCGAGCGTCATGGTCCAGATGCCGCCCGATAGCATCGGCGTCGAATAGAGTTCCATAGCCCAGGGATCGGGGCCGCTCACACCTGCGAAACCGCCAATCACCAGATTGAAGACGATGAGTGGCACTACCATAAGGGGTATGTTCGAAACCATGCGCGTTCTCCCTCAATGCTCCCGCCAAAAAGAAAGACCGGCGCGAGGCCGGTCCTTCTAGCATGAAAGAACAGGAAGAATCAGCCTTCTTTCGGCGTCAGCACCTGACGGCCGCGATACATGCCGGTCTTCAGATCGACATGGTGCGGGCGGCGCAGTTCGCCGGAGTTCTTGTCTTCCACATAGGTCGGGGCCTTGAGGGCGTCAGCCGAGCGGCGCATGCCGCGCTTCGACGGCGAAGTCTTTCGTTTAGGTACAGCCATTGTTCAGCTCCAGTAACTCAGTCAAAATCCGGCACTGGCCCGATTGAGCCTGTCACAATGGACAAAATTCCGGAAAGTTCGGCTGGGCTATACACCGCTTGAGGGCTTTTGACCAGATGCGAGTCGTATTTTTTGCAAGCTGGCGCGCAGGTGGCCCTGCCATCAGCTCACGCAGCCGACATATGCCCCCGCACCGCGCGCTCGGCGTTCATTGACGCGGGCCAGCGTCTGCAGCCCGCGCCCGGGCTTTGCCGGGTTCCTGATCTTCGGATTTGGCAGCGTCACCGCAAGATAGGCCGCCTGCCTGGAGGAGAGCCTGGCGGCGCTGGTGCGAAAATGGTGCCGGGCGGCAGCTTCTATTCCATATATTCCGGGACCCCATTCCGCGATGTTGAGATAGATTTCCATCAGGCGCCGCTTGGGCAGCATGAGGTCGGTCATGACCGCGAGCGGTATCTCCAGCCCCTTGCGGATGAAAGATCGTCCGTTCCACAGGAACAGGTTCTTCGCGGTCTGCATGGGTATGGTGGAGGCTCCGCGCGTCTGCTCCCCGTCGATCGTATCCGAGACCACGGAGTTCAGCGCATCCCAGTCGATACCGGCATGGGAGCAGAATTTCGCATCTTCGGACATCATGACGGAATTCACCAGCACTGGCGAGATTTCGTCGAGCGAGACCCATTGCCGCTCATAGCCCGAAAAGGTGGCGAGGTCCTTGACCATCAGCGTCGATATCGGGTGGACGAACGGCAGCCGGTAGAGCATGAGCAGGACGATCGGCAATATCGCCAGGACGATGGCGGTCAGGATCAGATAGCGCATGACGCGCCCGAATGGCGAACGCCCGGGGTCCACAAGATAACCCCTGCCTCGCTTGTTTCTGACCAGAACTCTTGCCACGCCCACCTTCCATCTAACGCCCTGCATGGGACATAGAGCAAACCGGGCGGGAATGGAATTCTTTCTCGACACTCTGCGACTTTCGTGGCGGATATTTTTTGCGCCCGAACCGAGCTCCCCCATTGACCGGCGCAGCGTTTATTGATCATTGGCGGCATGACCGAAGAACACACTGCTCTCTTTCAGCTCAGCTTGCAGCAGCACGCTCTTGCCGTCGAAACGCTTCTGAACGAGGTTCTTTCCGACAGGACGCGCAGCGGGGAAATCTACCGTCCGGCCCGCCTCATGGCGGCCATGCGGCATGGCGTGCTCAATGGCGGCAAGCGCCTTCGGCCCTTCCTCGTCATGGAGAGCGCCGCTTTGCTGGGTGGAGACGCCATGGCTGCATTGCGCGTGGCCGCGGCCCTCGAATGCGTCCACAGCTACTCGCTGATCCATGACGACCTGCCGGCGATGGACAATGACGATCTCCGGCGCGGCCAACCGACGGTGCATCGCAAATTCGACGAGGCGGCGGCCATCCTTGCCGGCGACAGCCTGCTCACCTATGCGTTCGAACTGATCGCCAGCGACGAGACGGAATTGCCGGCGAAAGCGCGACTGACCCTGGTACATGAACTGGCCCGTGCAGCGGGCGTCGGCGGCATGACCGGCGGACAGGCGCTCGATCTCGAAGCCGAGACCGTCAAGCCTGACGAGCAGGGCATCATCCGGTTGCAGGCGATGAAGACCGGCGCGCTCATCCGCTTCGCCTGCGAGGCCGGCGCGATCATCGCGGGAGCCTCCGATGGCGACCGCCAGCGCCTGGCCGAATATGGCTCGGCGATCGGCCTCGCCTTCCAGCTCGCCGACGATCTGCTCGACGTGACGGCCAATGCAGGGCAATTGGGCAAGGCCGTCGGCAAGGACGCAGCCGCGGGCAAGGCGACGCTGGTCTCGGTCCACGGCATCGAATGGACGCGCCGGCAACTCGCCGGGCTGGTCGATCAGGCGCAGGAGCTGCTGTCGCCCTTCGGTGAAAAGGCCGGCCTGCTCAACGCCGCCGCCAGCTTCATCGCGGAGAGGGAAAGCTGAGAGGACGGCTCATTCCGCCGCCTGTGCGCCCCGCCCAAAACGGTTTTCGATATAGTCCGCCACCATCTTCTGGAATTCGGCGGCAATGCCGGCGCCGCGCAGCGTCGCGACCTTCCGCCCATCGATGAAGACCGGGGCGGAAGGCGTTTCGCCCGTGCCGGGAAGAGATATGCCGATATCGGCCATCTTGGATTCGCCCGGTCCATTGACGATGCAGCCCATCACGGCCACGTTCAGCGCCTCGACGCCGGGGTATTTTTCGCGCCAGACCGGCATGTTCTTGCGGATGTCGCTCTGGATCGACTGCGCGAGTTCCTGGAATACGGTCGAGGTCGTCCGCCCGCATCCGGGGCAGGCGGCGACGATCGGAATGAACTGCCGGAAGCCCATCGTCTGCAGCAATTCCTGTGCGACCTGGACCTCGCGCGTCCTGTCACCGCCGGGTTCCGGCGTCAGCGAGATGCGAATAGTGTCGCCGATGCCCTGTTGCAGCAGGATTCCCATGGCCGCGGACGAAGCCACGATGCCCTTGGTGCCCATTCCGGCTTCCGTGAGCCCGAGATGCAACGCGTGGTCGCATCGCCTGGCAAGTTCGGCATAGACGGCGATCAGGTCCTGCACCTGGCTGACCTTCGCGGAAAGTATGATCTTCGAGCGCGCCAGGCCGATCTCCTCGGCAAGCTGGGCCGAGATCAGCGCCGACTGGACGATCGCCTCGCGCGTGACGGCGGCAGCCGTCAGGGGAGAGCCCGCCGCGCTGTTCCGGTCCATCAGGCTTGTCAGCAGCTCCTGGTCGAGCGATCCCCAATTGACGCCGATACGCACCGGTTTGTCGTAGCGGATCGCCATTTCGATGATCGCGCCGAACTGGGCGTCCTTCTTGTCCTTGAACCCGACATTGCCCGGATTGATGCGGTATTTCGCCAAAGCCTCGGCACAATCCGGATTATCGGCGAGGAGCTTGTGGCCGATATAGTGGAAATCGCCGACGAGAGGCACGTCAAGCCCGAGCCGGTCCAGCCTGTCGCGTATGCGCGGCACCGCCCTGGCGGATTCATCCCTGTCCACGGTGATGCGGACGATCTGCGAACCCGCGCGCGACAATGCCGCCACCTGCGCCACCGTGCCGTCAATATCGGCCGTGTCCGTATTGGTCATGGACTGCACCACGACCGGTGCACCGCCGCCGACCATCACACCGCCGACATCGACGCCGACCGAGCTGCGCCGGGCAAAGGGGTGTGGGTGATATTCTGTCATCATCGAGCTCCAGAGATGCAGATCAGGTGGCGCAGCCATGGCCATTTGTCAACACTGCGCTTGCACCCGCCCACGGCACGAGGTGCGGAATCATCGCCGGATTTGCACCGCCCTAGCATTTTTGCTGCAACGCAATATATTTAGACTATCCTAACAGGCAATGTCGCCGAACAAGAAAGAAATATCATGGGCAGGAAGACAGCTATCGTTACGGGTTCGAATTCTGGCATCGGGCTGGGCGCCGCCGAGGCGCTGGCCGCTGCCGGCTATAATGTGGTGGTCAACTCATTCACCGATCGGCCGGAGGACCACGCCCTGGCCCAGCAGATCGCCGAAAGGCACTCGACCGGCGTCGCCTATATCAAGGCCGACATGTCGAACGGGGCCGAGTGCCGCTCGCTGATCGACAAGGCCGTGGCGGCATTCGGATCCGCCGATGTGCTGGTCAACAATGCCGGCATCCAGTTCGTCGCACCTGTCGACGAGTTCCCGGCGGAAAAATGGGACGCCATCATCGCGATCAATCTCACATCGGCCTTCCACACCACCGCTGCCGTGCTGCCGCATATGAAGAAGGCCGGATGGGGACGCATCATCAATATCGCCTCGGCCCATGGCCTCAGGGCTTCCCCGTTCAAATCCGCCTATGTTGCCGCCAAGCACGGCATTGTCGGCTTCACCAAGACCGTGGCGCTGGAAACGGCTGAAAAGCACATTACCAGCAATGCCATATGTCCCGGCTATGTGCTGACCCCGCTGGTCGAGGCGCAAATTCCCGATCAGATGAAGGCCCATGGCATGGATCGCGAGACGGTCATCCGCGAGGTCATGCTCGACAAGCAGGCGACAAAGGAATTCGCCACCGTCGAGCAGATCGGCGCGACAGTGGTGTTCCTTGCCAGCGATGCCGCGGCCCAGATCACCGGCACGACGATCTCGGTCGATGGCGGCTGGACGGCAGCCTGATGAAGACGACCAAGAAGATCAATGTCGCCCTGCAGGGCGGGGGCTCGCACGGCGCTTTCAGCTGGGGCGTGCTGGACCGTATCCTGGAGGACGACCGGCTCACCATCGAAGGCATATCCGGAACCAGCGCCGGCGCAATGAACGCCGTTGCCATGGCCGATGGCTGGTCCAGGAACGGCGCCGATGGCGCACGCGCCAAGCTCTACGAGTTCTGGCGGGCGGTCGGCCGGACAGGCCGCTTCAGCCCGGTCCAGCGGGCGCCATGGGATGTGTTCTTCGGCAATTGGTCCGTCGAGAACGGCATAGGCTACAATCTCTTCGAGATGGTTTCCCGCATGCTGTCGCCCTACGAATATAACCCCTTCAACATCAATCCATTGCGCGACCTGGTCGAACGCGAGATCGATTTCGAGCGGGTCAAGTCCTGCTCGGCGCTCAAGCTCTTCATTTCGGCGACCAATGTCGAGACAGGCCGCTTGCGGGTGTTCTCGCAGTCCGAATTGAACGCAGACGTGGTCATGGCTTCCGCCTGCCTCCCCTATATCTTCCAGGCGGTGGAGATCGATGGCCAGCCCTATTGGGATGGCGGCTATGGCGGCAATCCGGCGCTGTTTCCGTTCTTCTATTCCAGCGCAAGCGAGGATGTTCTGCTCATCCAGATCAACCCGATCGAACGGGCCGGAACGCCGAAAACCGCGCGGGAAATCAGCGATCGCATCGACGAAATCACGTTCAATGCCGCGCTTCTTCGCGAATTCCGCTCCATTGCATTCATAAATTCGCTGATCAAGGCGGGGCGGATCGAGCATGGCGAATACAGGAATATCCGCATGCACCGGATCGACGCCGATGAGGCTTTCAAGGGGCTGTCGGCGTCGTCAAAGGTGAATGCCGAATGGGCATTCCTCGAATATCTGCGTGACCTCGGCCGCGCCGCCGCCGAGGATTGGCTGGAAGAGAATTACGACGCCATCGGCCAGACCGCGACGCTCGACCTTTCCGACGAACTGGCGCCCGAGATGAATATCGGCCTGCGACAGTCGCGGCCGGGCCGCCGCGTCACCGATTTCCTCACCCGGCGCGCAAAGCCGGCGGTCGCATCACGGCGCTAGTCCGGACTGGGAAGTCTCGTCTACCGGGCGGTCTGCCGTCGCCGCTAGCCTTGCCATGATGGCGACAATGACGAGCAGGCCGGCCAGAACCATATAAATCGGTCCGAAGCCGGTCTTGCCGCCGACGAAACCGATCGCCGATGGGGCGACGAGGATGCCGGAATAGCCCATCAGCGTCACCATGCTGAGCGCGACACCGGACGAGGTCCCCGGCTGGTTGCCGGCGGCGGAAAAAGCAATCGGCACCATATTTGCGATACCGAGGCCGGAGAAAGCGAAGGCCAGTACGGCGATCCAATCGGTCGAAGCAAAGCTGGCGCCGAAAAGGCCCACCGCACCGATCAAAGCGGAGGCGCGCAGCGTCCTTACGGCGCCGAAACGATTGCGTACGCCATCGCCGAGGAACCGCATCACCGCCATCGTGCCGGAGAAGGCGGCAAAGGCAAAGCCGGCGGTTGCTATGTCGGCGCCCCGCTCCTGCTGCAGGTAGAGCGCGGCCCAATCGAGAACAGAACCCTCCGGCACCATGGAGAACAGCGCCATCAGGCCCAGCAGGTAGATCAGCGGATTGGATGGGAATGCCAGTTTCTGGCGTTCGTGAACGACCGGCTTGGTTTCGGTGATCATGTGGCGAAACGCCAGCAGGCCGATGGCAGCGGCGATGAGCGTCGCCACGATCGCATGGACAAGATAGCCCTGCGCTTCGATCAGCAGGCCGCCGAGGCCGCCGCCGGCAAAGCCGCCAAGGCTCCAGAAACCGTGCGAAGACGACATGACGGCCCGGGAAAGCCGCTTCTCCACCTCGACGGCGTTGGCATTCATCGCCACATCCATGCCGCCGATGACCGCGCCGAAGAAGAACAGCGCCGGCACGGCGATTGCCGGATTGGGTGCGAGAACGACAAGCAGCAATGAGAAGCTGCACAGCGCCGCGAAGGCAAGGACGACGCTGCGCGATCCGAAACGGCCGATCAGATAGCCGCACCAGGGCATCGAGCACAAAGCTCCAATGCCGAAAACGAGGATGAGCAGTCCAAGCACGAACTCGCTTATCTGAAGGCGCGTCATGAAGACCGGGATTTGCGGCGCCCAGCTGCCAATGAGAAAGCCGTTGAAGAAAAACGCGGAGGCAACAGCCCACCGCCCGTAAACGGCACGTTTCTGATAGACCGAGGCATCCATGATTATTGCTTCACCGTTCGACAGGAGGATTCCTGCACCCTTAAATCGGTTGAAGGCGAAGTCAATTCACTCTTTTTGATCTTCTCATACGCAATTTGACATGGATTGCCAGGGTCCGGCGTGGCCGCGACCCGGTTCGAAATCCACGCCTTATTCGTAGATTATGAGCAGATCCTTGGCATCGATCTGGTCTCCTGACTTCACCAGGACTTCGCCGACCACGCCATCGCGTTCGGCACGCAGGGCCGTTTCCATCTTCATGGCCTCGATCGAGAGCAGGACGTCGCCGGCATTCACCTTCTGCCCGGCGGAGATGCCGACCGTCGAGATGATGCCCGGCATCGGCGCACCCACATGCTTGTCATTGGCGAGTTCCGCCTTGCGGCGCACCCCGGCACCGCCGGCCGCGCGGGCGCGGTCCGGCACCTTCACCCGCCTTGGCTGTCCGTTCATCTCGAAAAAGACCGTGCACATGCCTTTTTCATCCGCTTCGCCGACTGCCTGGTTGCGCACGACGAGCGTCTTGCCCTTCTCGAGGTCGAGGAACACTTCCTCTTCCTGGGCAAGGCCGTAGAAATAGACATGCGTCGGCAATACGCTGGTCGGCCCGTAGGTATTGTGGGTGACGGCGAAATCCGTATAGACCTTCGGATACATGAGATAGGAAGCGAATTCCTGGTCGCTGATCTTCCGCTCCAGCTTTTCCTCGATCTCCTTGCGCTCGGCATCAAGATCGGCCGGCGGCAGCAGCGAACCCGGCCGCTCGGTGAACGGCTTCTCGTCCTTCAGCACCTTCTTCTGGATATCCTTCGGCCATCCCTTCGGCGGTTGGCCCAGATCGCCGCGCATCATGGACACGACGGAATCCGGAAATGCGATGTCCTTTTCCGGGTTCTTCACATCCGCCACGGTCAGGTCCTGGCTGACCATCATCAGCGCCATGTCGCCCACGACCTTCGACGAAGGCGTGACCTTCACGATGTCCCCGAACATCTGGTTCACATCGGCATAGGCCTGCGCGACCTCGTGCCAGCGCGTTTCGAGCCCAAGCGAGCGCGCCTGTTCCTTCAGATTGGTGAACTGCCCGCCCGGCATCTCGTGGAGGTAGACCTCCGATGCCGGTCCCTTCAGATCGCTCTCGAAGGCGGCATATTGGGTGCGAACCGCTTCCCAATAGAACGAAATCCGGCGGATCCACTCTGTGTCGAGGCCGGGATCGCGCTCCGTCCCCTTCAGCGCCTCGACGATGGAACCAAGGCAAGGCTGCGAGGTATTGCCGGACAGGGCATCCATGGCGGCATCGACCACATCCACCCCCGCATCGACGGCGGCCAGTACCGTCGCAGCGGCGATACCCGAGGTATCGTGCGTGTGGAAATGCAGCGGCAGGTCCGTCGCTTCGCGCAAGGCCTTGAACAACAGGGTCGCCGCGCCGGGCTTCAACAGGCCGGCCATATCCTTCACCGCGATGATGTGCGCGCCGGCCTTCTCCACTTCCTTGGCGAGGCCGACATAATATTTGAGGTCGTATTTCGGGCGGGCGGAATTCAATAGGTCGCCGGTATAGCAGATCGCCGCCTCGCAGAGCTTGTTCTCCTCAAGCACGGCATCCATGCTGACCCGCATGTTCTCCACCCAGTTCAGGCTGTCGAACACCCGGAACACATCGATGCCGCCGCGCGCCGCCTGCTGGACGAAATATTTCACCACATTGTCGGGATAACTCTTGTAGCCGACGCCATTGGCGCCGCGAAGCAGCATCTGCAGCAGGATGTTTGGCGCCTGCTCGCGGATGGCGGACAGCCTCTCCCAGGGATCTTCCGTCAGAAACCGCATGGCCACGTCGAATGTAGCGCCGCCCCAGCACTCGAGCGAGAACAGCTGCGGAAGCGCCCGCGCATAGGTGCCGGCGATGCGTGAGACATCATAGGTGCGCATGCGCGTCGCCAGCAGCGACTGGTGGCCGTCACGCATCGTCGTATCCGTTACGAACACCTGCTTTTCGTTACGTAACCATTCCGCGAACTTCTTCGGACCCAAAGCATCAAGCCGTTGCCTGGTGCCGTCCGGTATGGAGGATTCGACGAAAGGAACCCGTGGCAGGGCGGCCTCCTTCGGCGGCTTGGCCCTGCCCTTGGTCTCGGGATGGCCGTTGACCGTAACGTCGGCCAGATAGGTCAGCAGCTTCGTTGCCCGATCCTGGCGCTTGACCTGCTCGAACAGCTCCGGCGTCGTGTCGATGAACTTGGTCGTATAGGAATTATCGGTAAATTTCGGATGCGTAATGATCGCTTCGAGGAAGGTGAGGTTGGTGGCGACGCCGCGGATGCGGAACTCCCGCAGCGCACGGTGCATACGGTGGATGGTCTCTTCCGCCGTCGGCGACCATGCGGTGATCTTCTCCAGCAGCGGATCATAATAGCGGGTGATGACCGCGCCAGAATAGGCAGTGCCGCCGTCGAGCCGGATGCCGAAGCCGGTCGCGCCGCGATAGGCTGTGATGCGGCCATAATCCGGAATGAAGTTCTGCTCGGGATCTTCCGTGGTGATGCGGCATTGCAGGGCGTGGCCGTTGAGCTTGATATCCTTCTGCGCGGGAACGCCGGATTCGGGCATTCCGATCGCTGCACCCTCCAGGATGCGGATCTGCGCCTTGACGATATCGATGCCGGTCACTTCCTCCGTTACGGTATGCTCGACCTGGATACGCGGATTGACCTCGATGAAATAGAACTGGCCGGTATCGGCATCCATGAGGAATTCGATCGTTCCGGCGCCGATATATTTCGTCTCATTGGCGATTTTCAGCCCGTAGGCCGCGAGTTCCGCCCGCTGCGATTCCGTCAGATAAGGCGCGGGAGCACGCTCCACCACCTTCTGATTGCGCCGCTGGATCGAGCAGTCGCGCTCGAACAGATGGACCGCATTTCCATGGGTATCGCCGAGAACCTGCACCTCGACATGCCGCGCCCGCTCGACCAGCTTTTCGAGATAGACCTCGTCCTTGCCGAACGCAGCCTTGGCCTCGCGCTTGCCTTCGGTGACTTCCCGGGCAATGTCCTCCGGCTTGAAGATTGCGCGCATGCCGCGCCCGCCGCCGCCCCATGAGGCCTTGAGCATGACCGGATAGCCGATCTTTTCGGCGAGTTCCTTCACCGCGTCCATGTCGTCGGGAAGCGGGTCGGTCGCCGGAACGACGGGAACGCCAATCTCGATTGCCAGGTTGCGCGCCGCGACCTTGTTTCCCAGCCGCCGCATGGTTTCGGGCTTCGGCCCGATGAAGATCACGCCGGCCGCAGCACAGGCTTCGGCGAATTCCGGACTCTCGGAAAGCAGCCCGTAACCCGGATGGATCGCATCCGCACCGGAAAGCTTTGCCACCCGGATGATCTCCTCGATCGAGAGATAGCTTTCGATCGGCCCCATATCCTTCGCCAGATGCGGTCCCCGTCCAACCTGGTAGGATTCGTCCGCCTTGAAGCGGTGCAAGGCGAGCTTGTCCTCTTCAGCCCAGATGGCAACGGTTTTCATGCCGAGCTCATTGGCGGCGCGGAAAACCCGGATGGCGATTTCGGAACGATTGGCAACGAGAATTTTCTTGATGGGCAAAACGGAACTCCGGGGCGCAATGATATAAGGCAGACGGCAATGGCGCCGACACTATGTTGCAGTGCAAACAAACTATATTGAGGAAATCGAATTTTCCAATAGCAAAATGCCCGGCGCAATGGCCGGGCATTTTTAAGTGGCAGGATGAAAATTACATCTGCTGCTGGTAGGAGAACTTGCCGTCGGCGTCCTTCTTCCACTCATACATGACGTAGCCCGGAAGCTTGGGATCGCCCTTCTCGTCGAAGGCGAGGTCGCCCAGAACGGTCTTGAACGGGCCGCTTTCCTTCATCGCCTTGCCGACAGCCTCAGGGTCATTGGACTTGGCTGCGGTTGCAGCGGCAGCGATGACCTGTGCGGCAGCATAGGAGTAGAGCGTGTAGGCTTCCGGCTCGAAGCCCTGGGCACGGAACTTCTCGACGAGTTCCTTGTTGGCCGGGTTCTTGCTGGGGTCGGGACCGAACGTGTTGAGCGTGCCTTCCACTGCGTCGCCGGCGATCGAGGCGAGTTCGTTGGAAACGATGCCGTCACCGGAGATGAAGGTGACCTTGAGGCCCTGATCGGCCAACTGGCGGATGATCAGGCCGGCTTCTGTGTGCAGGCCGCCCCAGTAGAGAACGGTAACGCCGGCCTGTTTTGCCTTGGCGATAAGGGCGGAGAAGTCCTTGTCGCCGACGTTCACGCCCTCGTAGAGAGCCTCGGTGACGCCCTTGGAATTCAAGGTCTTCTTGGTTTCGTCAGCCAGGCCCTGGCCATAAGGCGTCTTGTCGTGGACGACGGCGATCTTCGCGTCCTTGAACTTATCGGCGATGTAGCCGCCGGCGACGATGCCCTGCTGGTCATCGCGGCCGCATGTGCGGAACGTGTTCCACAGGCCGCGTTCCGTGAACACCGGATTGGTTGCGGCAGGCGTTACCTCCAGGATGCCGTTTTCGGCATAGACTTCCGACGCCGGGATGGAAACGCCCGAGTTGAAGTGACCGATGACGAACTTCACGCCGTCCGCGACGAATTTGTTGGCGACCGAGATGCCCTGCTTCGGGTCGGAAACGTCGTCGCCAAGCGTGATCTTGACCTGCTCGCCATTGATGCCGCCGGCTGCATTGATCTCGGCGATCGCTGCTTCCGCGCCCTTCTGTATCTGTGCGCCGAATGCTGCGTTCGGACCCGTCAGCGGAGCGCCGACCGCGATCAGAAGGTCAGCATAGGCCTGACCGCTCAGGGCGAGCATCGCAGCAAGCGCTACGCCTGAGAACAGTGACTTCTTCATTTGAAAACTCCCATTTTCCTAGCTATTTGCCAAACCCCTCGCGATGGTTCCGCATCGCTTGAAGATTACATTTGCCGATTTCCCGG
This sequence comes from Phyllobacterium sp. 0TCS1.6A, assembly GCF_026420825.1. Lineage (NCBI taxonomy): Bacteria > Pseudomonadati > Pseudomonadota > Alphaproteobacteria > Hyphomicrobiales > Phyllobacteriaceae > Phyllobacterium > Phyllobacterium sp. 0TCS1.6A. Next base: position 295,300 of record NZ_JAPMAB010000002.1, read on the forward strand.
CCGTTGTCACGCTGATTCATTTCGCACCAGCGAGATAGATCAAGCTCCTGTTTTTTCTCTCCATCCGAATGGAGAAGTTTTCTCGTAGAGCCAATGATACTGGCGAACCATCTGGTTCGTGCGGGTATAGCGATAGCCGAGTGTTCCGATGATCAGGAGCACGATCGTATCGACTATGTAATAGTGCAGCGTGAGCATGGTGCCGCCGAAGAGGGCGAAATGGATGAACCGCACGCCGACGCCCAGCAGCAGCATGTAGAACAGCAGGATGGGAAGCGGCCGCCATGTCTTGGCACAGGCGCGCCCCGCCATCCACGCGGCCCAGCCGCCCATGATGCAGGTAACGAGGATGAACAGCCAGATGGAGGGTTCTTCGTACAAAATGCCTTGCATGGCTTTCTCCTTGCGGCTTCTAGTGGCGTCCGCCTTCGAGGTAGGCTGCACGAACTTCCGGATTGGCGAGGAGGTCCTTGCTGGAACCGCTCATCGTGACGATTCCATTGACCATGACATATCCCCGATCCGCCAGTTTCAATGCGCCGAATGCGTTCTGCTCCACGAGGAACACGGTGAGCCCGGTATTCTTGTTCAGTTCCTTGATCGCCTCGAAAATATGCTTGATGATGAGCGGCGCAAGGCCGAGCGAGGGTTCGTCGAGCAGGAGCAGCCGCGGCCGCGCCATCAGCGCCCGCCCTATCGCCAGCATCTGCTGCTCGCCGCCGGACAATGTGCCGCCACGCTGGTTGATGCGCTCCTTGAGCCGCGGGAACAGATCGAAGACCATGCGCACGTCCTCGTCATAATATTCCATCTTGTCGAGGCCGGCACCCATCTGCAGGTTTTCCTGCACCGTCATGCGCGGGAAAATGCGCCTTCCTTCGGGCGATTGCGCGATACGCAGCCTGGCGATCTCATGCGCCGGCAGCTGCGTGATGTCCTTGCCGTCGAAGACAATGCGGCCGGTACGCGCGCGCGGCATGCCGAATATGGTCATCATGAGGGTCGACTTGCCGGCGCCGTTCGCGCCGATGAGCGTGACGATCTCGCCGGGATCGGCGTGGACGCTCACGCCGCTCAGGGCGCGGATATTGCCGTAATAGGTCTCGACGTTCTCGACGCTGAGAAGGGCTTTTTCCTGTGACATTATTTAGCCCCCCCAGTCTTTTTCCCCGCTGGTTTCGCGTTCCCCGCTGGCTTCGCACTGGCCGCTTTGGCGAGCTTCTTGGCCTGACCGATCCAGTCCTCGCGGGCTATGCGCCCGTCAAATGCCAGATAGGCTTCGGCGGCGACGATGTCCGCCTTCTTCCAGGCTGCGATCTGGTCGAAATGATAGATGCCGTGTTCGTTGAGCTTGCGCTCATTGACCGGCCCGATGCCCTTGATGTCGATCAGGCGATCCGGCACGCCGCCGCGCGGCGCGGCGATCGCGTTCGATGTCGCGCCTTTCTTGACCGGTTCCGCAGCGCCGGATGATGGCTTCGCCGGCGCCTTGGCGGTCGAAGGCCGCTTCGCCGCAGGCTTTGCCGCAGATTTGACTGCCGGTTTTGCCGCCCGCTGTGCCGAGGACGGGCTCGTTGGCTTCAATGGCGCCACCGGTCCCGTCGCGACGAGTTCGACCGGCGCGACATCGGCTTTCGTCTCTTCGAGCTCATGAATGGCGTCGGTCGACAGAAGGTCCACGGCGGCCGTGATGTCGTCGGCACCGGCCGCTTCGGCCTGTTCGATCAGCTCTTCCATCTCCTCGTCTTCGACGCCGAGATAGGCGGCGATGACCTTCGGGTCGTTCTTGACCATCTCGGGCGTGCCGTCGGCGATCTTCGTGCCGTATTCGAGGACGACGACATGATCCGAAATCTCCATGACCACCGACATGTCGTGCTCGATGAGAAGGATCGATGTTCCGGTCTCGTCACGAATGTCGAGCAGCAGCTTGTTCAGCTCGGCGGACTCGCGGGCATTGAGGCCGGCAGCGGGCTCGTCGAGGCAAAGCAACTCCGGCTCCGTGCACATGGCGCGGGCGATTTCCAGCCGGCGCTGGGCGCCATAGGGCAGGTCACCGGCGGGATCGTCGGCGCGATCGACAAGATTGATCTTTTCGAGCCAGAACCTTGCCTTCTCGATCGCCTGCGCCGCAGCCGCCTTGTAGGTCGGCAGGCCGAGCAAGCCGAGAATGGTGAAGCCCGACGACAGCATCAGCGCATTGTGCTGGGCGACAAGCAGGTTTTCCAGGACGGTCAATCCCGAAAACAGGCGGATGTTCTGGAAGGTACGGGCGACCTTCGCCTTCTTGGTGATGACGAAATCGCTCATGCGTTCGAGCAGGAACTGTTCGCCGCCCTGGCGCGTCAGCGTCAGCATGCCTTCGGTCGGCTTGTAGAAGCCGGTGATACAGTTGAACACCGTCGTCTTGCCGGCGCCGTTCGGCCCGATCAGCGCCGTGATGGCGCCGCGCTTCGCCTCGAAATTGAGGCTGTTGACCGCGACAAGGCCACCGAATTTCATCGACAGGCGTTCGACACGCAGTATGGGACCGCTATTGACTTGAACTTCAGACACCATCAGCCGTGCCCTTCTTTCGTAAATTCGCTCGAAACCATCTTGCGTTTGTGCAGGAACGCGCTCGGTTCTCGATTGCCGACGAAGCCGCGCGGCTTCCACACCATCACCACGATCATCGCGAGACCGAAGAGCAGCATGCGGTAAAGCTCGGGCGTGAAATCATTGCCGAATATGCGCTTCAGGAATTCAAGTTCACGCAGCAGCTCCGTACCGCCGATCATTACCGCAGCGGCGACAGCGATGCCGACCAGCGAACCCATGCCGCCAAGGACGACGATGGCCAGGATGATGGCGGATTCGAGGAAGACGAAGCTTTCCGGGCTGACGAAGCCCTGGCGGGCTGCGAAGAACGACCCCGCAAAACCGCCGAACATGGCGCCGGTGGCGAAGGCGGTCAGCTTTGTGGTGGTCGTGTTGATGCCGAGCGAGCGGCAGGCGATCTCGTCTTCGCGCAATGCTTCCCAGGCGCGCCCGATCGGCATGCGCCGCAGCCGGATCGTGACCCAGGCGGTCAGCAGCGCAAGCAGAAGGATCAGGTAGTAGAGGAATATCTTGTAGTAGACGCCGGACATCGGCAATCCGAAGGTCTTGGCGAAACCGCCGTCGCCAGCAGTGAAGGGGATGCCGAACAGCGTTGCCTTGGCGATGCCGGAGATGCCGAACGTGCCCTTGGTAACCACCGTCCAGTTGATCAGCACGAGACGGATGATCTCGCCGAACGCCAGCGTGACGATGGCAAGATAGTCGCCGCGCAGGCGCAGCACGGGGAAACCGAGCATGATGCCCCACAAGGCCGCGAATATGCCGGCCATCGGCAGAAGCAGCCAGAAGGACAGGCCGAACTGGGCCGAAAGCAGCGCATAGGAATAGGCGCCGACGGCGTAGAAGGCCACGTAGCCGAGATCCAGCAGGCCGGCGAGGCCGACGACGATGTTCAACCCCCAGGCCAGCATCACATAGATCAGGATCTGGATGCCGAAATTGTCGACATATTTCAGCGAACCCTGCAGTCCGCCCATCCAGGAGCCATTATAGGCGGCAAGGACGCCGATCACGACAAAGGGATAGAGAAACAGCAGCAGCAGGCCGATCTTCGGGAAGTATTTCCGTAGGCTCGACGGCTCCCTGGCGACCGCAACGCGCTTCGTCCTGCTGCGGGCAGCAAACCATGGCGTGATATAGGCAGTCAGCAGGAAACGACCGACAGCGGCGATGAGGACGAAGATGGCGAGGAGACCCCATCTCTGCGTCAGCACCAGCTCGTTGCGGATGTTCTGGTCGGTCCTGAAGCCGACGATGAGAAGGAAGAGCCCGAGGGCAAGCGCACCGGCGACGAAGCCCTCCTTGATCGCCTTGGCGAATACGGGGCTCCGACCTGAAACTTGAGTATCGGCCATGCGCTTAAACCTTTTCGACTTCAGGCCGGCCAAGAATGCCGGACGGCAGGAAGATGAGCACGATCGCGAGAATGGAGAAGGCTGCAACGTCCTTGTAGTCGATCGAGAAATATGCCGACCACAGCGCCTCGATCAGGCCGATCAGCAATCCGCCTATGACCGCGCCGGGCAGGGAGCCGATACCGCCCAGAACAGCCGCCGTGAACGCCTTGACGCCGGGGGTGAACCCGTCCGTGAACGAGATGACGCCGTAGAACATCAGGTAAAGCGTACCGGCGACGGCGGCGAGCATGGCGCCCATGACAAAGGTCATGGAGATTGTCTTGTCGACGTCGACGCCAAGCAATGCCGCCATCTTGCGGTCCTGCTCGCAGGAGCGCTGCGCGCGTCCGAGCGTGGTCTTGTTGACCAGATACCAGAAGGCCGCCAGCAGCACTGCCGTGACGATGATGATCACCATCTGCTTGTAGGCGATGCTGATGCTGGTGCCGGGAATGATGATGCCGCCATTGACCAGCGGGGGGATCGGCTTGTTGCGCGGGCCCTGCGTGACCTGGACGAAGTTCGAAAGCGCGATCGACATGCCGATGGCAGTGATGAGCGGCGCCAGCCGGAACGATCCGCGCAACGGCCTGTAGGCCAGCCGCTCGATGGTCCAGCTCCACAGGCCCGTCAGCAGCATTGCCACGATCATCATCAGCAGCAGCGCTATGACGACCGGCACACCGCCGAGGAATGTGACAAGAGCAAGAAAAACGATCATGGCCATGAAGGCGCCCAGCATGAAAACGTCGCCATGCGCGAAGTTGATCATGCCGATAATGCCGTAAACCATCGTGTAACCAATGGCGATCAGGCCGTAGATGGAACCAAGCGTCAACCCATTGATCGATTGCTGGATGAAATACTCCATTGCAACGATACCCCTCGTTTTATTGGGAAATTCTTATTCGGATTTTCTTATCCGATTTGTCTTTTGCCCCACGCGATACACCTACCCTTTGCGCTAAAGAAAGCAACTCATTTTTTGCCCCATTCGGCACACATTTATTTGCTTGCACACATTTGAAGAATTTTTTCACCAAATTTGACATGCCTTATAGTTTTTTGCCCTATGAATGGACGGATATGAGATTAATTCACCAGCACTGCCTTAATTTCAGACACCGGCCAACATTCGGTCATTTGACCACAAAACCGTGGGCAAAAGGATCCCTGTCGTCAATAAAGATTGTGTTGTAGCCGGTCATGCACGCCCAGCCTGCAATCGAGGGGATGATGGCGCCTTTTTCGCCCACGCCGGCCTCGCCCTCCACCCGGCCGTGGAACAGCGAACCGATGATCGATTCATGGACGAACTCCTGGCCAACCGCGAGTTTCCCCTTCGCGGCCAGTTGCGCCATCCGGGCCGACGTGCCCGTGCCGCATGGCGAGCGGTCGATGGCCTTGTCTCCGTAGAACACCGCATTGCGCGCATGCGCCTGGGGATTGGTCGGCGCGCCGGTCCACAGGATGTGGCTGAGGGCGTTGATATCGGCCTCTTCCGGATGCTGGAATTTGTAGGCCGCATTGAGCCGCTCGCGCAGCACCGGGCTCCAGCCGATCAGGTCGATCGCCCTGTAGTCCGCCATGTCCCGATAATTCTCCTGCGGTTCTATGATGGCATAGAAATTGCCGCCATAGGCCACATCGACGACCAGCCGCCCGAGGTCCGGGCACTCGACTTCGAGCCCTTCGGCATAGAGAAAAGCCGGCACATTGGTCAGGCGGACGCGGGTTACGTATTGGCCCTCCTGCTCGTATTCGGCGACGACGAGCCCTGCCGGCGTATCGAGCCGCAGGACACCTGGCGTCTTGGGCTGGACCAGACCGTGCTCGATGGCCATGGTCACGGTGCCGATCGTTCCATGACCGCACATCGGCAGGCAGCCGGAAGTCTCGATGAACAATATCGCGACGTCGCAATCATCGCGCGTCGGCGGATAGAGGATGGAGCCGGACATCATGTCGTGGCCGCGCGGCTCGAACATCAGGCCCGTGCGTATCCAGTCGAACTCCCTGAGGAAGTGCGCCCGCTTTTCCATCATTGTCGCGCCCTGGAGATTGGGTCCGCCGCCGGCGACGAGCCGGACGGGATTGCCGCAGGTATGGCCGTCTACGCAGAAGAAGGAATGTCGTGCCATGGGAACCTCAGAACCTTTGCGGATTGAATGGATCGAGTGCGATCGCCGGCTGCCTGCCGGCAACAAGATCGCCGACGAGCCGCGCCGTCGCGGCCGATTGCGTCAGCCCGAGATGCCCATGCCCGAAGGCATAGAGCACGTGCGGCGAATTGCGGGAGCGGCCGATGACCGGCAGCGAATCCGGCAAGGACGGCCTGTAGCCCATCCATTGGCGCCCGCCCTCGGATTTGAGGCCGGGCAGGAATTTCTGCGCCTTGGACAGCATCGCGGCCGCACGGGCGTAATTCGGGGGAAGCGCCAATCCGCCAAGCTCGACCGCTCCGCCGACGCGAATGCCGGTTTCCAGCGGGGTAACGACAAAGCCATGGCCGGAAAAGATCAATTGCCTGCGCAGGTCGAAGGCACCGGCGGGAAGCGTCGTATTGTAACCCCGCTCCGTTTCGAGCGGTATGATATCGCCAAGCCCCTTTGCGAGACGGTGCGACCAGCCCCCTGCCGCGACGACGATCTTGCCTGCGCGCAGGATGCTGCCATCCGCCATCGTCGCCTGTGCCCCCGCTGGCGCGTGCTCCACCGACACGACCCGCGCCTGGCGAAATACCGCGCCGAGACGCTGCGCATGGTCCCACAGGCCCTTGCCGATCTGCTTCGGGTCGCTGACGGTCTTCCAGCCGGGGACGAAGGTACCAATGATGAAACGCTTGTCGAGCCCGGGCTGGCATTCTTCCAGCGCATTGCCACGCAGATGCCGGAAACTTATCCCGGCCTCGCGGCGGACGTCCCAGCCCGGAAGGGAAGCGTTCCATTCCCTTTCGCTTTCGTAAAGCTCCAGCGATCCGTCATGTCTTATCATCCCGGCAATACCGGCGCGCTCGGCCAGTTCGAGGAATTCCGGCTCCGCGAGGCGCATCATTTCCCCTTGCGTCCGCGCCGTTGCCGCCAGCATTGCTGGACGGCTCGCCCGCCAGAAGCGATAGAGCCATGGCGCCAGCTGCGGCATGTAGGACGGCCTTATGGTGAAGGGCCCGAGCGGGTCCACGAGCCATCCCGGAACTTTCGCAAGAATGCCTTTGGAAGCCATCGGCAGGATATCGGAGAAGGCCAACGCCCCGGCATTGCCCGAACTCGTGCCCTCGCAGATGCCCTGCTCGTCGACGACAAGCACGCGGTGGCCTTCCTCGGCAAGACGGGCGGCCGTGGCAATGCCGACAATGCCGGCACCAATGATGAGGATCTCACTGTCCAAGGCGGAGACATCCCATGGAAATAGTTGCGACGAGCGTCGGGGCGCAAAACGGGTTCCGGCTGCCGCTCGCTGCGCTTCGATCCGCAGCACCGGCCGTTGCACCGGATGCACAACGCCTAGCAGCGCCTGTCTTTTGCACGAGATTTACCACGACATCAAGCACGGGAAAGCGCCGTTCCATTTCCGCATGATGAGGCATATCATGGGCGGCGTATTGGGTTTGCATTTTTGTTCGTGCCTGACCATGGTAACCGGGCCGCTGTTGATATATCAGAAATATATCTATACTGATGTTAGTGTCAATCCACGGGGGATTGGATCAATGCTGCAGAATATTGGTGAAACCACCGTTCAGACGGGAGAGAGCCAGGCGGAACTCGCCTATCGGCAGATCGAGGAACTGATCGTTACCTTGCAGCTCGAGCCCGGAGCCGTCGTCAACGAGCGCGCGCTCATCGATATCACCGAAATGGGCCGCACGCCGGTGCGGGAGGCGGTCCAGAAGCTTGCATGGGAGGGGCTGATGGAAGTGCGGCCACGCTCCGGCATAGCCATCGCAGCGCTCAACCCGCAGGATTTCGGCAAGGTGCTCGATGCGCGCGAGGGCGCGGAGAAGGTGCTGGCTCGAGGCGCGGCCCAGTTCGGCGCCGAACTTCATTTCAACAGGCTCAAGCAATCCGCCGCTGCCATGGCGGCCGCCGTTGCCACGAATGACGTCGGCGGCTTCCTCGTGGCGGACAAGACTCTCGACATCGCTCTCGGACAGGCCGCCGGAAACGTCTTCGCGGCACGGCTTGCGGCACCGCTGCAGACCCATAGCCGGCGCTTCTGGTTCCGCCTTCAGCGTCCGGGTAGCCTGCAGCATTCGGTCGATGCGCACAGGGCATTGATCGATGCGGTCATCCGGCGCGACGTCGATGGTGCGGTGGCCGCGGTGTCGCGCCTGATTGAACATTTGCGAGCTTTGGCACCCTGAAGGCAAGCGAAAACCGCCGCACCTGGGGCGCGGCGGTTGCCATTCCTTATTTCATCGTCGGCCCTATTTCATGGTCGGGATAACGAATTCCGCGCCGTCCTTGACGCCCGATGGCCAGCGGGAAGTGACCGTCTTGGTCTTGGTATAGAAGCGGAAGGCGTCAGGGCCGTGCTGGTTCAGATCGCCGAAGCCGGAAGCCTTCCAACCGCCGAACGTGTAATAGGCGATCGGCACCGGGATCGGCACATTGACGCCGACCATGCCGACCTGGACCCGCGAGGCAAAATCACGCGCGGCATCGCCATCGCGGGTGAAGATGGCAACGCCATTGCCGAATTCATGCTCGTTGGGGAGGCGTATCGCATCCTCATAGGTGTCGGCCCGGACAATGCCGAGGACCGGCCCGAAAATCTCTTCCTTGTAGATGCGCATGTCCGGCGTCACATGGTCGAACAGGCAGCCGCCCATATAGTAGCCGTTTTCGTAGCCCTGCATCTTGAAGCCGCGGCCATCGACGACCAGTTTCGCGCCTTCCTGCACGCCGAGATCGACATAATCGCGGATACGCTCCAGCGCCTGCTTGGTCACCACGGGACCGTAGTCGGCAGACGTGTCGGTCGAAGGACCGACCTTGAGGCTCTCGACCCGTGGGATGAGCCGCTCCACCAGCCGGTCCGCCGTCTCCTTGCCGACGGGAACGGCCACCGAAATGGCCATGCATCTTTCGCCGGCCGAACCATAACCGGCACCGATCAGGGCATCCACCGTCTGGTCCATGTCGGCGTCCGGCATGATGATCATGTGGTTCTTGGCGCCACCGAAACATTGCGCGCGCTTGCCGTTCGCCGTTGCGCGCGAATAGATATATTGTGCGATAGGCGTCGACCCGACGAAGCCGACGGCCTTGATGTCGGGATCGTCCAGCAGCGTGTCGACGGCTTCCTTGTCGCCATTGACGACGTTGAAGATGCCCGCCGGCAGACCCGCTTCGATGAAGAGTTCGGCAAGACGCATCGGCACGCCCGGATCCCGTTCCGAAGGCTTCAGGATGAAGGCGTTGCCCGAAACGATCGCCGGACCGGCCTTCCACAGCGGGATCATGGCCGGAAAGTTGAACGGCGTGATGCCGGCGACGACGCCGAGCGGCTGGCGCATGGAATAGACGTCGATGCCCGTGCCCGCATTGTCGGAATATTCGCCCTTCAGCATATGGGCGGCGCCAAGACAGACCTCGACGACCTCAAGCCCGCGCTGGATGTCGCCCTTGGCGTCCGGAATCGTCTTGCCGTGCTCGCGCGCCAGAAGCTCCGCCAGCGAGTCGTATTCCGCTTCCACCAGATCGAGGAACTTGCGCATCACGCGGATGCGGCGCTGCGGGTTCGTCGCCGCCCAGCCGGGTTGTGCCGCCCTGGCATTCTCGACCGCCGCGCGCACCTCGTCCTTGCCGGCGAGGGCAACACGCCCCTGGACGGTTCCGTCCATTGGCTGAAAGATTTCGGCCGTGCGGCCGCTGGTGCCGGCGACATGCTTGCCACCAATGAAATGTCCGACTTCGCGCATTGCGAGCAACCTCCCTGAGAAAAATCGAGTTGCACCATCATTGCGCTTGAAAATACATATGGCAAGAGCCGCAAAAGCGTAGCCGTTGTGCAAAAATCGATGTAAGAAGGCTGATGAACTGGGACGATGTACGCATATTCCTGGCCGTGGCGCGAGCGGGCCAGATTCTCGGCGCCGCCAGGCGGCTCGGCGTCAATCACGCCACCGTCGCCCGAAGGCTGACCGCGCTCGAGGCCGATCTCAACACCAAGCTTCTTACCCGCAGGACCAATGGCTGCGAACTCACACAGGCGGGTGAGGAGTTCCTGCTATCGGCCGAGCGCATGGAAGCGGAGATGCTTGGCATCCGTTCCTCCCTCGGCGATGCCGATGTGGCGATCGCCGGATCAGTGAGGATAGGCGCGCCGGACGGTTTCGGCGTCGCATTCCTTGCACCGCGCCTCGGCGCCTTCACCGCAAGATACCCCGATCTCAAGGTCCAGCTCGTGCCCGTGCCGCGCTCCTTTTCGCTTTCGCGGCGCGAAGCCGACATAGCCATCACCGTCGATCGCCCGGACCAGGGGCGGCTGGTGGCCCGCAAGCTCGTCGACTACAGCCTGTGCCTTTATGCGAGCAGGGCGTACCTGGAGCAGAACCCGCCGCCACGCGCCGTGGAGGAACTCGACCGGCACAGGCTCGTCGGCTATGTCGACGATCTCATCATCAGCCCGTCCTTGAACTACGCGCCAGAGATCAGCCGCGACTGGCGTGCCTCCTTCCAGGTTTCGAGCGCGCTCGGCCAGGTCGAGGCGGTGCGGTCGGGTGCCGGGATCGGGATCCTGCACAATTTCATCGCGCGGGAATATTCCGAGCTCGTCCCGGTGCTGCCGGAGCGCCGGATCGACCGGTCCTACTGGCTCTCCTATCACGAGTCGGTCCGCACGCTGCGCCGGATCATCTCGGTATCGAGCTTCATATCCGATCTCGTCGGCAACGAAGCCGGCAGGTTTGCATAAACACGGCGTATATCAACCTGACGTTGATTTGTGATGGTCGCTCAACGAATGCAGATTGACGTTGGCCGCGCCTCTTGGTGCATTGTCGAAGCGTTCGAATCGCGTTGGAGAGGGTTAAATGTATCGAGCAATATTAGCGCTGAGCGTTGCGCTTGCCGGAGCGACGTTCATGACACTTCCGGCACAGGCGGACGATGTGAAGTGCGAATCCCGCAAGTTCGACTACAGGGAATGCCGCACCGATATTCGGCGCCCTCGCGTGGCGCGCCAGATTTCCAAGACGCCTTGCATTGCCGGCGAAACCTGGGGCTTCCAGCGGGGCCGCATCTGGGTCGATCGCGGCTGCGCGGCCGTGTTCAGCGATTCTCGGCGGGACCGCGACCGTGATCGCCCGCGCTGGCGCGACCGCGACAGGCATGAGGGCAACTGGGACGACAATCGGCGCCGCCGTCGCGACGATGATCGCTACGACGACGATTATTGATCATTCCGAACTGAGGGCGACTGCCGGCTGGAGACGGGAAGCGTTTCTTGCCGGCAGATAGCCGAAGACGAGGCCCGTCAGGAACGAGCAGGCGAAGGCAAGCACGACCGGTCCGAGCGTGAAGCTGATCGGAGCGCCAAGCGCCTTGGCGAGAACGCCCGTCCCGAGGCCTGCCACCACGCCTATTGCGCCGCCGACGGCGGAAACCACCAGTGCTTCGATAAGAAACTGCAGCAGGATATCGCGCTGGCGTGCGCCCGTGGCCATGCGCACGCCGATTTCGCGCGTTCGTTCGCTGACGCTGACCAGCATGATGTTCATCACGCCGATACCGCCGACCAGCAGCGATATCGCCGCCACCGCCGCCAGAAAGAGCTTCAGGGTATTCGACGTCTCGGTGACGGCTTCCCGGATCGACGCCATGTTGACGATCTGCGTGTCCTCGCGCTTGTGACGCTGGTCGAGCAGGCCCTGGATCGCCGTCTGCGTAGCGTCGATAGCCGAACCGTCCTCCACCTGAACGGTGATCGTTCGCACGTTTCGCTGGCCGAAGAGCCGGTTGCTCCCGGTCGTCAATGGAATGAGCACCGTGTCGTCCTGGTCGTTGCCTCCGGGACCTGCGCCCATCTCGCTCATCACGCCGATGATCTGGAACGGTATCTTGCTGACGAGCACATATTTGCCGAGCGGGCTCTCGCCATCGGCAAACAGCTTCTTCGCCACGGTCTGCCCCAGAACGGCGACCGGCGCATAGGTGCTCATGTCGCGCGGATTGATGAATTCTCCCGCACCGACCTTCCACGACTTGGCTTCGGTGAACTGCGGAACGGTGCCGTTGACGGTGGTCTGGTAGTCGATATTGCCGTAGCGCACGGTCACCGTGCTCGTCATCTCCGGCACCGCGAACGCCACGTTGGGTACTTCAAGGATGGCATCGGCATCGGCAGGTACGAGCGAAACGATGCTGCCGCCCTCCCCGCCGCGGAAATTCGCCATGTTCGGCCGCACGATAAGCAGGTTCGAACCCATCGAAGATATGCGGTCGAGCACCGAATTCTGCGCGCCCGTGCCTATTGCCAGCATGGCGACGACCGAGCCGACGCCAATGACGATGCCGAGCAGCGTCAGGATCGTCCGGAAGAGATTGGCGCGCAGCGCCCTTACCGCCATCTTCACGGCTTCGGAAACATCGGCGAGCGCTGCGGCGCCCTCGCCCATCTGCCGCGCCAGCACGCCCGCCGCCTCGGGGTTGCTCCGCCCCTTCTTGGTGCGGTCCGAAATGATGCGGCCGTCGCGCAATTCGATAAGCCGGTCGGCCTGCTCGGCGATCTCGCGTGAGTGGGTGATGACGATGATCGTATGGCCGTCCTCGTTCATCTTGCGCAGCAGCGCCATCACGTCTTCGCCGCTCTGGCTGTCGAGGGCTCCCGTCGGCTCGTCCGCCAGGATGATGCGGCCGCCATTCATCAGCGCCCGGGCAATCGACACGCGCTGCTGCTGCCCGCCGGACAATTGATTGGGACGATGGTCCAGCCGGTCGCCGAGCTTGAGCGAGGTCAGCAAGGTTTCCGCCCGTTCCTGCCGATCCCGCAGCGACAACCCCGCATAGACCGCCGGAACCTCGACATTCTCCTGCGCGCTGGCAGTCGGGATGAGATTGTAGTTCTGGAACACGAAGCCGAAGGTGCGCCGGCGCAGCGCAGCAAGCGCGTCGGCGGTAAACCCCGATACATGCTCGCCATCCAGCAGATAATCGCCGCTGGTGGGCTGGTCGAGACAGCCGAGTATGTTCATCAGGGTGGATTTGCCCGACCCGGACTGGCCGATGATGGCGACGAATTCTCCAGCCTCTATGTCGAGCGAAATCCCGTGCAGAACCTCAACGGCGATATCGCCATTGTGATAGGTCTTGGTGATATCCTTCAGCGAGACTACCGGCGATGCCATTGCCGCAAACCCTTTCTGCACCCGGCCTGCACTAGAACATCCTCGGCATGCGTGTTCGCCTTCCGCCGCCATCGCCATTGGCCTGCGGATTGCCGGCGGGTGCTGCGACGACCTTTTCGCCTTCCTGCAGCCCGCTGACGATCTCGACGCTCACCCTGTTGCGGATGCCAGTCTCCACCTGGCGCGCTGCGCTCTGGCCCGCGCCGTCGACGACAGTGACCTCAAAGGTTCTGGCGCCTGTCCCGTCTGCCGCCTTGACAGGGCGAACGGCGGAAGCCGGCACAAGAAGCACGTCCCGGGCGGCGGATTCGACGAAGAACACCTGCGCACTCATCGATATCATCAGCTCGCCATCGGGATTGGGCACGTCGAACAGCGCGTAGTAGAGCACGACATTGTTCTGGATGTCCGGCGTCGGCTGGATCTGCCGCAGCTTGCCCGCATAGCGCTTGCCGGGTTGGCCGAGCAGGGTGAAATAGGCGTCCATGCCTGGCTTCAGCTTGCCCACATCGGCCTCCGAAACCTGCGCCTTCACGGTCATGGTCGACAGATCGGCAATGGTGACGATGGTCGGCGCCGTCTGCACCGCATTGAGGGTCTGCCCCTCCTTGACCGGCACGGCCGCAATGGTGCCCGTCATCGGCGCGTAGATCTTGGTATAGCCGAGATCGACCTGATCGCCCGCCAGCGTTGCCTGCTGCTTGCGTATCTGCGCTTCGAGCGCATTCACATCCGCTTCGGCGACCGCAAGGTCGGCGATTGCCTGGTCCAGCGTCGATTGCGCTGCCGATCTCGTGCTGACGAGCGAGCGCTGCCGTTCGATATTGGCTTTCTTGAGAACGAGCTGGGCATTCTTGGAGACGAGCTGTGCCTGAAGATTGGCGAGTTCGGCCTGGTCGATCTCGATACGGTTCAGGATCGTCGCCGGATCGATCTCGGCGATGAGCTGGTTTTGCGTCACCTTGTCGCCGATTTCGACATGCAGCACTTTCAGCTGGCCCGATACTTGCGCGCCGGCATCGACGGATTTGATCGAGTCGAGCGTGCCTACGGCGGTGACGGCATTTTCGATGTCACCCCTGACTACGGGTTGCGTGACGGCAGCCACGGTCGTTGCCGATGCACCATATTGCTGCCAGCCGTAATAGGCGCCGCCAACGGCCACGAGCAGTACGACCGGCAGCCAGAACCATCTGCCTCGCCTGCGCCGTTTGCCGCGCGGTTTGTCGGTGACCGGTATGAAGGTCACATTCGACTGGCCGGGGACGGCTTCCTTGGCTGATCCTGTTGCCTTGTCCATTGACGGTTCAACTCCGAAACTTGTTCACACGCCTGTTCAATCAGTGAGGCCCATTCTATCGGTGAGCCCCGTTCTACCAGTGAGCCCATTCTAACAGTGAGATAGTGATCCATCGCACAGCAAAAACCTTTGAGATCATTATATTTTCGTAATGATCGCCGCGGCGGATTATGGCCGAAGCGCCTGAACCCGCCATGAATGACGTCATTGTTGCGCCAGCCGGGCGCGTCATGGGCTCAGGCCCGGTGATATGGATGACCGGAGAGAATCGTGGTTGCGCGGTAAAGCTGCTCGGCCACCAGTATGCGAACGATCTGGTGCGGCCAGGTCATTGCGCCGAGCGCCAGCACGATGTCCGCACGGTCGCGCAGCGAAGCATCATGGCCATCAGGACCGCCGATAGCGACGACAAGCTGGCGCTTGCCCTCGTCACGGAACCGACCGAGATCGTCGGCGAACTTTTCGGAAGTGCATGTCTTGCCGCGTTCATCGAGCAGGACGAGCACGGCGCCGGGCTCGAGGACGGCCAGCAGCCGTTCCGCCTCTTCCCGCTTGCGCAATTGCGCTTGTGGTGCCCGGCTTTCGGCGATTTCGGAGACGCCGGTAAATTCGAGGCCAAGCGGACCGCAGGTCTTTTTCAGTCGGTCGAAATAGCGATCGGCCAGCTCTCGTTCGGGCCCGGATTTCATCCGGCCGACGGCAAATATACCGATACGCATTCAGGCTCCCGGCCAAAGGCACAAACATCATGCCGGGCTGCTCCAGGCCTCCCGCCAAATGTTCCATCGCCCGTCCTGCAGGACGGCGATCTCTTAGTGTACGGTCTCCCCGTCCAATTCCGGCGCCTGCCACATCTTTTCGATGTTGTAGAACTCCCGAACTTCCGGACGGAAAATATGGATGATGATGTCTCCGGTGTCGATCAGCACCCAATCACCGCTCGACAGGCCCTCGACCCTTGCATTGTGGCCATGGCCGCTTTCCTTCAGGGATCGCAGCAACTGATCGGCGACCGCCGTCACATGCCTGTGCGAACGCCCTGAAGCGATGACCATGTGGTCAGCGATCACGGATTTGCCTCGAAGGTCGATGGGTACGATGTTTTCAGCCTTGGAGTCGTCGAGACTGGCAAGAACTGACTGAAGGGCAAGAGTTACGGAATTGATTCCGCTGACTTCCGCCGTCGAAGGAGCAATGGCATCCCTCTTTTGAATTGCTGTTCTCAGTGTATTTCCTTTCTCTTAAGAACAACGCGAACAGTCTTACTGACTGTCACTATAAGATAGGCAGAGTCGCATGGCAGTTTCAAGACGGGCCCAGGTAATAGTGCGATCACGATTTACCGCGTCCATTGCGGATCGCCGTCGAGGACAGGAGCGACCGCGGACCATGGATGAATGTCCAGGCCGGCGCCCGCGAACGGGCCAGCAGGGGGGCATCGTCCTCGTCGATGCGGGCGAAATCGAACGTCTTGGCGACGCGTGACGAAAGAAACGCCAGCGTCGAGCCGGGCCTGTCGATGACGGCGATGGGAAACGTCGAGACGATCGTCCGCCATCGCTGCCAATGGTGGAAATTCGCCAGATTGTCGGCACCCATGATCCAGACGAAATGTACGCCCGGGTTGCGTGCCTTGATCAATGCAAGCGTATCTGCGGTGTAGCGGATCTGGTGCGCCGCCTCGAAAGCGGTGACTTTCACCCGCGGGTCGTGAATCATCGTCTCGCAAAGCGTCAGCCGTTCGCTGAGAGGCGCCAGTTCGCGCGTATCCTTCAACGGATTGCCGGGCGTTACGATCCACCAGAGCTGGTCGAGCTTGAGCCGCCGCAATGCGATCTCGGCGACCAGGGCATGGCCCGCATGGGGAGGATTGAAGGACCCGCCAAACAGGCCGACCGCCATGCCTTTTTCCACGTGCGGCATGCGCAGATGCCGGGCGCTGACGCCTGGATATTCCTCCCGCCTGAAACTCACGGGCGGATTTGGCCGCTGCCGCGAACGCGGTATTTGAACGAGGTCAGCTGTTCGACGCCGACCGGGCCACGCGCATGCATCTTGCCTGTGGCAATGCCGATTTCCGCGCCCATGCCGAATTCGCCGCCATCGGCAAACTGGGTTGAAGCATTGTGCAGGAGAATGGCCGAATCGAGCTCATTGAAGAAGCGCTCGACGATGGCAGGATCCTCGGCAATAACCGCCTCCGTATGGTGAGACGAATATCTGTCGATATGTTCGATCGCGCCATCGATGCCATCGACGGTGCGTACCGAGATGATCGCGTCCAGATACTCCGTGGACCAGTCGCTTTCGGATGCAGGCAGGGCAGCGGGGAAGAGCTGCTTGACCGACTCATCGCCCCTTATCTCGCAGCCCGCCTTCGCCAGGTCCTGCAGCAAGGGAACGAGATGCGTTGGCGCGATGAGCTTGTCGATCAACAGGGTCTCGGCTGCACCGCAAACGCCGGTGCGCCGCATCTTGGCATTGACGATGATCCGGCGCGCCATGTCGAGATCGGCCGAAGCATCGACATAGACATGGCACAGGCCTTCGAGATGAGCGAAGACCGGTACGCGGGCCTCCGACTGCACGCGCGCCACGAGGCTCTTGCCGCCGCGCGGAATGATGACGTCGAGCTTTCCATCCAACCCCTGCAGCATCTCGCCGACGGCCGCGCGATCGGATGTCGGTACGAGCTGAATCGCATCCTCCGGCAGGCCCGCTGCCGCGAGCCCTTCGAGCAAGGCGCCGTGGATGGAGGCGGCGCTGTGGCGCGAATCCGAGCCGCCGCGCAGGATGACGGCATTGCCCGATTTCAGGCAGAGGCTGCCTGCATCCGCCGTGACGTTGGGCCGGCTCTCATAGATCACGCCGATGACGCCAAGCGGCGTCCGCACGCGCTCGATATGCAGCCCATTCGGGCGGTCCCATTCGGCGATGATCTGGCCGACGGGATCGTCCAGCTCTGCAATCGTCCTTATGCTCGCGGCGATGGAGAGAACCCTTGCCTCGTCAAGCTTCAGCCGATCCAGCAGTGCCTCGGTCATTCCGGCCGCCCGGCCATTGGCCATGTCGATGAGGTTCGCTTCGAGGATCTGCGGCATGCGCCGCGTCACGGCATCGGCCATCGCCAGAAGTGCGGACGTCTTCGTCTCCGCCGCAGCGATGGCGAGCGGCCCGGCGGCAGCCCGTGCCCTGCGCCCGATCTCGGCCATAAGCCCAGCGACGGAAATCTCTGCCTCGGCACGTATCAACATTGTTCACTCCCCGGCGCTTGGCCGCTTGGCGCGTACCACAAGATCATCGCGATGTATCATGGCAGAGCGGGCATCATATCCCAGAATGGTGGAGATTTCATTGGTCTTGTGGCCGGCGATCCGGGCAGCGTCAGCTGAATCATAGGCGATCAGCCCGCGCGCCGCCTCCTGTCCGTCCGGCCCATAGACCGCGACCGTATCGCCGCGCATGAAATCGCCCGCGACCTCGCGCACGCCGGCCGCCAGCAGCGATTTTCCCGAACGCAGCGCAGCCAGCGCGCCCGCATCGATGACGAGGCGCCCGGAAGGTTCGAGATTGCCGGAGATCCACGTCTTCCAGGCATTGACCGGCGTGGGACTCGGCCCGAACAATGTGGAGCGTTCGCCCGCATCTATGGCCGCGAGGGGATTGAGACGATTGCCCGAAGCAATGATCATGGCAGTGCCGGCGGCATTGGCGATCTTGCCCGCATCGAGCTTGGTCTTCATGCCGCCGCGGGAATATTCCGACGCGGCAGCCCCTGCCATCGCCTCGATTTCCGGCGTGATCGCTTCGACGAGCGGCAGAAACCGCGCATCGGGGTTCTGATGCGGCGGAGCGGTATAGAGCCCGTCAATATCCGACAGGAGGATGAGCAGGTCGGCGCGCAGCATCGTGGCGACACGGGCCGCGAGGCGATCATTGTCGCCATAGCGGATTTCCGTGGTCGCGACCGTGTCGTTCTCGTTGATCACGGGGATCGCCTTCATCCGCAGCAGCGTGCCGATGGTGGCCCGGGCATTGAGGTAGCGGCGGCGCTCTTCAGTATCCGAAAGGGTGAGCAATATCTGCCCGGCGCGCAACCCGTGGCCGCTCAGGACCTCGGCATAGGCCTTGGCGAGTTCGATCTGGCCGGCAGCCGCCGCAGCCTGGCTCTCCTCCAGCCGCAGCGCGCCTCTCGGCAGGCCGAGGACATTGCGCCCCAGCGCGATGGCTCCCGACGATACGATCAGCACTTCGACGCCGGCGGCGGCGAGCGCGGCGACATCCGCGCCGAGGCTGGCAAGCCATTGCTGTTTCAGGCCGCTGGCGCGATCGACAAGCAGCGCGGAGCCGATCTTCACGACGATCCGGCGATAGGAACTCAGTTTCGGTCGCTGAACCACCCTGTCGAACTCATCCAGAACGTTTGCGGATTTCACGGACATGCTGCGACCTGACGGGACTATCGTTTGAAACGGGTATCTTCCTCGACAGGCGCCTCGGCCTCCCGGGATTGAACAATGATCGCCGAGAGAGCGCGCAGGACCTGCTCGACGCCTTCGCGCGTGGCGGAGGAAAGCAGCATCGGCTCGACGCCGGCAGCCTTCTTCAACGCCGCAAGCTTCTTCTTTCGCGTGGCTGCATCAAGAATATCGACCTGGCTGAGGGCGACGATCTCCAGCTTGTCCACAAGGCCGTGACCATAGGCTTCGAGTTCGCCGCGCACGGTGCGGTAGGCGCCGGCGACATCCTCTTCCTGGGCGGAGACGAGATGGAGAAGCACGCGCGTCCGCTCCACATGGCCGAGGAAGCGGTCGCCGATGCCGACGCCCTCATGCGCGCCTTCGATCAATCCGGGAATGTCGGCGATGACGAGCTCCCGCCCGTCCACACGCGCGACGCCGAGATTCGGATGCAGCGTGGTGAAGGGATAATCGGCGATCTTCGGCTTCGCCGCCGTGACGGTAGCGAGGAACGTGGATTTGCCGGCATTGGGCTTTCCAAGCAGACCGGCATCGGCAATCAGCTTCAGCCGCAGCCAGAGCGTGCGCTCCTCGCCGGCGAGGCCGGGATTGGCGCGGCGCGGCGCCTGGTTCGTCGATGTCTTGAAATGCGCATTGCCGAAGCCGCCATTGCCGCCTTTCGCGAGCCTGTAGCGCTGCCCGACGACCGTGAAATCGCAGATCAGCGTTTCATTGTCTTCCTCGAATATCTGGGTTCCGACGGGAACCTTGAGGATGACATCGTCACCCTTGCCGCCCGTCATGTTGCGGCCCATGCCGTGCATGCCGATCTTGGCGCGGAAATGCTGCTGGTAGCGATAGTCGATAAGCGTATTCAGGCCGTCCACCGCCTCGGCCCAGACATCGCCGCCGCGTCCGCCATCGCCGCCATCCGGCCCGCCGAACTCCAGAAACTTTTCGCGGCGAAACGAAACCGAACCGGCGCCGCCATCACCCGAGCGGATATAGACTTTCGCCTGATCGAGGAATTTCATGAAGGTTCAGTCCTTTTTTATCGTCCGAGCCATTACAGCAATTTCAGACAGATGAAAACATATTGTCATAGCCGGAAGCCGCCCCGGCCAGACCGGGGCGGTCGGCGTCACGAGCTCCAGCTGCGCAGTCCGATCCATGTGCGCCGGTCGAGCGTATAGCGTTCGACCGGCACGTTGCCGGCATTGATCGAATCCATCATGCCGGTTGTCATGTACTGGAACCCGCTCTTGTAGAGCACCCGGCGCGAAGCGATGTTCGAGACGCGGCAGGAAGCATAGAGCTTCTCCACCTGCGTTGCCCGGAACACCAGATCCACCAGGGCATGTGCGGCCTCGGTCGCATAGCCCTTGCCCCAGAAGGGTTCGCCCAGCCAGTAACCGATCTCGAGCGTATCCCTGCCGTCACCGGCATGGTCGTCCCGGTTGCGCCTGTAATTTATGCCGCAACAGCCGACGAAAGTCCCGGATTGCGCGAGGGTGACCGCATAGACGCATTTGCCGATCTCGCCCGCATTGGCGCGGCGCACGAAATCCACCGCATGTTCTTTCGTGTAGGGGTGGGGCATGCGGGAAAGCATTTCGGCCACACGAATATTATCGGCGAGATTGGCAATTGCATCGACGTCTTCGAAGTGCGGGGCACGCAGAACCAGGCGCTCCGTTACCAGGACGGGACAATCTATCAGATCCAGCCGTTCTTCACTGTCCTCGGCTATTTCAGCAACCATTTTTCTATCCTCCAGATACGAAAAGGGAGACGGGCATCAATCCCATCTCCCCTTTTGATCTTTTGGCGGTTGCCATTGAGCCCGGGTCCGATGGGACGCCGGTGCTTCGAGCAGGACCGGCTATTCTGCTGCTTCGGCGATCGGGTTGATCGACACGTAGCTACGGCCGTTGGCTTTGGTGCGGAAAGAAACTGTGCCTGCTTCGAGCGCAAACAGAGTATGATCCTTGCCAATGCCGACATTGACGCCGGCATGCCACTTGGTGCCGCGTTGACGCACGATGATGTTGCCGGCGAGCACGCGCTCTCCGCCAAACTTCTTCACGCCAAGACGCTTTGATTCTGAATCGCGACCGTTACGCGAAGAACCGCCAGCTTTTTTGTGTGCCATTGGATTGCTCCTTCAAACTCTCTCTTACTCGCCCTTGGCGGGCTTCTCAGCCTTGGCAGCTGCCTTCTTGGGCGCTGCCTTGGCCTTGGGGGCGGCTTTCGTCTCGGTTGCCTCGGCGGCGGCGGCCTCAGCTTTCGGCTCTGCCTTCTTGGCCGGCTTTTCAGCAGCCTTCTTGGAAGGCTTCGCACCACCGGTGAGGATCTCGGCGATACGGATCGTCGTCAGTTCCTGACGATGACCGCGCGTACGCTTCGAATTCTGGCGGCGGCGCTTCTTGAAGGCGATGACCTTGCGGGCACGACCCTGCTCGACGACCTCGGCGGTGACCAGCGCACCTTCGACGACCGGCGCTCCGATCGTTGCGTCTGCTCCGACGCCGACGACGAGCACCTCGGGGAATTCAACGATATCACCGGCATTGCCGGTAACTTTCTCGACCTTGAGAAGGTCATTGGCGGCAACGCGATACTGCTTGCCTCCGGTCTTGATGACTGCGAACATTTTTTGCCCTTTCGGCGTTCGGTCCGGTTTTCTGCCTTGATGGCAATAACCGTCTTTTTGTCAGTCGTGACAGATTGATCGAAAGGCGTTCTACCGGTAAAGGCAACGCCCACACTCACAAAACAAATGGCGCGGGAAAGCCCCACGCCGGTCGTTTGGCCGCATATAGGCGAAGCTTTGGCGCCGAGTCAAGAAATTTAACGCAAAATGCTCTTGTATCTGCGCGCTTTGCCCGCTATCTAGCGCGTCGCACACTCAAGCCAATGCCCTTAGGGCAGCGCGCCGGGCAGGATCCATGATCCCGCCAACCCCAGGATCCCGATCCTTGACGCGGAGAGGTGGCAGAGTGGTTGAATGCACCGCACTCGAAATGCGGCATGGGGGCAACTCCATCGGGGGTTCAAATCCCTCCCTCTCCGCCATTTAATCTGGGTCTTTGATTTTGCGCCTGCGTGCCACCCTTCAGCCCGCCGATACACAAAGCAAAAACCGCCTTCGCAAAGCTGCGACGCGGCGAAGCTGTCCGAATTTCGCCCCCGCTCCGGCTTGAAGCGGGGGACATGGCGCGGCCTGGCTGGAGCTGGCTGTCTCAATGACTGCCGTGCAGCAGCAAGAACTAGCTGCGGCGCTGCAACAGCGCCAGCACCAGTGTCGATGCGGCGAGTAGCGCGGTCAGCGTCAACGGGGCCGTGGCGCCATAGGTATCCACGGCATAGCCGCCGACGACAGCGCCAATGGTGATCGCAACCTGGAACGAGGTGACCATCAGGCTGCCCGCGGCCTCCAGCGCGTCGGGCGCGGCGCGCGACAGGTTGGTGGGCAGCACGACCGGCGCCATGCCGAAGGCGAAGCCCCACAATGTCGCAAAACTGAAGGCCGCGACGATGTTCACGCCCCAAAGCACCAGGGCGAGCGCCGCAAATCCCATCAACCCGGCGGTGGCAACCAGCGCCATGCGGATATCGGCATCGGCCAGACGACCGCCGGCGATATTGCCGATCACGGCGGCGACGCCGAAGCCGAGCAGGGCCAGGGCAATCGGGCCAGTCGCCAGGAGCGTAACCTGTTCGAGGAAGGGGCGCACATAGACCAAGCCGGCGAAATGCCCCGTCATCAGCAGGAGGATGGCGAGCATGCCGATCTGAATGCCGCGGCGCCGCGTCAACCGGAATACATCGGCAAGGCTGTTGCTCGTGGTTGCCGGCAGCGTCGGCAGGCTGAGAAACTGCAGCAGCATGGCCACCGCGGCCAGTCCCGCCGTCATCGCCATGGCAGTGCGCCAGCCCAGCCAGTCACTGATCAGCGCACCCATCGACGGCGCGGCGATGGTGGCAAGGGAAACGCCGAGCGTGACGATCGCCATGCCGCGACCCGTTGCACTGGCGCCGACCAGCCGCGCTATGACGGCGACTGAAAGCGCCCAGAACGCGCTGAGGGCGATGCCCAGTCCGGCCCGGCCCAGCAGCAGCAGCCAGAAATCGGTCGCCACCGCCGCCAGAATATTGGAAGCGATCGCCAATGCGCTGAGGCCAACCAGAACCGCCTTGCGGTTCAGGCGCCCGATGAGAACATTGCTGAACAGGGCTGTCACGGCACCGACGGAAGCGGTTGCGGTGACGACCTGTCCCGCCGTGCCCTCGCTGATGCCGAGGTCCCGCGCCATTGGCGTCAACAGGCCGGCTGGCAGGAACTCGGCCGACACCAGCGCAAAGCTGGCGGCCGCCATCGAAAGAACCGCGCACCAGGTGCCGGCGCTCCATGTGGTCGGTGCAGTTGCCTCAAGGTCTGGAGCCTCAAGGTCTGGGGCCTCAATGTCTATCGCTGTATCATTGAGCTGTAATGTTGTGTCCGTCATGGCAGAATCTCCAAGGTTTGGGAGATAGTAATAGACGAGCCCCCTCGGATGATCTGTATCTTAAAATCCGAAATCCATGACTGTCCGTCCGGAAATTGTGCGGCGCACAATGCGAAATCGGTTATTGCGGCGACAAGCCGCTCGCAGCGCGATGTTTGAAGGCTTTGATGGCCCCGCTTCGCCTCAATCGATCGGCAAGGCGTAGGTCTGCTTGACGATCTGGCTGGGCACGTCGGTTTTCACATTCTGTATGCCATTTATCCGGGTCAGATGCGTCGATTGAAACCGCCGGTAGTCATCAAGGTCGGCGACCACAACCCGCAGCAGCGCGTCGCTCTCGCCCAGCATGATGTAGCATTCGACCACTTGCGGCAGCCGCTTCATTGCCGCCATGAAACGATCGATCGTTTCCGCATCCTGGGAAACCAGCCAGACGCGCGCGAACATCGACAGCGAAAGATTGACCTTGCCGGGGTTCAGCACCGCGACGTAACGATCGATGATGCCGGCCTCTTCGAGAAGACGCACCCGCCGGAGACAGGGCGACGGGGACAGGCCCACCTCCTTCGCCAGATCGACATTCTGCATCCGCGCATCCCTTTGCAGCGCGCGCAGGATCCGCTTGTCGATGTCGTCGAGGATCATTGGTATCTCCTGCTATATCAGGGTTATTTCATGGCAGAATATGCCAGTAATATCTCAAATTGCGCTATCTTTGCAACCCTGCGGCACCGGTTCCGAGCTAGGCTTCGCCCATGGAACCACAAATGATCCTACTCTTCACCCTCACCGTCCTCCCCCTGATCTGCACGCCCGGTCCGGACATGATTTTCGTTACGTCACAGGCCTTGTCGGGCGGAATTGCGGCCGGCCTGCGCGCCACATTCGGCATCTGTCTCGGCTATGGCGTGCATTCCGGCCTGGTCGCAGCGGGCCTGGCCGCAATCATCGCGGCGTCGCCGATCCTGTTCGAAGCGCTGCGCTGGGTCGGGATCCTGTATCTGCTCTACCTTGCCTCGACCCTCATCCGCTCCGCGCTCGGCCACACAAAGGCGGACGCCGCCGCCGTTACTTCGGCGCGGCAGATCCGGCGTGGCTTCCTGACCTCGGTTCTCAATCCCAAGGGGATGATGATCTATTTCGCCATACTGCCGCAGTTCATCATCGATCGAGCCAGTGTCGCATGGCATGCAGTGCTGCTCTCGCTTGTTTTCATCGCCTGGTGCGGCATCGTCTATGCGGCGCTGAGCCTCGTGCTCGGCAGAATCCGCACGCTTGGCGCAATCGACAATCGCCGCCGCCGGATCGTCGAGGGCAGCGGTGGCGGCCTGCTGATGATCGCCGCCGCCGCGATGGCGGTCCTTGGATAGCGCTATCGCCTGCCGCCATCCCAGCCGCGCAGCAGATCCAGCGGCTCCAGGCCATCGCAGCCTGGATCGGTGCGGACGGGCGCGGGACGCAAGCGCCGCATCAGCCGCCGGATGACGCCGTGATCATGCGCCACCGGCCTCTGTTCGGGAGTGCTCGGCAGCGATATCTGCTCCTCATCGACCATGGACAATCCTCCCCGTGGTAGTTCTATGGTGATCGCCATAGAACTACCACTAGACCGATCGCCATACAACTGGCATAATCGCGCAATGGCACGCCCCTCCGATGCAAAAGCCCGCTTTATCGACACCGCCGTCATTCTCTTCAGGGAACACGGCTATCATGGCGTCGGCCTCGCCGAGATCATCGCACAGGCCAAGGCTCCCAAGGGCTCCTTCTACTTTCATTTTCCCGGCGGCAAGGAGGAACTGGCCGAATGCGCCATTCGCCATGCCGGCGGCTACCTGCCCCACATGCTGCAGAAGAGCTTGCGCGACGCTCCGGATTTCAGGACCGGCATCGAAGCGCTGGTCGGCCATCTCGCGCGGGCTTTCGAAGCTTCCAACTGGACGCAAGGCTGTCCCATCGCCAGCATATTGCTCGACACGGCGCCCTACTCGGAGCGCTTGTCGCAGGCGATCCGGAGCGTGACCGATGAATGGATCGCCGCCTTCGGCGAGGCGACGCGGCGTTTCGATCTCGGTGAAGACCCGCGCGCGCTGGCAATGAGAATCCTCGTCTCGCTGGAGGGAGCCTGGATCATGGCGCGCATCTTCAAGTCGCGCGAGCCGTTTCACGAGGCGGTGGGCATGATCGTCGCCGGGCACGCCATTTCGGGAGCGCCGCCGCATCCCGCCCGTGCGGGCTGAGCCAAAGTTTACAGCGCGGCTTTAAGGATATAGTATATCCATAATATTGGCCCGCGCCAATTCGCCGGCGCCGCAGCATGAGACGAGATACGCAATGATCCTCAAGAGCCAGGTGGAGTGGGCGCTGCATTGCTGCGCCATATTGGCCAGCGTGCCGCCCGGCCGCTACCTCTCCACCAAGGCACTGGCCGAATTTCACGGCCTGCCGAAGGAATATCTTTCAAAGGCGTTGCAGAGCCTGTCGCAGGCGGGGATCGTCGAAACCACGCTCGGCCCGAGCGGCGGCTACAGGCTGGCGCGGCCGCCGTCGGAGGTGAATTTCCTGCAGATCGTCGAAGCGGTGGAGGGCAAGGCGAGCACCTTTGTCTGCACCAACATCCGCGCCAACAATCCGTGCAGGCCGGCGGGCTTTTGCGATGACAAGCCCTGCGCGGTCGCAAGGGTGATGTGGCAGGCCGATGCCGCCTGGCGCGGCACGCTGGAGAAGGTCTGGCTGTCGGACCTTGTCGATACGTTGACGGACGAGGTGCCGGACGACATCTGGAAGGGCACCTATGACTGGGTGGTCAAGCGCGCCGGTTGAATATTGATCGCATCGAGCCAACCTTCCTCATGCTGGGCCAACCTTCCTCATGCTGGGCATGTCGAAGCACATGACTGCATCCCCGACAAGCGCGGCACACGAGGGAGGTTGGCCGCTCAATCTTTCCCAGATCAGTCCTTCCCAGATCAGTCCTTCAACGGGAACGTCAGTTCCTTTTGATTGGTGTCGACGACGAACACCGCCAGCAAGCGCGCAGGCTTGTCATCGCTGGCATTGGCGCTCACGCCGTGCCGGTCGCCTGGATATTCGGAGAAACTCTCGCCTGCCTTGTAGACCTTGACCGGCCCGTCATTGACCTGGCTGCGAATGGCGCCTTCCAGCACCGTGGCGTAGATGAAGGCGCTGCTCGGATGCGTATGGCCCTCGGACGATCCGCCGGGACCGTATTCGACGAGGACGCCGCGCATGCTCTTGCCCGGCACGTTGGGCAGCACATGATCGTAGACGAGCGTGACCTTGGCCGCCTTGCCGCTATCATGCGCGGCGACGGGCGAGATGCCGATGAGACCGCAAAGCAATGCGGCTGCTATTCTTCCGTACATTTGGATGTCCTTTACGCGGTTCGAGATTGTTTCTGCGCCGCGAACCATTGCTCGAACGTGATCGAGCCAAGGCGCTGCGCGTCGTCGGTGACGAGGGAATTGTCGCTGAGCCGCGCCCCGAAATAGCGCGCCTCGGGGTCGGGTTCGACCGTGCGCGCATCGCCGGAGGCGCGCAGGTAGCGGGCGACGAGATCGCTCAGTTTCGACCGTTCCGGCCCCGCGATCTCTACGGTCGCATTGGCCGGCGCCGACAGTGCGATCTCGGTTACGGCGTCGGCCACGTCGTCGGAGGCGATCGGCTGGACATAGGCAGGCGAGAGGCGAACGGTCTGGCCGACCGTTCCCGACTGCGCTATGCCGGCAAGGAATTCCATGAACTGCGTGGAATGGATGATGGTGAAGGGAATGCCCGATTCCCTGATCAGCTTTTCCTGCACCAGCTTGCCGCGGAAATACCCGCTCTCCTGCAGCCTTTCCGTGCCGACGACCGAAAGCGCGATATGATGCCGGACACCGGATTTCCGTTCGGCCGCAAGCAGGTTGCGTCCGGCCGTGTCGAAGAATTCCAGCACCGCCTTGTCTTCGAACGATGGCGAATTGGCGAGATCGATGACGACATCGGCGCCTTCGAGCGCCTCGGCCAGCCCCTCCCCGGTCATTACGTTGACGCCGGTATTGGGCGAGGCCGCCACGACGTCATGCCCGCGCTTGCGCAGGCGCTCCACCGTTTTCGAACCGATGAGGCCGGTTCCGCCGATAATCACGAATTTCATGATGTTTCCCCTTCCGCAGCCGCAGCCGCAATGGTTACCCCTGGTTCAGGCCCTCTAGTTCAGGCCCGCCTTATCGAGACCGAAGGCCTTGTCGGCCGAGCCCGGTACGGCCTTGAAGCCGATGCTGACGCGGTTCCAGCCATTGATCGCCATGATCGAGAAGGTGAGGTCGGAAATTTCCTTTTCCGACAACTGGCCTCTCACGCGCTCATAGGTTTCGTCGGGTACGCCGCCTTCGGGCAGCCTGGTCAGCACTTCCGCCCAGGCGAGCGCCGCCCTTTCCTTGGGCGCAAAGAGATTCGATTCGCGCCAGATCGCCACGTGATAGAGCCGCAGTTCGCTCTCGCCATGGATCTTCGCTTCCTTGACATGCATGTCGACGCAGAAGGCACAGCCGTTCAGCTGCGAAACGCGGATGTTCACGAGATCGCGCAGGCGCGGCTCGATGGCGCCGTCGCGCAGGGCGAGGCTGAAATCCATGAACTTCTTGAGCAGGTCGGCCGATTGCTGGGAGTAGTTCAAACGCTGTGTCATTTTAGTCCCTCCTGGTATTAAGGATATTTGTTATCCTTATGGATATCTAATATCCGAATTAGAGAATGTAAAGCGGATTTCGTTTCGGCCTGCACATGAGGCTCATGATCACGGCGCGGCCTGGCAGGCGCGGCTTGCCAGACGTTGCCTGCCAGACGCCCTTGATCGCCGCGGCGGAAGCACGCTAAGTGGCGATGACGAACTGAACCAAGGCTGCCATGGTCCGCCCACATCTTCCCTTGAACGCCCTGCGCGCCTTCGAAGCCTCTGCCCGGCATCTGAGCTTCACGCGGGCCGCGATCGAACTCTGCGTGACCCAGGCTGCCATCAGCCATCAGGTCAAATTGCTGGAGGAACGGCTCAAGGTCAGTCTCTTCAAGCGGCTTCCGCGCGGCCTCAAGGTGACGGCGGAAGGCGAGGCGCTGCTGCCGGTCGTGCGCGATTCCTTCGATCGCATGGCCGACATGCTGGAGCGCTTCGAGAATGGCTATGTGCGCGAAGTGCTGACGGTCGGCGTCGTCGGAACCTTCGCCGTCGGCTGGCTGCTGCCGCGCCTCGGCGCGTTTCATGAGAGGCATCCCCACATCGACCTGCGGCTGTCCACCAACAATAATCGTGTCGATATCGCAGCCGAGGGCCTCGACTACGCGATCCGCTTTGGCAGCGGTGCGTGGCACGACACCAATGCGGAACGGCTGTTCGAAGCGCCGCTTTCGGCGTTGTGCGTGCCGGAAATCGCCGAACGGCTGCAGCGGCCGGAGGATCTGGCGGGTGAAACCCTGCTCCGCTCCTATCGCGCCGACGAATGGGCAGGATGGTTCGAGGCGGCCGGCATGCGAAGCGACCCGCCGATCGCACGGGGCATGACGTTCGATTCGTCGCTGGCCATGGTGGAAGCAGCGATCCAGGCCACGGGCGTGGCGCTGGCGCCGCCGAAAATGTTCGACCGCCTGCTGACCTCGGGCGCGCTCGTCAGGCCATTCGACGTCTTCGTCTCACGCGGCAGCTACTGGCTCACTTCGCTGAAATCGCGCGCCGAGACCAGGGCCATGGCGGCGTTCAGACATTGGCTGCTCGACGCCGCCACGGAGTGAGCCTGTTCGGCTACTCGTCTTCGAGCATGCCGAGCTCGCGCAATTCGCGTTCGCCTGCCGTTCGCGCATCGTCTTCGGTATCGTGCGGCCCGCTCACGGCGCCGGTCTCGCCATCGATGACGAGGACATAATACCAGTTGCCATCGCTTTTCTGATGGGTCTGGACAAGGCAGGTCTGCTCGCTGGTCATGCGGCCATCTTCGGCCGCCCGGCATCAAAATGCAAATGGCGGCATCCCGGTTTTGGCGGAAGGGCCTCAGTAGGAAGACAGGTCGCCATATATGCCGCGCGAGGCGAACAGCCGGTCGAGCTCATATTCGACGGCGGTGAAGAATGCGCCGATCTGTTCGTCCTGCTCGTCCTCGCACACGCCGGACTTGCTCAACTGCCGGAAAAGCGCGTTCGCCACCTGGTTCCTGTAGGCCTCGGCGTTGCGCTCGCTCGTCTTTTCCATGAGCCTCGCGGCGACTTCGCGTATCTTGGCCGCGCGGCGGGCGAGCGGAAAGGCGATGATCCGGCAGGGGGCGGCAGTTTCGGCGTCGTTCATGTGCGGTACTTTCCAATGCGGCCGAATCGCCGCGTTGCATTCTGATTCGCCGGAAGAATAGGGCCGAGGTTCCTAACAATTTGTTCAGCATGATAGCGATCGGCCGCCGCCGGGCGTTACGTAACCGGCGGTCATCTGTGCGTAACGGCAGCCGAAACTTGCTCGTAACGGCAGGGAGGCCTATCCCTGAATGGGTAGTGATTCGGGTTGTAACGACATATTTGCACAATGGCTCTTAGCAACGCAGAACGGCAGAGAAGGCATCGAGCCCGGCAAAAGCAGAAGCTGGCCGCGGTGGCGCCTGATCTCGATGCCCAGTACGAGAACGTCGGAGCGGACCTGCGCGACAGGCTCTACAAGCTCATCGAAGAGGAAAATGCCGAGCGCCAGCGTGCCGTAACGGA
The DNA here is from genome assembly GCF_026420825.1 of Phyllobacterium sp. 0TCS1.6A. Classification (NCBI taxonomy): domain Bacteria; kingdom Pseudomonadati; phylum Pseudomonadota; class Alphaproteobacteria; order Hyphomicrobiales; family Phyllobacteriaceae; genus Phyllobacterium; species Phyllobacterium sp. 0TCS1.6A. The sequence goes on from NZ_JAPMAB010000002.1 coordinate 325,653, forward strand.
CCGGCCGGCGGAGCTGACGGATTTTCGCCGCGTCATTCTCGATATCGCGCTCAATGAAGACCAGTCGGGCATAGCCGATGCCGCCTGCATGGTGCTGCTCAAGGCGCTGTGCATGGGCGAAAGCTCGGAACGGGAGATCCTCGAGGCCCGGCGCCAGAAGGTTCAGAGGGCGCTTGCCCGCAAGGAGGCGCAGCCGCGGGACCAGTTCACGCCTCTCCCGCATTTCGTCCGGGTGCCGAATTTCGGTTGATCCGAATCCCGCGCTGCCGCTGGATCATTGCTTGATGTTGTGACGGGCCGGGCTATGCTTGGCGCGGGCCATGCCTGGCCTGCAAACGTAACAGCATGGATTTGCGATGACTTCCCCGACCAAGATTTTCAATGTCGACCCGATCAAGCTGGACCGCCTGGCCGAAGTTGCCGTCAGGATCGGCCTTCAGCTGCAGCCCGGCCAGGACCTGCTGATAACGGCGCCATTGCCGGCGCTGCCGCTGGTGCGCCGCATCACCGAACATGCCTACAAGGCGGGCGCCGGGCTGGTGACGACCTTCTACAGCGATGAGGAAGCCACCCTCATGCGCTACCGCAATGCGCCGGACGACAGTTTCGACCGCTCGCCCTCCTGGCTGTATGACGGCATGGCGCAGGCATTCTCCGCCAATACGGCCCGGCTGGCCGTCGCCGGCGACAATCCGATGCTGCTCGCCAACGAAGACCCGGACAAGGTTTCGCGCGCCAACAAGGCGCAGTCCAGGGCCTACAAGCCGGCGCTGGAAAAGATCGCGGGCTTCGACATCAACTGGAACATCGTCTCCTACCCCAATCCTTCCTGGGCCAAGCAGATGTTCCCGGACGACGACGTCGAAGTCGCGGTGACCAAACTTGCGGATGCGATCTTCGCGGCGTCCCGCGTCGATATCGACGATCCTGTCAGCGCCTGGCGGGAGCACAATGCGACGCTGAACAAGCGCACGCTCTGGCTGAACGAGCATGCGTTTTCGGCGCTCCACTTCAAGGGGCCGGGCACGGACCTTACCGTGGGGCTAGCCGATGAGCACGAGTGGCATGGCGGGGCGGCGACGGCCAAGAACGGCATCAGCTGCAACCCGAATATTCCGACGGAAGAGGTCTTCACCACGCCGCACGCCCTGCGCGTCGATGGCCATGTTTCAAGCACCAAGCCGCTGTCGCATCAGGGCAGCCTGATCGAGAATATCAGGGTCCGGTTCGAGGGCGGCAAGATCGTCGAGGCGAAGGCCACGCGTGGCGAGGAAGTCTTCAACAAGGTGCTCGGCACGGATGAGGGGTCGCGGCGGCTCGGCGAAGTCGCGCTTGTTCCGCACTCCTCGCCGATCTCGGCCTCCGGCCTGCTGTTCTACAATACATTGTTCGACGAGAATGCCGCCAGCCACATCGCGCTCGGCCAATGCTACTCGCAATGTTTCGTCAATGGCGGCAAGCTTTCCGCTGACGAAGTCGCCGCGCGCGGCGGCAATAGCAGCCTCATTCATATCGACTGGATGATCGGCTCGGGCGAGATCGATGTCGACGGCATCGACAGGAACGGCGCGGCCATCCCTGTCATGCGCAAGGGCGAATGGGTCTGAAACAATCGCCTCGCTCGCCGTTGTAGCCACGACGGCGAGTGATCCGTCCTGATTCAGGCCCAGGCCAGGTCGGACCCAGGTCGGGTTAGATCAGGCCCAGCTCGGGTTAGGTCAGGCAACGAGCCTTCCGGCTGCTTCCACCTGCGCATAGGCCTTGCCGAAACGGTTGGCGAGGAAGGTATCGAGGGCGATGTCCTCCTGCCTGATGAAACCCTGCTGCGGCAGGTCGCCATTGGCGAGCATGTCCAGCACGGCGCAGATGGCGGAAGCGGTGGTGATCTGGATACCGCTATAGAGCCGCGCCCCGATATGGCCGCTATAGACCTTGTTCGCATAGGTCTCCTGCAACAGCCTGCCCTTCTTGCGGCCGCTGACCGTCACGAAGATGACCACCACGTCCTGCATCGTCGTCGGCAGGGCGTTTTCCAGGATGTCCTTCAATATTTCACGCCGGTCGCGCAGGCCGAGATCGTTCAGCAGCGCCTTCATGATCGCCGCATGGCCGGGATAGCGTATGGTGCGGTAATTGAGCGTGCGGACCTTGCCCAGCAGCGTCTCGCAAAGCGTACCGAGGCCGCCCGACGTATTGAACGCTTCGTAGGTAACGCCATCGAGGGAGAATTCCTCGCGCTCCTCGAGCGCCGGAACCTCCGTCAGCTCGCCATCGACGATCGCCTCGCAAGGTTCGCAATATTCGTTGATCACGCCATCGGTGGACCAGGTGAGATTGTAGTTCAAGGCATTGGAAGGATATTGTGGCAGGGCGCCGACGCGCATGCGGATGCTTTCGAGCGAGTCGAAGCGCTTCGCCAGATCGTTGGCGACGATCGAGATGAAGCCCGGGGCAAGGCCGCATTGCGGGATGAACGCGCCGGCGGCCGTGGCGGCAAGCTGCTTGACGATCCGCGTGCTGGCGACATCCTCGGTAAGATCGAGGTAATGCACGCCGGCCTTCGCCGCAGCCTGGGCGATGTGGGTCGTCAGATGGAACGGAGCGGCGCTGAGGACAGCGAATTTCCCGGCGAGCAGGGCTTCGAGCGCGCCCGCCTCCGTGATCTCGACCATGGCCGTCGCCACCGCCGACGTCACTTCCAGCGCATCGAGCTGCGCCTGCGACCGATCGACGACGGTAACGCGATAATCTCCTGAATCGGCCAGAAGATTGGCAATGGTTGCGCCGATCTTGCCCGCGCCGACGACTACGATGTCCTTCATGTGGAATCCCCCGGATTGATATGCGATCTGCCGATTCTACCATATTGCCCTGCGCTTTGAAGCCTCTATACTGACGAAACAACGACGCATTTTGCGCATATTGCCGAGAGGATTTTACATAATGCTGTCCGACGCGGATCACGCGCTCCTGTCCCTGCTGCGCGAGAACGCCCGCGCCTCCACCGCCGAGCTTGCCCGCAGGCTCGACCTTTCGCGCACCACGGTGCAGAGCCGCATCGAAAGGCTGGAGGCGCGCGGCGTCATTCGCGGCTATGGCGTCCAGCTTTCACCGGAGTATCAGGAGAACCTCGTCAAGGCGCATGTGCTGGTCACGGCGCTGCCCAAGCTCGCACCGCGGGTCGAGAACGCGCTGCGCAAGATCACATGGGTCCGCACCCTGCATTCGGTGAGCGGGCAATTCGACATGATCGTCATCGTCGAGGCTCCGTCGATCCAGGAACTCGATCGCCTTCTCGATGAGATCGGCGCGCTGGAGGGTGTCGAAAGGACGATGTCGTCCATCATCCTGTCGACGCGGATCGAACGCTAGCGGCCGAAGCTGACGTTCACCACACTAGCCGCCTGCGCCCCTGGCGAGGGCGGCGCGGTCGATGGCGGTGATCATGCAGATCTCCAGATCGCCCAGCCCGTCCTTGATCTCGGATTCGCTGATGCCGGCAGCTGCCGCGGCCGCGGCGCATTGTTCCGCCAGCTTCTTTGGCCGGCTGTCATGGTGCTCCATGTCCGCCGGGCGACTCGTATCCACATTGGCGTCTATCCAATTGTTGACGAAGTCGATTGCTCTCTGACTCATTGTCTGCTGCTCCGGTTCATAGATTTCGGCCGCGCCGGGCATAGGTTGCAGTCAGCGGCTGGAAACCGGCCGTAGCCGGTTCCCGATCGGCATCAGGCCTTGTCGATGACTTTCTTGACTGCGTCCTTGGCCTTGCCTTTTGCGTGCTGGGCGTCGCCCTTCATCTGCTGCGCCCTGCCCTCCGCCTCCATTTGCCGGGACCCGGTTGCCTGTCCCACTGCCTTTTTGGCGCCTCCGGCTGCCTTGTTGGCCATGCCGGACATCTTGTCACTCGTGCTTCCCATGGAAAACTTCCTTTCCTGAAACGACCACGTCCTAGAACGCTGGCAGGCGCAGCTTGTTCCGGATCGTCCGCCTCGGGTGCAAGGAAAAATCTGGGGGACGACCCGGCGCCCACGGGGGAACAGGCACCGGGTCTGGAGTTGCCGGCCGAAACTCGGCTAGCGTGGGCAACAACGAAGTAGACCGGGCTTGGTTCCCGCCCCGCGCGGCCATGCCTCGAGAATTCGCTTCAGGTCGACATTTCATCGATGACCGTCTCCATCGAGGCGGCAAAAACGCAGTTGCGGGTCGAAGCGACGATCTTCTCGCCGTCGATCGTATCGCTGTCGTCGCCGAGGAATCCGAGGACGATCTTCATGCGCGCGTGACGCCGGCGCAGGCGCCGTACCAGATAGCGCGCATGGGCCACGGAAGCCGAGTCCAGGTAATTGATGCAGATGGCACTGACCCCGCTCAGGTCCAGCTTGCCTATGTTGGCGGCAACCAGCTCGTCATGGGTTATATCGCGCACCTCGAAGCCGCGCCGCTCCAGTATATCGCCGATGATGAAGCCGGCTGCATCGTCGAGATTGCTGCGCCCGCCACCCGAAAGCACGATCTTCGGCTTCGGTGCGGCAGCCGACCCGGCCTTCGTCCTGGCCGCCCGGGTCTTCCCGCCGTTCTGCTCCTTCTCCTCCTTCGGCTCCTGCTCTTCCGCTTCGTCATCGTCATGATCGGAAAGATTTTCGACGAGGAAGGCCATGCCCTGGGCGACGCGGTTGCGACGCGGCACATCGAGGACGCCGCGCTTTCGATCGTGCTCGGCCAGTTGCAGCGACGGAATGGCGACCGAACCGTAATATTCGAGGATCGGAGCCGTCTGCAGATATTCCTCCGCCTTCTCCGTCGCTTCGTCCGGATCGCCGGAAAGCAGCCTCTGGTAGAGCTGCTGCGGCGGCATCAGCACCGGCTCGTTGCCGAGCAGAACGTCGAGAAACTCGAATTTCGGCACGTGCCGCCCGAGCACCACGAGGCACACGGTGAGCGGCGTCGAGAGGATCAGGCCGATCGGACCCCATATCCACGTCCACACGATGGCGGCGACCAGGATCGCCACCGGGGACAGCCCGGTACGCGAGCCGTAGAGCAGCGGCTCCATGACATTGTTGCTCAGAAGTTCGAGCACGATGAACAGCGCCGCCGTCCACACGAGCGTCATCCAGCCGGGATCGACCGCGATCGCGAGAAGCAGGGGAAACGCCGCCGCGATGATCGGCCCCACATAGGGCACGAAGCGGAACAGGATCGCCAGCAGGCCCCAGAGAACCGGATTGGGAATGCCGATGACCCACAACCCGATGCCCACCGGCACGCCATAGCTGATATTGATGATGAGCTGCATGAGCAGATATTGGCCGACACGCTTGCCCGCATCGTGCAGCGCGGTCGTCGTTCGATGGATATCGCTCGCACCGACCAGCTTTATGAAGCGGTCGCGCAGGTCCTCGCGCCGCATGAGCATGAAGATCACGAAGACGATGACGATGCCCACCGTCGCCATCGGCTGCACCAGCGGCCCGGCCACGGTCTGCAGGACCTGCAGAGGATCGGGCGGCGGCGTGCGGATCTCCACCGGCACCGGCTTGCCTGCCTCGGCGGGCCGGAGCGGTGCAGATTGCGCCGGCGGGTCCGAGGTCACGTTCTGCGGCGGCCGCTGCGCTTCGGCTGGTTCAGGCGCCGGCTCCGTCGCCGGCGAGAAGCGCTCGACCTCGTCCGATCGACCGATCTCCTCATTGAGCCGCCTGAACGTGCGCGAGGCCCGGTCGAAGATGCTGTTTCCGGATTGGGCATCCTTCACCGTCCTGATCTTCGCCTGAATATTGTACTGGTAGCTCGGTATGTTCTGCGCCAGCACGCTCAACTGGCTGACAAGCACCGCAACGAAGAGCGCAATGACAAGGAAGGCGGCAATGACCACGCCGACCACCGCGACGCCCTTCGGCACGCCGCTTCGATGCAGGCGCGTCACCAGCGGCGAGAGGGCGAATGTCAGCAACAGCGCCAGAGCGAGGGGCACGAAGACATCGCTTGCCCAGTAAAGCGCCGCGACGATGGCGATGGCGACGATGACCGGCGGAAATTGCGTGCCGCCATCGGGCTCCGCCGGCACGGCCACATAGGCGGCGCGCCGGGTCACGCGCTCGACGGCGCGCTGCGGCACGACTTCCGGTTCATCCGCAGGCATGATCGGTCCCCACTTCGTAAGCCATCGGCAGTATCTCCCTCAACCCCGGTGCTGCAACGCGGATCGCGCCTTTTGGTTGCAGTCTCGCCATTCGCCCGGCCAGCGCCGCGGCCTGGAACGAAACCGGCGCCGGCGTGTTTTATGACACAACAGGTTCAACCGCCGGGAGACATCATGTCCATTACCACAATCCTAGTTATCATACTGATTTTGGCCCTCATCGGCGTATTCCCGACCTGGCCTCACGCCCGGAACTGGGGTTATGGACCGTCCGGCCTGCTCGGCATCGTCGTGGTGGTGCTTCTCATCCTGATATTGATGGGCCGCATCTGATCGAGCCCGATTTCGCTTAATCGAACGCATCGAAAGGAGAATGCGCATGTTCCGCGGTGTCCTGCTATGGCTTATCGGCCTTCCTCTACCGATCATCCTGATCCTCTGGCTGCTTGGATATCTGTCTTGAGCGACAACAGACCCCTGAGAGGCGCGGCCACGAAGTCAGCCTTCGTCGCCGCTGCGCTCGCCCTGCTTGCCGCCAATGCCGCGGCTCAGGATACGAAGGAGACGCGCGGGCTGTTCGGGCAGATGCCGGAGAAGGCGGACCCGCAGCAGAACCAGTATCTCACCGGCGAGGCTGGACAGGTTCTCGTCTCCAACCTGATCGGCCAGGATGTCTATAACGGAACAGGCGGCGATGCGGCCGCCATCGGCAAGGTCACGGATATTCTCGTCGGCGCAGATGGACCGCTGGCGGCCATCATCGGCGTCGGCGGCTTCCTCGGGATCGGCGACAAGGAAGTCGCAATCGGCATCGGCGAGCTTTCCTGGGCGGGAGAAGGCGACCAGGCCCGGCTCGTGGTCGCAGCCGGCAAGGAGGAATTGCAGGCCGCGCCCGCATTCGACCGCAGCGCCCTCACCAAGACGGAGCCGCTTGCCGGCGCCTCGCCCGCCGCGGAGCCGGAGCCTGCCGATCGCAGCGCGCTGAAGGCGGTGCCTTCCGCCGCAGTCAGTGCGGACCGGCTGATCGGTGCGGCCGTGTTCGGACCCGAGGATGAATCGCTCGGCAATGTCAATGACGCGCTGATGATGCCCGACGGACAGGTGGAAGCGCTGGTGGTCGACGTGGGCGGCTTTCTCGGCATCGGCAAGAAGCCCATCGCCATCTCCATAGAGAATCTCGACCTTCTGGCCGACGAGGCGGGCAAGGTTTCGGTGTTCACGCCATTCACCAAACAGGAACTGGAGGCTCATCCGGCCTATAGCGCCGAAGCCTATAATGCCGACCGGGACAGGATATTGCTGCGGGGAACCGCGGAATAATAGGCGGAACCGGCGCCGCCATATATTGCCCTCGGCAGCGCAGCGTGGAACAAATGAAATTCACCTGCGTTCCAAACCCATGAGCGTTCCGAACCCATGAGTTGCAACCTCTCTCAGGAGTTATCGTATGGCCACTGTGTCCTCCAAGATCGACAAAGCAGTTAAAGAAGCCCAGACCGACCAGGATCTGCAGGCGCAGGTTGCGGCCTTGAAAGAGGACATAGCCAATATCGCCGCGACCCTTTCCAGGATCGGCAAGGATTCCACCCGGGGCGCGCGGGCGAATGCCGCCGAAACCCTGGAAACTGCGCGCCTGAAGGGCGAGGAAGCCCTTGACGACCTGCGGCTGCGCGCAAAGGATCTCGAAGAACAGCTTGCCGAAACGGTGCGGGAAAATCCGCTGACGACGGTTGCCGTCGCCGCCGGCATCGGGTTCCTTCTTGCCTGCCTGACCCGCCGCTAGAAAATGCTGAAGCTGCTGACACCATTCCTGACCAGCGTCGCCGCCGGCGAAGTTGGCACAGCCGTCAACCGTATCAAGCGCAATGCGCTTTACATGGCTGTGATCGCCGTTCTCGGGGCGATTGGCGTCGTCTTCCTTCTGGTCGCCGCCTATATCGCCCTGTCGGAACGCTACGGGCCGCTCTACGCCTCCCTTTCCATCGGCATCGGGGCGCTGGTGCTGGCGTTGATCCTGTTCGTGATCATGAAGGTAACGGCGGCCGCGGCCCGCAAGCGCCAGAAGGAACGGGCGAAGGTCGATACGTCCGCGCTGCTCACGGTCGCGGCAGTCGCCGCGGCCCCCGCCTTGCTCAAATCGCGCGGCCTGACATTGCTGGCCGTGCCGGCCATTGCATTGGGTGCGTTGATGTTCCTCGGCGATAAGCCCGAACGCCGGGCGCGGCGCAAGCGCTCAGCCGGTGACGGTACTTGACCCATCCTCGATCGGCATGGAGATAAGCGCTTCCATGCCGGTCGGCGGATAGCTCAATCGCACGCTGCTCGATATGACCTTGTCGAGGCTTCGCTCGATCAATCGCTCGCCGAGCCCCCGTTCGCCCCGCGGCATGACCGGCGGGCCGTTCATCTCGGTCCATTGGATCACCACGCGCGAACCGTCCAGCCCCCGCTCCGTCTGCCACGACACCCGCACCTTGCCTGCCGCGGCCGAGAAAGCCCCGTGCTTGGCGGCATTCGTCGCCAGTTCGTGCAGGGCGATGCCGAGCCCGAGCGCATGGTCCGGCGGCAGGATCATATCCTCGCCGACAAGCTCCAGCTGATGCGAATCGTAGAGCGCATAGGGTTCGACCTGCCTGGTCACGAGATCCACCAGGCTGATGCCGCTCCATTCGCGGTCGGAAAGCAGCGTATGCGCTTCTGAAATGGCGCGCAGCCGGCCGGAAAAGGCCTCCATGAACTCGGCGGGATCGGATGTCCGGTTGAGCGTCTGCCGCGCCAGCGATTGCAGCATCGCCAGCGTATTCTTCACCCGGTGATTGAGCTCGCGCAGCAGGAGCCGGGTCTTTTCTCCCGCGCTCTTCGCCTCGGTAATATCGATATTGACGCCGACCGCCACGGCCGGCCGGCCGGTCTCGTCGCGCTCGAATATGCGCCCGCGGCCAAGCAGCCACTGGCCGGAGGAAGCCGCGCGGAACTCGCCGACATAATCCTCATTATGAGCCATTGCCCGCGTGATCGCCATTTTCATGAGCGGAAAATCGTCGGGATGCATGGCGCGGAACACGTCCTCGCCGGTGACCGGATTCTCCTCGCTGAGGCCAAGCATGGAATAGGCCATCTTGTTGCCGGTGAAGAGACCGGTCTTGAGGTCCCAGACCCAGCTGCCGACATGGCCGGCTTCCAGCGCCACGGCGTTGCGATCCTCCTCGCGGTGAAGCGCTTCCATTGCCGATCTTCCAAGCCGAGCATTGCGCTTGAGCTCGACGAGCGAGCCTGCGAGCTTCGCTAAGCGCTCGAGCTGCTGCTGCCCCTGCTGCTGCCCCTGCCCCTGCCCTGGTCCCTGATCGTCCGATTCGAAAGTGGGCTTGTCCACGGCGGAGAGGATGCTGATGACGCCGACCGGTTCGCGGGCCACCGTGAAGGGCGCCGTCGCCACAAAGCCCGGATTGCCGGAGCCGTCGCGGCGAACGAGGCAGCGCGCGCCGGTCAGCGCCTCGGCTTCGAGCGGCCAGAGATCGGGCAATTGCGCCGTGCCGGCGGATGCAAGCCGGTGGCTGATGTCCTTGTCCACGAGTGATATGCTGACGCCATCGACCGAAAACATGGCGAGGGCCATGCTGCAAAGGTTCTTCAGGTCCGCATCGTTTTCATTCGTTGCTGCGAGCAGCGCCGAAATCACATCCTGCCGCGACTCTGCGGAAAGAAACGACTGAGTGCTTTCTGAGATTCCGTTTGACTTCATACTCGATGACGGCCCGCTCAGTGGCGCCCCCTGATTTCGGCTAAGTTATCTACGCCACGTCTTCAACGCAACGTTTTCGCCAAGGTTCCTCAACTCGGTGATTTAGTTACAATACTCCGCTGCTGCCGCCGAAACGGCGGGCAGGTCTGGCGGGTTCCATCCCCGGATTGCTGCCCCTGGCAAACGTTTCAGGCGGCCGTCGGTTCCGGCCTGAAGGCCATCCCCGTCTAGTGTGGTGGAATTGAAATACGCCTCGCGGATGGCGGCAGGGGCAAGAGCGTATTTCAATTCCGAAACCACACTAGATACATATAATTGCTAGTGACCCTATCGAATCTGAAGTTCATCTGACGCTGCTGCAATAATGGAGTGAACTTCAGATTCGGGTCACTAGTGTGGTGGAATTGAAATACGCCTCACTATGGCGGCAGGGGCCAGAGCGTATTTCAGTTTCGGGTCACTAGGCAAATTTGTTGGAAGTGACCTGCGTCGCGATCGAATCGGGGCCATAATCCACCTCGCCCTGTACCTCCAGCAGCTCCTGCAGCCGCGTGCGGGCACGGCTTACCCGGCTCTTGATCGTTCCGACGGCGCAGCCGCAGATATCGGCGGCTTCCTCGTAGGAAAAGCCCGAAGCGCCGACGAGGATGATCGCCTCACGCTGATCGTCCGGCAGTTTCTCGAGCGCCTTGCGGAAGTCCTGGAGATCCAGCGAACCATATTGCGAGGGATGCACGGAAAGATGTTCGGTGAATATGCCGTCGGAATCCTGCACTTCACGCCCGCGCTTGCGCATCTGGCTGTAGAATTCATTGCGCAGGATGGTGAAGAGCCAGGCCTTTATATTGGTGCCGAGTTCGAACGAATCCTGTTTTGCCCAGGCTTTCATGATCGTGTCCTGGACAAGATCGTCGGCGCGGTCGGGATTGCCGATGAGTGAAACCGCAAAGGCGCGCAGCTTTGGCAGCGACGCGATCAGGTTCCGTTTGAAGTCTTTCGATTCATGTACCATTCACTGGTCCCGTTCTATTTCGAGGATTGTGAATGTTTGCGCTCGGCTTCGTCCAGTTTCTCCAGGAGATCGAGAAACCGGGTCGGTATTTCCTCGTCCTGCACGGAGGCGTAGAGGGCGCGAAGCTTGAGGCCTATTTCGGTTTCTGCATTTTTTGTATCACGTCGACGAATGCGCGCTGCGGAAGCCGGCGCGTCAGAAGAGCTGTTCTTTGGGTTCATTGCCTGATCTTTTCCGATGTCAACGCTTTTTCACTAGACACAATACATGCCCTAATCCTGAACGAAGCGAAAAGTTCCAGCCATGGAACTTTTTTTTCACCAATGTGTTTAAGTCCGCTACTCTTTAAAATTCCGATACCATCTGAACATGGGAACCCATCATAATGTCATTGTCCACCCGGATAGCTCCACATTTGCCGTATCTCCGCCGTTTTGCCCGCGCCATCACCGGCTCCCAATCCTCCGGCGATGCCTATGTGGCGGCGACGCTTGAAATTCTCATCACGGATGTGTCGCTCTTTCCCCAGGCGGGCTCCGACAGGGTCGGGCTCTACAAGCTTCTGATCAAGCATTTCAACTCGGTCAATGTGCGGCCATTGGAACTGCAGTCGGAATTCGGCTGGGAGAAGCATGCCGCCGCCAATCTCACCTCGATCGCGCCACGGGCGCGCCAGGCTTTCCTGCTCATCAGCCTCGAAGGCTTCAGCCAGGCCGAGACGATGGAAATCCTCGATGTGAGCGAGGAAGAGCTCTACGCGCTGCTCGACGAGGCTTCCGTCGGCATATCGCAGCAGATCGCCACCGATATCCTCATCATCGAGGATGAGCCGCTGATCGCCATGGATATCGAGCACATGGTCGAAAGTCTCGGACATCGGGTCGTCGGCATTGCCCGGACCCGGGACGAGGCGCTGAAGATCTATTCGACGACGCAGCCGAGCATGATCCTCGCCGATATCCAGCTTGCCGATGGCAGTTCCGGCATCGACGCCGTGAACAACATATTGAGCCAGGATTCCATCCCCGTCATCTTCATCACGGCGTTCCCGGAGCGACTCCTGACCGGCGAGCGGCCGGAACCGACCTTCCTCGTCACCAAGCCGTTCAACCCGGACATGGTGAAGGCGCTGATCACCCAGGCGCTGTTCTTCAAGGAGAGCAGCCGCGCCAAGGTCTGAGCCGAACGCTGAAGGCGTCTCCCCGTGGAACCAATCCGGCACTTTCACCGTTGTCGGTTCAACAATTAAAGGGAGACGATGATGCTTTATTACGCGGTAATCTTTCTGATCATAGCATTGGTGGCGGGTGCCCTGGGCTTCGGAGGCATCGCCGGCGCCTCGGCGGGCATTGCGCAAATAATCTTCTACGTATTCCTCGCCCTTCTGCTGATTTCGCTGATCGCAAGCATAATCAGACGTGCCTGATAGTCTTTGACGACAATGACACCCGCCTCGCAGCGGGTGTTTTTGGTTGCCCAAAAGGGGCCCACAGAGGGCCCACAAAGGGATTGCACCATCGTTGCTGCGTGATTCGCGGCACATCATCGCCATCTGTCGTTTTCCGGGCTGTGAACAGGGGCAAACTGGCCCGCGCGGTGGGATAGATTTTCGGCCTCAAAAAATATTTTGCCCTGCAAGCTGCTGATTTCGCTCATTCTTCCTTCCGGCACGCAAAAAAACTTATCCCCCCTGTTTGAAGCCGGGGTATTCTGCACAAATCCTTTCCAGTGGGGGAGCAGCTTCCGGTGCTGTTTCGATTGCTGGGGAAGGATGGCGTTGCCGGACAGGCGGGAGTGACAAACCCGACTGGCTGGCAAACTGCAGAAGGAAACGGAGGTGGCGCTCTTGTTTCCGGGTTGTTGCGTCTGACAAGCGCAATGATAGCAGGCAAAGACGTCGCGGGCGGTCTTCGGACCTCGACCCTGATACAATACTGACGCGCTGAAGACCGCCCGTCTCCCCCCATTTTCAATGACCAGACGCGATTGCGCGGGCGTGGTGCGGATTTTCCGTATTTAATCCACTCTACCCTCATGACTCCTGCGCTCCCCACCGCTGACGCTGGTCACTGCAGCCCAACCGACAAACGGCCCCGCCGCAATTTGGCCATCTCGCTTACCCAGAACGCTACTGTCCAAACGGACCGCTTATGGTTAATGGTTCGTTAGTGGAAGCCGAATAGGCTCCGTATCGATTTGCATAGTCCGGACAGGTGATGGTTTTCAGGCGATATCAGGCGATCCCCTTGGCGGGCCACGGCTCGCGGCGGCTTGCAATTGCCCTTCTGTGCCTGCTTTGCGCCGCGCCCGTCCAGGCCCAGACACCCGCACCACCCCCGCCACCCGCACAGGCCACGCTGCCCGCGGAAGCGAAGAAGGCGGAAACCCAGAAGGAATTGCAGGACCTGACGAACGCCATGTCGGTTTCGTCGGAAAAGCTGGCGCAGCTCGATCAGGAGATCGCCGGGCTTCGCAAGGACCAGACAACGCTCACCGCCGCGCTCATTCAATCGGCAAAGACCGAGAAGAAGATGAGCGAGGATATTGCCGGCTTCCAGGACAAGCTGACCGGGCTGCGCGAGCGGGAAGACGGGCTGAGGCTGTCGCTGCGGCAGCGGCGCGGCGCGCTGGCCGAGGTGCTTGCCGCGCTCCAGCGCATGGGACTGAACCCGCCGCCGGCCCTGCTCGTCCGCCCGGACGACGCGCTGTCATCGGTCCGCAGCGCGGTGCTGCTTGGCGCGGTCGTCCCTGAAATGCGGCATGAGACCGAGACACTGCTTGCCGACCTGCGCGAACTGACCCGGGTGAAGACCTCGATTTCGGAGGAACAGGTGCGGCTGACGCAGGCATTGGCCGGGCAGGCGGAGGAGCGGAAGAAGCTCGACCTCCTGCTGGCCGAGAAGAAGAAGCTGCAGGAGAGTTCGGAGGAAACCCGCCTGGCCGAGCAGAAGCGGGTGGAGGATCTGGCGCGGCGCGCCAATTCGCTGAAGGACCTCATCGCCTCGATTGAAAAGGAAATGCGCGAGGTGGAACGCGCCGCGAGCGAAGCCAGCGCGCAGGAGCAGGAGCGGCTTGCCGCGAGCCAGAAGCGCGCCGACGAATTCGCCTCCAACCAGAAGCGGCTGTCGTCGCAGGTGAATTTCGCCTCGCTGCGCGGCAGGCTCGCCTTTCCCGCGGCCGGCAAGCTGGTCCGGCACTTCGGTGATGATGACGGATTTGGCGGCACCGTCCAGGGAGATACGCTGGAAACCGGTGCCGGAGCCACGATTACAGCGCCCGTGGACGCGGTTGTCCTTTATGCTGGCGCATTCCGCTCCTATGGACAACTCTTGATACTTGATGCCGGGAACGGGTATCATGTCGTTTTGTCGGGCATGGCTAAGATCAATGTCTCGCAGAATCAGTTTGTACTGGCGGGAGAACCGGTGGGTGTGATGAACGAGCAACTTATCGCCAGCAGCACGCCTGTTCCAATTAGAAATGGAGCTCCAATGCTTTACATTGAGTTCCGAAAGGATACAAAACCCATTAATCCCGCTCCCTGGTGGGCGGATAGGCTTGCTGGAAGGACCGCAAATGATACGTAGACTGTCGCTTCTCTTGGCTGGAGCGCTGCTGGGCGCGACGGCTATGGTCGTCGTGCAGGGTGCTTTGCCCACCACCGCCGCGGAAGCTGCGGGCACCGATACCTACAAGCAGCTTTCAATTTTTGGTGATATCTTCGAGCGCGTGCGAGCCCAGTACGTCACGCCGCCCGACGACAAGAAGCTGGTCGAAAACGCCATCAACGGCATGCTCACCTCGCTCGATCCGCATTCGTCCTACATGAATGCGGAACAGGCGCAGGACATGCGCGTGCAGACGAAGGGCGAATTTGGCGGCCTCGGCATCGAAGTCACCATGGAAAACGAACTCGTCAAGGTCATCGCGCCGATCGACGATACGCCCGCTTCCAAGGCCGGCGTGCTCTCGGGCGACTACATTTCCAAGATCGACGGCGTCGAGGTTCGCGGCATGACCCTGACCGACGCGGTGGACAAGATGCGCGGCGAGGTGAATACCCCGATCGAGCTCACGCTGATCCGCAAGGGCGCCGACAAGCCGATCACGCTGACAATCGTGCGCGACGTCGTCAAGGTGAAGGCGGTGAAATACCGCGTCGAGAACGATATCGGCTATGTCCGTGTCATCTCCTTCACCGAAAAGACCTCCGACGATCTGCAGAGCGCGATCAAGGACATCCAGAGCAAGATCCCCGAGGACAAGCTGAAAGGCTTCGTGCTCGATCTCCGGCTCAATCCGGGTGGCCTGCTCGATCAGGCCGTGGACGTCTCCGATGCGTTCCTCGACAAGGGCGAAGTGGTTTCGACCCGTGGCCGCGACCCGAACGACATCACGCGCTTCGATGCGCGCGCCGGCGACCTGACCAAGGGCAAGCCGCTGATCGTGCTGATCAATGGCGGGTCCGCCAGTGCCTCGGAGATCGTGGCCGGTGCGTTGCAGGACCACCGTCGCGGCACCGTGCTCGGCACGCGCTCGTTCGGCAAGGGCTCGGTGCAGACCATCATCCCGCTTGGCGAGAATGGTGCGCTGCGCCTGACCACGGCGCTCTATTACACGCCGGCCGGCAAGTCGATCCAGGGCAAGGGCATCGTGCCCGACATCACCGTGGAACAGCCGCTGCCCGACGAGTTGAAGGGCAAGGCCGAAGCCATCAGCGAATCGAGCCTCAAGGGCCATATCAAGGGCGCGGAGGAAGATGCGGAAGGTTCCGGCTCCATCGCCTATGTGCCGCCGGAGGCCAAGGACGACCTGCAGCTGATCCAGGCAATGAAGCTTCTGCGCGGCGAACAGGCCAACGCGGCCTTCCCTGCCGATCCGAAAAAAGGCGTTCCCAACTGAGACCAGAGGGCCGGATCATCATCCGGCCCTTTTCACGACAGCCGTCCGGTTTCAAACTTCCTCGATGTGCCGCCCGCCCGGGCCGGCAGCATTCGGGCGGCACGGCCGGCTGCTTTCCGCGCTTGCCGCACCTTTGAGAAAAGACTAGCCAGATCCGGAGTGCATGATGAACAAGAGAGCCAAGATGGTTGACCCCGCATCTCTGCCCTATCGCCCCTGCGTCGGGATAATGGTGCTCAACCGGGATGGGCTGGTCTGGGCGGGACACCGCATCATCATTCCGAACGACGAGATGGACGGTGCGACGCAGCTTTGGCAGATGCCGCAAGGCGGTATCGACCCCGGCGAAGAGCCGGAACCCGCCGCGCTGCGCGAACTTTACGAAGAAACCGGGATGCGCTCGGTCAAGCTGCTCGCCGAAGCGCCGGACTGGATCAATTACGACCTGCCGCCGCAGCTCGTCGGCGTGGCGCTGAAGGGCAAATATCGCGGCCAGACACAGAAATGGTTCGCCTACCGCTTCGAGGGCGACGAGAGCGAGATTGCAATCAACCCGCCGCCCGGCGGCCACACCGCCGAATTCGACTCCTGGGAGTGGAAGCCGATGGCCGAGCTCCCGAACCTGATCGTGCCGTTCAAGCGCAAGGTCTATGAGGAGGTCGTGGCCGCATTCCGCCATCTGGTTGCATGAGGTCACAGGGAGAATGGCCGATGGAAGCGGCCATCCGAACAACAAAAAAGCAGGCCTGGAGCCTGCTTTTCCAATTGGATATGCGCCGCGCGATCAGGCTGTCTTGATCGCTTCCTGCAAGGTCATCAGCTGGCCGAGAAGGTCTTCGGCTCTGGCCTTGGCCTCACGCGTCGTCGCGTCCTCGAAATCCTCGCGGGCATCCTGGATACGCCGCTGCAATTCGTCAGCCTTTATATCGGTGACATGTACCGCCGATTCCGCCAGCAAGGTGCAACCATCCGGCGTGATGTCGACGAAGCCGCCAAACACGACGTAATTATCCGGCTTGCCATCGGCGGTCGTGACCGAAACGACGCCCGGCTTGACCGTCGCCATCAGCGGAGCGTGATGGGCGAGCACCGTCATGTAACCTTCCGTACCCGGAATCACGACTTCGGAAACCTGCGCGGAAAGCAGCAGGCGTTCTGGCGATACGAGTTCGAACTTGAAGGCTTCAGCCATGATATTCACTCAGTTCCTGTGATCGTAACCTGATCAATTCAGGCAGTTCCGGGAGCAGGCGGTGAAACCTGACCTGGAATTGCAATTCGGCAGCGGATAGCGGCTGAAAACATCAGCCGCTATCGAAACCTCATCAGGCCGCTTCGGCAGCCAGACGCTGTGCCTTCTCGATGGCTTCGTCGATCGAGCCGACCATGTAGAAGGCGGCTTCCGGCAGGTGATCGTAATCGCCGTTGCAAAGGCCCTTGAAGCCCTTGATCGTATCGGCGAGATCGACCAGCTTGCCCGGCGAACCGGTGAAGATTTCGGCAACGAAGAACGGCTGCGACAGGAAGCGCTCGATCTTGCGGGCACGCGCCACGGCAATCTTGTCTTCTTCCGACAGCTCGTCCATGCCAAGGATGGCGATGATGTCCTGGAGCGACTTGTAGCGCTGCAGGATCGACTGGACCTGACGCGCAACTTGGTAGTGCTCTTCGCCGACGATGATCGGATCGAGCATGCGCGAGGTGGAGTCGAGCGGATCCACAGCCGGGTAAATACCCTTCTCGGAAATGGCACGGTTCAGGTTGGTCGTGGCGTCAAGATGGGCGAACGAGGTCGCTGGCGCCGGGTCGGTCAAATCGTCGGCGGGCACGTAAATGGCCTGGACCGAAGTGATCGAACCCTTGTGGGTCGTGGTGATGCGTTCCTGCATCGCGCCCATGTCCGTTGCGAGCGTCGGCTGATAGCCCACGGCCGAAGGAATACGGCCAAGCAATGCCGACAATTCCGAACCCGCCTGGGTGAAGCGGAAAATATTGTCGACGAAGAACAGAACGTCCTGGCCTTCATCGCGGAAGTGTTCCGCAACCGTCAGGCCCGACAGGGCGACGCGGGCACGGGCACCTGGCGGCTCGTTCATCTGGCCGTAGACGAGTGCGGCTTTGGAGCCTTCGCCGCCGCCTTCCTTGTTCACGCCGGACTCGATCATCTCGTGATAGAGGTCATTGCCTTCGCGCGTACGTTCACCGACACCCGCGAACACCGAGTAACCACCATGCGCCTTGGCGACGTTGTTGATCAGTTCCATGATCAGAACGGTCTTGCCGACGCCGGCACCGCCGAACAGGCCGATCTTGCCGCCGCGTGCATAGGGTGCGAGAAGATCGATAACCTTGATGCCGGTTACCAGGATCTGCGCTTCCGTCGACTGCTCTACATATTCCGGAGCAGGCTGGTGGATCGCGCGGGTCAATGTCGTCTTGATCGGGCCGGCTTCGTCAACCGGCTCACCGATAACGTTCATGATGCGGCCGAGCGTTTCCGGTCCGACCGGAACCATGATCGCGGAGCCCGTATCATAAACGACCTGGCCGCGAACCAGACCTTCGGTCGAGTCCATGGCGATGGTGCGGACCGTGTTCTCGCCGAGATGCTGCGCGACCTCGAGAACCAGGCGGTTGCCGAGATTGTCGGTTTCCAGAGCGTTGAGGATCTTCGGCAGAACACCGCCATCGAAGGTCACGTCGACAACAGCGCCGATGACCTGGCTGATACGGCCGGAGACGCCATTGGCCTTCAACGTTGCCTTTGGAGCAGCCGTCGTCTTGGCGGCAGTCGTTTTGGCGGCCGGCTTCGCTGCAGCCTTGGGCGCAGTCTTCGCGGCAGCCTTGACCGGCTTTGCAGCGGCTTCGGTCTTGGCGGCCGCCGCCTTGGGCGCAGCTGCCTTTGCGGGCTTGGCTGCTGCAGCCGTTGCGGCTGCGGGTGTTTTCGGGGTCGCTGCTTTTGCCATCGATCCTTACCTTCGCGATTAGAGCGCTTCCGCGCCCGAAATGATTTCAATCAGTTCTTTGGTGATCTGGGCCTGACGCTGGCGGTTGTACGACATTGTCAGCTTGCTGATCATGTCACCGGCATTGCGGGTTGCGTTGTCCATGGCGGACATGCGCGCACCCTGTTCCGATGCCGCGTTTTCAAGGAGAGCGCGGAAAACCTGGACGGAAATATTGCGCGGGATCAGATCGCCGAGAATGGCAGCCGGATCCGGCTCATATTCATAAACTGCATCGCCCGCTGTTTCCGGCTCGGCATCGTTGATGGAGTTCGCCGGTATGAGCTGCTGGGCGGTCGGTATCTGGGAAATGACCGACTTGAACTCGGAGTAGAACAATGTCGCGACATCGAAGGCGCCTTCATTGTACAAACCGATAATCTTGCGTCCGATCTCATCCGCATTGGTGAAGCCGACCTGCTTTACCTCACGCAGATTGACGTGATCGATGATGTGCTTGCCGAGATCGCGGCGCAGTATGTCGGCGCCCTTCTTGCCGACGGTGATGATCTTCACCGTCTTGCCATCGGCGAGCAGCCGGCGCGCATGTTCGCGGGCCAGACGCGCAATCTGCGCGTTGAAACCGCCGCAAAGGCCGCGTTCGGACGTGCAGACGACGAGCAGATGCACATCGTCCCTGCCGGTTCCGCTCATCAGTGCGGGCGCATCGTCACCATCCACATTGGAAGCGATGTTCGCCAGAACCGCAGCCATGCGCTGCGAATAGGGGCGTGCGGCTTCCGCAGCTTCCTGGGCACGACGCAGCTTCGCCGCGGCGACCATCTGCATCGCCTTGGTGATCTTCTGCGTCGCCTTGACCGAGGCGATCCGGTTTCTCAGATCCTTTAACGAAGGCATCCGTTCATCCCGTCAGTGGTTAAGCGAAGGACTTGGCAAAGGCGTCGATTGCCGCCTTGAGCTTGCCCTTGGTGTCGTCGCTGATCTGCTTGTCCTTGGCGATCGCCTGGAGAACATCCTTGCTCTCCGTGCGCAGCCAGGTCAGCAGGCCCTGCTCGAACTTGCCCACGTCGCTGACGGCCAGCTTGTCGAGATAGCCGTTGACACCGGCGAAAATCACCGCGACCTGCTCTTCCGTCTTCAGCGGCGAGAACTGCGGCTGCTTCAGCAGCTCGGTCAGACGCGCACCGCGATTGAGCAGGCGCTGCGTCGAGGCATCGAGATCGGAACCGAACTGGGCAAAGGCCGCCATTTCGCGATACTGCGAAAGCTCACCCTTGATCGAACCGGCAACCTGCTTCATCGCCTTGATCTGCGCCGAGGAACCGACGCGGGAAACCGACAGGCCGACGTTAACGGCCGGACGGATACCCTGGTAGAACAGGTTCGTCTCGAGGAAGATCTGGCCGTCGGTGATCGAAATCACGTTGGTCGGAATATAGGCGGAAACGTCGTTGGCCTGGGTCTCGATGACCGGCAGCGCCGTCAGCGAACCTGCGCCATTTTCGTCGTTGAGCTTTGCAGAGCGCTCCAGCAGACGGGAATGCAGATAGAACACGTCGCCGGGATAGGCTTCACGGCCCGGCGGGCGGCGCAGCAGCAGCGACATCTGGCGATAGGCAACGGCCTGCTTGGAAAGATCGTCATAGGCGATCAGCGCGTGCATGCCATTGTCGCGGAAATACTCGCCCATCGCGCAGCCGGCGAATGGCGCCAGATACTGCATCGGAGCAGGATCGGAAGCGGTCGCGGCAATGACGATCGAATATTCGAGGGCGCCGCGCTCTTCGAGGATCTTCACGAACTGGGCAACCGTCGAACGCTTCTGGCCGATGGCGACATAGACGCAATACAGCTTGTCGTTCTCGTTGCCGGCATCATGGGCCGGCTTCTGGTTGAGGAACGTGTCGAGGATGATGGCGGTCTTGCCGGTCTGGCGATCGCCGATCACGAGCTCGCGCTGTCCACGGCCGACCGGGATCAGGGCGTCGATGGCCTTGAGGCCGGTCGACATCGGCTCGTGCACCGACTTGCGCGGGATGATGCCGGGAGCCTTGACGTCGACGCGCGAACGCTGGGTTGCCTTGATCGGGCCCTTGCCGTCGATCGGATTGCCGAGGGCGTCGACAACGCGGCCGAGCAGCTCCTTGCCGACGGGGACGTCGACGATGGCGCCGGTGCGCTTGACCGTGTCGCCTTCCTTGATGTCACGGTCGGAGCCGAAGATAACCACGCCGACATTGTCGCTCTCGAGGTTGAGAGCCATGCCGCGGGTACCACCCGGGAACTCGACCATTTCACCGGCCTGAACATTGTCCAGACCATATACGCGAGCGATACCGTCACCGACGGACAGAACCTGCCCGACCTCGGAGACTTCCGCCTCCTGGCCGAAGTTCTTGATTTGCTCTTTCAGGATTGCGGAAATTTCCGCGGCGCGGATGTCCATCAGCCGACCTCTTTCAGTGCAAGCTTAAGCGAAGAAAGTTTTGTGCGAAGTGAAGTGTCGATCTGGCGGGAACCCAACTTGACGATGAGACCACCGAGAATCGACGGATCAACAGTGACATTGATTGTCACGTCCTTGCCGGCCACGCCCTTGAGCGCCGCCTTCAGTTCTGTCTGCTGCGCAGCGGTGAGTGCATGCGCCGAAATGACGTCGGCGGCAACTTCGCCGCGATGCGCGACTGCGATTTGACGGAAAGACCGGATCATTGCCGGCACTGCGAACAGGCGGCGATTTTGCGCGACCACGCGCAGGAAATTGCCGACGAGGCCGCCGATGCCGGCCTTGGTGAGGATGGCGGAGACCGCCTTCACCTGATCACCGGATGAGAATACCGGGCTGGCAATGAGACGCTTCAATTCGGCGCTGCCATCGACAAGAGCCTCGAACCTGCCGAGATCCTTTTCCACTTGCGGGATGGATTTTGCCTCCAGCGCGAGGTCGAACAACGAGCCTGCATAACGCTGGGCAACACCGGAAATGAGCGACGAAGTTTCTGCCACGAACGACAAGCTCTCTGTGTTGGAGCCAAAAATCTGCAAACCGAAGGATAGAAACGGTCAAATCTTTGGCGTTATTGATTATTTTTCCGCCAAGAACATAACTCAAGAGCCGCCCCCGACGAGATTTGAATGCCGTCTAGCATAGGAACACTGGACTCGCAACAAGCGAATCCCCGAAAATGGCGGTGCGCATTGCCGCAACCTGCGTAATATGAGCGAACGATTCAGGAATGTGACGGCGTTACGCCACGAAACCGAAAGCGAAGAGCAGCGGCCCCGCTGCAAGCGCGAGTTCCAGGATCACGTAGACCCAGTTATAAAGGGTGTTGCCGCGATCCGACATCATCGAGATCAGCCTGCCGAACACGGTGAAGGCCCAGGCGACGCCGAGGGCGATCCAGAGGAAGGGCTGCGCGAATATCAGGGCGCTGAAACCGAGCCCGACATAGAACCCGGCGAGCGGTCCGCGCAGCGCCGCCACCGCCTCCGGATGGGCGGGCACCGTCTGCAGCCGCAGGGCGCGCATGGCGAGGCGCGGCGCAAGAAAAGCGAACAGGCCGAGCAGCACCGTCACCGCCGCCGACAGGAAGGCCAGCCATTCGCCCTGGCTCGATGGCCAATAGAGTTCCATGATATTCGTCCCCCGACTGAGTTCCTGCTACTTGCTTATAGAAAGTTTTGCGGATCGACATCAACTTGGACACGCAATGATCCACGCTCTTTTGGCCCGGCCTGCAGCATGGCCCGGATGAAACCCTGGATATCCGCCTTGCGGTCCGCATGGACGAGCAGCCTGAACCGGTGGCGCCCCCTGATGAGCGCGAGCGGCGCCTCCGCCGGGCCCAGCACCGCGATCTGCGGCGAAGCGGGGGCGGCGCGGCGCAGCGCGCGGGCGTGGCTCTCCGCCTCCTGCCGCGTCGGCGCCGATATGATCAGCGCCGCAAGCCGGCCATAGGGCGGCAGGCCGGAACGCTCGCGCTCCTCGATCTCCCGCTCGTAGAACGTCTTCGCATCGCCGGAGACGATGGCCCGCATGACGGGATGGTCCGGCTGGTAGGTCTGGAGCAGGCCGAGGCTCTTCTTGCCGGTACGGCCAGCGCGGCCGGTGACCTGGTTGAGCAATTGAAACGTGCGCTCCGCCGCGCGCGGGTCGCCATTGGCAAGTCCGAGATCGGCATCGACCACGCCCACCAGCGTCATGTTGGGGAAATTGTGCCCCTTGGCGACGAGCTGCGTGCCGATGACGATATCGGCATCGCCCCGGGCAATGGCATCGAGTTCCAACCGCAATCGCTTGACCCCCATCAGGTCCGACGAAAGGACGATGATGCGCGCCTCGGGAAAGGATTTCTCGGCTTCCTCGGCGATGCGCTCGACGCCCGGGCCGCAGGCGACGAGATGATCGAGCGTGCCGCAGGACGGGCAGGCTTCCGGCCGCGCTTCGTGATGTCCGCATTGATGGCAGACGAGTTGCCCGCGGAAGCGATGCTCCACCAGCCAGCTCGAACAGCTGGGGCATTGGAACCGGTGCCCGCAGACGCGGCAAAGGGTCAATGGCGCATAGCCGCGCCGGTTGAGGAACAGCAGCGATTGCTCGCCGCGCTTCAGCGTCGCCTCGACCGACTCCACCAGTGCCGGCGAGAGGAACCCGCCCGGGCGCGGCGGCGACCGGCGCATGTCGATCGTCTTCAGGTCGGGCATCGCCGCCTCGGCATAGCGGCCGCTGAGCCTTATCCGGCTGTAGCGGCCCTGGTTGGCGTTGACCTGGCTTTCGATCGACGGCGTCGCCGAGGCGAGAATGACCGGGAACTGGCCGATATGGCCGCGCACCACCGCCATGTCGCGCGCATTGTAGAACACGCGGTCCTCCTGCTTGTAGGCAGGATCGTGCTCCTCGTCGACGACGACGAGCCCGAGTTCGCTGAATGGCAGGAACAGCGCCGAGCGCGCACCCGCGACGACGCGCACCTGGCCCTCCATGACCTGCCGCCACACACGCTCGCGCATTCGGGGCGCAAGTTCCGAATGCCACTCCGCCGGCCGCGAGCCGAAACGGTCGTGGAACCGGTCCAGGAACTGCTGCGTGAGCGCGATTTCCGGCAGGAGGATGAGCACCTGCCTGCCCTGCTCCACCGCCTTGGCTATGGCCTCGAAATAGACTTCCGTCTTGCCCGATCCGGTCACGCCGTCGAGCAGCGACACGGAGAAACCGCCCGCCGCAACGGCTTCGACGAGCTTTTCGGCCGCCTGCGCCTGGTCGAAGGTCAGGGTCGGCTCGGCATAGGCCGGATCGGGCGTCGCCACGACCGGGCGCGGCGGTATCATCACCGTTTCGAATAGCCCCTGCGCGACGAGGCCGTCCACCACCGTCGCCGAGACGCCGGCGGCGTGGGCGAGGCCGGTGCGCGTCCAGGCCATGCCTTCCGCCGCCATCTCCAACACGCGCGACCGCGCACCGGTGATGCGGTCCGGGCTGCCGCCCGCGAAGCGCAAGCCGGGCACGGGCGGTTCAGGATCGAAGGCCGCCGGCACGCGCAGCACCATGCGCGCCACCATTCCAGGCGGCGAAATGGTGTAGTCCGCCGCCCATTGCATGAAGCGCAGCATGCCGGCATCCACCGGCGGGCAATCGAACAATGCGGATATCGGCCGCAGTTTCTTGGCATCGACCTTGTCGGTGCCGCCTTCCGTGACGATGCCCGCCACCTCGCGCGGCCCCAGCGGCACACGAACGATGGAGCCCGCCTTGACGTCCATCCCCGCCGGCACGACATAACTATATGGACGCTCGGCCGGCAAAGGCACGAGCACTGGAACTATTTTTTGCGGAATGGACGAATCCTCGGTCATATATGCGTGACCTTGGCGCAGCTTTCCGCTAAAGAAAAGCCAATTTTCGGGAGACGCCCCACGTCTCTCGTCATAGGCCACCTGTCATACTAGGAAGGACTGCTACGATGAAGTTTTTTGTCGACACTGCCGATGTCAAGGACATCCGCGAGCTCAACGACCTCGGCCTGCTCGACGGCGTTACCACGAATCCTTCGCTGATCCTGAAATCGGGCCGCAGCATCCTGGAAGTCACGAAGGAGATTTGTGACATCGTGAAGGGCCCCGTTTCGGCCGAAGTCACGGCGACGGAATATGATCAGATGATGAAGGAAGCCGCGGTTCTGGCCAAGATTGCAGACAATATCTGCATCAAGCTGCCGCTGACGCTGGACGGGCTGAAGGCCTGCAAGGCCCTCACCTCCGACGGCCACAAGACCAACGTCACCCTCTGCTTCTCGGCCCCGCAGGCCCTGCTGGCGGCAAAGGCCGGCGCGACGTTCATTTCGCCGTTCATCGGCCGCATCGACGACATGGGTGTCAACGGCATGGAGCTGATCTCCGAAATCCGTACGATCTACGACAATTACGATTTCAAGACGGAGATTCTCGCCGCCTCGATCCGTACCGTCAACCATGTGAAGGAAGCAGCGCTCATCGGCGCCGACGTCGCAACGGTACCGCCGGCAACGCTGCGCGCGCTCGTCAAGCACCCGCTGACGGACAAGGGTCTGGAATCGTTCCTCGCCGATTGGGCGAAGACCGGCCAGTCCATCGCCTGACCCGATCCGAAGTCGAAAAAAGGGCGCCCGTTGCATCGCAGCGGGCGCCCTTTTCATTGGGCCGGAACGGGAAGAGCCGCCGCCCCTCCCGCCGGCGATCAGAACTTGGCGAGATCCTGGGCGACGCTCAGATTGAGCGCTTCGGCCAGTTCGCGGGCAGCGCGGTTGTTTGCGTCGCGCTGTGCCCTGACAACGGCGAAACGCTGGCGCGGCGCGTCGTAATCGGCCGTGACGATGCGCGTACCCCTGCCCACCACCTGCCCGTCCGAAACGCGCGTCAGCACGTAATTGCCGGTCATGCGGATCGAACCGGCGGTCGGCTGGCCCGACTTGTCGTTGATGGCGTTCTGGACGAGCGCCAGCGAAAGATCGCGCGCATATACGACCATCTGCAGATTGTAGGCCGGGCTTGCCGGCTGGCCGGCGCCTCCGGCGAAGAGGAAGATCAGATGGTTGCGCACTTCCTGCGTAACGCGGTCGCCGGGCTGGTTGATCGCCACGGTGCTGAGCTTGGAACGCACGCTGCCGCTTGCGCCGACGCCGCTGCCGATCGCCGGCGCCGCCTCCGAATAGAGCGGGCGCACCTGGCAGCCGGCCGCGATCAGCGACAGTCCGACGACGCCAAGGGACAGGAAGCGCTTTGCGGACAGGACCCGCGACCGGTAATCAGGCAACGACATTGACGATCCTCTGCGGTACGATGATGACTTTCTTCGGTGGATTGCCGTTGAGTGCAGCCTGGACGAAATCCAGAGCCAGGGCAGCCTTCTCGACGGTCAATTGATCCGCATCGCGGGCAATTGTCAAATCCCCGCGCTTCTTGCCATTGATCTGCACGGGCAGCGTGATGTCGTTCTCGACGATCAGCTCTTCCCTATGGGCCGGCCAGGGCTGCTGGGCGACGAAGCCCTCGCCGCCGAGAACCTTCCAGCATTCCTCCGCCAGATGCGGCATCATCGGAGCGATCATCGTCACCAGCATGGAGGTCGCCTCGCGGCAGGCGCCGATCAGCGCCGGGTCCGCCTCGCCGGCGGCGATCTTCTGCAACGGGCCGGAGAGCAGGTTGACGAGCTCATAGAGGCGGGCCACGGCCTTGTTGAAGCCCAGCTTCTCGATATCCTCGCCGACGAGCTTGACCGCCTTGTGCGCGGCTTTCGAAACCTGCAGCGCCTCGCCTTCGCTGGCCGCCACGGGCTCGACCGAGCGCAGCGCATCCGCCGCCTCCGAGATCAGGCGCCATACGCGCTGGACGAAGCGATGCGCGCCCTCGGCGCCGGCCTCGGTCCAGATCACGTCGCGTTCGGGCGGAGAATCCGACAGCACGAACCAGCGCGCCGTATCGGCGCCGTAGGATGCGATGATGTCATCCGGATCGACGACGTTCTTCTTCGACTTCGACATCTTTTCGATGGCGCCGATCTCGACCTCGTCGCCCGACGAAATCAGCACGGCGCGGCGCTTGCCGTCGATCTCCTCGAGGCGGACTTCGGCCGGCGTGACCCAGGCGCCATCGTGCCGGTAGGTTTCGTGCACGACCATGCCCTGCGTGAACAGGCCCTTGAACGGCTCGCTGACATCGAGATGCCCGGCGATCTTCATCGCCCGGGTGAAGAAGCGCGAATAGAGCAGATGCAGGATCGCGTGTTCGATGCCGCCGATATACTGGTCGACCGGCAGCCAGTGATTGGCGGCACGCGGGTCGGTGGGATCGTTTTCCCAGGGAGCCGTGAAGCGGGCGAAATACCAGGACGAATCCACGAACGTATCCATCGTGTCCGTCTCGCGGCGTGCGGGCTTGCCGCAATTCGGGCAGGGCACGTTGCGCCAGGTCGGGTGCCTGTCGAGCGGATTGCCGGGGCGGTCGAACTCGACATCGTCCGGCAGCTTGACCGGCAGGTCGGCCTTCGGCACCGGCACGACGCCGCAATCGTCGCAATGGATCATCGGGATCGGGCAGCCCCAATAGCGCTGGCGCGAGATGCCCCAGTCGCGCAGGCGGAAGTTCACCTTGCGCTCGCCTTGCGGGCGGCCATCGATGGACTGCTTCTCCAGGCGTTCCGCCACCGCCTCGAATGCCTCCGCCGGCATCATGCCGTCGAGGAAGCGCGAATTGATCATCACGCCGTCGTCGACATAGGCCGTATCGGTAATGTGGAACGTCGCGGCATCCGCCTCCTTCGGCATCACCACCGGAACCACCGGCAGGCCGTATTTATTGGCGAAATCGAGGTCGCGCTGGTCGCCGGAGGGGCAGCCGAAAATGGCACCGGTGCCATATTCCATCAACACGAAATTGGCGACATAGACCGGCAGCGACCAGCTGTCGTCCAGCGGATGCACGACGCGGAGGCCGGTGTCGAAACCCTTCTTCTCGGCGGTTTCCAGCGCCGCGACGGACGTTCCCGCGCGCCGGCATTCCTCGTTGAACTGCGCCAGGGCGTCGTTGGTCTCTGCCGCCTTCTTCGCCAGGGGGTGATCGGCCGCGATCGCCAGGAACGACGCGCCGAACAGCGTGTCCGGCCTCGTCGTATAGACCTCGATCTCGCTGGTGCCATCCTTGGCCGATGCGCTATCCAGCGCCCAGCGGATCAGCATGCCCTCGGACTTGCCGATCCAGTTGCGCTGCATCAGGCGCACCTTGTCCGGCCATTGCTCGAGGCCATCCAGCGCTTCCAGCAGTTCGTCGCTGAAATCGGTGATGCGGAAAAACCATTGCGTCAGCTCGCGCTGCTCCACCAGCGCTCCCGAGCGCCAGCCGCGGCCATCGATCACCTGCTCGTTGGCAAGCACCGTCATGTCCTCGGGGTCCCAGTTGACCTTCGAGGATTTGCGCGTCACCAGCCCTTTTTCCACGAAGTCGAGGAAAAGCATCTGCTGGCGGTGGTAATATTCGACGTCGCAGGTGGCGAATTCGCGCGACCAGTCCAGCGACAACCCCATGGACTTGAGCTGGCTGCGCATGGATTCGATGTTCTGGTACGTCCACTGCTTGGGGTGGACCTTGTTCTGCATGGCGGCATTCTCCGCCGGCATGCCGAAGGCATCCCACCCCATCGGGTGCAGGACATTGAAACCCTTGGCACGCTTGTAGCGGGCAACGACATCGCCGAGGGCATAATTGCGCACATGGCCCATATGGATGCGGCCGGAGGGATAGGGAAACATTTCCAGCACGTAATAGGGATCGCGCGGGTCGTCATTGCTGGTCTCGAAGAGCTTGGCGTCCTGCCATGCCTTCTGCCAGTGCTTCTCGGCTACACGCGGATTGTAACGTTCGGTTGCCATGAACGGGATTCTCTTGCAAAGGAAAGGAATGTGTTGGCGGACCTTCACCACGTATTGGCGATAGGGTCAACCACCGGATATTGAGCGAGCGGGCGAAAATCCGCTCCAAACGGATAAATAGGATGAGAAGCTGCCATGTCGACCGCTGTTGAACAACTTTTTTCCGTTCGCTCCGCCATCGATGCGGCTGTCGCGCAGGCGGACAGGGGCGATGATCGGGTGACGCTGGTTGCCGTGTCGAAGACCTTCGCCGCCGACGAGATCCGCCCTGTCCTCGAGGCCGGGCAGCGAATTTTCGGCGAGAACCGCGTCCAGGAGGCGCAGTCGAAATGGCCCGGACTGCGCAGCGATTATGAGGATATCGAGCTCCATCTCATCGGCCCGCTGCAATCCAACAAGGCGGCCGAGGCAGTTGCCCTGTTCGACGTGATCGAGACGGTCGACCGCGAAAAGATCGCCGCCGTGCTCGCTGCCGAAATGGCGAGGCAGAACAGATTTCCGCGGCTCTATGTGCAGGTGAATACCGGCAAGGAGCCGCAGAAGGCGGGAATAGAGCCGGAACAGGCCGTCGCCTTCGTCAAGCGCTGCCGCGACGTCCACAAACTGGCGATCGAGGGCCTGATGTGCATTCCGCCGGCGGACGAGAATCCGGGGCCGCATTTCGCGCTTCTGCGCAAGATCGCGCGCGAGGCCGGCATTGCGAAACTCTCCATGGGCATGTCCGGCGACTACGAGACCGCGATCGGCTTCGGCGCGACGTCGGTACGCGTCGGGTCGGCGATTTTCGGCAGCCGCGCCTGAGTTTTTGCCGCCGGATGTCGCAAAACTGCGACGCCGGGGAAGCGCCTGCCACCATTTGGCGTATTTACGCGGTGAATTGCTTGGTGATAATGAACCCAGGCCTTCCGCGGTGCCACGCCTTCCGCGGTAAAGGATTTCCGGGTGGAGGCCCGCAGCATCGTTGGAGGAAATGAATGTCCGAGAAGGTTTATCCCGTGCTTGCCGGCGCGAAGAAAAACGCGCTCATCGACAATGATACCTATCTCAGCTGGTACAAGCAGAGCGTCAAGGACCCGGAGAAGTTCTGGGGCAAGCATGGCAAGCGGATCGACTGGTTCAAGCCCTACACCAAGGTCAAGAACACTTCCTTCACCGGCAAGGTCTCCATCAAATGGTATGAGGACGGCGTCACCAACGTCTCCTATAATTGCATCGACCGCCACCTGAAGAAGCGCGGCGACCAGGTGGCGATCATCTGGGAAGGCGACAATCCCTATATCGACAAGAAGATCACCTATAACGAGCTCCATGAGCAGGTCTGCCGTCTCGCCAACGTCATGAAGAAGCATGGCGTCAAGAAGGGCGACCGGGTGACGATCTACATGCCGATGATCCCGGAAGCCTCCTATGCCATGCTCGCCTGCGCCCGTATCGGCGCGGTTCATTCCGTGGTCTTCGGCGGTTTCTCGCCCGATGCGCTGGCTGGCCGCATCATCGATTGCGAATCCACATTCGTCATAACCGCCGACGAGGGACTGCGCGGCGGCAAGCCGATCCCGCTCAAGGACAATACCGACAAGGCGATCGATATCGCCGCCAAGCATCACGTCATGGTGAAGAACGTGCTCGTGGTGCGCCGCACCGGCGGCAAGACCACCTGGGCCAATGGCCGCGATCTCTGGTATCACGAGGAGATCGGCACGGTTAAACCGGACTGCAAGCCGGAAAAGATGAAGGCGGAAGACCCGCTTTTCATCCTCTACACGTCCGGCTCGACGGGAAAGCCCAAGGGCGTCCTGCATACGACCGCCGGCTATCTCGTCTATGTCTCGATGACGCATCAATATGTCTTCGACTATCAGGACGGCGATATCTACTGGTGCACGGCCGATGTGGGCTGGGTCACCGGCCATTCCTATATCGTCTACGGGCCGCTCGCCAATGGCGCGACGACGCTGATGTTCGAGGGCGTGCCGAACTACCCCTCCGTTTCGCGGTTCTGGGAAGTCATCGACAAGCACAAGGTCAATATCTTCTACACGGCGCCGACGGCAATCCGCGCCCTGATGAGCGCCGGCGACGAACCGGTGAAGAAGACCTCGCGCAAATCCCTGCGCGTCCTCGGCTCCGTCGGCGAGCCGATCAATCCCGAGGCCTGGGAATGGTACTACCAGGTCGTCGGCGACAAGCGTTCGCCCATTGTCGATACCTGGTGGCAGACCGAAACCGGCGGCATCCTGATCACGCCGCTGCCGGGCGCGACCGCGCTCAAGCCCGGTTCGGCCACGCGGCCCTTCTTCGGCGTCCAGCCGCAGCTGGTCGACAATGAGGGCGATGTCTTGGAGGGAGCCGCGGACGGCAATCTGTGCATCGTCGATTCCTGGCCGGGCCAGATGCGCACCGTCTATGGCGACCACAAGCGCTTCGTCGAAACCTACTTCTCCACCTACAAGGGCAAGTACTTCACCGGCGACGGCTGCCGCCGCGACAAGGACGGATATTACTGGATCACCGGCCGCGTCGATGACGTGCTGAACGTCTCGGGCCACCGCATGGGAACCGCCGAGGTCGAATCGGCGCTCGTATCGCATGATACGGTGTCGGAGGCAGCGGTGGTCGGCTATCCGCACGACCTCAAGGGCCAGGGCATCTATTGCTATGTCACCCTGATGGCCGGGCTGGAAGGCAATGACGATCTGCGCAAGGAACTCGTCACCCATGTGCGCAAGGAGATCGGCCCCATCGCCACGCCGGACAAGATACAGTTCGCGCCCGGCCTGCCGAAGACCCGCTCCGGCAAGATCATGCGGCGCATATTGCGCAAGATCGCGGAAGACGATTTCGGTGCGCTCGGCGACACCTCGACCCTCGCCGATCCGGCAGTCGTCGACGATCTCATCGCCAATCGCCAGAACAAGCGGGGCTGACCGGAAAGCCCCGCCGAAAACCGTGACCCGTGTGCCGTGGCTGGCACGCGGCGCTTTTCACTCAGCGATAAAGATCCGCCCGCGTCTGCGGCACGGCTGAAATGCCGCGCTTGCGCTTCGAAGCCAGGGTCTGGTTGATCTGGACGGTGCCGCGCTCGAAGGCAAGGGCGCAGCCGGTCAGGTAAAGCAGCCAGAGACGGGCCTTGGGCGCGCCTACTTCGCGGATCGCCTCATCCATGCGCGCATGGAGCCGGTCCGCCCAGATGCGGCAGGTCTTGCCGTAATGCTCGCGCAGGTTCTCGGCGTCATGAACCTCGAAGCCATGGCCTTCCAGATTTTCGATCGTCATGCCGAGATGGTCGAGCTCGCCGCCCGGAAAGATGTATTTCACCAGCGCGAGATGCTCGGCGCTCTTGCGGCTGAACATCTTCTTGTTGCGCTTCATGCGCCGGGTGATGGCGTGATGGAGATAGAGACCGCCCGGCTTCAGCAGCCGGCGCACGCTGGAGAAATACGTGTCGTAATGGGCGATGCCGACGGCCTCGAACATGCCTATCGACGAGATCTTGTCGAACTGGCCTTCCAGTTCCTCATAGGACTTCACGTGGATGGTGATCTTGTCCTCGAGGCCTTCCGCCTTGATGCGCTCGCGGGCGAGAGCAGTCTGCGCTTCGGAAAGCGAGACGCCGGTCCCGACGACGCCATAATGCTTGGCGGCGTATATCAGCATCGCTCCCCAGCCGCAGCCGATATCCAGCAGGCGCTCGCCCGGCTTCAGGCGCAGCTTGCGGCAGATCAGCTCCAGCTTGTCGGCCTGGGCCTGGTCGATACTGTTGTTCCAGTCGGTGAAATACGCGCAGGTATAGACCATGCGCTCGTCGAGGAAGAGCTGATAGAAGGCATTCGACACATCGTAATGATGCGTGATCGCCTCCTTGTTCGAACCGCTGACGAAAGGGTCCTTGCCGCCAAGGCCGGAAGCCGCGCTCTTGCCGCGGGCAAGGAGAAGCGCCGGTATGTCCTTGAGCAATTGCCACTTCGGCAATTTGTCCAGCCTGTGCTTCAGCTTGCCCTTGGGACCGCGCTCGACGAGATCGAACAAGGTGCCGTTGCGCACGTCGATCTGGCCGGACACCCACAATTCGACGACCGTTCCGATATTGGGCCGCAGCGCCAATTGCCTGACGACCGATGGGTCGTTCACGACGAAACGCACGCCGTCCGTATCCTCGCCGAGGCGCGTGCCATCCCATAATTCAACTGGGAATTGCGGCTGGATAACATCCACTGCCGTACGGATTATACGTGCTGCCCTGTGCTCAGCTGCCATTCCTGCCTCCAAACACCGCGCGAGTGCTCTTTGTGAAAATCCATTAATTCAACGGCGACAATCGGACCCGCTTTATGGCGGGAGTCGCCGATTTGCAAGCCGCCGCGAGCCGGCTTGCATATTTTCCCTTGAAACCCGGGCAGGATGGCACCATTCTAAGATCGTGTTCAACGAACGAAAAGGAGGTGATCCGATGTCTCGTGATTTCGCTAACGGCCACAAGGCGTCTGATGCTTTCCATCGGGGATCGTCTCTCCTTTGAGTGAGCAGCCCGGTCCTGCCGGGCAAGGCCAAAGACTGCTTTGTGCCAGACGGAATTGCGGGGCCACCCTTCGGGGTGGCCCTTTCCGTTTCTCGACTCCCCGCGGCGCCCTCCCCCGGGGCCCCATGGCGCCCCGCATGCCAAGCCCCGATGGCAAGCCCCCGATGGCCCTTGTAGCCCTTTGCTTCCCGGTCGAATCAATGATAGGAGGCAATGCCTCTAATCAGTGCAAATTGCCTTTTCGTTAGGCAGGCCCTCGGAAGTTTCAGAAATGGTTTCGCTCAGTGCTCAAGATGCCGTGTCGCGGCGGGTTTGGCGCGATGAAATAGTCGCTATGCTCCGGCTTGGCTGGCCTATGATCCTGACGAATCTTGCCCAGGTCGCCATGACCGCGACCGACGTGATGATGCTGGGCTGGATCGGCTCCGATGCGCTGGCGGCCGGGGCGCTCGGCACCAACCTCTATTATGTGCCGATGATCTTCGGCCTTGGCCTCATGCATGCGACGACGCCGATGATGGCGCGCGAGCTCGGACGCAACCGCTTCACCGTGCGCGAACTGCGCCGCACCGTCCGGCAGGGCCTGTGGATCGCCGTCACGATATCGGTCCCGATCTGGCTGCTTCTGTGGAACGCCGCGCCGATCCTGCGCGCCCTGGGACAGGACCCGGCGCTTGCCGAACAGGCCGGCACCTATGTCCGCGCGCTGCAATGGGCGGTGCTGCCCTTCTACTTCTACATCATATTGCGGTCGTTCATCGCCGCGCTGGAGCGTCCCGGCTGGGCGCTGGTCATCGGCATTCTCGCGGTGGGCTTCAATGCGCTCGCGAACTGGTGCCTGATCTTCGGCAATTTCGGCTTTCCCAGGCTCGGCGTCGTCGGTTCGGGCATCGCGACGACGTTGTCGTCCTTCATGCTGTTCGCCGGCCTCGTCATCGTCATCGTCGTGGACAAGAAGTTCCGGCGCTATCGCCTCTTCGGCCGTTTCTGGCGCGCCGACTGGCACCGTTATTTCCAGCTGTTGCGGCTCGGCCTGCCGATTTCGGCCATCCTCAGCTTCGAAGTGACGATCTTCAACGCCGCTGCCTTTCTCATGGGCCTGATCGGCCCGCATCCGCTTGCCGCCCATGCGATCGCCATCCAGATCGCCGCGATCAGCTTCATGGTGCCCATGGGCGTCGGCCAGGCCGCGACCGTCCGCGTCGGCCGCGCCTTCGGGGCGCAGGACAGCGACGGCATCAAGCGCGCCGGCTGGGTGGCGTTCTCGGCCGGCACCGGTTTCATGGTGATCACCGCCCTGCTGATGATCCTCGTGCCGCACACGCTGATCCGCGCCTTCATCGACATCCATGATCCGGCCAATGCCGATGTCGTCGCCCTCGCGGTCAGCTTCCTGGCCTTTGCCGCCCTGTTCCAGATATTCGACGGCGCACAAGCAGTCGCCAGCGGCATGCTGCGGGGCCTGCACGATACGACGGTGCCGATGATCTATGCGGCCATCGCCTATTGGGGCATCGGCCTGCCGCTATCGCTGCTGTTCGGGTTCTGGCTCGGCATGGAAGGCGCCGGCATCTGGCTCGGACTGGTTTGCGGCCTCGCCGCGGCATCGTTCCTGCTGCTTGGGCGCTGGCTGAGACGCAGCATCTGAGCTGCGGCCATATCGATCAGACTAGAAATCGATGGTCCGGCCCTTGATTTCCCAGTCTCCGAACCGGGCCGGGTCCTTGCCGCCGCGGCCGCCGATCTCGCGCGGGCGGGCCGGCTCCTCGCCCTCGCCGCGCGCCCGCCTGGCCTCGGCTTCCCGCAGGGCGCGTTGCGCAGCCGGCGGCAGCCTGTCGAAAGATCTGCCTTTCTCGGCTTCTCCTGCGCCAGCTTCTCCTGTCCGGGCATCATCTGGTTTGGTTGCACTCATGCTATACTCTTCATTGAACCTTGCGACCTGAAGCACCATCATATACCGCAGGACCAACATTAAAAGGAACGATTTGTCCGTGAGTTCAACTGCGATGGAAGGATTTATGCCATGAATGTGATGCGCACAGCGATGCTGATTGCCTTCATGACAGCTCTGTTCATGGGAGTGGGCTTTCTGATCGGCGGTTCGAGCGGCATGATGATCGCGCTGGTGATCGCGGCCGGCATGAACATTTTCAGCTATTGGAATTCCGACAAGATGGTGCTGCGCATGCACCATGCCGTGGAAGTGGACGAGCGCAACGCGCCGGAATATTATTCGATCGTGCGCGATCTCGCCGCGCGGGCGAACCTGCCCATGCCGCGGGTCTACCTCATACAGAACGACCAGCCCAATGCTTTCGCGACCGGCCGCAATCCGCAGAATGCCGCCGTTGCCGCCAGCACCGGCCTCTTGCAAAGGCTGAGCCCGCAGGAAGTCGCCGCGGTCATGGCCCATGAGCTCGCCCATGTCGAGCACCGCGATACGTTGACGATGACGATCACCGCCACGCTGGCCGGCGCCATATCGATGCTCGGCAATTTCGCCATGTTCTTCGGCGGCAACCGCGAAAACAACAATCCCCTCGGCTTCATCGGCATCCTTGTCGCCATGATCGTCGCCCCCTTCGCCGCCATGCTGGTGCAGATGGCCGTCAGCAGGACCCGGGAATATGCCGCGGACCGGCGCGGCGCGGAAATCTGCGGCAATCCCATGTGGCTCGCCTCGGCGCTCAACAAGATCGCAAGGGGCGCCGGCCAGATCGTCAACGAGGATGCGGAGCGCAATCCGGCATCGGCGCATCTCTTCATCATCAATCCCCTGAGCGGTCGCGGCGCCGACAATCTCTTTTCGACGCATCCAAGCACGGAGAACCGCATCGCCGCGCTGCAGGCCATGGCCGCCGAATTCCGCCAGGCTCCCGCGCAGCCGGCAGCGCCTGCGCCCGACGCGACCGATGACGGGCCCTCACCCTGGGGGCGCGACGGCGGCGGGCGCAAAGGCCCGTGGGCATGAGGCAGCAGCATCGCAGCAAGCGCAGTTCGTTTTCGTCGAGAGAGAATGCAGGCGCAGAGGATCGCCCGGGCCTGGCCGCGCGCCAATGCGCCGCTCGCCTTCTCGGCGCAGTGATCGAAAAGCGCACATCGCTCGACGGGCTGACCGACAATGGCAATGGTCATCCGCAATATATGGCGCTCGAGGAGCGCGACAGGTCGCTGGTAAGGGCGATCCTCGGCGCCGCCCTGCGCAATCGCGGCACGATCGAAGCCGCTCTCGCCGCCATGGTGGATCGCCCGCTGCCCGAAAATGCCGTCGGGCTGCGCCAGCTGCTGCATGTGGCGGCGGCGCAGATCCTCTATCTCGACGTTCCCGACCGCGCCGCCGTGGACCTCGCCGTCACCGCCTCCAATTTCGACCCGCGCAACCGCCGCTTCGCCTCGATGGTCAATGCGGTGCTCCGCCGCCTGTCGCGGGAGAAGGAGATTCTCGTTGCGAACACTTCCGCCCCGAACGTGCCGCAATGGTTCGAGCGCATGCTGGTCGATGCCTATGGCGCGGACAAGGCCGCCGCCATTATCGAGATCCAGCGCGTCGAGCCGCCGATAGACCTGACCGTCAAGGGCGACAGCGAGGCCCTTGCGCAAAGACTGGGCGGCATGGCCCTGCCGACAGGCTCGGTCCGGCTTCCGGTGTTCCAGGGTTCGCTCACGGCGCTCGACGGCTTTGCCGAGGGCGAATGGTGGGTGCAGGACACCGCCGCCAGCCTTCCGGCCAGGCTGTTTGGCGACATGGAAGGCAAGCGCATCGCCGATCTATGCGCCGCGCCGGGCGGCAAGACAGCCCAGCTCGCCTATGCCGGCGCGCATGTGACCGCGCTCGACCTTTCCGCCAACCGGCTCAAGCGGCTGCGGTCGAACCTCGACAGGCTCGGCCTGAGCGCCGACACGGTGGAAAGCAATCTCCTCGACTACCGGCCGGCGGAGCTGCTCGACGGCGTGTTGCTCGACGCTCCCTGCTCGTCCACCGGCACGGTGCGCCGCCATCCCGACGTTCCATGGACCAAGACGGCCGACGACGTCGTCAAGCTGGCGAAGTTGCAGGCCCAGCTTCTGGACCACGCGGTTACCCTCGTTCGGCCGGGCGGCATCATCGTATTTTCCAATTGTTCGCTGTCTCCGCTCGAAGGAGAGGATGTGGCGCGCAACCTCCTCGCCGCCAATCCGGCGATCGAGCATGTACCGGTGACGGCGGAGGAGGTCGGCGGCCTGTCCGAACTCATCACGGCGGAAGGTTTCGTGCGATCGACGCCGGCCGATCTTCGCCATGACGATCCCGCTTTTTCGGGCATGGACGGCTTCTTCGCCGCACGCTTTCGTCGGAAATACTAAAGTCTTAACCAAATCGGCCGCATAAATGCGTCCTGTCGACGAAAATGAAGCAATATTGATATGGTCGCTCTGAGCGAAACACCGCAATTGTGGGGATTGGCCACAGCGCAACTGTGGCGGCGCTTTCGCCGGCGCGTGCGGATGGGCCCGCTCTATCGCTGGCGTTTCACCGGATTCACGCCGGAACGCGTGCTGATAGCGCCGCAAGATCTCCGCCCCGCCGATCCGCAACTGGCGGAAGAGTTCTACCATGGCCGATTCGCGCTGGCAGGCCGGGTCGTCGAGACCGGCGGCAAGTCGCCCTTCCTCGTCGAACCGCCGAACGCCGCATGGCAGGCGGCCTTGCACAATTTCGGCTGGCTGCGGCATTTGCGGGCGGCGGGCACCGAACTCGCGACGGCGAATGCACGCGCCCTGGTCGGGGACTGGATCATAACGCATGGCCGCTCCATCGGCGGCGTGGCCTGGGCGCCGGAAATCACCGCGCAGCGCATCATAGCGTGGCTGCAGCACTCGAACCTCATCCTCGCCGGCACCGATCTGCGCTCCTATCGCCGCTTCATGCGTTCGCTGGCCGTGCAGGTACGCTATCTGCGCACCATGGCGGCGGTCATGGACGATGGCGAGGAAAAGCTGCGCGCGCGCATTGCCCTCGCATTGGCCGCGCTTGCCCTTCCCGTCGCCGCCAGCACAAGCCGCTCGGCCCGCCGCAACCTCGAAATCGAGCTGACAAGGCAGATATTGCCCGATGGCGGGCATATTTCCCGCAATCCCCTGGCCATTCTCGAATTGCTCGCCGATCTGCTTCCGCTGCGGCAGACCTATGCCAGCGGCAACGAGCCACCGCCGAAAGCGCTGATCGAGGCCATCGAGCGGATGCTGCCCGCCCTGCGATTTTTCCGCCACCATGATGGAAACCTGGCGCTTTTCAACGGCGTCGGCGCCACCATGCCGGAACGCGTCATCGCCGTGCTGCGCCATGACGACATCGGCGGCCTGCCGCTGGTCCATGCGGCCCATTCCGGCTATGAGCGCCTGTCGATGGATTCGACCACCATCATCGCCGATACCGGCCTCGCTCCGCCCGTCACCGCGTCGCGCGATGCGCATGCGGGCTGCCTGTCATTCGAGATGTCGTCCGGCCGGAACCGCTATATCGTCAATGCCGGGGTCGATCGCTACGGCCCCGAAGAGTTCAGGCCACTGGCGCGCTCCACCGCGGCGCATTCGACCGCCACCGTGAACGACACTTCCTCCTGCCGCTTCAGCACGACATCCGGCCTCGCCACCATGATCGGCACGCCGATCATCGCCGGTCCGACCAAGGTCAATGTGGAGCGGATCGAGCGTGACGGCGCCGTCGGCTTCGTCGCCAATCACAATGGCTATGTCCGCCCCTTCGGCATATTCCACGAGCGCCAGATCGTGCTTTCGCACAATGGCAGCGTCATCGAGGGCATCGACAGCTTCTTCGCCGCCGGGCGCAACCCGTTGCGGCAGACGGGCGCGGAGGAAATCGTCATCCGGTTTCATCTCCATCCCGCCGTCAGCGTATCGATCGACGATCACGGCCTGATCATCCTGCAGGTGGAAAACGACGATGTCTGGATGTTTTCCTCCACCGTGCAGCCCTTCATCGAGGATTCGCTGTTCTTCGCCGGGTTCCGCGGTCCGGTGAAAACCCGCCAGATAACGCTCTCGGTCAATGCCGCCAACAGGCCGGAAATCGAATGGCAGTTCACGCGCACCAGCCTCGGCGCGCACAATTGAACGGCGCCTTCATCACCAAAGTTTGACATCGCGCCATGGCAATTTCCCGCCTGACGGTTTAGCATGCCGCCAGCCCGCACCTCTGCTGGCATTTCTGTCTCGTCACCATCGGCTTTATCGCGTCATTCTCTAAAACAGGGAGTTCCGGTTCATGGAATATCGTCAACTTGGCCGTTCCGGCCTCATGGTCTCCACCTTGAGCCTCGGCACCATGACCTTCGGCGGCAAGGGTAAATTCGTGAAGACCGGCGACACCGATCTCGAAGGCGCCCGGCGTCAGGTCGGCATGGCGCTCGACGCCGGCATCAATCTTTTCGACACCGCCGACGTCTATTCCAATGGTGCATCCGAGGAGATCCTCGGACAGGCGCTGAAGGGCAAGCGGGATGCCGTCATCCTCGCCACCAAGGCGCGTTTTCGCATGGGCGACGCGCCGAACGATGCTGGTCTGTCGCGCTATCATCTGATACGCGCCGCCGAGGCCAGCCTGAAGCGGCTCGGCACCGACCATGTCGACCTGTATCAATTGCATCAATGGGATGGCCTGACACCGCTGGACGAGACGCTGGAAGCCGTCGATCGCCTCGTCAGGGACGGCAAGGTGCGCTATGCCGGCGTCTCCAATTTCTCCGCCTGGCACCTGATGAAGGCGATGGGCGTCGCGGCAATGGAAAAGTTCATCGCGCCGATAAGCCAGCAGATCCATTACAGCCTCGAGGCGCGCGACGCGGAATACGAACTCATACCGGCGACGCTCGACCAGAAGCTTGGCGTTCTCGTCTGGAGCCCGCTCGCGGGCGGCCTGCTGTCCGGCAAGTATCGTCGTGACCAGGCGGCGCCGGAGGGCACGCGGCAATTGGCCAATTGGGGGGAGCCGCCGATCCGCGACGAGAACCGCCTCTACGACATTATCGACGTGCTCGTCCGCATCGCGGCGGATCGCGGCGTCTCGGCGGCGCAGATCGCCCTCGCCTGGCTGATCGGCCGGCGCGGCGTGACCTCGGTCATCGTCGGCGCCCGCACCGATGCCCAGCTCGCCGACAATCTCAAGGCTGCCGAGGTGATCCTGACGCCGGAGGAACGGGCCGATCTCGACCACGTCAGCCAATTGCCGCTGATCTACCCCTACTGGCACCAGGCCATGACGGCGTCGGACCGGCTGTCCGAGGCCGACCTTTCATTGATCGCGCCGCATCTGAACAGCTAGTGTGATGCAACAAGGGAGGATAACAAGTGAGATATAATGGCATATTCATCAAAGACGTCCTCCCCCGCCGTCACGGCTGCTGAACCGCTGCCGGAAGCTGCCGGCCTCTCGCCGGCACTGACCTTCCTCTTCGCTTTCGCCTGCGGCGCGATGGTCGGCAACATCTATTATGCGCAGGCGCTGATCGGCCTCATCAGTTCCGATCTCGACCTGCATGGCGGCATGGCCGGCTTCATCGTGACGGTGACGCAGCTCGGCTATGGCGCCGGACTCCTGTTCCTGGTTTCGCTCGCCGATCTCGTCGAGAATCGCCGCCTCGTGCTGATAACGCTGCTTGGTACCGCCGCAGGCCTGCTCGGCGCCGCGTTTTCGCAATCGGCGACGAGTTTCCTGCTGTGCTCCTTCCTCATCGGTTTCTTCGCCTGCGGTGCCCAGGTCCTCGTCCCTTTTGCCGCCCATCTCGCACCGGCGGCCAGTCGCGGCAGGGCTATCGGCAATGTCATGGCCGGCCTGCTGACGGGCATCATGCTGGCGCGGCCGATCGCCAATTTCATCGCCTCCGCGCTCGGCTGGCGCGCCATATTCTGGATCTCCGCCGCCGCGATGCTCGGAGTGATGATCCTGCTGCGGGCCGCGCTGCCAAAGCGCCGGCCCACCGGCGCCGCGAGCTACGGCGCGATCCTGCGGTCCATGCTGCACCTTCTGGTGACATTGCCCGCCTTGCGCCGCCGCGCGCTCTATCAGGGAATGTTCTTTGCCAGCTTCAACCTGTTCTGGACCGGCATCCCGCTATTGCTGGCCGAGAAATTCGGCTACGGCCAGCGCCAGATTGCCCTGTTCGCCCTCGCCGGGGCCGCCGGCGCACTGGCGGCGCCCATTGCCGGCCGGCTCGCCGATCGCGGCTATACGCGCCAGGCAACGGCGATCGCCATGCTGACCCTGACCATATGGTTCGTCATTGCCGGCTGGGCCGGCACCGCGATTTCCATCGCCGCGCTGGTGCTCGCGGCCATTTTCATCGACAGTGCGGTGCAGACGAACCAGATACTGAGCCAGCGCATCGTCTTCTCGCTCAATGACGAGGCCCGCGGCCGCCTCAATGCCGTCTACATGACGATCGTGTTCCTGCTGGGCTCGACCGGCTCTGCCATCGCTGCCGCCACCTATTTCTACGGCGGATGGTGGACCACGGCGCTTGCGGGCGCAGCCATGGGCATCGTCCTGCTCGGCATCTTCCTCACCGAGAAACGCACCTGAAGCAAAAGGGTAGGATTCCGCGGCAGCCTGTGCTAACCGGCTGCACATCCTTCCCCAATCCGCATGAACCGAGGACGAATCCATGGCCGTCGCCGCGAAATCAATTCCAGCTCCCGACCTGTTTCCAGTAAAGCGGGCGCTTCTTTCCGTTTCCGACAAGACCGGCCTCATCGCGCTCGCCCATGCACTCCACCGCCATGATGTGGAAATCCTCTCGACCGGCGGCACGTCGAAGGCCATCGCCGCCGAAGGCATCCCGGTCATCGACGTCTCGGATATTACCGACTTTCCCGAGATCATGGATGGGCGCGTCAAGACGCTGCATCCGAAGGTCCATGGCGGCCTTCTGGCCGTTCGCGACGATCCCGAACATCGGCAGGCCATGGCGACGCATGGCATCGGCGGCATCGATCTCGTCGTCATCAACCTCTACCCCTTCGAGGAAGTCCGCCATTCGGGCGCCGATTACGCCAATATCGTCGAGAACATCGACATTGGCGGCCCGGCGATGATCCGTGCTGCCGCCAAGAACCATGCCTATGTCGGCGTCGTCACCGAGGCTGGCGATTACGACATGGTCATCGCCATGCTGGACAAGCATGAGGGCTCGCTGCCCTATTCCTTCCGCCAGCACCTCGCGGCCAAGGCCTATGCCCGCACCGCAACCTATGATGCCGCCATCTCCGGCTGGTTCGCCGAGGCGCTCATGACCGAAACGCCCTCGCGCCGCGCACTTGGCGGCCATCTTCATTCGGTGATGCGCTATGGCGAGAACCCGCACCAGTCGGCCGGCTTCTACCTCACCGGGGAGAAGCGCCCGGGCGTTGCCACCGCAAAACAGCTCCAGGGCAAGCAGCTTTCCTACAACAATATCAACGATACCGATGCGGCTTTCGAGCTCGTCGCGGAATTCGATCCGGCACGAACCGCAGCGGTCGCCATCATCAAACATGCCAATCCCTGCGGCGTGGCCGAGGCTTCGGACCTGAGGCAGGCCTATCTCAAGGCGCTCGCCTGCGACCCCGTCTCGGCTTTTGGCGGCATCGTCGCCTTGAACCGCACGCTGGATGCCGAGGCTGCCGAGGAGATCGTCAAGATCTTCACCGAGGTCATCATCGCACCGGATGCCACGCCCGAAGCCCAGGCCATCGTCGCGGCCAAGAAGAACCTTCGCCTCCTGGTGACCGGCGGCCTGCCCGATCCGCGGGCGGGCGGGATCAGCGCCAAGACGGTTGCCGGCGGCATCCTCGTGCAGTCGCGCGATAGCGGCGTGGTCGACGATCTCGACCTCAAGGTCGTTACCAGGCGCGCGCCGACCGATGCCGAAATGGCGGATCTGAAGCTCGCTTTCCGCATCGCCAAACATGTGAAGTCGAACGCCATCGTCTATGTCAAGGACGGCGCGGCCGTCGGCATCGGCGCCGGCCAGATGAGCCGGGTGGATAGCGCCCGCATAGCGGCGCGCAAAGCCGAGGATGCCGCGGAAGCCGCCGGAAATGCACAACCCCTGACCAAGGGTTCGGTGGTCGCTTCCGACGCCTTCTTCCCGTTCGCCGACGGCCTGCTTTCGGCCGTGGCCGCGGGTGCGACGGCGGTGATCCAGCCCGGCGGATCGATGCGCGACGATGAGGTGATCGCTGCCGCCGACGAGCATGATATCGCCATGGTCTTCACCGGCATGCGGCATTTCCGGCACTAGACTAGCCCTTCCGGCAGATCGCCGCTCGTGCCTGGCACCAGCGGCGACTGCCAAGCCGTTACGACAGGTCTGACAGAAGCCCGGCGGCGACCGCAAGCCGCGATACCGTCAGGTCCCCGGCCTCTACGATGCTGGCCATGCGCTGGCGCACTTCGTCGATACGCGCGCCACGGCTTGCCAGCCACTCGGCGGCTGGCGCGGCATTCTTCCCGAACTGGGTCAGCGCGGCGACGGCTATCGCCCGTCGCGCCTGGCTGATGAGATCGGTGGCCCGCGCCAGTGCCAGCCCGTCATAGTAATCGGCGACGGAGACATTCCGCGCGGCATCCTCGATGCGGCCGATGCGGAAGGCTTCCGAGACGTCGAAATAGGCCTTGGCCGCATTGCCGATGTCGACATTGGCCTGCTGCGCAACGGCGGCGATATCCGGAATGATCGGCGCGATTTCGAGCCTTGCCATCTGCGCCGCCAGTGCCTGCGGCGTACCGAGCGCTTCGTTGCCGAGCGTATCCTCGCGGATGGCAGCCAGCGCCGAGGCGGGCAGAAGCTTGTCGAGCCGCGGCTGCAGGGCCTTGCGAGCGCCCCGGATTTCCTCGACGGCATCGCCGATGGATGCGGCACGACGATTGCGCAGGACCCAGGCGGTCGTCCAGTTCAGCATCCGCGCCACGTTCTCGTAGAGGCCGTTCTGGACATCGCCCGGCATCACATTGTCG
This sequence comes from Phyllobacterium sp. 0TCS1.6A, assembly GCF_026420825.1. Lineage (NCBI taxonomy): Bacteria > Pseudomonadati > Pseudomonadota > Alphaproteobacteria > Hyphomicrobiales > Phyllobacteriaceae > Phyllobacterium > Phyllobacterium sp. 0TCS1.6A. Next base: position 369,831 of record NZ_JAPMAB010000002.1, read on the forward strand.
AGCGCATCGATGGCTGCGAAGAGCTTGTCGACCTCGTAACCGTCGCGGACGATCAGATAGGCCCGGACGATCTCGGGGCCCGACTGGCCGGTCAGATCGGAAAGGCGGCTGACAAAGGTCGGCCCGCCTCGATTGATGACATCATTGGCGAGCTGCGTCGCGATGATCTCCCGGCGCAGCCGATGCGCGCGCAGCTCGTCGCCGAACTGTTCCTTCATCTGCTTCGGGAAATAGTCCATCAATTCGCGTTCGAGATAGGGATCGTCCGGCACGTCGCTGGCCAGCAGCTGGTCCGACAGCACGATCTTGGCATAGGCCAGCAGCACGCCGAGCTCGGCACGCGTGAGCGGGATACCCTCGATCTGGCGCTCCGCCAGTGCCTTGTCGTCGGGCAGCGTTTCGACCTTGCGGTTCAGGAGCTTGCGCGCCTCGAGATCGCTGATGAAACGCGCCTGGTAGGCAAGGTCGGCAAGCCCGCGCCGCTGGGCGAGCGACAGAGCCAGCGTCTGCAGGTAATTGTTGCGAAGCACGAGGCCTGCAACCTCTTCGGTCATCGCCTCGAGGATGGCGTTGCGGCGATCGCGCTGCAGTTTGCCGGACCGCATGGCCTGGGCCAGAGCGATCTTGATATTGACCTCGACGTCCGAGGTATTGACGCCGGCGGAATTGTCGATGGCGTCGGAATTGCAGCGCCCGCCGAGCAGGTTGAACTCGATGCGCGCCTTCTGCGTCATGCCGAGATTGGCGCCCTCGCCCACGACCTTCGCGCCGATATCGGCGCCGGCGATACGGATGGCGTCATTGGCGCGGTCGCCGACTTCCGCATCGTTTTCCAGCGAGGAGCGGACATAGGTGCCGATGCCGCCGAACCAGAGCAGATCGACGGGAGCCTTGAGAATGGCCGTCATGATCTCCAGCGGCGTCGCCGTCGTCTTGCCGAGGCCGATGGCCTTGGCAGCCTCCCGCGACAGGGTGATCGATTTCTGCGCCCGGGAAAACACGCCGCCGCCGGCCGATATTTTCGACTTGTCGAAATCCTGCCAGCTCGAACGCGGCAGGTTGAACAGCCGCTGGCGTTCCTTCAGCGTGGCTTTGATGTTCGGCTCCGGATCGATGAAGATATCGCGATGGTCGAACGCCGCGATCAGCCGCGTCTGCGGCGAGAGCAGCATGCCATTGCCGAAGACGTCGCCGGACATGTCGCCGACGCCCACCGCGGTGAACGGCGTGGTCTGGATGTCGCGCCCGAGCTCGCGGAAATGGCGTTTCACCGCCTCCCAGGCGCCGCGCGCGGTGATGCCCATCTTCTTGTGGTCGTAGCCCGCCGATCCACCGGAAGCGAAAGCATCGTCCAGCCAGAAATCATGCGCCTGGCTAATCGCGTTCGCCGTGTCCGAGAACGTCGCGGTGCCCTTGTCGGCCGCCACGACGAAATAGGGATCGTCGCCATCGAGCCGAACGATATTGTCCGGCGGCACCACGGTTTCGCCCTGCAGATTGTCGGTGACGGACAGGAGTGTGGCGATGAACGTGATATAGGCAGCCCTTCCCGCCTCGAATACGGCCGAGCGGTCGCCTCCGACCGGCAGTTGTTTCGGATAGAACCCGCCTTTCGCGCCGACCGGGACGATCACCGCGTTCTTCACCTGCTGCGCCTTCACCAGCCCAAGCACTTCCGTGCGGTAGTCCTGGGCGCGGTCGGACCAGCGCAGCCCGCCGCGAGCCACGGGGCCGAAGCGCAGATGCACGCCTTCCACCTCGGGGCCATAGACGAATATCTCGCGATAGGGCCGCGGCGCCGGCAATTCGTCGATCGCGCCGGGGTCGAGCTTGAAGGCAAGGGATAGCCGCTCCGAACCGTCTTCTTCCGGTGCGAAGGCATTGGTGCGCAGCGTCGCATCGATGAGATTGAGGAAACGCCGCAATATCCGGTCGTCGTCCAGGCTGGGCACTGTCTGGAGGGCCTGCTCTATCTGCGCGCGCATATCCGCCTGGCGCCGCTTGGCAGTCGAGGCACCGGCCTTGCCCGGCGCCAGCTTCAGTTCGAACAGATCATAGATCTGGCGGGCGATCTGCGGATAGCGGTTGAGCGTACCGGCGATGAAATCCTGCGAATAGGGGATGCCTGCCTGCTGCAGGTAACGCCCGTAGGCGCGCAGGATGATGATCTGGCGGGCGGTGAGCTTGCCCGCCAGCGCCAGGCCGTTATAGGCGTCATTATCCGATGTCCCGCCCCAGATGTTGCGGAACACATCCTCGAAAAGATCGCCATTGTCGGCAAGATCGATGGCTGCGCCCGACGCGCTGACAAGCTCCATGTCGTGCACGAAAAGCGGGCTGCCATCGGCGGCCGGCAGCGCGAAAGTCTGCTCGCTGATGACCCGGAAGCCCATATGTTCGAGCAGCGGAACCCGCTGCGACAGCGCGACCGCGCCGCCATAATGATAGATCTTGAGCGAAGCGGCGTTCGGTCCATCCGAATGGTGCCGGTAGAAATCGACGAAAAGCGGATTGTTGCGGGTCAGGCCGGCAATGCGGCTTGCATCGAGCAATGCGTCTTCGGGCGTGAAATTCTCGCGATAGGAATCCGGAAAGGCCGCGGCCAGTGGCGTGAATTCCGGCGTTCCGGCGCGATCGCCGACCTCGGCGACGGCATCTTCCCAGGTCCGGACGATGGCGCGGACATTTTCTTCCAGCACCTCGCGCTTGACCTTGGGAAAGTCATTATCCGCATGGCCGATGATGAAGTGGACGCGTGTCAGCGTGCCTTCCGGGAAGGCCGGGTAATAGGCCGATACGTGGCCATCATAGACCGAGGCGAAATAGGAGCCGATCTTCTCGCGCACGACGGAATCATAGCGTTCGCGCGGCACGAACACGATGATCGAGGCGAAGCGTCCGAAGGGATCGATCCGCGGCAGGACACGCACGCGCGGCCGCTCGCCCAGCGCGAGGATGGTCTCGGCATTGCGGGTAAGGGTCTTCACGTCGATCTGGAACAGGTCGTCGCGGGGATAGCCTTCGAGCACCTTGATCAGCGCCTTGCCGGAATGATCCTCCCGGTTGAAGCCGAGCCGGGCAATGACGCTTTCGGTCTTGGAGCGAAGATAGGGAATCTTCAGCACCGAACTCGTATAGGCGCCGGAGGTGAAGAGCCCGACGAAACGCAGTTCGCCGGCGATCCTGCCGTTCTGGTCGAAGGTCTTCACGCCGATATAATCCATGTAGCCGCGCCGGTGCACCAGCGACTTGGTATTGGCCTTGGTAACGATCAGCGGCTCGGGACCGGTGAGAAAGGCTATGATCTGCGGCGTGGTCGTCACGCCCTGATTGCCGCGCTTGAGCACGCGAACGTCGGGATCGCCGAGAATGCCGAGACCGGGCTTGCTGGAACGCTCCAGTTCCCCGGTGCTCTCATCGCCGAGATAGTCGTATTCGCGCACGCCGAGGAACGTGAAATTATTGTTGCGCAGCCATTCGAGGAAGGCAGCGGCTTCCTCGGCCACGCCCTTCTTGAACGGGGTCTTGTCATTGCGATATGCGGCAATCGCATCGTCGAGCCGCGCCACCATGGCCTTGCGGTCGCTCACCGCTTCGCGCACATGCTTCAGCAACGTCGTCAGCGCGGCGGTTATGATCTCGCGCACCGGCGCATCCACGGCCGGCACATGAATCTGCATGACGCTGACGCGCATGACGTTCTCGCCCGGGTCTTCCGGCCCGGCGCCGCCGATGAGCTTGCGGCTCTTGCGGTCGATCTCCATGACGGGATGCAGGACGAGATAGACCGAGCTGACGCGCTCGCTGATTTCGCCAAGAACCGAATCCAGCAGGAACGGCATGTTGTCATTGATCAGCGTCACCACGGTCACGGGCCTGCCGTCACGGGAGATGGTGCCCGGCCCGGAAAATTCGATGACCGACTTGCCGGGCTCAAACCTGCTGAGTGCCTCTTCGGCGAGCTTGGCCGAGGCTTTCAGCGCATCGGCATCATAGACGGCGAGATCTTCTTCGGGGGCGCGGGCAAAGAGCAGTTCGTAAAACAGTCCCACCTTGTTTTGAACAATCCCGGCTTTTGCCTGTTTTGTTGCTTTTGTGCCGGAATTCTTGCTGGAAACCATAAAATATCCCCTCCGATCCCCTGATTTCAGGCGATCATAGCGCTTCGAGAAGCATTTTCGACCCCAAACTGTCGCAATGGAGTGAAAATCGTGTGACACGCAACAAAATTATAATTCGACCAGATGATCGTCCAGTTCATTGGCCGTATCGGGGCCCGCGGGGAAATGTTTCTCCAGCAGGATGCCGGCCTTTTCGATCGCGATGAGGAACCCCTCGGCCAGACTGTCGCGCCGCGCGTGTCCGACGAGCACCGAGACGATGGAATTCCACTCGTCCTGCTCGACCTTGGCGTGAATGCCGGCATCGGCGATGACTTCCGCATAGCGCTCGGCCAGCGAGACGAACAGCAGGATGCCGGTGCGCTCGCTGGTCAGGTGCACGTTCCGCGCCAGGAATTGCTGGACGGCATTGAGATGCGCGCGCTTGTAGCGGATGCGCCGGGGAACGAGCCAAAGCGAAACGCCCGGCAGGAGCCAGAGCACCAGCATGCAGGAAACGAAGGCAGCCAGGATAGCGAGGCCGAATGTCGGCAGGGTGATATGGATCCAGTACCAGTGCGCGGCGATGGCCACGATCGCGGAGGCGAGCAGGACGCATATCGCCAGCGTGAAACCGGCGACGTAGAAATAGCTGTCGCTGCGGCGCGCCACGACCGCATAGATTTCGCCGCTCGTACGGATCTCCGCGGCGCGTATCGCTTCGGCTATGCGTTGATGGTCGTCATCGGTCATCAGTTTCATGGTCTACCAGCTCCCCGAAGCGCCGCCGCCACCGGACGAACCGCCGCCGCCCGAAAACCCACCGCCGCCGCCACCCGACCAGCCACCGCCGCCGGACCAGCCGCCACCGCCGGAGCTCCATCCGCCGCCGCGCCCGCTGCTCGATGGACGTGTGTCGATGTTCATGCCCAGCCAGCGATAGCGGCCCGGGCCGATCTTGCGGCCGAAGATGGGGGCGAGAATGGCCATGGCGAAGCCACCGAAGAATATGGTGGCCCAGATGGTGATGAACGCCACCATGAACCAGTCAATATCGGATTCCGGCTCCTTCACATTGCGTTTCGCCCGAGCTTCCAGTTCTGCGGTATCGCCGGAGAGGACCGTCAATATGTCATCGACACCCTTGGCGATGCCGCCTGAATAGTCACCGGACCGGAAACCCGGAATGATCGCATTCTCGATGATCAGCCGCGACAGGAGGTCGGTCAGCGTGCCCTCGAGCCCATAGCCGACCTCGATGCGCACCTTGCGGTCGTTCGGGGCGACCACGAGCAGGACGCCATTGTTCTCCTGCTTCTGTCCAAGCGCCCAGCTGCGGTAGAGCCGGTTGGAATAGGGTTCGATCGCCTCGCCCGCAAGGTCCGGCACCGTGACGACCACGACCTGATCCGACGATTTCGTCTCGAACGCCTCAAGCTTGCGGGTGATCGCCTGCTCCGTCGCCGCATCGATGATATTCGCACTGTCGACGACGCGTCCTGTCAGTGCCGGAAGCTCCGCCGCAAGAGCTGCGACGACCAGCAGCGACAGCATGACGATCGAGGCTATCGGCCACAGCCAATGCCTCGTCGCCCATGACGGCACGGAAGGACGCGCAATCACCGCCTGCTACCGGGCTTAGAACTTCACCTGCGGATTCTGCGTTGCCGCATCATCGATCGTAAATGTCTGGTAAGGCTCGTTGCCGGTGAACCAGATCCAGCTCCAGATCATCGTCGGCATGGTCTTGAGCGACGTATTATAGACGCGGACCGCCTCGATATAATCGCGCCGGGCGACGGCGATGCGGTTTTCGGTGCCTTCCAGCTGCGATTGCAGCGCGAGGAAGTTCTGGTTGGATTTGAGGTCCGGATAGTTCTCGACCACCGCCAGCAAGCGCGACAGTGCGCCCGTAAGCTGCGCCTGGTTTTCCTGGAAGGTCTTGAAAGCATCGGGATTGGTCAATGTCTCGGCGGAAACCTGGACCTGCGTCGCCTTGGCGCGGGCCTCGACGACCGATGTGAGCACATCCTTTTCCTGCGCCGCATAGCCCTTTACCGTTTCCACGAGGTTGGGAATGAGGTCGGCCCGGCGCTGATACTGGTTGAGGACTTCGCTCCAGGCAGCCTTGGCGCGCTCTTCATTGGTCGGTATCGTGTTGAAGCCGCAGGCGGACACGAGAGGTGCCAGCAGAACGAGCGCAAGTATTGTGAGCATGCGCCGCGGCGCAACAGATATGGTCATAAGCTGCATGTTCCCTCTCCGGTTTGTCTCGCCGACTGGCGCTTGGACGAACTGCCGGAAATCTAAACAGTTTTTTCTCCAAAAGGAACTGGCAAAGCGCTATGCTGTTCGCGTAGCAGGGGAAGAGCGATGGCCGAGGACAAGAACGACAACGACGCAGCACGGATACTCGATCGCGTCGCCAGGGAATCATCATCCGACGGACGCTCGCTTGCCAGCCGCACCAGGGGACATTTCTCTGCCCGGGACGCCGACCCCGCGGATTCGATCGAGGTCTGGGGCACCCGCATCGGCCGGCTGCTCGGGCTGCTCGTGCTTATCGCCATGTTTGTATGGCTGATGGCCTCGATCTTCGGCTATGTTTGACGCGCCGGTGATTCCGCCACCGCACCCCGGCTGCAAGCGATCCGCCCCTTCGAACACCGAACCTCTGTGAGCAAAGAATGACGACTGGAAATGCCAATGGATCCAACAATGCCATCCTCGTCATTTCCAGCCATGTCGTGCGCGGTTCCGTCGGCAACAGAGCCGCGGTGTTCGCGCTGGAGACGCTCGGCCATCCGGTCTGGGCCGTGCCGACGGTCATTCTCCCCTGGCACCCCGGCCATGGCCCGGCCAGGCGTATCGTGCCCGATGCGGCGCAATTCGACGAACTCGTCGCCGATCTCGAACGCGCCCCCTGGATAGGCGAAATCGGCGGTATTCTCACCGGATATCTCGGCAATTCCGACCAGGCGCTAGCCGTCGCCCGGCTGGTCCGCACCATAAAGGCCGGGAACCCGGCGGTGAAATATCTTTGCGATCCGGTCATCGGCGACGAAAAGGGCCTCTATGTGCCCGAGGCCACTGCCGTGGCCATCCGCGATCACCTGATGCCGCTGGCCGACATGGCCACGCCCAATCGGTTCGAGCTTGCCTGGCTCGCCGGGGCGGACCTGCCCGACAACCGCTCCGTGATGCAGGCCGCGCTTCATGCCGGCCCCGCAACGATGCTGGTGACCTCCGCCCATCCGATGATTGCCGGGGGCACCGGCAACCTCCTGGTCAACCACACCCTGGCGCTGCTCGCCGAACATCGTCTCGTCTCAGGGCCGAGCAACGGCCTTGGCGACCTGACATCGGCGCTTTTCCTCGCACGGATGCTCGGCGGCTCCGATCTGGAACAGGTGCTGCAACGCACGACAGCGGCCGTGTTCGAGATCATGGCCCGCTCGGCCAAACGCGGTGCGGACGAGCTGATGCTCGAGGCCGACGCCTCCAGTCTCGCCTCGCCCATGGCCATGGTGCAGATGCGCCGCCTCGTGCATCCGAGCAAAGGCGTTCGCGCCTGACCCCGACACGCGATACGGAAGTGGATTGAATTTCGCCGGGATCAGGAATAGACCACTTGCCATGACATTGCTTCCCGAGAAACTTCTCCGCGGTTATCGCAACTTCATGGAGCATCGGTATGCTAATGAAACCTTGCGTTACCGACAATTGGCAGAGCAGGGCCAGACTCCCGAGACATTGGTCGTCGCCTGCTGCGACTCCCGCTCCGCGCCCGAAATCATCTTCGATACTGCGCCAGGCGAAATCTTCGTCGTGCGCAACGTCGCCAATCTGGTGCCGCCCTACGCCCCCGACGATGAGTATCACTCGACGTCCGCCGCGCTCGAATTCGCCGTCCAGAGCCTCAAGGTCAAGAACATCGTCGTTCTAGGCCATGGACGCTGCGGCGGCATCAAGGCCGCCCTGGACCCGGATAGCCAGCCGCTTTCGCCGGGCGATTTCATCGGCAAATGGATGAGCCTCGTCGCCCCGGCGGCGGAGGCCGTCTCAGCCAATGAGCTGATGACGCCTTTCGAGCGCCAGACCGCGCTGGAGCGCATCTCCATCCGCTATTCCCTGAGGAACCTTCGCACGTTTCCTTGCGTCGATATTCTCGAAAAGAAGGGGAGGCTGACGCTTCACGGCGCCTGGTTCGACATTTCGACAGGCGAATTGTGGGTGATGAATCCCGAGACCGGCGATTTTCTCCGGCCTCACCCAAGCGAAACCGGCGCTGCTGCCGAATAGAGCACGACGCCCAGCGATTGGGCGCCACTGATGGCAATTTAGCCTCCTTGCATAGCTGCTATGCATTTTTCGTCATTGTTGCGCCGGCTGAATGGCCCTATGTCCACATCAGCCGGCGCGGTACTCCTCCCATTTTGCCACGTCGGCTGTTCCCCTCTGGAGGTTTTTTGACCTTCAAAACTCAGGCCGGGCTTTTCAGTCCGGCTCTTTTTTTGCCCATTGCCCGGCCGAATTACAAAACAGTGACTTGAAACGTCGGCATTGCCGCCCCATCCTTGGCGAAGTTCCTTTCCCATTGACGGCAATCCCGAGGTATTTTCATGAGCCAACTGTTCCAGCCGATGAGTCTCGGCACAATGCAACTCGCCAACAGGATCGTCATTGCTCCCATGTGCCAATATTCGGCGGAGGACGGTGCCGCCACCGATTGGCACATGATGCATCTCGGCAATCTCGCCCAGTCGGGCGCTGGCCTGCTGGTCACCGAAGCCACGGCGGTTTCGCCGGAAGGCCGCATTTCACCGGCGGACCTCGGCCTTTATTCCGACGAGACGGAGCAGGCGCTGGAGCGCGTCGTTCAGTCGATCCGCAAGTACTCCTCGATGCCGATCGCGCTACAGCTGGCACATGCCGGCCGCAAGGCCTCGGTCAAGGCTCCCTGGGAGGGCGGCAAGCAGATCGCGCCGCACGAACCGGGCGGATGGAAGACGGTATCCGCCTCTTCCATCCCTTTCCTGGCTGAATCTGACGCGCCGGAGGCGCTGGACGCCGCAGGCCTCGCCCGTGTGCGCGAAGCCTTCGCCGAGGCGGCGCGGCGCGCGGACCGGCTGGGGATCGACGGCATCGAGGTGCATGGCGCCCATGGCTACCTGCTACACCAGTTCCTTTCGCCGCTCTCCAACCGGCGCGAGGACGAATATGGCGGAAGCCTCGAAAATCGCATGCGCTTTCCGCTCGAGGTGTTCGACGCGGTCCGGGCGGCCTTCTCGCCGGACAAGCCGGTCTGGATCCGGATATCGGCGACGGACTGGGTCGATGGCGGTTGGGATGCCGATATGAGCGTCGCCTTCGCCAATGCGCTGAAGCAGCGCGGCTGCGACGCCATCCATGTCAGCAGCGGCGGGCTTTCGCCATTGCAGAAGATGACGCTCAGCCCGGGCTACCAGGTCGGGCTCGCCCGCAAGATCAAGGCGGAGACGGGCATGACGACGATCGCCGTCGGCCTGATCAACGAGCCCGAACATGCGGAGTCGATCATCGCCGGCGGTGACGCCGATGCTGTCGGCATTGCACGCGCCGTCCTCTATGATCCGCGCTGGCCCTGGCACGCAGCCGCCGCGCTTGGCGGCAGGATCGAGGCTTCGCCCCAATATCTGCGCTGCCAGCCCAGAAGCCAGCCTGACCTGTTCAAGCCCTTGGCGTGACCGAACGGAGCTAGGTTCGTTCGAGGCGCTCCAGGCTGGAATAGTGCCGGTGCTTGTCCTCATACATCATGAGGTCGGCGCGCTTCACCACCGCCTCCAGCTTCTCGCCGGCGGCGCTGGTGGCCCAGCCGATCGAGACATTGAGCGGTATGTTCGAATAGAACTGATTGTTGATCTCGATGAGACTGCGGATCTCGTCGATCATGCTGGTGGCGCCGAGCTCGTCCACCGCAGGCAGCAGTACGGCAAATTCGTCCCCGCCTATGCGCGCCGCATAGGAGGGATGTTTCACTGCCTCGCCGAGCACTTCGCCTACCCGGCGCAGCAGGCCGTCGCCGACACCGTGTCCCCATTGATCGTTGATCGTCTTCAGGCCGTTCAGGTCGAGGATGAGGATCGAGACCGGGAAATATTCGCGCCGCTCCAGCCTGTTCAGCTCGTCGACATAGAAGGCGCGGTTGTGCAGCTTGGTCAGCACGTCGTGCTTGCCGAGATATTCGAGATAGGCTTCGGCCTTCTTGCGGGCCGTGATATCCGTCAGCGATATCTGCACCAGCGACCAATCCTCTTCCCGCCCCGGCAGGATGGAGAACTGCAGCAGCACGTGGCGTTCCGTTCCATCGAGGGCGTAGTTCAGCGTTTCGCGCTGGTGGAACAGGTTGCCGTTCCAGAGTTCGATCAGCTGCTCGCGGAAATGGGCGTTGACCTCCTCGCGCAGGATATCGGGCAGGCGGCGCAGCACCGTCACCTTGTCCGGCGCAAGGAACAGCCGCATCGTCTCCCGATTGATGTCGATGACGCGGATTTCACGCGCGCATTGCCCGACGAATTCCGGATGGACATCGGTGAATACGCGGAAGTCGGTGATGCCGCGCTCCCGCAATTCGTCCAGCATCTTCTTGATGCGGCTGAAATCTTCCACCCAGAGCGAAACAGGCGAATGTTCGAAGAGCCCCTCGGCATAAAGCTGGCTGTCCACCAGGCGGCGGCGCGCCTCCTCCCGTTCGGTCACATCCTCGATCGACAGCAGCACCCGGTCCCAGCCCGCTTCATGTCCCGGCAGGATCGTGCCGCGCAGCTGGATATCCAGCCGGCGCCCGGAAAGCGTGTAATTGACGGTGCTGCTTGAGAATTCGGTCTTGCCCTCCCAGAGCGCCGACAATTCCTGCACATGCGAATGCAGCATGTCGTCACGGAAGATGGTGGCGAGATTGGCAGTCAGATGGTCGAAATCATCCGCCTCGAACAGCGACAGCGTCTTCTTGTTGACCCTGATGACCCGGATCAGCGCCGAACATTCGCGGATGCGATTCACATCCGCCTGCAAATAGGCCTTGATGTCGGTGACGCCCGCCGCGCGCCATGTGTCGAAAAGCTTGCGGACCGCGCTGAAATCCTCCAGCCAGAGCGAAATCGGCGCGAGATCGAAGATTTCGTTCTCGCCATGGCTCTCGATTGAATGCGGCATGGGTCGCGCTCCGACGGTGGCGCAGCGCTGGGATCGGAGCGGCCTGCGAAACAAACTGGTGAAGCGTGCCCCGATGGCCGCTTCGGCGATATCGGGCCGGGCGCCTGACGGCACCCGGCGCGCTGGTCTTATTCGCCGTCGATCTTCGCGCCCATGATCGCGATCGCCTGCTGGTAGACGCTGGCGGCGTTCCAGCCCTGGATGGCGCCGAAATTGGCCTGGCCCGGCTGGTAGCCGGCACCGCGACGCCAGCCATGGCCGACGAGGAAGTTGGCCGTCGACGCAAGGGCGTCTGCCTTCGAGCGAACCATGTCTATGCGGCCATTGCCATCGCCATCGGCACCGTAGCGCAGCACGTTGACCGGCAGGAACTGGGTCTGGCCGATTTCGCCGTGCATCGCTCCGCGCGCGTCGGGCGACAGGGTGCCATTGTCGACGAGCTGCAGGGCCGCATCGAGCTGGTTGCGGAAATAATCGCTGCGGCGGCAATCATAAGCGAGGGTGGCGACGGCCGAGAGCGTATTCTGGTTGCCCATATAGCTGCCGAAACCGGTTTCCATGCCCCAGATCGCGATCAGCGGCCCTGCCGGTACACCATAGCGCTGCTCCAGGCGGTCAAACAGCGCGGCGTTCTGCGCCTTGAACTTGCGTCCCCGCGAAATGATCGTCTGGGCGCCGCGAACCTGCATGAAGCGATCGAGCGAATATTTGAAGCTCTTCTGGTTGCGGTCTGCATTGATGGTCTTCGTTGCGTAGCTGAGACCGTCCAGCGCGCGTATGGCGCGGCTGCCGCGTCCCTGGGCCTGGGCGACCTGCTTGTAATCCTGGATCCACTCCTTAAATCCTGCAGAATTATTGCCACACTGGGAGGCGGCTTGCGCGATGCCTGCCGTGCTGAGAAGGGCGGCGGCCACGACCGCGCAAAATCTGCTTTTGGCACGAAATGCCATGGATATCTCCTTGAAAGTTGAATCGTCGTTTCTATCTGCCATTTTTCTCAACCGCTGTCATCTGGCTGTTTGAGCCGGTTCATGCCCAATTTTCGGTGTTTAGGTCTCGAATTGCGCCGATATTTCAGTTTTTGCACCAATCGGACCCTGGACGACCGATCCGCAGTCCTGCGGCCAAGTGCACGCATAGAGTGCATAAAGCAACATGAAAGCTGGCGCGCGGGCCGGAAACGCCCATTCGCCGGCCCGCCTGCCAACTTGACTCTTGCCGCCATTTCCTGTTTAAGCCGTCCAATTCACCGCGACGAGACTTGTCCTCCGAGCAACCTACCGGGACCCCGCAAGGGTTCGACGATCCCGGCGGTCCACATCCGACAGCGCAATGCGCCCTCGGATGTCATATTGCTTTGGCGTCTTGCCTGGCGCGGATGATGGCTTACCTTTCAGGAACGAGTTCTGAAAGGATAAAGGAAGACGGATGTTCGAGAGCTTACAGGAACGACTGGGTTCGATACTGAACGGCCTTACCGGCCGTGGCGCTTTGTCGGAAGCGGATGTCGCTGCTGCATTGCGTGAAGTGCGCCGTGCGCTGATCGAAGCCGACGTCGCGCTGGATGTGGTGCGTTCGTTCACGGACAAGGTGCGCGCCAAGGCAGTCGGCGCCGAAGTTCTCAAGAGCATCAAGCCCGGCCAGATGGTCGTCAAGATCGTCCATGACGAGCTCGTCGACATGCTCGGCGCCGAGGGCGTCACCATCGATCTCAATGCTCCCTCCCCTGTCGTCATCATGATGGTCGGCCTGCAGGGCTCGGGCAAGACCACCACGACGGGCAAGATCGGCAAGCGCCTGACCGAACGCCAGAAGAAGAAGGTTCTCCTCGCCTCGCTCGATACGCGCCGCCCCGCCGCGCAGGAGCAGCTGCGCCAGCTCGGCGTGCAGACCGGCGTCGATACCCTGCCCATCATTGCCGGACAGAGCCCCGTCGAGATTGCGGCGCGCGCCGTACAGGCGGCGAAGCTCGGCGGCCATGACGTCGTCATCCTCGATACTGCCGGACGCACCCATATCGACGAGCCGCTCATGCTCGAGATGGCGGACATCAAGAAAAAGGCAAGCCCGCATGAGATCCTGCTCGTCGCGGATGCGCTGACCGGGCAGGATGCGGTCAACCTCGCCCGCTCCTTCGATGAGCGCGTCGGCATTACCGGTCTCGTCCTTACCCGCATGGACGGCGACGGACGCGGCGGTGCCGCCCTTTCCATGCGCGCCGTCACCGGCAAGCCCATCAAGCTCATCGCCACCGGCGAGAAGATGGATGCGCTGGAGGAATTCTACCCGAGGCGCATCGCCGACCGCATTCTCGGCATGGGCGACATCGTCTCCCTGGTCGAGAAGGCGGCGGAGAACATCGATGCCGAAAAAGCCGCGGCGATGGCCCGCAAGATGCAGACCGGCAAGTTCGATCTCAACGATCTTGCCGACCAGATCGGCCAGATGCAGAAGCTCGGCGGCATGGGCGGCATCATGGGAATGATGCCCGGCATGGGCAAGATGAAGGACCAGATGGCTGCGGCCGGACTGGACGATTCCATATTCAAGCGCCAGCTCGCGATCATTGCTTCGATGACGCCCGCCGAACGAAGCAACCCGGATGTGCTGAAACATTCGCGCAAGCAGCGTATCGCCAAGGGCTCGGGCACCAATGCCGCCGACATCAACAAGCTGCTGAAGATGCATCGCCAGATGGCCGACATGATGAAGGCCATGGGCGGCAAGGGCAAAGGCGGCATCATGAAACAGATGATGGGCGGGCTCGGAGCCAAGATGGGCCTCGGCGGTCTTGGGGGCATGGGCGGAATGCCGGACCTGTCCAAGATGGATCCGAAGCAGCTCGAAGCTCTGCAGAAGCAGGCGGAGGCGGCCGGTTTCGGCAAGGGCCCCGGCCTGCCAGGTCTCGGCGGCGGAATGCCGGGGGGCATGGGCGGAATGCCGCGCTTGCCCGGATTGGGCGGCGGCCTGCCCGGCCTGCCGAAGAAGAAAGGGTGATCATGAGCACGCCATCTCTCCCGAAGGAACTGCTCGAACTGCGCGCTTCCATCGACAATATCGATGCGGCGCTTATTCACATGCTCGCAGAACGCTTTCGCTGCACCAAGGCAGTCGGCGTTCTGAAGGCACGAAACGGTCTTGCGGCCGCCGATCCGGCCCGCGAGAAGCTACAGGTCGAACGCTTGCGCAGTCTGGCGCAATCGGCGGACCTCGACCCCGATTTTGCCGAGAAGTTCCTGAACTTCATCGTCAAGGAAGTGATCAGACATCACGAAACAACAGCTGCCAGAGAAAACGGCGCTCGATAAAACTAGGAGACCAAGAATGTCATTGAAAATCCGCCTGGCCCGCGCAGGGTCGAAGAAGCGTCCTTACTACCACGTCGTCGTTGCCGACGTTCGCGCACCGCGCGACGGCCGCTTCCTTGAGGCAGTCGGCTCGTGGAACCCGATGCTGCCGAAGGATGGCGACCGCGTGAAGCTCAACGAAGAGCGCATCCAATACTGGATCGGCCACGGCGCCCAGCCGACGGACCGCGTTTTGCGCTTCCTCGACCAGGCCGGCATTGCCAAGCGCGATGTCCGCAACAATCCTGAGAAGGCACAGCCCGGCAAGAAGGCCCAGGAGCGCGTTGCCCTGGCCAAGCAGGCTGAAGAAGATGCCCGTGCAAAGGCAGAGGCCGAAGCTGAAGCCGCCAAGGCAGCTGCCGAAGCTCCGGCGGAAGCCGCTGCAGAAGCTCCGGCAGAAGAAACCGCCGCTAGCGAATAAGCTTGCTGCGCTAATGATGATTGAATGGGCGGCCTGGCCGCCCATTTGCATTTATGCCGCCATTTGCATTTATGCCGCCAATTGCATTTATGATTGCGTCCCGGCGAGCCCATCCCAGGCTGCCATGGCCGCCGCTGCGGTTCTGCGCAGCTGTTCCAGCGATCCGCCGTCACGCGCCATGATCGACATGCCGTGCTGGACCGTGGCGTAAAACTCCGCGATCTGCCGGCAATCCACGCCCTCGGGCACGTCGCCATCCTCGATGCCCTGCGAAAGGCGTTCATGGAGAAGGCGAATATTCTCCAGCCGCTTCTCCCTCAGCATTCCGCAGGCGGGAACGATGTCCGCACCGCCATGCAGGGCACCGAGCGCGATCATGCACCCATGCGGCTGGTCCGCCCGCGTATAGGCGAGCGCCGTCTGGTCGAGAAAATCGGCGAAACCCTGTCTGGCGGTTTCCGCTTTGGACAGCGCATCCCAGATTTCAGCGCCGACATGTTCCGAATAGGCTTCGACTGCGGCCTTGAACAGTTCCGCCTTGCTGCCGAACGCGGCATAGACGCTGGGCGCATTGAGACCCATGGCGCTGGTAAGCTCCGCCATGGACGTGCCCTCATAGCCTTGCTCCCAGAACACCCGCATGGCGCAGAAAAGTGCAGCCTCCCTGTCGAAAGCGCGTGGTCGGCCCCTCGCCGGCATATCGTGGAACTCCTTCTGTAACGATTGATACATAAATCACTTGACGGCGCGTTGCAAGCTTGCCATGTACTTCTGTAGTAATCATTACAGAAAGGAAACATGATGTCACGCCTGCAGAACAAGACCGCTTTCGTCACCGGAGGAAGCCGTGGCATAGGTGCCGCCATCGCCTTGACGCTCGCGGAGGACGGCGCCGATATTGCGCTGACCTATACGAGTTCTCCCGACAAGGCGGACGCGGTCGCCAATTCGATCAAGGCGCTGGGCCGCAAGGCTATCGCCATAAAGGCCGATAATCGCAATGCGGCCGCAGTGGAAAACGCGGTTGACGAGGCTCATCGCACGCTTGGCGGGCTGGATATTCTCGTCAACAGCGCCGGTGTGTTTTCGGTCGATACGATCGACCAGCTCAGCCTCGAAGAGTTCGACCGGGTGATGGAGATCCACGTCCGTGCGAGCTTCGTCGCCGCGAAGGCCGCCGCCGCGAAGATGCAGACCGGCGGGCGTATCATCACCATCGGCAGCAATCTCGGCGAACAGGTGCCGTTCCCCGGCCTTGTCGCCTATTCGACCAGCAAGTTTGCGCTTCTCGGCCTGACGAAGGCTCTGGCGCGCGATCTCGGTCCGCGTGAGATCACTGCGAACATCGTCCAGCCCGGCTCGACCGATACGGACATGAACCCCGCCAGTGGCGATCACGCCGATGCCCAGCGCGCACTCATGGCTATTCCGCGTTTCGGCGAGGCGCGCGATGTCGCCGCGCTGGTCGCCTTCCTCGCGAGCAATGAAGCAAAATCCATCACCGGAGCAAGCTTCACCATCGACGGCGGCGCCAATATCTGAAACCCATTGGACACTAGAACATCGAGGCCTGCGCCGTCACCGGATGAAACACCGGCGTTGAGGCGGTGGCGGCGCGGATGCGATGCTCGAGGTCCAGCAGATACCGTTTGCGGCGCTGGCCGCCACCATAGCCGGTCAGCGAACCGTCCGCGCCGAGCACGCGGTGGCAGGGTACGATGATGGAGACGCGGTTCTGGCCATTGGCCGCACCGACCGCCCGGCTGGCGTGGGGATTGCCCAATTGCTGCGCCAGTTGACCATAGGTGCGCGTGTGGCCGAACGGCACGCCCTGCAGCGCTGTCCATACTCTTTGCTGGAACTGTGTCGCCGGAAGCGATAGCGGCGTGCGGAAACCCGTCAGCTCGCCGGCGAAATAGGCCCGCAATTCGGATTCCACCTGCCTGAGAACAGCATTGTCGCCCGGGCTGATCCGATAGCGATAGCGCTGTTCGAGTTCATCCCTCTCGCGTGGCAAGGCGGGACGATCGGAGAACTCCAACAGCACCAGCCCACTTTCCCCGGCCATGGCGACCATGGGCCCAAGCGGTGTCTCTATCTCGCGGCTCACCAATATCTGCTGCACGAATCTGCTCCGCTGCGTCGAACTCCCCCGATGCTAGAAGGCTCCCGCCGTGCCGCCAATCCGTTTCTTGCCGTCAGGCGCGTGCAGGCGCGATGTGAACCGATACGCCGGCAGCCTTCAGCGCCTGCGCCAGTTCCGCCGGCGGCTCCCGCTCGGTGACGAGTTCATCGACGCCGCCCAGGCCGCACACCTGAACCAGGCCCCGCCGGCCAAATTTGGTCCCGTCCGTGACCGCGAGCTTGCGGGCCCCGCGCGACAGAACTGTCCGCGCAAATTCCGCTTCCTCGAGATCGTAGTCCATGATGCCGCCCTGCCTATCGATGGCGCCGACCGAGATGACGGCGTGGTCCACATGGAACCGGCCGACGAATTCCAGCGCCAGCACGCCGAAGGCCGCGCCATTGTCGCTGCGCAATTCGCCGCCCGCCATGAACACCTTGTTGCCGTTCATGGTGGCAAGCGTGCGGGCAACATCGGAAGAATTGGTGACGACGGTAAGGTTGCGGTGCTGCAAAAGCTCGCGCGCCAGGAAGCTCGTTGTGGTTCCCGTGTCCAGCATGATCGAGTCGCCATCATGAATAGTGGCAGCAACGAACTGCGCGATGCTTCGTTTGGCCGCCGCATTCTCGCGCATGCGCGCCTCGAAGGGCGCCTCGCCAAGGTGCTGCGGCAGGCCCACCGCGCCATGGGTCCGCACGATCGCACCCTCATCGACGAGCGGCTTCACGTCCCGCCGGATCGTCTCCAGCGACACGCCGAGCCTATCGGCAAGACCGGAGATCGACAGGGCGCCATGCTCCTGCACAAGCTTTTTGATCTCACCGCGCCTTTTGGATGCCATTGACCGAATCCTGACCGTTTATGACTATAATGACCTTAATTACCACAGGATCATAGCAAAAGCGGTGCAAAAACCACATTATACCTCATATTTCTGTTGACAATACATTCTTCTTGGCAGACCATCGGATCATAAAATGAAGCGTGGTTCGACAGGCTCATCATGAGGGGAAGTTTCCGGTAAAACCAAAAAGACCTTGATCCGGATGCACGAACTATCAATGCCATAGACACCGCCATTGTTCCGTGGAGAGCTCACAACCTCATGAAACGAATGCGTTGCTCATGGTGAGTCTGCCGAACCACGCTGCCCCGCCCGCTTTATATGCGACAGGCAATGTATCCGGGCTCGGGTGAGATCATGCCCGAAGCCACAGCGCACAGCCGGATTGCCTCCTTGCCGCTTTGGCAAGGCAAGCTGCATGTGTCGGCGCTGAAGGGCGGCATCAGCAATGAGAGCTATCTGGTGGAGGACGCGACGGGCAGGTATGTCGTGCGTTTCGGCCAGGACTACCCCTTCCACCACGTCTCGCGCCACCGCGAAGCGATGATCACGCAAGCCGCGCATCGTGCGGGCTTTGCGCCAAGGCTCTGCCACTCCGGCGATGGCGTCATGGTCAGCGAATATCTCGGCGCCAAAACCTGGGAAGCCACCGATGTGCGCGCGAACATCGAACGCGTCGCCAGCCTGATCCGCGATTTCCACCATACCATGCCGGAGCATATCGAGGGCCCGGGATTCATGTTCTGGGTGTTCCATACGATACGTGACTATTCCCGTACGCTGATCGCCGGCAAAAGCCGCCTCGCCGATCAATTGCCCGAATTCCTGCGGGTCGCAGCGGAGCTTGAGGCGGCGCAGAAGCCGCTGCCCATCGTCTTCGGCCATAATGACCTTCTGCCGGCGAACATCCTTGAGGATGCCCGGCGGCTCTGGCTGATCGATTTCGAATATGCCGGCTTTTCCACCGCCATGTTCGACCTCGCGGGCCTTGCATCCAATGCCGGTTTCGACGATGCGGAATCGGAAGCGCTGCTCAGTGCCTATTTCCAGGCGCCGCCAGACCCGGAACTGAGGCGCGCCCACGCCGCCATGCAATGCGCGTCGCTGCTGCGCGAGGTGATGTGGAGCCTGGTTTCCGAACTGTACCTGAACGCCCCCGGCGTCGACTACGCTGCCTATACCGACCAGAATCTCGACCGCTATCACGCTGCGCTGGCGCGATTTCGAATGAACCACACATCCTGATCTCTACCGGATCGATCCCTGTACAATGACGGAAAACAACATGAGCCTGCCCTCCCACGCGGAAATCATTGTCATCGGTGGCGGCATTATCGGCTGTTCCACCGCCTACCATCTGGCAAGAGACCACAAGGCCGATGTCCTGCTGCTCGAAATGGGGCAGCTGACATCCGGTTCCACCTGGCATGCTGCCGGGCTCGTCGGCCAACTGCGCTCGTCGGCGTCGATCACCCGCGTGCTCAAATATTCGGTCGATCTGTACAAGCGGCTGCATGAGGAAACAGGTCTCGAGACCGGTTGGAAGATGACCGGCTGCCTGCGGCTCGCGACCAATGATGACCGCTGGACGGAATATAAGCGGCTGGCGACCACGGCGCGCAGCTTCGGCATGGACATGGAATTGCTCTCGCCGGGCGAGGTGAAAGCCATGTGGCCGCTGCTGAACACCGACGATCTGATCGGCGCGAGCTGGCTGCCGACCGATGGGCAGGCAAGCCCTTCCGACATCACGCAATCGCTGGCGCGTGGCGCCCGCATGCACGGGGCGAGGCTCGTCGAAAACGTGCAGGTTACCGGCTTCGATCTCGTAGACGGCCGCATCGTCCGCGTCAGGACGGACAAGGGCGACATCGGCTGCGAAAAAGTGGTCAATTGCGCCGGACAGTGGGCGCGGCAGGTGGGCGCGATGGCCGGCGTGAGCGTGCCGCTGCAGCCGGTAAAGCACCAATATATCATCACGGAGAGGCTGGAAGGGCTGGCTCCTGACGCGCCCACGCTACGCGATCCGGACCGGCGCATCTATTTCAAGGAGGAGGTCGGCGGCCTCGTCATGGGCGGCTACGAGCCGAACCCTCAGGCCTGGACCATGGGCGACGTGCCCAATTACTGGCAGTTCCGCCTTTTCGACGATGATTACGATCATTTCGAACAGCACATGGTCCAGGCCATCGCCCGAGTGCCGGTATTGGCCGATGCCGGCGTCAAACAGATGGTGAATGGGCCGGAAAGCTTCACCCCCGATGGCAACTTCATCCTCGGCCGCAGCCCCGAATGCGCGAATATGTTCGTCGGGGCGGGTTTCAACGCCTTCGGCATCGCCTCGGGCGGCGGCGCAGGCTGGGTTCTCGCCCAATGGGTGGTGGATGGCGAGGCGCCGCTCGACCTCTGGACGGTAGATATTCGTCGTTTCTCCGAGCTTCACCGCGACCGCAACTGGGTGCGCGACCGCACATTGGAAGCCTATTCGAAACATTACACGATCGCCTTCCCGCACGAGGAATATGCGACCGGACGGCCCGCCATCACTTCCCCGCTCTATGAGCGGCTCAAGGCTCACGGAGCCGTCTTCGGCTCGAAACTCGGCTGGGAACGGCCGAACTGGTTTGCTCCCGACGGAACCGCGCCGGCGGACGTCTATTCCATGGGACGCCAGAACTGGTTCGATGCGGTGGGGCAGGAACATGCGCTCGTCCGGGAGGCGGTCGGCATCTTCGATCAATCCTCCTTCGCCAAATTCGAACTCGCGGGAACGGACGCCGCCCGGGCTTTGAATTTCGTCTGCGCCAACAATGTCGCCAAGCCGGCCGGACGATTGACCTACACGCAATTGCTCAACAGCCGCGGCGGGATCGAATGCGATGTCACGGTTGCGCGGCTGGCCGATGACCGGTTCTACATCGTCACCGGAACCGGGTTCCGCACCCATGATTTCACCTGGATCAAGGAACACATTCCGGCCGGCCTCGATGCAGAACTGAGCGATGTCACCGAGGAATACGGGACGCTGTCGCTCATGGGCCCCAAGGCGCGCGACGTCCTTGCCCGGCTGGTTTCGCTGCCTGTCGGCAATGACGGGTTTCCCTTTGGCAATGTCCGGCAGATCATTATCGGCGGCGTATCCGTGCGCGCCTTGCGCGTCACCTATGTCGGCGAACTCGGCTGGGAGCTGCATGCGCCGATGGCCGATCTCGGCACGCTGTTCGACGCGCTCATGGCGGCCGGCGAGGAATTCGGCATTCGCCCGGTCGGTTATCGCGCGCTTGAATCGCTGCGCCTGGAAAAGGCCTACCGGGCATGGGGCGCCGACATCACGCCCAATGATTCACCTTTCGAGGCCGGCCTTGGCTGGGCCGTGAAGCTCGGCAGCGGTGAGGAATTCATCGGGCGGGAAGCCTGCGAGACCACAAGTTCAGCGCCTTTGACGAAGCGCTTGATGACCTTCACGGTGGACGATCCCGATGTGGTACTCCTGGGGCGCGAAACCATATTGCGGAATGGCGAGCCGGTCGGCTATCTCACGAGCGGCGGTTTCGGATATACAGTCGCAAAGCCCATCGGTCTCGGCTATGTGCGCAATTCAGACGGCGTTTCCGACGAGTTTCTGTCCGCCGGGACCTACGAACTCGCGGTGGCCGGCGACCGTTTTCCGGCGACCATCCATTCAGGCGCATTGTATGATCCGCGCAATGAGGCAGTCCGCTCATGACGCAACTTGACTTTTGGTGCCTGCGGAGCCAAATGACGCCCGGGCGGCTGCATTCCGGCAACCGCTCATTTTCAACCGGGAAAAGATCCATGCCCAACGACGACAGTAGTCGATTGTTTGCGCCGTCGATGGCGACCGTGGACTGATTGAAAATCAGCTCGCTCGGTCCCCTTTGACGGCGGATCGACAGAAAGCGAGCTATAATGAACGAAATCCGTATCAACGAACGGACGGCGCGCGCCGATTTCGACCTTGCAGCACGGCTTGCCGCGATGCACGCCGCAGATGCGATCGAGCTCTTCGAAGAACTCGAACTGGACGACATCATCAATATTTTCACCGCCCTGCCACTCGATCAGGCGGTCCAGATACTTGACCAACCCGAGATGCGGCAGGCTCCGGCCGTGCTTGTCGGATTGCCGCTACACACCGCCTGCGCGATCATCGAAGCAATGTCGACGGACCGGGTGACCGACATCTTCCACGAACTCGACCCCTCGCAGAGGGCAAGACTGGTGGAGGGACTGCAGCCCGAAACCATCGCCGCGCTGCGCAACCTGCTCCGCTATCCGCCCAATACCGCCGGAAGCCTCATGACGGTCGAATATGTCAGCGTGCCGTCCGATTGGACGGTCGCGGCAACCTTGCGGCACATCAAGGAGGTGGAGCGTTCGCGCGAGACCGTCTACGCCATCTATGTGGTAGACAAGCAGACGAAGCGCCTTCTTCGCGCACTCGCCCTGCGCACCCTGATCAGCGCGGCGCCGGATATGCCGATCATGCAGGCAGGGCGCGATATCACGCCCGTGACGGTGCATCCGCTGACAGATCAGGAGGAGGTCGCCCGCCTCTTCCGGCGACACGATCTTCTGGCCGTGCCTGTCGTCAACAAGAGCGGGCGCCTGCTCGGCATCGTGACGGTCGATGACGTGATCGATGCGATGACGCAGGAGATGACCGAGGACACGCATAAGTTCGGCGGCATGGAAGCCCTCAACCGGCCCTACATGCAGATCGGCTTCCTCCAGATGATACGGAAGCGGGCCGGATGGCTCGGCGTGCTGTTCCTCAGCGAAATGCTCACCGCCAGCGCGATGCAGTATTTCGAGGTCGAACTCGAAAAGGCGGTCGTGCTGACCTTGTTCATTCCGCTGATCATGAGCTCCGGCGGCAATTCCGGCTCGCAGGCCACGTCTCTGCTCATTCGGGCACTGGCGCTCAACGACATTCGCCTGAGGGATTGGTGGAAGGTGGCCCTGCGCGAAATACCGACCGGGCTGGTGCTCGGCTCGTTTCTCGGCGCGATCGGCATTGCGCGCATCACCACCTGGCAGATGCTCGGCCTCTATGATTACGGCCCGCACTGGATACTGATCGCCGCCACCGTTGGAACCGCGCTGATCGGCATCGTCACCTTCGGCTCGCTCGCCGGTTCGATGCTGCCCTTCGTCATGCAGCGGCTGGGATTTGATCCGGCCAGTGCATCGGCGCCATTCGTGGCGACTCTCGTCGATGTTTCGGGCCTCGTTATCTATTTCAGCATAGCGCTGCTCATACTTTCGGGCACGCTTCTCTAGGCCTCGGCGATGACGGGGGCGGCAGAAAGGCACGCCGCCCCCTTTCGCAAATGCGAAAAAACATGTATGGAGCGCGCAAATGTAGAGCGGCGCTTCCGTTTAGCCCCGATATTTCCAAAGAGACACTCATGAAACTGCGCAACATCGCGATCATCGCACACGTTGACCATGGCAAAACCACGCTTGTTGACGAACTTTTGAAACAGTCCGGCAACTTCCGCGATAATCAGCGTGTCGCCGAACGCATGATGGACTCCAACGACATCGAAAAGGAGCGCGGGATCACCATTCTTGCCAAGGCGACCTCCGTCGTCTGGAAGGATGCACGCATCAACATCGTCGATACGCCCGGCCACGCCGATTTCGGCGGCGAAGTGGAGCGTATCCTCAGCATGGTCGATGGCGCGATCGTTCTCGTCGATGCTGCCGAAGGCCCGATGCCGCAGACCAAGTTCGTCGTCGGCAAGGCGCTGAAGGTCGGGCTTCGTCCCATCGTCGCCATCAACAAGATCGACCGCCCGGACGCCCGGCACGAAGAGGTCGTCAATGAGGTGTTCGACCTTTTTGCGGCGCTCGATGCTACCGATGAGCAGCTGGATTTTCCGATTCTCTACGGTTCCGGGCGCAATGGCTGGATGGCGAAGGACCCGAGCGGTCCCAAGGACCAGGGCCTTTCGGCACTGTTCGACATGGTTCTGGACCACGTACCGGAGCCGACGGTGGGCGATGGACCGTTCCGCATGATCGGCACCATCCTGGAAGCCGATCCGTTCCTTGGACGCATCATCACCGGCCGCATCCATTCCGGTACGGTCAAGTCGAACCAGCAGGTCAAGGTCCTCAGCGCCGACGGCACCCAGCTCGAGACAGGCCGTATCTCCAAGATCCTCGCCTTCCGCGGCCTCGAGCGCCAGCCGATCGATGAGGCCCATGCAGGTGACATCGTCGCCATTGCCGGCCTGCAGAAAGGCACGGTCGCCGATACTTTCTGCGCAACGGAAGTGACCGAGCCGCTGCATGCGCAGCCGATCGATCCGCCGACGGTTACCATGTCCTTCATCGTCAACGACTCGCCGCTGGCGGGTACCGAAGGCGACAAGGTGACGAGCCGCGTCATTCGCGATCGTCTCCTCAAGGAAGCTGAAGGCAATGTTGCCCTGAAGGTCGAGGAATCCGGCGACAAGGACTCCTTCTTCGTATCCGGCCGCGGCGAATTGCAGCTCGCGGTTCTCATCGAGAACATGCGCCGCGAAGGTTTCGAACTCGGCGTCTCGCGTCCGCGCGTCGTGATGCAGAAGGACGAGGACGGCAATCTTCTGGAGCCGATCGAGGAAGTCCTGATCGACGTCGATGAGGAATATTCCGGCACCGTCGTACAGAAGATGTCCGAGCGCAAGGCCGAGATGGTCGAGCTTCGCCCATCCGGCGGCAATCGCGTACGCATGGTTTTCTACGCTCCGACGCGCGGCCTGATCGGCTACCAGTCCGAGCTTCTGACGGATACCCGCGGCACCGCGATCATGAACCGTCTTTTCCGGGCCTACGAGCCCTTCAAGGGCGAGATTGCCGGCCGCAACAATGGCGTCCTCATCTCCAACGACCAGGGCGAGTCCGTCGCCTTCGCCATGTGGAACCTCGAAGATCGCGGTCCGATGGTCATCGATGCCGGCGTCAAGGTCTATGCGGGCATGATCATCGGCATCCATTCGCGCGACAATGATCTCGAAGTCAACGTGCTGAAGGGCAAGAAGCTGACCAATATCCGTGCCGCCGGCAAGGATGAGGCCGTCAAGCTTACGCCGCCGATCCGCATGACGCTCGAGCGTGCATTGTCCTGGATCCAGGATGACGAGCTGGTCGAGGTCACGCCGAAGTCCATTCGCCTGCGCAAACTCTATCTCGACTCCAACGAGCGCAAGCGCTTCGAGAAGAGCAGCAAGACTGCCGGCGCAGCTTGAACCTGAAAGGCGGTCCACGGACCGCCTTTTTTTTTCCTCCCGGTTTGCCCCTTTTTCTTCTCCACCCGGGTTCATTGCGTGTTGCGAACCGCCGGGCGGCGGGTTTATGCTCGTGGACGATGAAAACGCATGTCACCGAAATCCGGCGGGCAGCGCCTGCCGATGCCGTGGCGATCTCAGCCATCCATATGGCTGCGTGGAAGGGCGCCTATAGCGGCATCATCCCGCACAAGACCCTTAACACCATGCTGGAGCGGCGCGGTCCGGAATGGTGGCGCCGGGCGATCATGCGCTCGACGCAGATCCTGCTGGCGGATGTGGGCGGCATCGTTGCCGGCTATGCCACGCTCGGCCCGAACAGGGCGCGGCAGCTGCCGCAACGCGGCGAGATCTATGAGCTCTATGTTCGCCCCGAATATCAGGGAACCGGCATCGGCTCCCGCCTGATGGCGGCGGCCCGCCAGAATCTCGCCGGACAGGGGCTCAAGGGCACCGTTGTCTGGGCTCTGGAAGACAATGAACTCGCCATCGCCTTCTATATCGGCGCCGGCGGGCGCGACATTGCGGAAGGCGTGGAGTGTTTCGAAGGGCGCACGCTGCGGAAAGTCGCCTTTGCCTGGAGCTGAGCCCGCCTGGCAATGGCTGGGCGAGGTGAGTTGCACCACCGCGCCGCGGCTCTCGAACGCTGTCGAACGGCCTTTTCCCTAGCCTAATTCAACCACAAATCGATTCTACCCAGGCCAATAGGCGTGCAATTGTTGCGCAACCGGCCAAAAATCAGTACAGCACTTCACAAACCAACAAGGACTCCCAGACTATGCGCATTGATGCCATTCCTGTCGGCAATAATCCTCCTGAAGATGTCAACGTCATCATAGAAGTTCCTGTCGGCGGCCAGCCGATCAAATACGAGCTGGACAAGGATTCCGGTGCCCTCTTCGTCGATCGCTTCCTGCACACGCCGATGACCTATCCGGGCAATTACGGTTTCGTGCCCCATACGCTGTCCGATGACGGCGATCCCATCGACGTGCTGATCTGCAATACCCGCGCCCTGATGCCGACCAGCATCATCAATGTCCGCCCCATCGGCGTTCTCGTGATGGAGGACAACAAGGGCCAGGACGAGAAGATCATCGCCGTGCCTTCGCCGCACCTGACGCTGCGTTACGAGAAGGTGCACAATTACACGGACCTGCCGGAAATCACCCTGAAGCAGATCCAGCATTTCTTCGAGCACTACAAGGATCTCGAGCCCGGCAAGTGGGTCAAGATCGGCGATTGGGGCGATGAAGATGCGGCGCGCCAGCTTATCACCGAAGCGATCGAGCGCTACCAGGCCAAGGGCAACGACGCCTGAAACCGACGACATCGAAAATGCGGAGCGCGCCGGCTGGATCGCTCCGCATTTTTCATTGCACAGGTTCGATTAGACCAGCAGGAGCAACTTCTGCTCCAGTTCTCCGGGTTCGCCCTGCAGCCTGATTTGCTTCAGCCGCGACGTCATTCCCGCAATCACGCTGATCTCCCGTGGCGCAATCGCCAGTTCCTTCGCCAGCAACCGGATCAGGGCATCATTGGCCTTGCCGTTTTCGGGAACGGCGCGAACGCGCGCCTTCAAATGGCAACGTCCGTCCGCGGCAAGCTCCGGCCCTTCCAGACAATCGCGCGATGATTTCGGCGTCAGCCTTACAAAAAGCGTAACGCCCTGCGCGTCCTTGCGGAAGAAAGCGGCGGCCTGCACTTAAAGCAGCAGCGGGGCGATCGTCGTCCAGAGCAATTGCCGTGCGAAGAAGATCAACAGCAAGAGCACGATCGGCGAAATGTCTATACCACCGAGATCCGGCAGGAAGCGGCGGATGGGGCGCAGGACCGGCTCGGTCACGCGGTAAAGGAACTCGCCGATGGAGGCGACAAATCTGTTGCTCGAATTGATGACGTTGAATGCATAAAGCCATGAAAAGATCGCGCTGGCGATAATGATCCACGTGTAGATATCAAGGGCCAGATCGATGGTGCGAATAAGAGCGAGCATATGTTTCTCCTGAAAACCCTGGGTTATGTAGCCATTGGGCCGCTCGCGGGCAAGGGGTGACCGGAAGGACCGTCTCCGAGTGCGGCATCCGATGCGGCGAAAGGCGCTATCCAGATGCCAAGGCGCCATTTGTAACGGCCAAGTATTGAAGCCGGCAAAGCGGCATTCGGCATGTATATCCGCTGCTTTACTCCGAATATTGTTGAAATCCGCAAACCGGAATAAATTTACTCCTTGTGATTCGGTCCATCCCGGGCCGTTTTTCTAGGGGGTTTACCATGCTCAATAAGCTTTCTGCCGAATTCTTCGGTACTTTCTGGCTTGTCCTTGGTGGCTGCGGCAGTGCCGTTCTGGCCGCCGCCATACCGGATGTCGGCATTGGATATCTTGGCGTTTCACTGGCTTTCGGCCTGACCGTTCTCACCATGGCCTATGCCGTCGGCGGCATATCCGGTGGCCATTTCAATCCTGCCGTATCGCTCGGCCTGGCATTGGCCGGCCGCTTCGAGGCCAGGAACCTCATTCCCTACTGGATCGCCCAGGTCATCGGCGCGATCGCTGCCGCAGCGGTCCTCTACCTCATCGCCTCGGGCAAGGCAGGTTTTGCCCCCGGCGGCTTCGCCTCCAACGGATATGGCGAACTTTCGCCAACCGGATACGGTATGACCGCGGCACTCGTCACCGAAATCGCGCTGACGGCGTTCTTCGTGATCATCATTCTGGGAGCCACCTCGGCAACGGCGCCTGCGGGATTTGCGCCCCTTCCGATCGGCCTCGGCCTGACGCTGATCCATCTCGTATCCATCCCGGTCACCAATACTTCCGTCAATCCCGCCCGCTCCACCGGCGTCGCGCTGTTTGCCGAAACCGCTGCGCTCGGCCAGCTCTGGCTCTTCTGGGTCGCGCCGCTGGTCGGTGCCGCGATTGGCGCCATCATCTGGAAGGCGCTCCTCGGACGCGATTGATCCGACGCGGTTGCACAAGCCTGAAACGAGCCGGCCGAACCGGCTCGTTTCCATCGCCTACCGACCGGGTCACAGTTCAACTTGATCTGCCAGCCACCGAGGCCTAAGAGATAGGTCCCCCTCCAGGAGCTATCCGTCCAAATGATTCCTTCCGAAACGAGCGCTGCAACGGACCGCTATGTGGCGTTCCGCAATTCATCATTTGCTCGCTACTGGCTCGCCCGCTTCTTCGGCTCCTTTGCCATCCAGATCATCAGCGTCGCCGTCGGCTGGCAGATCTATGACCTGACGCGCGATCCTTTCCATCTCGGCATCGTCGGCCTGGTGCAGTTCGCGCCGGCGCTCCTGCTGGTGCTGATCACCGGGGCAGCCTCGGACCGCTTCGGCCGGCGCCTCATCATGGGGTTGTCGCTCGGGCTCGAAGTCATCTGCGCCTTCCTTCTCCTGCTTCTGACCATTACCGGCGAATTCAGCCCGATACCGGTTTTCGCAGTGCTCGTCGGCTTCGGCATCGGCAGGGCCTTCCTCGGACCCGCCTCAGCCTCGCTCGTGGTCAATCTCGTGCCGACGGAAATCTTCGCCAATGCGGTTTCGTGGAATTCCTCCGCATGGCAGATAGCCACCATCGTCGGCCCGGTCGCCGGCGGACTGCTTTACGGAATTTCGCCGATAGCCGCCTATGGCGTCGCCGCGGCGATGCTGACGATCGCGATGATCTCCACCTTCTCCATACCGAAGCCGGCCCAGCACAATCTGGCGGAAGACCGCTCGATGAAGACGCTTTTGGCCGGATTTCATTATATCTGGAAGGAAAAGGTCGTTCTGGGCGCCATTTCGCTCGATCTTTTCGCCGTCCTTCTCGGCGGCGCCGTTGCGCTGCTGCCGGTCTATGCGCGCGATATATTGCACCTCGGGCCCTGGGGGCTTGGCATGCTGCGCGCCGCGCCCGGGATAGGCGCGATCCTGACTGCGGTATGGCTGACGGGTCACCCGATCCGCGATCATGCCGGGCTGACGATGTTTGCTTTCGTCGCGCTGTTCGGCGTGCTGACGATCATGTTCGGTGTCTCGAACATCGGCTGGCTGTCGATCGTTCTCCTCGCTTTGATGGGCGCCGCCGACATGATCAGCGTCTATATACGCGAGACCCTGCTGCAGTTGTGGACGCCCGATCATGTTCGCGGCCGCGTCAATGCGGTGAACATGGTCTTTGTCGGCGCCTCCAACGAGCTTGGGGAGTTCCGTGCCGGCATCATGGCTTCGCTGATCGGCACCATCCCGGCCGTCGTGTTCGGCGGTGTCGGCACTGTCGCGGTTGCCGGATTGTGGGCCTACTGGTTCCCGCAATTGCGCAAGGCGCGCAACCTGCAGGGCCGCACCTGACGTCGCCGGGTCAGGACCTGGCTGTCTCCTGTCGACTGCCCTCGAGCTCGGGCTTGCCGAACACCAGCGTGAGGAAGCGTTGCAGCCAGGCCTTCAACAGGGCGTCATGGATCATCCGGCCCTCCAGATGTTGCCTTCCATGCTGCGCTCCCGACAGCGAGAACCTCTCCCAGCCGCGTACCACCCACCGCTGCATCATTGCGCGCGTCAGCTCCGCATGGAACTGCACGCCCCAGGCATTGGCACCGTAGCGAAACGCCTGGTTGGCATAGCTGTCGCCGGTTGCGAGCAGCGTGGCGCTCGCCGGCAGCGCAAAGCCTTCCCGATGGAAATGATAGACCATCGACGGCCATTCCATCAGCTCGCTGCCGGCCTCGGTGGCCCGCAGCGGATACCAGCCGATTTCGACCAGGCCCTCGGGATGGGGCGCGACCTCGCCTCCGAGATGTTTTGCCAGCATCTGCGCACCGAGGCAGATGCCGAGAAACGGCTTGTTCTCCGCCAGCGGCACTTTCAACCAATCGGTCTCGGCGTGGATGAATTCCTCGGGATCATTGGCGCTCATCGGCCCGCCGAAGATCACCGCACCGGCATGATCGGCCAAAGTCTCGGGCAGCGGGTCGCCAAGCGCCGGGCGCCTTATGTCCAGCGCGAAGCCGGCCTGGATGAGAAGCTGGCCAACCCGGCCGGCGCTGGAGCGTTCCTGATGTAGAATTGCCAGTATCTTCGGAGGGCGCAACACATCGCTATCGATCCATCCGTTCTGGAACATGCAAGTCCGGTCCTATTCGTCCTGTGCGATCTGACTGGCGCGCTCAGCCACTTTCTGCTTCATCGCAATCCGGTCGCGCGTCGAAACGCCGATCAGTTCGGCAACGCGCCAGACGACATTGTCCTCCAGCTCGTGCGCCGTGCCGTCAGCATAGACGACATCCCACATGAGCTCAATGAAGCGGATACGCGCTTTCTCGTCCAGATTGCGCTTGATGATGCTGGTGAAACTGTAGAGATCGACCGCCTCCTGATCGGCACGCTCGCCATCGTTCAGCAGGCGCTGCAATGCCTCGCCCTTCAACCCATAGGCATCGGAGATCAGCTGGGAGATGCGCTTGCGCTCTTCCCGGCCACTGTCTCCGTCGGCGTCCATGACATGGAACAGCAATGCCGCCGCCGCCAGCCGCGGATCGGAGCGCGAGAATTTCTCCTTTCCGCTTTCGCCTGAAGGGAGGGTCTTGAAGAAGGTGACGAGACGATCCAGCATCCATCCATCTTTCGTGTTCATGCAAGTTTGCTCGTTCATAACCTGCGGAATCCGCTCCCGCCATTGTGCATCTTGCCGCAAAAGCCCGAATGACGCCTAGAACAGGCGGCCTTTTTTTGCGGTACTGCGCGATTGATGCTCCGGCCGCACTCCCGGATCGTCCGGCACCGGCGCGACGAATATTTCGTCGCTTGACCCTTGTTCGGGTTCGTCTTCC
The DNA here is from genome assembly GCF_026420825.1 of Phyllobacterium sp. 0TCS1.6A. NCBI lineage: Bacteria > Pseudomonadati > Pseudomonadota > Alphaproteobacteria > Hyphomicrobiales > Phyllobacteriaceae > Phyllobacterium > Phyllobacterium sp. 0TCS1.6A. Next base: position 400,985 of record NZ_JAPMAB010000002.1, read on the forward strand.
GCCAGGCGCGGCAATACCGAGGCCACCGGCCGCTGGTCGGCGCTGGTCTTGTCAGCCTTCTTCGGTTCCGGGGCGGTGCGCGCCGGTTCGAATGCGACGACCTCTGCCTCGGCGATTTCAGCCGGGGCTTCATGCGCCCGGGACCTGGCCGGCGCGGGCGGCGGCAATATCGGCTCCGGTTTTGCATCGGCATTGGCTGCCGGCGCCGCATCGATATCCGGAATAGTCGGCAGATCGTCGTCGCCGACGTCGATGACGGGTCCGAGCTGCTCTACCGGAACCTTCCATTCGAAGGCGTTGATCCGGCCGGTGACCGGCGAGGCTGGGGCCCATTGCGGTGAAACGAACCCGTCGGCCGTCCAGGCGGGGTCGCGCGGCGCCTTTACCGCGCGGGAGAGCCATTGGCGCACCCGGCCCTGATCGCCGGTCTGCGCCTCTTCGATATCGGCCAGAAGCAGATATGCCCCTTCCCTCGGCTTGTTCCGCACCACCTCTTCGGCGGCCTCGCGCGCGATCCTGAATTCGCCGGCATCGAGCGCCGCACGGGCGATAGCGAGGCCCGATTCCGGATGGCTCGGATAGAGGCCGGCGAGACGGCGGGCGCGTTTCAGCCGGTCGACCGCCGAATCGCCGACACGGGCATGCACATAAATGTCCGCGGCATCGGGATGGGGAGTCCGTTTCCAGCTTTGCTCGATTATCTTCGAGCCCTTGCGCAGATCGCCCTGCTCGAACAGCGTCCTCGCGGCAATGATGGCGGCGGGAATGAGGTCGGGCGCAAGCTTGTTCGCCTCGATGGCCAGCGGCCGGGCCGAGAGCGGGTCGGTCTCGAACAATTCTGTCGCCTTGGCCGTCAGGATGGCGGCGCGCTCCTGTTTTGCCTTGTCCTTGTCGATCTGCCGCGACGATTTCTGCTTGTCGAGAAGTACCAGGGCGCCATCCCAATCGCCATGCGTCACCTTCTGGCCAAGCGCCGCGGTCGCCGCCCATTCCACACTGGGCGCGAGGGCCGCAGCCTCTTCGGCGTAGTGCCGCGAGGCATCCCTTGCACCAAGGCGCTGCGCCTCGAGGTAAAGCCCCCTCAGGCCTAGAAGCCGTGTCTCGGGATCATCAAGCATGGCCTCGAATTTCTGCCTCGCATCATCGGTGCGCCCCTCAAGCATCGCAGCCTGGGCATCGAGCAGCTTTATCAGCGGTTCCTGGTCGGAATTGAGAAGTTTCTCGGCCTGTTTGATCATCAGGCGGGCCTTTTGACCATCCCCCGCCCCCGCCGCTATCAGGCCGGTTGAAAGCGACTGGTAGCCGCGGTCGCGCTTGCGGGCGCGAAAGTGGCGGCGCAGGGCATAGGGCGAGGCGACGATGCTCTTGATGAGCCACCAGGCCAGCATCACGGCCGCAACGATGGCCACGACAGCCGTCGCTGCCACCATGAGGCTCACCTTGTACTGCATGCCGGAGAAAGTCAGCACCAGGTCGCCCGGCCGGTCCGCCAGCCAGGCGAAACCGACGCCCAGCATCAGGACGACGATGAAGAAGAAGAGAATGCGCATCATGGCCCGACTCCCTGGCTCGCCGTCGACTTGACACCGGAGAGAGCACCGGTCAGGGCTTCGGACATCGTCTTGTTGGCGTTGAGCCTCGCGGACATGGCATCTCCAAAGGCCTGCGAAGCGGTTTTCGCATCGGGCGGCAGCGAGTTCCATTCGTCTATGGCCGCCTGGAGGTTTCCAGAGCGGAGATGGGCTTCGATGCGCGCGGATTTCGCATCGACGCCCTCGCCCTCGACCATTCCAACCGGCCGCGCCTCGACGAGACTGGCGGCACTGGCCCAGAGCCGATCGACAATGCCGGCATTGGGATCGACCTGGCGGGCACTGGCGACGATACGCGGCGCAACATCGGCGAACTGATCGGCAAGCGCGGCAAGGGTCGGCACGCCCGCATCCGCTTGCGGCGCCAGCGACTGGATCGCCTTGTCCTCGGGCGCTACGGAAAGATAGGTATCGAGTTCGGCCCTGAACGGTTGACCGCGGTCCACCGCCGCTTTCAGCCCCGTTGCAGCCAATGCCAGCGCCATATCGGCCTGTCCAGCCGGATCATTGACCTTGGCTTCGATGGCGTCGAGCCGCTGGGTCAGGCCATTCAGGCCCTGTTCCAGCTGCTGCCGGGCCTCGGGCAACGAATTCTCGAGCCCTGCGATACGGCCGTCGAGCGCACTCGTATCCACGGGAGCAGCATTTGTGGCCGCATCCTTGACCGCGGCAAGCTCCTGCCGGATGGACGCGATCTCGGCATTGACGCCCTCGGCGCGTTCGACAGCGCTTCTGGCGTTGCCGGCGGCCTCTTCGATCCGGGCCACACTGGCCTGATCGAGCGCGGGAGCCGGCGCCTGGCGCAATTGGGCGATATCGGCTTCCAGCTTCGAAATATCCTGCCCCGGCGAAGGCAATACACCGCCCCATTGCAGCGCAGCGGCACCCAGCAAGGCCAGGATGCCGCCGGCAAGTCCGGCCAGGACCAGGCGAGCAGACGATTCGGCCCTTGCCGGCGGAACCGGCGTTGACGTCGATGCCGCACCCGGCCCGGCAGCAGGTCTTCCAAAGTTGTCGCCCGGCTGCGAAACGCTGGGCTTTTCGGTTTTCGGCGGCGGTGGCGGAGCGGCCACGCTTGGGCCGGACGAAGAGGCGGGATCGAAGCCGACGGGCTCAGGATCGGGAAGCTTTTCGTTGGCGGCCCGCGCAGTCTCTATGGATTCAGGCTTCAGTTCGATCGTCACCGGTTTTCTTGCGGGTCGGGAATGACGAGGAACGGATGATTTGGCCATGAATTCTCTCTTCTCAATAGGGCTGGCGGATCCAACCAAGGATAAGGCTTAAGCTAGCAAGGAAGTTCCATGGAGGAAACACCCGCGCGGCCGAACATCGGCGACCGGCTAGCCCTCGATCAATCGCAGCAGGGCCTCCTCCTGCGGTCGATTCGCGACACCGATTTTCGTCAGGCCATTGGCGTTCAATATTGTGGCGATTTTCTCGGAGAGGCAGAGAAACTTTGTATTGCTGAACGGCCCGGCCGCGCGTCGCACCAGCTCGACCAATGCTTCGCCGCCCTTGGCGGAGTAGACGAGGCAGAAATCGAGCACGATGTCCTTGAAAATGGAGCGGATGTCATTCTCCTGATAGGTGATGAATTTCGTGTCGTAGAGTTCCACTGCGATCATCTGTCGCTCGCCAGCCATGACAAGGCGCTCGAATTCCGCCGTGCGCACCCGCCCGGTCAGATAGGCGATGCGGGCGCCCCGCGGCAGTTCCTCGCGCAACACGGCCGCCAGTTGCTCCCCGTCGCCAGCGCCCTCCGTCACGGTCCCGAAGCCGGCCTTGCGCCCCTCGTCGGCGGTCGCCTCGCCCACGGCAAACAGCGGCAGATGGGTCAGACGCGCAAGCATATCCGGCGGTGCGTGCCGCATGGCGTTGGCACTCGTCACTGCCACCGCATCGAAGTCCAGCCCCGGCAGCTCGCAAGCGATCGCCTCGATCGACGTCAAAGGAAGGACAATTGGCTGGTAACCACGCCTTTGGAGCCTTTCGGCCGTTCTGGTCGCTCCGGGCTCGGGCCTCGTCACCAGAACCGTCTTCCGCATCACACCCAGTCCGCGAAGAAATGTTGTCCTGCAACCGCGCGCAGGCGCCTTGCTGCATCCTGGCCGATGTCGGCGGCGTCCGACAACGCCCCCTCGAGCCGTATCTCATGCGCCTCGCTTCCATCCGGCACGAGTATCATGCCGTGAAAATGCAGCGTGTCGCCATCAATGGTGGCGAGCCCGGCTATGGGCGTACGGCATGAACCGTCGAGCTCGGCGAGAAATGCGCGTTCGCAGGCAAGGGCGGTGGATGTCGGCAGGTGGTTGAGCGGCGCGAGAAGCCCGTCGATGCGGCTATCCCCAATCCGGCTTTCCACGGTGATGGCGCCCTGTCCGGGCGCCGGCGGAAAATCGGCCACGTCCATCAGCTCGGTCACCACATCGCCGAGCCCCAGCCGGCGCAGGCCGGCATTGGCGAGGAAGGTTCCGTCCACATCGCCATCGGCCAGCTTGCGCAGCCGCGTCTCCACGTTGCCGCGGAAGTTGACGACCTTCAGATCCGGCCTTGCCCGCCGGATCAAAGCCTGGCGCCGCAGCGAAGCAGAACCGACCGTGGCGCCGTGCGGCAGGTCGAGAAACGCGCCCGCATGGCGGCCTATGAAGGCGTCGCACGGATCCTCGCGCTCGAGATAGACCGAAAGATGCAGTCCGTCCGGCAGGAAGGTCGGCATGTCCTTCGACGAGTGCACGGCGAAATCTATCCTGCCGTCGAGCAATTGCTCTTCGATCTCCAGCGTGAACAGCCCTTTGCCGCCGACCTCGGACAGGGGCCGGTCCTGGATGCGGTCGCCGCTGGTGGAGATGACGATGATTTCGATCTGCTCCTGCGCGAAACCATGTACTGCCATCAAGCGCGAACGCGTTTCCCCGGCTTGTGCGAGCGCAAGAGCGCTCCCACGTGTACCGATCTTGAGCGTTTTTGTTTGCATTGGCAGCTGTCCGTGTTAGGCGATTTGAATACGGCCCTCTACTAACGGGCTTTTATTGCAGGGGCAATGCGACGAAGGGTATGATGCGCGTACTGGGTATCGAAACGAGCTGCGACGAAACGGCGGCGGCTATTGTCGAGAGAGACGAGGCCGGCGGCGGCGCCATTCGATCCAATGTCGTTCTCAGCCAGATCGGCGACCATGCGCCCTATGGCGGCGTGGTGCCGGAAATCGCCGCCCGCGCCCATGTGGAAGTTCTCGACGGCCTCATCGCCCGCGCCCTCGACGAAGCCGGCATGACGCTCGACGAGGTCGACGCAGTTGCGGCGACAGCGGGACCGGGCTTGATCGGCGGCCTCATCGTCGGTCTCATGACCGGCAAGGCGATCGCGATGGCGGCCAGGAAGCCGTTCTACGCGATCAATCATCTCGAAGGCCATGCCCTGACACCGCGCCTCACCGACGGGATCGCATTTCCCTATCTTCTGCTGCTCGTATCCGGCGGCCATACCCAGATGGTGCTGGTGAAGGGGCTGGGCGACTATGAGCGCCTGGGCACGACGATAGACGACGCCCTCGGCGAAGCTTTCGACAAGACGGCGAAAATGCTCGGCCTGCCCTATCCGGGTGGGCCGCAGGTGGAGATCGCTGCCCGTTCAGGCAATCCGGAACGCTTTGCCCTGCCGCGCCCGATGAAGGGAGAGAGCAGGCTGGATTTCTCGTTTTCAGGTCTCAAGACGGCGGTGCGGCAGCTTGCTTCCAGCCTGCAGCCTTTGTGGCAGCAGGACATCAACGATATCTGCGCCGCCTTCCAGAGTGCGGTCGCCGATACGCTCGATGACCGCGTTTCGCGTTCGCTGGCCCGCTTCCGCAGCCAGTTCCCGCAAATATCGGAGCCTTGCCTCGTCGTCGCCGGCGGTGTTGCAGCCAATGCCGTATTGCGCGATGGCCTGCAGCTTCTGTGCGCCCGCAACGGCTTCCGGTTCATCGCGCCGCCAATGGCGCTGTGCACCGACAATGCCGCGATGATCGCGTGGGCAGCAGCGGAAAGGGCGCATGCACAATTTGCAACGGACAGCCTGGACATCGCGCCGCGCTCGCGCTGGCCGCTCGACCAGCACTCGGTGCCGCTGATCGGAACGGGACGGCGGGGGGCCAAGGCATGAGCGGAAGCACGATCGCCGTGCTCGGCGGTGGCGCCTGGGGCACGGCGCTTGCCACCATGTGCGCCCGCCACGGCAATGATGTGACGCTCTACCTGCGCGATCCTCTGGTGGCGGAGGAGATCAATCGCAGCCACCGCAACGGAGCCTATCTTCCCGGCATCGATCTGCATCCCGGCCTGGCCGCCAGCACCGATGCAGCGGAAGCGGTCAGGGGCGCCGATCTCATCCTTTGCGTCATCCCCGCCCAATCGCTGGCGCAGGCGCTCGAATCCCTCGGCGCTGTGATCCCTGCCGACCGGCCGCTGGTGATCTGTGCAAAGGGGATCGAGCGCAGCACCGGCCGCCTGATGTCGCAGCTTGCCGGCGATATCCTGCCCGATCACCAGCTCGGCGCCCTGTCCGGCCCGAGCTTTGCGACCGATCTCGCGCGCGGATTGCCGACGGCGGTCACCGTCGCGGCCGAGGATGGCGATCTCGCCGATCGCATCGCCGCAACGCTGTCCGGCCCGACCTTCCGCTGCTATTCGACAGACGACCTGATGGGCGTTGAAATCGGCGGCGCCCTGAAGAATGTCCTGGCGATCGCCGCCGGCGCTGCCATCGGGCGCGGCTTCGGCGCCAGTGCGCAGGCTGCATTGATCACGCGCGGTTTCGTGGAGCTGCGGCGGCTGGCCGGCGCATTCGGCGCTCGCCCGGAAACGATCATGGGACTTTCGGGCCTCGGCGATCTCATGCTCACCTGCTCGACGCCGCAATCGCGCAACTATTCCTATGGAATAGCGCTGGGGCGCGGCGAGGACCTGACCGCCAGGCCGCTTGCCGAGGGCGTCGCAACGGCGGAAATTGCCGTGAAGCTCGCCGCCGCGCGTGGCATCGAGACGCCCATCCTCAGCGCTGTCGCAAACATTCTTGCCGGCTCCGTGACCATCGACCAGGCCATGGAGGCGCTTCTGTCACGCCCACTAAAGAATGAGGACTGAACCATGCTCTATGCACTCATCTGCAACGACAAGCCGGGCCAGCTCCAGCTGCGCCTCGATACCCGTGCGGCCCATCTCGCCTATCTCGACGGACTCGGCGACGCACTGAAATTCGCAGGACCCTTCCTCGATACCGACAGCAAGCCGAATGGCAGCCTCGTCGTCATCGAAGCCGCCGACGCTGCTTCGGCGCAGGCGATCGCCGGCGAAGACCCCTACGCGAAGGCTGGCCTGTTCGCCTCGGTCGATATCCGCCCATGGAACTGGGCCATCAAGAATCCAGCAGCGAAATAGGCGACATCATGGCATTCTGGTTATTCAAATCCGAACCGCACAAATGGTCGTGGGAAAAGCAGAAGGCCGCCGGCTCCAAGGGAACCCAGTGGGACGGCGTCCGCAATTATCTGGCCCGCAACAACATGCGCGCCATGAAAATCGGCGACAAGGGCTTCTTCTACCATTCCAATGAGGGGCTTGAGGTCGTCGGTATAGTGGAAGTCTGCGCCCTGGCCCACCATGACAGCACCACCGACGATCCGCGCTGGGAATGCGTGGACATCCGCGCCTACAAGGACGTTCCGACCCCGGTGACGCTGAAGGACGTGAAGGCCAACCCGAAGCTCGAGAAGATGGCGCTCGTGACATCCATGCGGCTCTCGGTCCAGCCGGTGACGCCGGATGAGTGGGAAGAGGTCTGCCGCATGGGCGGCCTGGTTCCGGCACCCGAATGAACGACGCTCCGCTGGACCCGGACAGCGAGCGTTTTCGGCAATTCGTACTGAACAACACGTCACTGCAGGCCCCTCCGCACGTGCCGGAGATAAGGCTCTGCCTGGCGGATGAAGCCCATGACCTATGGCACAAGACCGAAGAGGAATTGGCGGTTCTTGGGCTTCCCCCGCCCTATTGGGCCTTTGCCTGGGCCGGTGGCCAGGCTGTTGCGCGCTATGTGATCGATCATCCGGGTACCGTCGCGGGCCTCGTCGTCCTCGATTTCGCCTCCGGATCGGGTCTCGTCGGCATCGCTGCCGCCAGGGCGGGAGCTGCGAAGACGATTTCCTGCGAGATAGATCGCTTCGCCGGCCAGGCCATCGGCATCAATGCAGCGATCAACGAAGTCGGCCTCGAACTCTGCTCCGAGGATCTGATCGGCAAGGATCATGGCTGGGATGTCATCCTGGCGGGCGACGTATTCTACGAGAAGCCGCTGGCCGACAGGCTCACTCCCTGGTTCGACCGGCTGGCAGCGCGTGGCGCGGTGGTGCTGGTGGGCGATCCGGGGCGCTCCTACCTGCCGAAAACGAACCTCGAGGCCCTCGCTACCTACACCGTCGCCGTTACGCGGGCGCTGGAAGATTCGGAGGTGAAGAAGACCACCGTCTGGGCGTTCAGGCCGACCGTCGCCTAGTTGGTGCAATCAGCGCACGACGCGGATGGACGCGCCGTTCGAAAGGTGCGGCAGCAGGCGGTTCATGTCGCGGCGGCTCAGCGCGATGCAGCCCTCGGTCGGCCCGTAGCCCGGCCTTGCCAGATGCAGGAAGATTGCGCTGCCGCGCGAACGCTTGCGCGGGCTGATGTTCCAGTCGAGGACGATGCAGATGTCGTAGAGATCGTCGGCGCGCCACATGGTCTCGTGGCTGACCTTGTAGGGGATGCGCACCAGCCTGTTGTAGTTGCGGTCGCCGCTGACCTCGCACCAGCCATCATTGCGCTTCAGCGGGCGCAAGCGCAGGCCCGTCGCCGCAGCGACCTTCTTGTCCGGGCGCTTGAAACCGTGAAGCAGGCGCATCGTCGACAGCGGCGTAGCCCCGTCTCCCTCGCGCTTCGAAGCGCTGATGCCGCAGCGCCCGAGGGCGCAACGGAACACGAGTCCACCCGCGATAAGCTGGCCCTGCGAAGGGTTGCCGGGGCGCCGGCGTACCACGATCGTTGTCAATTTCCGTCCACGCATGCTTGCCTCACAAAACGCATTTTTATGCCAGACTGATGCGCCACATAAGCAATATCAAGTCGATGCCCTTTCTTTCCTGTCCAATTCGACTTAAATTCCAACGGCTTGTTTCCACTTGGCGGAGTTCAAATGACAGCACGTACCATTCTTATCGTTGATGACGATGCCGATCTGCGGTCGATCCTTGTTGAACAGCTGGGCCTCTATGAAGAGTTTCAGATCATCGAAGAAGACAATGCGACCAAGGGCATCCAGGCAGCCAGGAATGGCATCGTCGATCTCCTGATCATGGATGTCGGCCTTCCCGATATGGACGGGCGCGAAGCTGTAAAGGTTCTGCGCAAGGGCGGCTTCAAGGCTCCGGTCATCATGCTGACGGGCCACGACACCGATTCCGACACGATTCTCGGGCTGGAATCAGGCGCCAATGATTATGTGACGAAACCATTCCGGTTCGCCGTCCTGCTGGCGCGTATCAGGGCGCAGCTGCGCCAGCACGAGCAGAGCGAGGACGCGACCTTCGTCGTCGGCCCCTATACGTTCAAGCCGGGACAGAAGATGCTGATCGATGCCAAGGGCGGCAAGATCAGGCTGACCGAGAAGGAAGTCGCGATCATAAAATATCTCTATCGCGCGGGCGGCAAGGTCATCACCCGTGACGTGCTGCTGGAAGAGGTCTGGGGCTATAATTCCGGCGTCACCACCCATACGCTGGAAACGCATGTTTATCGTCTTCGACAGAAAATCGAGCAGGATCCCTCGAATTCGACCATACTGGTCACGGAAAGCGGGGGATACAAGCTCATTCCTTGATGTTGCGGCGGCCAATCTAGGTATATGTCTGTTCTTGCATGGCAATCGAAGATGATATTCGCATTCTGGAGACAGTGGGGCTGTTCGAGACGTTTACGCGCGATCAGCTGCGTCTGCTCGCCTTCGGCACCGAGCGTCTCGTCTTGCGTGAAGGCCGTGAACTCTACCGCGAGGGCCAATCGGCCGACTGCGCCTATGTGATCGATCGCGGCAGTATCTCGCTTTTTCGCGAAGGGTCTTCCGGCCGCGTGATCCTGAAAACGGTCGGACCCGGGGCGGTGCTCGGCGAGATGGCCATCATTGCCCAGACGAAGCGGCTGACCAGCGCCATGGCGGACGCGGAAACCGAGGTAATCCGGCTCAATCGTTCGCTTTTCCGCAGGATACTGGAAGAATATCCCGATCTTGCCGTGTCTCTCTACGAGAAGATCTCGCTGGATCTCCAGGAACTGATCGATTCCATCGCCCGCTACGACAACTTGTTCAGCGAAAGCTAGGCTCTCAGTCTAGATCGAACCGCGCGATCACCGGGACATGGTCGGATGGACGCTCCCAGCCCCGCGCTTCCTTCAGCACGGTGATATCGCGCAGGTCGCCTTCCAGGTCGGGCGAGCCCCAGATGTGGTCCAGCCTGCGGCCGCGATCCGCCGCTCTCCAATCCGCGGCGCGATAGCTCCACCACGTATAGATCTTCTCGCTCGGCGGAATGTGATGGCGCATGAGATCGCTCCAGCCGCCGCTTCTGCGCAGGTTTTCGAGCCCCTCGGTCTCGACGGGCGTATGGCTGACGACTCTCAGCAATTGCTTGTGCGACCAGACATCCGTCTCCAGCGGCGCGATGTTGAGATCGCCGACCAGCAACGAAGCCGATCCTTCACCGAATTCGGCGCGCATGGCCTTCATCTCGTCGATGAAGCCCAGCTTATGGGCGAATTTCGGATTGATCTCGGGATCAGGCTCGTCGCCGCCCGCCGGGACATAGAAATTATGGATGCGTATCCGCTTGCCGCCAGCCTCGACGACGGTGCTGAGATGCCTGCAATCGGCAATGTTGCAGAAGCCGACGCGGGCGGGCTCGGCCAATGGCCGGCGGGAAAGCGTGGCAACACCATGATAGCCCTTCTGGCCGCTGATCTCGATATGGGCATATCCCGCTTCGTGGAAAGCCTCGCGCGGGAACAGATCGTCCGGGCACTTGGTCTCCTGCAGGCACAATATGTCGGGCTGGTGATCCTGCAGGAATTGCAGGACCAAGGGCAGGCGCAGGCGCACCGAATTGATGTTCCAGGTAGCAACGGAAAAGGGCATGAAAAGCGGCTCTTGGGGTGGGACGTGCGGCCGACACTAAACCATGTGCGGCCGTATGAAAACCGCACATGCCATTGTCAAACAGCCGCATGCCCGCAAGCTGTTATTTCCGCTTCATCGCGATGCGCGTGTAGTCGATGGCGAACATGTCCTTGGCGAAGCGCACGCCGGTGCGGACATTGGTGATCATCACCGTCGTATCGCGGCCCTGCGCATCGGTGATCGTCCATTGGCGCAACTCATAGCTGCGCGGGTCGAACATCATCGTGATGGTTGAGTTGCCGAAGATCGATTTGTCGCCGAGGACGATAGTCGTCATGTCCGGCTCTTCCTTGACCGATTTGACCGTATTGCCGGTCAGGTTGATCTGGTCGCTGAGGAGCAGCTTCAGTGGCGTCTTCGACAGCGGGATGACGTCCCACGTGTCAAGCTTGCGATTGTTGATTACGACCGATTCGCCATCAGAGATGACTCGGATCGGCGACGGCTTCTTGTAGTTGAAGCGGATCTTGCCCGGACGCTCGATATAGAACGTACCTTCCGTCTGCTCGCCCCGCGGTCCGAACTGGACGAAATCGCCCGTCAGCGTCTTCACGCTGGAAAACTGGTTGGCGATCTGCTGCGCCGCGGCGGGAACAGCCGGCGCGTTCTGTGCGCCAGCGGCGGTGACCAGGAGCCCCATGCCGACGATGGACGCCACGGCCAGGTGGCGAACAAGGCCCCGCGCGGCACGTAACAATCTCTTCGTTCTCATCATGGTTCTGTCTCCTGTACTTGTGCTGACGCTAGCTGGTCAGTTTGTCTTGACTATGGCCAAGAAACGGCAGGTTACGGCATCGGTTCCGCCGCACCCGTAACGTAACGGCCGTCTCGCCGGTCACGCCGTTTCCGCAGGCTCGAACAGCGTGCCATGCAAGGCCCCGCGGTTACGTAACGTCAATAGTCGTCATCCTGTGTCGGCACGAGAATCTCCCGTTTGCCGGCATGGTTGGCGGGACCTACAAGGCCCTCCTCCTCCATGCGCTCGATGATCGACGCGGCCCGATTGTAGCCGATCCCCAGACGGCGCTGTATATAGCTCGTCGAGGCCTTCTTGTCCCTCAGGACGACTGCGACGGCCTGGTCGTAGGGGTCGTCCGAATCCTCCAGATTGGAGGTGCCGGCGGGCCCGTTGCCGCCATCCTCGTCCTCGTCTTCCTCGGTGATGGCGTCGAGATATTCCGGCACGCCCTGCAGCTTCAGATGCTGGACGATCTTTTCAACCTCGTCATCGCCAACGAAGGGACCGTGCACGCGCTGGATACGGCCGCCACCGGCCATGTAGAGCATGTCGCCCATACCGAGCAGCTGCTCGCCGCCCTGCTCGCCGAGGATGGTGCGCGAGTCGATCTTCGACGTGACCTGGAACGAGATACGCGTCGGGAAATTGGCCTTGATCGTACCGGTGATGACATCGACCGAAGGACGCTGCGTCGCCATGATGACGTGAATGCCCGCGGCACGAGCCATCTGGGCCAGGCGCTGGACGGCACCTTCGATGTCCTTGCCCGCCACCATCATGAGGTCGGCCATCTCGTCGATGATCACGACGATATAGGGCATGGGCTTCAGATCGAGCTCCTCCGTCTCGTAGACCGCCTCGCCCGTGGCACGATCGAAACCGGTCTGCACCGTGCGTGCGATTCGCTCGCCCTTCTTCTGCGCCTGCTCCACCCTCTGGTTGAAACCATCAATGTTGCGCACGCCGACCTTGGACATCTTGCGGTAGCGGTCCTCCATCTCCTTGACGGTCCATTTCAGCGCGACGACCGCCTTCTTCGGGTCCGTCACTACCGGCGTGAGCAAATGGGGGATGCCGTCATAAATAGACAGTTCGAGCATCTTCGGATCGATCATGATCAATCGGCACTGTTCCGGCGTCATCCGGTAGAGCAGCGACAGGATCATGGTGTTGATGGCGACGGACTTGCCGGAACCGGTCGTGCCGGCCACGAGAAGATGGGGCATCTTGGCAAGATCGGCGATCACCGACTCGCCATTGATCGTCTTGCCCAGCGCCAGCGCCAGCTTCGTCTTCGTCTGCTCGAAGTCGCGGCTGGCGAGCAGCTCGCGCAGATAGACCATCTCGCGCGTCTGGTTCGGCAGTTCGATGCCGATGGCATTGCGTCCGGGCACCACGGCGACACGCGCGGCGATGGCGCTCATGGAACGCGCAATATCGTCGGCCAGCGTGATGACGCGCGAAGACTTGATCCCAGGCGCTGGCTCAAGCTCGTAAAGGGTCACGACGGGGCCAGGCCGCACGTGAATGATCTCGCCGCGCACGCCGAAATCCTCGAGCACGCCTTCGAGAAGCCGGGCGTTCTGCTCCAGCGCCTCCTTCGAAAGGCTTGGATTGCGCACCACATTCTTCGGTTCGCTGAGGAAATGCAGCGAGGGCATTTCGAAACCTTCCGGCTTGATCAGCGATGTCTGCGCCTCGCGCTGTATGCGCACGCCGGTCTTCGGCGCGGGCGCAGGCGTGGCGATGCGAGCGGTGCCGGCGAATTTGGGCGCAGGACGGAGAGGCGGTTGCTGCGCACCCCAGTCATCCATTTCCCCATCGTCGCTGAAGGCCACCGGATCGAAGCGTTCATCGTCGAAATCATCATTGCCGATGTCGATCGGCGGCGCAGCATCGCGCGCCGTGTCATCATGGAAGCCCGGCTCGCGCCGTTCGGCAGCGCCGCGACCTCGAACCGGCGCCTCGGCGAAGACCTCGTCGGCGCGCATCGCCGGGCGGGCGGCGGCATAGAGGCTGGCGCTGCGGCCGAAGATGCGGCGGAAAAATGCGCGGATGCTGTAGAACCAGTGGGCGAGCGCGCCAATGGCAAGAAAACCGCCGCCTTCGCTTTCCTCATCCTCGTCGTCCTCGTCGAAATCATCGTCGGGAACGACCTGCTTGCTGGTTTTCTTGGCAATGACCGGCTCGCTGCCGCGATAGGTCAGGCCGCTGGCAAAGCCGAAGACCCACAACGCCGGCACTGCCAGCACCGCGACGAGAATCATGGCAAGCCCGCCGCGCGGGAACGATCCCGTGAACAGGGCCGGGATCTTCAAGACGATATCACCGAGCACGCCGCCCAGGCCGATGGGCATGGGCCAGCTTTGAGGAATGGTGAAGCAACCCGCCATGGCAGCCGCCAGAAGCGAGGCGAAGAACCAGGCGACGGCACGGCGCGGCATACGGTCGACGCCGCGGCCGGTCAGGAACAGCAGTCCCCAGATGACGGCGGGCACCAGCGCGGCGACCGTCGACAGGCCGAAGAACTGCATGCCGAGATCGGCAAAGACCGCACCGGGATAGCCCAGCGCATTGCGTGTGGGATTGGACGTGGCATGGCTGAAGCTGGGATCGAGCACGTTCCAGGTCGCCAGGCTGCCGATGGCGAAAGCGACGAAGCACAGGATGGCAATGCCAACGAGAATATTGATCTGCCTGCGGAACAGGTGCGAGAACCCACCACGTTCGTCATTGATGGCATAAGAGGCTGAATATCCCTGACGCATGAAATCCGGTCCCACCTGAAAGCATCGACGCGGCAAGACGAGCCGCAATGTTTGATTCTAACGTTACGGCGCGATGGTTAAGGGGGCATTAACCATGGAACGGAAGCCGCGGACTTCGAGCTGCCGGACAACAAAAAGGGCCCGACGAGCGGGCCCTTTCTGCAGAATGATCGCCAGGATCAGCTGTGATACGCGGCTTCGCCATGTGATGTGAGGTCGAGGCCGATGGATTCGCTTTCGGCGCTTGGACGCAGGCCCACCAACACGTCAACCACCTTGTAGAGGATGAACGAGCCGATACCGCTCCACAGGATGGTCACGCCAACGCTCTTGGCCTGCACCCAGACCTGGCCGCCCATGGTCACGCCATCGGCAAAGCCGGTGCCGCCGAGGGCCGCGCTGGTGAAGATGCCGGTGCCGATGGCACCGATGATGCCGCCAATTCCGTGCACGCCGAAGACGTCGAGACTGTCATCATAGCCGAGCTTCGGCTTTACCACCGCCACCATATAGTAGCAGATCGCGCTTGCGATGGCGCCGAGCACGATGGCGCCGATCGGACCCACAGTACCGGCAGCAGGCGTGACGGCAACGAGGCCGGCAACGACGCCGGATGCCGCGCCGAGCATGGATGCCGTCTTGCGCGCCAGCGCTTCGATGATCACCCAGGCGAGGATCGCACCGGCCGTGGCCGTGAACGTGTTGATCATGGCAAGGGCGGCAGTGCCGTTGGCCTCGAGAGCCGAGCCCGCATTGAAGCCGAACCAGCCGACCCAGAGGATCGAGGCGCCGATCATGGTGAGCGGCATGGAATGCGGCGCCATCATGTCACGGCCGAGACCGGCACGCTTGCCGATGACGAGTGCGCCGACGAGGCCGGCCACGCCCGCATTGATGTGAACGACGGTGCCGCCGGCGAAATCAAGCGCGCCCCAGTTGAAGATGAGACCATTTGCATCCCAGACCATGTGGGCGATCGGGAAATAGACGAGCGAAACCCAAAGGGCGACGAACAGCATCACCGCGGAGAATTTGATACGCTCCGCGAAGGCGCCGACGATGAGCGCCGGCGTGATGCAGGCAAAGGTCATCTGGAAGCAGATGAAGACCAGTTCCGGGATGACAACGCCATCCGAGAACGTAGCGGCCGTCGAATCCGGCGTCACGCCCGACAGGAACACTTTGCCGAGCCCGCCCCAGAAGGCTCCGGTGCCGCCACCGAAGGCGAAGGAATAGCCCCAGAGGACCCAGATCACCATGACCAGGGCGCTGATGCCCGTGCACTGCATGAGCACGGAGAGAACGTTCTTAGCCCGCACCAGGCCGCCATAGAACAGAGCGAGGCCGGGAAGGATCATGAACAGGACGAGGATGGTCGCGACCAACATCCAGGCGGTATCGCCCTTGTTGGCCGTGGCGGCCACGGCAGCGGCAGCATCCGGAGCAGCCGGTGCCGCCTCCTGGGCAATGGCCGCAAGCGAGCCGAACGCGGCGACGGCCAGCGACCCCAGGAGGGTGCTGCGCGCCGCAGATGTCAAACTGGTGGGAATTTTCATTATGCTCTCCTTGAACCCCAAAATGTCTTACAGCGCTTCGGTATCGGTCTCGCCCGTGCGGATACGGACGGCTTGCTCGATGCTGAGAACGAAAATCTTGCCATCGCCGATCTGGCCGGTCTTGGCAGCTGTGGTGATGGCCTCGATGGCGGTGTCGACGAGGTCCGATGCGACCGCGACTTCCACCTTCAGCTTCGGCAGGAAGCTGACTGCGTATTCCGCCCCGCGATATATTTCGGTATGTCCCTTTTGCCGGCCGTAACCCTTCACTTCGGTCACGGTCAGGCCCTGGATGCCGACAGCGGTGAGTGCTTCGCGCACTTCATCCAGCTTGAACGGCTTGATGATGGCCATCACAATTTTCATCTATCTACCCCTGCGCTTTTCGCGGTGATCGCCCGGTGGAATTACCGGACTGCAGCCGACCGCTTGGAAACATCGCCTCGGCTCGCGCCATCGGTGACTATCAGGGATGATTCAAGTTTTGTGCCAGATTCGAATGACCCGGCTAACAGATTGAAACAAAAGAGTGATTTTTTGCGAGAGTTGACCTCGCGCACAGAGCCAGTGCACACTGCCTAAAAAATGGGCGAGTTATGGTCGTGGTTTAAGATTTAACCTTGCCGATGCACACGAATTAGGCCTTCCTGTGCCGTGGAGGCGATCAGGGTGCCGTCGCGGCCATAAAGGGCGCCGCGGTTGAAGCCTCGTGCGCCGGAAGTGCTCGGGCTGTCGGCCGTATAGAGCATCCAGTCATCGAACCGGAACGGGCGATGGAACCACATTGCATGATCGAGGCTGGCGACCTGCAGGTCGCGGTCGAATATGGTCCTGCCATGGGCATAAAGCGAGGTATCGAGCAATGTCATGTCGGACAGATAGGCCAGCACGGCCGCCTGGATCGCCCGGTCCTCGGGCACCGGTCCCGTCGCTCGAATCCAGACATTCTGCTCCGGCGGAAGCTTCTCGCGTGATATGTAATGGGTCAACGACAGCGGCTTGATCTCGATCGGCCTGTCCTGCTCCCAATATTGCCGGATGATCTTCGGCGCGTTTTCCAGATATTGCTGCTTCAGGTCCTTGTCGCTTATCAGGCTTTCAGGACCCGGCACATTGAGCGGCTTCGGCTTCTGGTGCTCCAGCCCGTCTTCATCGACCTGGAACGAGGCTTCGAGCGAAAAGATGGCATGGCCGTGCTGGATCGCCACCACGCGGCGGGTGGTGAAACTCGAACCATCCCGGATCCTGTCGACTTCGTAGATGATCGGCACCTTCGGGTCGCCGGCACGCATGAAATAGCCATGCAGGGAATGGACATGGCGCGCCGGGTCGACCGTCCGCTGCGCCGCGACCAGCGCCTGCCCGATCACTTGTCCGCCGAAGACCCTTTGCCAGCCGACCTGCGGGCTGCGACCTCGAAACAGGTTGTGTTCAAGCGTTTCAAGGTCGAGTATGGACAAAAGCTCTTTCATGGCGTCGGACATGATGGCGCGTCTCCTCTGCGGCGTTCCAACGCTTGCAACAGGAACCGCCGCACAAGTCAAGCGCCATATGGAAGCCAGACCCGGAGACGATAATGGTCAAGAAAAACGCAACAGAGCCGCAGATTTTGGACGTTGTCATCGCGGGAGCCGGCTATGTCGGCATGGCCACGGCCGTCGCCCTGAAATCATCGGCGCCGCACCTCGTCGTCACGGTGATCGACGCTGCTCCAAGCGGCGTCTGGCGCAACGAGTCCCGGGCTTCGGCAATCGCCGCTGCCGCTTCGCGGATGCTGCAGCAACTCGGTTGCTGGGATGAGATCCTGCCCGAGGCGCAGCCGATCACCGAAATGATCATTACCGATTCGCGCACCTCCGATCCCGTGCGGCCGGTGTTCCTGACCTTTGACGGCGAGATCGATGCCGGGGAACCCTTCGCGCACATGGTCGAGAACCGCGTGCTGAACGAAGCCCTGCGGAAACGAGCCGAGGTTCTGGGCGTGCGCCTGATCGAGGGCGTGCCGGTCCATGGTTTCGAGGAAACGGCGGAAGCGCTCGCCGTGCGTTACGGCGACGGCGCGACGCTGTCGGCCCGCCTGCTGGTGGCGGCCGATGGCGTGCGGTCGCGGCTGCGCGACATGGCCGGCATAAAGACCGTCAACTGGGAATATGGCCAGTCCGGCATCGTATGCACGGTAGCCCATGAGCGCCCGCACAATGGCCGGGCCGAGGAGCATTTCCTCCCGGCGGGGCCTTTCGCGATCCTTCCCCTCAAGGGAAATCGCTCTTCGCTGGTATGGACCGAGCGCACCGAGGACGCGCGACGCCTTGTCGAGGAGGACGAGTTTCTCTTCGAGTCGGAACTCGAGCAGCGCTTTGGCCTGAAGCTTGGCGAATTGCGCGTGGTCGGCGGCCGCAAGGCGTTTCCACTGGCACTGACTCTAGCGCGCGATTTCGTCAAGCCGCGCTTTGCCCTCGCCGGAGATGCCGCCCATGGCATTCATCCCATCGCCGGACAGGGCCTCAATCTTGGCTTCAAGGATGCGGCGGCGCTTGCCGAGACGATCGTGGAAGCAGACCGTCTCGGCCTCGACATCGGTTCGATGGCGGTGCTGGAAGGCTATCAAAGCTGGCGGCGCTTCGACACGGTGCAGATGGGCGTCACCACGGACGTCCTGAACCGGCTGTTTTCGAACGACCACACGCCGGTGCGCGCCCTGCGCGACTTCGGCCTCGGGCTGGTCGAGCGCATGCCGCGCATCAAGAGCTTCTTCATACGCCAGGCCGCCGGCCTTTCGGCCGGCGCGCCCAGGCTGCTTCAGGGCAAGCCTATCTGAGCACCTTCAGAGCGGACGGGGATAGGCGCGGTAGATCGCATTGATCTCCGATATCACCTCGTCCGACAGGGTCAGATCGGCCGCCGCGATGTCGGTCTTCAACTGTTCCATCGTCGTCGCGCCGATGATGACAGCGGTCATGAACGGACGCGACAGGGCAAAGGCGATCGCCATCTGGGCGATATCGAGGCCATGCCTGGCCGCAAGATCGATATAGGCCTGCACGGCCGGCGCCGAATAATCATTGTTACGCCACAACCCGCCAGGCTGGACCGTGGCGCGGGTGCCGGGCGGGACCTGACCGCCGAGATATTTCCCCGTCAGCACGCCGGATGCCAGCGATGAATAGGCCAGCAACCCCACGTCCTCGTGATGGCTGAGCTCCGCCAGGTCGAGATCGAACACCCTCTGGATCAGGCTATATTCGTTCTGCACCGATGCAACCCGTGGCAGGCCGCCCTGCTCGGCCAGCTTCAGCCACTGGCCGATACCCCATGCGGTCTCGTTCGAGAGGCCGACATGGCGAATCTTGCCCTCCCGGACCATGTCGTCCAGGCCTTGCAGCGTATCGGCGATATTGTCCAGCACATCGGCCGTATCCTGATTTTCCGGCGCGTATTTCCATGCGGTGCCGAAATGATAGTGGCCGCGCGAGGCGTAATGGACCTGATACAGGTCGATATAATCCGTCTGCAGCCGCTTCAGGCTGCCTTCGACGGCTTCGCGCACCGATTGCCGGTCCGGCCGCCTTCCCTCCCTGATCCAGTTCGTGCCGCCGCCGGAGATCTTCGAGGCGAGAATGAACTTGTCGCGCTTGCCGGTCTTCTTGAACCAGCTGCCGATATAGGTCTCCGTCTTGCCATAGGTGTCGGGGCTGGACGGAATCGCATAGACCTCGGCCGTATCCATGAAGTTGATGCCGGCATCCAGCGCGTAATCGATCTGCTCATGCGCGTCGGCTTCGGTGTTCTGCACACCCCATGTCATGGTGCCCAGGCAAATTTCCGTAACCTCAAGGCCGGTGCGGCCCAATTTTCTCTGTTTCAAGGGGATTTTCCTGTTCTGGTCAGGTGACGTCGAGGCCGAGCCTTTGCTTGAACCTCTTCAGTCGCTGATTGGAGTCGGGCGAAACTGTAACTGCGGCTGCAGCTTCGCCTATCATATCGATCAGATCGGACTTTTCCATATCGTTTAGCCGTCGCCGCAGGAATGGTGCGGTTTTATCGATAACCGTCAGCGCATTGTCAATCTGCTCGCGAGGCCAAGCAATGCGACAAGAATATGCATTTGAACAATCTCGCATTAAAAATGCTAATCTCTGAAATGACGGCGGATACTCCGGCAGTCACACATTTTTCGTCAGGACGATCTATCGTCCGCCGAACAATCCCACACGGAAGGAGACGGACCCATGGATAGACAGGCAACGGCAATCTGGAAAGGCGCGCTCAAGGATGGCAAGGGCACGCTGGACACGCAGAGCGGCGCTCTGAAAGGTCTGCCCTATAATTTCAAGGCGCGGTTCGAGGATGAAAGCGGCACCTCCGGCACCAATCCCGAGGAATTGCTGGCTGCCGCCCATGCCGGCTGCTTCGCCATGCAGCTCTCGCACTTTCTCGCAGAAAACGGCACGCCGGCCGAAAATCTCGACGCGAAGGCCGTCGTTTCCGTCAATCCAGCCGCTGGCGGCGGATTCGAGATCACCAGGAGCGCTCTGACGCTGGTCGGCACCGTACCCGGCATCGACAGCGAGACCTTCACGAAACTCGCAAATCAGGCAAAGGCAAGCTGCCCGCTGTCAAAGGCATTGGGCGCCATCGAGGTAACGCTCGACGCCCGCCTCGCCTAGCGGGGCTTTGGCACAACCCTGCGCAGAAATTCATTCACCCAGGCAGCGCCTGGGTGAAGTCCGCGACGACAGGCGGCGCGGTCAGACCCGGCGCTCCACCATCATCTTCTTGATCTCGGCAATAGCCTTCGCAGGGTTCAGGCCCTTCGGGCAGGTCTGCGCGCAATTCATGATCGTGTGGCAGCGGTAAAGCCGGAACGGATCCTCGAGATTGTCGAGGCGCTCGCCCGTGGCTTCGTCACGCGAGTCGATGAGCCAGCGATAGGCCTGCAAGAGAACGGCCGGGCCGAGATAACGCTCGCCATTCCACCAATAGCTTGGGCAGGAGGTCGAGCAGCAGGCACAAAGAATACATTCATAGAGACCGTCGAGCTTGGCCCTGTCCTCATGGCTCTGCAGCCATTCCTTGGCGGGCTCGGGCGAAACGGTCTTGAGCCACGGTTCGATCGAACGATGCTGGGCATAGAAAGTTGACAGGTCCGGCACCAGGTCCTTCACCACCGGCAGGTGGGGAAGCGGATAGATTTTAACCGCGCCCTTGATCTCATCCATGCCTTTCGTGCAGGCAAGCGTATTCGTCCCGTCGATATTCATCGCGCAGGAGCCGCAAATGCCTTCGCGGCACGACCGGCGCAGCGTCAGCGTCGGATCGATCTTGTTCTTGATCCATAGCAGACCGTCGAGAACCATCGGTCCGCAATCGTCGAGATCGACATAATAGGTGTCGATGCGCGGATTTTCCCCGTCATCGGGAGACCAGCGATAGATGCGGTATTCGCGCAGATTGTTTGCGCCTGCCGGACGGTCCCAGGTCTTGCCTGGCCGCATTTTTGAGTTTTTCGGAAGTGCGAGTTCAACCATGGTGCTCTGGTTCCTGGATCAATAGACGCGCGCTTTCGGCGCGATCTTGGCAAGGCTGATACCGCCATCCTCTTCCTTGACCAGCGGGTCAAGGTGGACGGGGCGATAGCCGAGCGAGACGCTGCCCTCGGGGCTGAGCCAGGCAAGGCTGTGCTTGCGCCAGTTCACGTCGTCGCGATTGGGGAAATCCTCGTGGGCATGGGCGCCGCGGCTCTCCTTGCGTGCTTCGGCGGCCACGACCGTCGTCAACGCATTGGCCATCAGATTCTCCAGCTCCAATGTCTCCACCAGGTCCGAATTCCAGATCATCGAGCGGTCCGTCACCTTGACGTCCGGGAGTTCGCCCCAGATCCGGTGCATCCGCTCGACACCCGAGCGCAGCGATTCCGACGTGCGGAACACGGCGGCATCCTCCTGCATGGTCCTTTGCATCTTCTCGCGCAGCGCCGCTGTGGGCGTACCGCCCGAAGCGTGGCGGAGGCGGTCGAAGCGGTCCATGATCTTCGTCACGGACGCCTCGTTGATATCCGGCACCTTGCTGTTGCGATCGATCACCTGGCCCGCACGAATGGCAGCGGCGCGGCCAAAGACGACGAGATCAATGAGCGAATTGGAACCGAGGCGGTTCGCGCCATGGACGGAGGCGCAGCCCGCTTCGCCGACGGCCATGAGGCCGGGCTGGATGCGGTCGGGATCATCCGCCGTCGGGTTCAGCGCTTCGCCCCAGTAATTGGTGGGAATGCCGCCCATATTGTAATGGACAGTCGGAAGCACCGGGATCGGTTCCTTGGTCAGATCGACACCCGCGAAGATCTTCGCGGATTCGGAAATTCCGGGCAGGCGCTCATGCAGGACCGCCGGATCAAGGTGATCCAGATGCAGGAATATGTGATCCTTGTTCTTGCCAACGCCGCGTCCCTCGCGGATTTCAAGCGTCATGCAGCGCGAAACGACGTCGCGGGAGGCCAGATCCTTCGCCGAAGGAGCATAACGCTCCATGAAGCGCTCGCCCTCCGAATTGACCAGATAGCCACCCTCGCCGCGCGCGCCTTCGGTGATGAGGCAGCCGGCTCCATAGATGCCGGTCGGATGGAACTGTACGAACTCCATGTCCTGCAGGGGCAGGCCGGCGCGAGCCACCATGCCACCGCCGTCGCCGGTGCATGTATGCGCGGACGTCGCCGAGAAATAGGAGCGGCCATAGCCGCCTGTAGCCATGACGACCATCTTCGCGGCAAAGCGGTGGATGGTGCCATCGTCGAGGTTCCAGGCGACGACGCCGGTAATCGTGCCGTCCTCGTCCTGGATCAGGTCGAGCGCGAAATATTCGATGAAGAACTGCGCGTTGTTGCGCAGGCTCTGGCCGTAAAGCGTGTGAAGAATGGCATGTCCAGTCCGGTCTGCCGCGGCGCATGTACGCTGCACGGGCGGACCGTCGCCATAGTTCATCATGTGTCCGCCGAAGGGGCGCTGATAGATCTTGCCCGCTTCGGTGCGCGAGAACGGCACGCCGTAATGCTCCAGCTCATAGACTGCTGCGGGAGCTTCGCGCGCCAGATATTCCATGGCGTCGGTATCGCCGAGCCAATCGGAACCCTTGACCGTGTCATACATATGCCACTGCCAGGAATCAGGACCCATGTTGCTGAGCGACGCCGCAATGCCGCCCTGCGCGGCGACCGTGTGCGAACGGGTGGGAAACACCTTGGTGATGCAGGCCGTCTTCAAGCCCTGCTCAGCCATGCCGAGCGTGGCGCGGAGGCCAGCTCCGCCGGCGCCGACGACAACGACGTCGAACTTGTGGTCGATGAAAGTATAGGCCTTGCCGGCCTTGCTGTCTGTACTTGCCATAATGGCCTTAGCCTCCGAAGCTCAGCTTGAGGATCGCGAATATGCTCACGACCCCGACTGCCAGAGCGAAAAAGGTGTTCAGCATGAGCAACACCACCTTGGTGCCCTCCGCATGAACATAATCCTCGATGATGACCTGCATACCCAGGCGCATGTGGTAGAGCGCAGAGAGAAGAACAAGGAGCAGGGCCAATGCGGTGAAGGGATGTCCGAGGGCCGCTCGCGTTTCCTCATAGCTGGCGCCATGCAGCGAAAGGATCAGCCCGATGAAGAACAGGATCAGCGGAATGTTGGAAACGGCAGTCAGGCGCTGGCGCCAGAAATGCTCCGTCCCCTCCTTGGCGGAACCAAGCCCGCGAACCCTGCCAAGCGGCGTGCGCATATCGCTCATCGCTCAATATCCTTTCAAGCTATTGTGAACGCCACGACCCAGACGAGCACGGTCAGCGCAACAGACAATACCAGCGTGGCCCAGGCCATCCTTGTCGTGGTTTCCTTTTCGAGCCCCCGGCCCGTATCCCAGATCAGGTGGCGAATCCCGCCGATCATGTGATGTATGAGAGCCCAGGTATAACCCAGCAGCACGAGGAGGCCGATCCAGGACGAATAGACGCTGCTGACGATGTCGAACTGCCTTTCGCTGGTCGCCGTTGCGATCAGCCACCAGGCGACCAGCAGCGTGCCGACGTAAAGAGCCGATCCGGTGATGCGGTGGACGATGGACATGACCATCGTTGGAATTGGCTTGTATATTTGCAGATGCGGCGACAATGGCCGGTTGGAATGCAAATTGGTCTTGCTCATAGCGTCCCCAATGATGTGCGCGGCGCCTTATGATGGTCCCGGAGGACGGGCAGGCAGACAGGCCTTCGAGGTAATTTAGAAGCGTTTTAATGCGCTTTTTGCACTGCGTCAAAGGCCCTTTGCTCACCCTCATGCGGCGAATTGGCCGCAATAGCAAGTGCTTCCGCTTTATCAAGGGAATTCAATCGTTTAAACGTCGGAAATGGCCGCTGGCGAGCAATAAAAATTGATCGCCGGCGTGGGCAAAAATAGTTGAGTGAGTCTGTCCGGATTGCGCAGCGCAAAGATGGGCCGCCCCTTGGCGCGCCCCGATATGCGACCGATCCGGTCGCTTCCCGGGCACGCTGCAGAAGCGCCTATTGATTGCCGAAGCGGATGATGAAGCTCGTCCAGTCGGCGGGCGCCGCGACCTGTTCATAGAGTTTTCTGCCGTCCTCGGGCACGCGCGGGGCGTTCAACGACAGCTTGGTCCAGCCGCGTTCCTCGGCCTTGTCGGCCAGTACGTCGATCAGCGCCTTGGCAATGCCCTTGCCGCGATGGTCGTGGTGCACGTAAATGTGGTCGACCTGTCCGGCACGCATGCCGGATACGGGTTCTGGCAGATCGTAGAAGATGACAAAGCCGACGAGAACGCCGTCGAGACGCGCTCCGGCGATTTCCGCTGCCCGGTCGCGCAGAAGATTCTCCGCGTAATAATCGTCCGGACGGCGCGGCGCGCCGCGCTTCAATGCCTGGGCGTAGCTCGCCAGGAGCGGGGCGAATTCATGCGCGTCGTTGAGGTGCAGAAGGGAAATATCGATCGCATGTTCGCTTGCAGCATTCTTGGTCATGTTTTCCGTCCCTTGTTTCTGCCTGCCCTGAGGATTGGTCGATTGTGGTGCGCGCGTCAACCATGGCGGCGGACCAAAATCGATTTGACGACCTGCCGGGCCGGCAGCGATGTCCTGATAGATGGTCGATGTTCGCGGTTGCGACGGATCGGGAACGTGGTGGCGAAGTCCATTCCCCGGTGCGATCGGGCCGGCCGCGCCTGGACCGCGCCGCGCCGAAAGCGATTGCGCCCAACCCGGCAGCGCTGTATGCACGCCGCTTTGCAAGGAAAGATGATCGAATGGCCAGGAATTCAGAGGGTGCCCTCGTTCTATTCTCCGGCGGCCAGGATTCCGCCACCTGTCTCGCCTGGGCGCTCGCAAATTTCGACCGTGTGGAAACAGTCGGTTTCGACTATGGCCAGCGACACAGGATCGAACTGGCGGTCCGCGACGATTTTCGCCGAAGCCTTGCCGTTCGTTTTCCGCATTGGGCCGCGCGATTGGGCGCCGACCATCGGCTGGACGCCACGGTGATCGGGCAACTGGGCGCGTCGGCTATGACCGATCCGATCGCTATCGAAATGGCCGTGAATGGCCTGCCGAATACTTTCGTGCCCGGCCGCAACCTGCTCTTCTTCACGCTTGCCGCCGCGCTCGCCTATCGTCGCGGGCTGCGGGTGCTCGTCGGCGGCATGTGCGAGACCGACTATTCCGGCTATCCCGACTGCCGCGACGACACCTTGAAGGCGCAGCAGGTCGCCCTGTCGCTCGGGCTCGACCGGCGATTGACGATCGAGACCCCATTGATGTGGCTGGACAAGGCGGAGACATTCGCCATGGCTCGCGACCTGGGCGGCGAGCCGCTGCTGCAACTGATCGTCGAGGAGACGCATAGCTGCTATCTGGGCGAGCGCTCCATACGGCACGAATGGGGCTATGGCTGCGGCACCTGTCCGGCTTGCGATTTGCGGGCGCATGGCTGGCGCAAGTTCAAGGCCGAAGCCGCATGACCTACGCCGTGAAGGAAATCTACCTGACCTTGCAAGGCGAAGGTAACCACACCGGCCGCGCGGCGGTTTTCATGCGCTTCGCTGGCTGCAACCTCTGGTCGGGGCTGGAACGCGACCGACACCGCGCGGTCTGCCGTTTTTGCGATACGGACTTCATCGGCGTCGACGGCCCCGGCGGCGGTAAGTTCAAGAATGCGGACGCCCTGGCGGATGCGGTAGCGGCGCATTGGCCCAGCGGAGCTACCAGCGGCGCCCCGAGCGTTGCAACGAATGGCAGGCCCTATGTCATCTGCACCGGCGGCGAGCCGCTGCTGCAGCTGGACACGCCATTGATCGATGCGTTTCATGCTCGCGGCTTTGAAGTCGGCATCGAAACCAACGGAACCCTGCCGGCGCCGGCGGGGCTGGACTGGATCTGCGTATCGCCCAAAGCAAGCGCGCCGCTGGTCCAGACATCCGGCAGCGAACTGAAACTCGTCTTTCCGCAAGCCGAGGCCGAGGCGCATCCTTCACGCTTCGTGGGGCTCGCCTTCGACCATTTTTACCTCCAGCCACTTGACGTGACTGGCGATCCGGCCCAAACCGCCGCCCATGTGGCTTCTGCAGCGGCCTATTGCCTCGCACATCCGCTCTGGCGGCTGAGCACGCAGACCCACAAATTGATCGGACTGCCTTGAGGCAGTCCGTGGCGGGCGCCTGTACTGCGCCAGTGCTGAAGAGGAAATCCATGAGAATATTTACCGACTTCACCTTCGAAGCGGCACATCATCTGCCGCATTCCTTTCCCGACGGCCACGTCAACCAGCGCCTGCATGGACATAGTTTCCGTGTACGGGTGACGCTGGAAGGCCGGCCCGATCCGAAAACCGGACTGATTGCCGATCTCGGCGCGGTGTATGCCGCTACGGACGCGGCTCGCGATTCGCTCGATCATCGCTACCTCAACGAAGTGCCGGGGCTGGAGCTTCCGACGCTTGAGACAATCGCCGTCTGGCTATGGCAGCGGCTTGCGCCCGCCATCCCTTTGCTGGCGCAGATCGGCATCTATCGCGACAGTTGCGGCGAAGGCTGCGAATATCAGGGCGAGTTCGAAACCGCCGGAGGCGTGGCATGAACCATTATTCCGAACAGGCGACCATGCTCGGCAAGGATGTCGCCCTTCCCGCCCATCCGGACGAAGCCCTGCTGGATGCGGTTCCCAACCCGCAGGCGGGTACGCTGTTTCTGGCGCGGTTCGCCTGCCCGGAATTCACGTCGCTGTGCCCGGTGACCGGACAGCCGGATTTCGGGCATCTGGTCATCGACTATGCGCCCGGCGAATTCCTGCTCGAGTCAAAATCGCTGAAGCTTTTCCTCGGCAGTTTCCGCAACCATGGCGCATTCCATGAGGATTGCACCGTCGGGATCGGCAAGCGCATCGTCGAGGCCGTCAAACCGCTCTGGCTGCGGATCGGCGGCTATTGGTATCCGCGCGGCGGCATCCCGATCGATGTCTTCTGGCAGTCGGGACCGGTGCCGGAAGGGCTTTGGCTGCCGGACCAGGGCGTTCCGGCCTACCGCGGACGGTGAAACAAGTCGATCTGGCTGCCTGAGCCGCCAGATCGCTTCCACCAGCTCACTTCCAGTTGCGGATATCGACGAAATGGCCCGCAATCGCGGCGGCGGCGGCCATGGCAGGCGACACAAGATGCGTCCGTCCCTTGAAACCCTGCCTGCCCTCGAAATTGCGGTTCGACGTGGAAGCGCAACGTTCGCCCGGTTTCAGGCGGTCGTCATTCATCGCAAGGCACATGGAGCAGCCCGGCTCGCGCCAGTCGAAACCGGCTGCCTTGAAAATCTTGTCGAGACCCTCGGCCTCGGCCTGTTCCTTCACGAGGCCCGAGCCCGGAACGATCATGGCATCGACCGTCTCGCTGACCTTGCGGCCTTCGACCACCTTGGCGACGGCGCGCAGATCCTCGATGCGACCGTTGGTGCAAGACCCGATGAAAACGCGATCGAGCGCGATGTCGGTGATCGGCGTGCCGGGCTTCAAGCCCATATAATCCAGCGCGCGCCACTTGGAAGTGCGCTTCGTCTCATCGGCGATCTCGTCCGGATTGGGCACGGTGCCCGTGACGGAAACCACGTCCTCGGGCGACGAGCCCCATGAAACGATCGGCGGCAATTCGGCTGCATTGAGCACGACGACCTTGTCGAAATGCGCGCCTTCGTCGCTCTTGAGCGTCTTCCAATATTCCACGGCCTGTTCGAATGCCGCGCCCTTCGGCGCCCGTGGCTTGCCCTTCACATAGGCGAATGTCGTCTCGTCCGGTGCGATGAGGCCGGCGCGTGCGCCACCTTCGATCGACATGTTGCAGATCGTCATGCGGCCTTCCATGGAAAGGCTGCGGATGGCTTCACCCGCATATTCGATCACATAGCCGGTGCCGCCTGCGGTGCCGATCTCGCCGATGATTGCCAGGATGATATCCTTGGCCGTCACGCCTTCCGGCAACTGGCCATCGACGCGAACGAGCATGTTCTTCGCCTTCGACTGGATCAGCGTCTGCGTCGCCAGCACATGCTCGACTTCCGACGTGCCGATACCATGCGCCAGCGCGCCGAATGCGCCATGGGTCGATGTGTGGCTATCGCCGCAGACGATGGTCATTCCGGGCAGGGTGAAGCCCTGTTCCGGCCCGATAATATGCACGATGCCCTGGCGGATATCCCGCTCGGAATAATATTCGACGCCGAAATCGGCTGCGTTGCGTGCCAGCGCCTCGACCTGGATACGGCTCTCTTCGTTCTTGATCCCGTTGACGCGATCCGGCGAGGTCGGGACGTTGTGGTCGACGACTGCGAGCGTCTTTTCCGGGTGGCGCACCTTGCGGCCCGTCATGCGAAGGCCTTCGAAAGCTTGCGGGCTCGTCACTTCATGGACAAGATGCCGGTCAATATAGAGAAGGCACGTGCCGTCATCCTGCCGATCGACCAGATGGTCATCCCAGATCTTGTCATAAAGTGTGCGTGGCGCAGTCATCTTCGATATCCTAGCCTCAAGCAGTCCCGGAAGTGATGAAGAATTCCGTCCGGAAATGCGTATCAAATGATCAGACAGGGCCGCTCGGAACTGGAATGGCTCTATCTTTCCGATTATGTCGTGGACATATGCACTCGAGCTTCAGTTCCGTCAAGAAACAAGCTCCAAAAGTAATAATCCGGCGACAATGCGCCGCTGCATATGCAGTGAGCGCCGGCTATCGGCGGCTGTTGTTCAAGCGTCGCTCCAGCCGCCGCAGCAGCAGGGAAAGGCTGATCGTCAGGAGCAGATAGACATAGGCGACGATGGAATAGGTCTCGAAGAAGCGGAACGAACCGGCGGCATAGACCTTGCCCATCTGCGTGATGTCCACCACGCCGAGCACCGATACGAGGGACGAATCCTTGACCATGGAGATGAAATCATTGCCATAGGGCGGCAGGATGATGCGCAGGGCCTGCGGCGCCACGATCCGGCGGAACCGCTGGTACCGCTTCAGCCCGAGGGCCTTCGCCGCCTCAAGCTGCCCCACCGGCACAGCCTCGATGCCGGCTCGAAATATCTCCGCCAGGAATGCCGCATAGGCAAGCATCAGCGCTGATACGGCGCGCCAGATGAGCGGTATGTCGCGGACGAGCAGCGGTTCCATCCAGCCTCGCTGCTGCAAGGGCGATGCAGCCAGGTTGACGAGCCATATGAGCGCTGGTGCGCCGACGAAGGCGATGTAGAACAGGAGCACGAGCAGCGGGACGCCGCGTATGATCTCCACATAGAAGCGCGCCGCCTGCCGCAGGACGATGTGTTCCGAAAGACTCATCATCGCCAGCAAAAGTCCGAGGGCCGATGCGAGCAGGAAGGCGAGGAGCGACACCCATATCGTGATCCACAGCCCCTTGGAAACGATGGCGAAAACCTGCGCATAGAGCGGGCTGACAAGGATGATGCCGGCAAGAGCCAGCGCGATCAGCCCTGCGACGACCAGCCACCAGGGAAAATCCTGCTCTTGGGGTGTTCGTCCGGGCTGGTTCATCGCTTGCCTGGCCCGTCAATGTCCAAGCTTGTAGTCCAGGAACCATTTCTTGTTCAAACGGTCGAATGTTCCATCATTCTTGAGCGCTGCGATCGCCGCATTGACGGGCGTCACGAATTCCGAACCCTTCGGGAATATGAAGCCAAACTCTTCGGCGCCAAGCGGCCCGCCGACGAGTTTCAGCGCACCGCCGGATGCCGCGGCATAGCCGCTGCCCGCGGTGCTGTCGGTCAGCACCATATCGACATCGCCGGTCTTCAGCGCCTCCACCGTCGCTCCGAACGTCTCGAAAAGCTTGATTCGTGGATTCTGCTCATTGCCGTCGAGCACCTCATGCGCGGCCACGTAGAAATTCGTGGTTCCCGGCTGGGCTCCGACCAGCGCATCCTCCGTTGCGGCAAAGCCCTTGGCATCGTCGAACCGCTTCTCGTCGCTCCGCACCAGCATGAACTGTTCCGACCGCATGTAGGGCTCGGAAAAATCCACCTTCTGCTTGCGCTCCTCATTGATGGTGATGCCGGTCATCCCGATCTGGTACTGATTGTCGGCGACGGCCTGGATCATCGCATCCCAGCTGGTGTTCAGGTATTCCACCTTGAAATTGAGCCGCTTCGCGATCTCGTTCATCGCGTCGTATTCCCAGCCCACCGGCTGTCCCGATTTCGGATCGATGAATTGCAGCGGCGGATAGGCGTTCTCGGTGACCACCGTCACCTGCTTGCCGCCGAGATCAGGCAGCGAGTCAGATTGCGCCGACAGGCACGACACAAACAAGACGACGATCGAATAGAGAAATGATCTGCAAGACATATCGGCCCCCGAACTCTCGTCCTGATGACTTTCCACGTTGGCGCGGACACGTCAATGCCCCCGGCGCATCCGCACAAAAGGCCGAGTTCAACAAAAAAGGCGGCTCGAAAGCCGCCTTTTCAGGGAATGTATCGGGACTACTCGGCAGCAGGTGCCGGAGCAACGGTGGCTTCCGAAACGGTCTCGCTGGTGCCGGTCGCCGGAACGGCGGTCTTACCCTTGCGATTGTCCTTCTTCTCCGCGATGCGGGCAGCCTTGCCCGTCAGGCCGCGCAGATAATACAGCTTCGCACGGCGTACCTTGCCGCGGCGTACGAGTTCGACGCCTTCGACCAGCGGGGAGATCACGGGAAATACGCGCTCTACGCCCTCGCCATAGGAAATCTTGCGAACGGTGAAGTTCTCGTTGATGCCGGCGCCGTTGCGGGCAATACATACGCCCTCATAGGCCTGCACGCGGGTACGCGTACCTTCGGTGACGCGCACGTTTACACGGACCGTGTCGCCCGGCTTGAAATCCGGCAATACGCGCTTGGCTTCGATTTTTTCTCTCTGCTCGAGATCGAGCTGACGAATAATATCCATCGTCTTCATCCTTTTCGTTCTTCTCGAACAGTCAGAGCGCTCTACTCTCGAAACGCAGCAGCATGGCCGTGTTTCTATGCCCGACGGGGCAGAAGCGAATTCACCATTCATTGATTAATGGACCGGGGTGTTTCCCCGTGTTGGCGGGGCAGATACACCATAAAAGCCGCTTTGTCACCTATTCGTGCGATTCTTTTTCAGCCGGGGCGCGCACGGGCCGGCGCATGAATAGCCTCTGCGCCTCGTCAAGTCCACGCTCCAGGTGCTCTGCTCCAGATGCTGCGACCTGCAGCCGGCATTCATTTCCCGCCCGGCCCCTTCACCCTCTGCCAGAGATCAGGCCGGCGCTCGCGCGTGATGCGTTCCGCCTGCTCATGCCGCCATTTGTCGATCGCTCCGTGGTTGCCGGACAGAAGCACGTCGGGTATGCGCCGCCCCTCCCATTCCTGCGGCCTGGTGTAATGCGGGTGTTCGAGAAGCCCGCTCTCGAAGCTCTCGGTTTCGCCCGAGAGCGAATTGCCCATCACGCCCGGCAGCAGGCGTATGATGGCGTCGAGGACGACGATGGCCGCCGTCTCGCCGCCGGACAATATATAATCGCCGATAGACACCTCCTCGAAGGAGCGAGCCTCGAGCAGGCGTTCATCGACGCCCTCGAACCGGCCGCACAGGAGAACGACACCCGGACCGGCACCGAGTTCGCGTACGCGTTTCTGGTCGAGTGGCCGTCCGCGAGGGCTCATGAACAATCTCGGTCGCCCATCGTCGGCGACGTGATCGACTGCCCGCGCCACGACGTCGGGCTTCATCACCATGCCGGCCCCACCGCCGGCCGGCGTATCGTCCACCATGCGATGCCTGTCAGTGGCGAAGTCCCTGATCTGCACCGTCTCCAGCGACCATGCGCCATCGTTCAGCGCTTTCCCCGCCAGCGAAACGCCGAGGGGTCCGGGAAACATCTCCGGATAGAGGGTCAGCACCGATGCGCGGAAGACGGGGCGGCCTGTCATGAACGCGGCTTGCCTTCGTCGCCCAATTGCCTCCTGCGCTCTTCATCATCGTCGGCATCGGGCAGGAGACCGGCGGCGACAGGATCGACGATGATGTGCCCCGCAGCGAGATCGACATGCGGAACGGCGGCCTGCGTAAAGGGGATGAGCATCGGGCGCTTGCCTGGAATCGTCAGCTCGATGAGGTCGCCGCCGCCGAAATCGAACATGGCGGAAATCCTGCCATAGCGCTGGCCCTGCGCATCCAGCGCATCGAGGCCGATCAGGTCGGAATGGTAATATTCGTCCTCGTCGAGATCCGCCGGAAGTTGCGAGCGATCGACGAAGAGCTCGGTACCATTCAGGGCTTCCGCCGCATTGCGGTCGTTGACGCCGCGAAAGCGCACCACCACCACCGTTTTCGCCGGCCTTATGTCGAGTATCTCGAAGGCGCGTCCCGTCGCATCATAGAGCGGACCGTAGTCGGCGATGGCGAGGGCATCTTCCGTGAAGGTTTTCACCCGCAATTCGCCGCGCGTGCCATGCGCCGCGCCGATGATTGCCAATTGTACAGGATCATTCAGTTTCTTCATCTGCCGTCTCTTTCTTTCCCTGTGGGATAGAACAAACCACGCGCAAAACCAAGGCGAAACGACTCCGTAACGACTCGCGTGACATCATGGACGCTCAAAAGGAAAACACCGACATGGGTACCCAATCGCAGGCTGGGGAATTTCTCGTATCCGCGCGCGCCGATCTGATCGATGCCCGCGAGGAGTGGCTCAAATCGCTGAAGAATACACGCCGGCTGGCCGTCAATACACTGGAAGCCTATGAGCGGGACACGCGGCAATTCTTCATGTTCCTCACCGGCCATCTCGGCGAGCCGCCTTCGCTGCGCGATGTCTCGTCCCTGCGCATCGCCGACCTGCGCTCCTATCTCGCCCGCCGCCGCAATGATGGCGCCGGTCCGCGCACATTGGGGCGTGGATTGGCGGGCATCAGGTCGTTCCTGCGCCACCTGGAGAAGAAAGGCATGGCCAACGCGGCCGCTTCGATCGCCATGCGCGCGCCGCGGCAGCCGAAATCCCTGCCGAAGCCGCTTTCGGCCATCGATGCGCGCCGGGTCGTCGAACAGCACGAGCAATTGAGCGAGGAACCATGGATCGCGGCGCGCAATGCCGCCGTCTTCACGCTGCTCTATGGCTGCGGCCTGCGCATTTCTGAGGCGCTGGGGCTGGACGGCGCCGCGCTGACGGCCCCGGACGAACGCTCCATTCCGATCGCCGGCAAGGGCGGCAAGACCAGGATGGTACCGCTCCTGCCGATCGTCCACCGCGCCGTCGCCGAATATCGCCGGCTCTGCCCCTACCATCTGGAAGCGGGCAAGCCGCTTTTCCGCGGCAGCCGCGGCGGTCCCTTGCAGCCGGCCATCATCCAGCGGGAAATGCAGAAGATGCGCGGCGCGCTCGGTCTGCCGGACACGGCGACGCCGCACGCCCTGCGCCACTCCTTCGCCACCCATCTGCTCGGCAGGGGCGGCGATCTGCGGACTATCCAGGAGCTTCTTGGCCATGCCAGCCTTTCGACCACCCAGGTCTATACGGGCGTCGATACCGACAGGCTGCTCGAAATCTATGAGAAGGCGCATCCACGAGCATGACGCAGCCCGCCAGTCCCTACATCGACCGCATCGCGGATATTGCCCTGCGGCTTCTCGCTTATCTAGGCTGGCTGGTGTTCTTCTGCTGGCTTGCTGTCGCAATTCCCGTGACCCGGGCCCGGGCTGCGGATTGCACCGGCAAGGATCTGCTGGCCGAGATGGCGACGAGCGATCCCGCCGGGCTGGAGGCCCTTCGCAGGGAAGCGGCCACGATCGCCAACGGCAAAGGCATCTTCTGGAAGATCGAAAAACCCGGCATCGCAGCCTCCTATCTTTACGGAACCATGCATCTGACGGATCCACGGGTTCTGGCGCTTCCTGCCGCCGCGCTGGATGCCTACACCAAGGCCGACACGGTCGTGATCGAAACGGATGAAATCGTCGATCCGAAAGCGCCCTTGCGCCTGATGGCCGAGGAGCCGGACCTTATGATGCTGCCGGCGGGGAGCACATTGGAAAGACTGCTGCCACAGGATCAACTGGAGGCCGTCAGGGCTGGCCTGGCCAAACGCGGCATGCCGCTCGGCAGTGTCAACAGGATGCAGCCATGGGTATTGACCAGCGTCCTTGCGCTCCCGGCATGCGAACTGGCCCGGAAGAAAGGCGGCGCCGCCTTTCTCGATCTCCAGCTGGCGCAGGACGCTTTGAGCCGCGGGCAAAAGCTGGCCGGGCTCGAGACCATGAAGGACCAGTTGCAGGTCATGGCCGCGCTCCCCGTGCGGTTTCACGTCGGCAGCCTCGTCGAGCTCATCGCCCTCGGGCCCAGAATCGATGATCTCTTTGAAACGATGACGATCCTCTACACGCGAGGCGATACAGGCATGATCATGCCGCTGATGCGCTCCGTATCCCGCGAAGGGGCTCTGGACGACGCGGATTATGCCAATTTTGAACAAAAGCTGATCACGACGCGCAACGCGACCATGGTGGAACGCGCAATGCCGATCATTGACCGCGGAAATGCCTTCATCGCAATCGGCGCCTTGCACCTGCCGGGAGAAAAGGGGCTGATCGCGCTTCTGCAGCAACGAAACTACCAGGTTACGCCGCAGTAGCAGCGCTGCGGACATGGGAAGACTGGAACTTTGCCCGTCAGCAACCGTTGTCCCCCAAGATCGCAAGCATGGAGGACATCAAATGACGTACGATCCCAACTTGCAGAACAGGCCTTTGAATTCGGACCCGGCGGACCCCGCCAATCCGAATGCACCGGTCACGCCGACAAGGAGCAGCGGCGGAACCTATCTGATCGCCGGTATCCTGATCGCTGCGCTGGTCATAGCGGGCTATTACTTCATGAGCGGCAGTTCCGAAATGAACGCGCCTGCTCCGACGGCACCTGCAACCGACACGGCTCCGGCTACGCCGCCAGCCTCGACGTCGCCAGCAGACCCGGCGCCGGCTCCTTCGACACCGGCACCAGCTCAATAGACTTGAGGCCCGACCTGCTCGGGCCCTCTGCTACATATGTATAGGCTTCGCGAAAGTCGCCAGCGCGGCTTCGCGTACCGCCTCGGACATTGTCGGGTGCGCATGGGTGGTGCGCGCCAGATCTTCGGATGAACCACCGAATTCCATGAGCACCGTGGCCTCGTGGATCATTTCACCGGCACCATAGCCAAGAATGTGAACGCCCAGAACGCGGTCGCTGGCCTTGTCGGCCAGTATCTTGACGAAGCCGTCGGTATGGAGCATGGCCCGCGCGCGTCCATTGGCAGTGAAGGGGAATTTGCCGACCTTGTACTCGACGCCTGCGGCCTTCAACTCCTCCTCGGTCTTGCCGACCGATGCCACTTCCGGTTGGGTGTAGACGACGCTCGGGATGGCGTCGTAATTGACATGTCCGGCCTGCCCCGCGAGAATTTCAGCGACCGCGATACCCTCGTCTTCGGCCTTGTGCGCCAGCATCGCGCCCTTCACGACATCGCCGATCGCGTAGATGCCCGGAACATTGGTCTGCCAATGATCGTCGATCGCAACACGGCCGCGATCGTCGACCTCGACGCCAGCTTCCTTCAGCCCGGCCCCGTCCGTATAAGGCTTGCGGCCGGTCGACACGAGCACCACGTCGGCTTCGATCGTTTCGGCGTCTCCGCCCTTTACCGGCTCGAACGTCACCGTCGCACCCTTGTCCGACTTCTTGACGCCCGTGACCTTCGCGCCGAGCTTGAACGCCAATCCCTGCTTTTCCAGCATGCGCTGGAACTGCTTGGAGACTTCGCCATCCATCGGCCCGAGGATCTTGTCCAGGAATTCGACGACAGTCACCTTCGCGCCGAGGCGCGCCCAGACGGAACCGAGTTCCAGTCCGATGACGCCGCCACCGACGACGACGAGATTTTCCGGGACCGCGGAAAGTTCCAGCGCGCCGGTGGACGAGATGATCGTCTTTTCATCAAAGGCAACCTCGACGCCCGGGATGCCGGCGACATCCGAACCCGTCGCGATGACGATGTTCTTGGTTTCGATTTCCTCGACCTTGCCGTCCTCGGAGGTCACCGCGACCTTTCCAGCTGCCAGCACCTTGCCGGTGCCGCGGAACGTATCGATCTTGTTCTTCTTGAACAGGAAGGCCACGCCGTTGACATTGGCTTCCACGGTTGCGTCCTTGTGGCCGAGCATGGCCTTGAGGTTGAGCTTCGGCGTGCCGACTTCGACGCCGAGCGCCGCATGGGAATGGCCCGCCTCGTGAAACACTTCCGAAGCGTGGAGCAGCGCCTTTGAGGGGATGCAGCCGATATTGAGGCAAGTGCCACCGAATGTGGCACGCTTTTCGACAACGGCTGTCTTCAACCCGAGCTGCGCTGCCTTGATAGCGCAAACATAGCCGCCGGGGCCGGATCCGATAACGACAACGTCATATGCCATGTTTCATTCCTTTGTTCTCATTCGTTTTCACTGTTCGGCCCGCATTCCTTGAACCGGTAGACATCCGGCGGCATGGCTCCGAGCGGTTTGTCGAGCTTGAAGTCGAAACCGGCTGCCGTTCCCGCGAGATCCGGCAGGAGTACGGCCTGCGCCGCGGGTTCCGCCGCACGCGGCAGCAGTTCGGCATCGGCGCCTTCCTTCAAACCGTAGATAACGCCTTGCCAGACCGTGCAGGCGGCAAGCTCGGCGCCTGTTGCATCGCCGGAAGGG
This sequence comes from Phyllobacterium sp. 0TCS1.6A, assembly GCF_026420825.1. Classification (NCBI taxonomy): domain Bacteria; kingdom Pseudomonadati; phylum Pseudomonadota; class Alphaproteobacteria; order Hyphomicrobiales; family Phyllobacteriaceae; genus Phyllobacterium; species Phyllobacterium sp. 0TCS1.6A. Next base: position 438,118 of record NZ_JAPMAB010000002.1, read on the forward strand.
CAGTCATGCATCAATGCGGCCTGCGGGCGGGACGCGGCGCCCTCGCGCATGACGACCCCGCTCAGCTGCAGCTGGCTCTCGCCGTCCTTCAGGAGGAACTCGCTCGCCAGGTTTTCCGCACTGTCGCCCGCCTGCCGCTGGAATGTCAGGGTGTAGCGATCATCCGCATCCGCATAGATCGCGCGGTCCTGGGTGCAGGCAGCAAAAGAAGGACCGGACAGCATCGTGCCGATAGCAATGATTGCGGCAGCTGCTGGACCCGGTCCCTTCATCGATCATGGCCCTTAAAGATCGAGCACCAGGCGCTCGGGATCTTCCAGGCTTTCCTTCACCCGCACGAGGAAGGTGACGGCTTCCTTGCCGTCGACAATGCGGTGATCATAGCTCAGCGCCAGGTACATCATCGGGCGGATGACGATCTGGCCGCCAACGACGACCGGGCGCTCCTGGATCTTGTGCATGCCGAGGATGCCCGACTGCGGTGCATTGAGGATCGGCGACGACATCAGCGACCCATAGACGCCGCCATTCGAAATCGTGAACGTCCCGCCCTGCATGTCGGCCATGGAAAGCGCGCCATCGCGCGCCGCCTTGCCGAGACGGCCGATTTCCTTCTCGACCCCGGCGATGGACATCTGGTCCGCATTGCGCACGACCGGGACGACGAGGCCCTTGTCGGTGCCGACTGCAACGCCGACATGCGCGAAGTTCTTGTAGATGATGTCCGTGCCATCGATCTCGGCATTGACCGCCGGGATTTCCTTCAGCGCATGCGTAACTGCCTTGGTGAAGAAGCCCATGAAGCCGAGCTTTACGCCATGCTTCTTCTCGAAAATGTCCTTGTAGCGGCTGCGCAGATCCATGACCGCCGACATGTCCACCTCATTATAGGTGGTCAGCATGGCAGCGCTGTTCTGCGCGTCCTTGAGCCGCCGCGCGATCGTCTGGCGCAGGCGGGTCATCTTCACCCGCTCCTCGCGGCCTGCATCCTCCTCCGAAGATGCCGGACGGGCCACGGCCTTCGGCGCTTCGGCCGCAGGCTGGGACGTGATGCCCTTGGACACGGCGTCGAGCACGTCGCCCTTGAGCACCTGTCCGCGCTTGCCCGAACCTTCGACCTGGGAGGTGGCAATGCCTTTTTCGGCCAGGATCTTCGAGGCGGCGGGCGAAGCCGGCATGTCGCCGCCCTTGCGCTCGCTTATCGCCGGCTCCCCGGCGACATCGGCGGTCTTTTTCTCCGCTTCCTTGGTCGAGCCTGCCGAAGCCGGGCCGCTCGCCTGCGCCGTGGCGTCGGGCTTTGCTTGTTCCTGCTTGGGAGCTTCCTTGGCGGCCGGCGCACCGTCGCCCTCGCCGATCATTCCGAGCAGCGCGCCCACTTCGACCGTATCGCCTTCCTTGGCCGCGATTTCCGCCAGCGAGCCTGCGGCAGCTGCCGGAACTTCGATCGTCACCTTGTCGGTTTCGAGTTCCACCAGCGGCTCATCGACCGCGATAGCATCGCCGACCTTCTTGAACCATTTGCCAATGGTCGCCTCGGAAACGGATTCGCCCAGCGTGGGGACGCGGATTTCGGTTGCCATTTTATCGCTCTTCCGTTGATCTTCTTGACTGATTAGGAACCCAAAGCATCTTCGAGGAATGCTTCGAGTTGTGCAAGGTGTTTGGACATCAGGCCCGTCGCCGTCGATGCGGCCGCCGGGCGTCCGGTGTAACGGACCCGCTGATGCTTGGCGTCGATATGAGCGAGCACCCATTCCAGGTAGGGGTCGATGAACGCCCAGGCGCCCATGTTCTTCGGCTCTTCCTGGCACCAGACCATCTCCGCATTGCGGAAGCGGGACAGTTCGGTGATCAGGGCCTTGGCCGGGAATGGATAGAGCTGCTCGACTCGCAGCAGGTAGACATCGTCGATGCCGCGCTTCTCGCGCTCCTCGTAGAGGTCGTAATAGACCTTGCCCGAGCAGAGAACGACACGGCGGATCTTCGAATCCTTCTGCAGCTTTATCGGCTGGTCCTTCAGAAGCTGGGCATCGTCCCAAAGCAGGCGATGGAACGACGAATCGCCGGTGAAATCGCCAATGGAGGATACAGCCCGCTTGTGGCGGAGCAGTGATTTCGGCGTCATCAGGATCAGCGGCTTGCGGAAGTCGCGCTTCATCTGCCGGCGCAGGATATGGAAATAGTTCGCAGGCGTCGTGCAGTTCGCCACCTGCATATTGTCTTCGGCGCAAAGCTGGAGATAACGCTCGAGGCGAGCCGACGAATGCTCCGGCCCCTGGCCCTCATAGCCGTGCGGCAGGAGGCAGACCAGACCGGACATGCGCAGCCATTTGCGTTCGCCGGACGAGATGAACTGGTCGAACACGACCTGCGCGCCATTGGCGAAATCGCCGAACTGGGCTTCCCACAGCGTGAGCGCACGCGGGTCCGACAGCGAGTAGCCATATTCGAAGCCGAGAACCGCCTCTTCCGAAAGCATCGAATTGACGACTTCGTAGAGCGCCTGGCCCTTCTGGAGGTTGTTGAGCGGAATATAGCGCTGCTCGGATTCCTGGTCGTAGAGCACCGAATGCCGCTGGCTGAACGTTCCGCGCTCCACATCCTGGCCGGACAGGCGCACCGGATGCCCCTCGCTGACCAGCGAACCGAAGGCAAGCGCCTCGGCCATGGCCCAATCGAAGCCTTCACCGCTATCGATCATCTTGGCGCGGTTGTCCTGGAAGCGCTGTATCGTGCGGTGCACGTTGAAGCCCGCGGGAACCTCGGCGAGCTTCTTGCCGATCTCCTTGACAGTCTTCAGTGGCAGGCCGGTCTTGCCCCGGCGCTGCTCGTCAGCATTGTCCGCCGTGCGCAGTCCGCTCCAGGCACCATCCAGCCAGTCGGCCTTGTTGGGCTTGTAATGCTGGCCCGCTTCGAATTCCTGCTCGAGGCTCTCGCGCCAGGTAGCGCGTACCTTCTCGATTTCCGCCTCGGTGATCAGGCCTTCCTCGATCAGCTTGGACGAATAGAGCTGAACCGTCGTCTTCTGGCCGCGAATGGTCTTGTACATCAGCGGCTGCGTGAACGCCGGCTCGTCGCCCTCATTATGGCCGAAGCGGCGATAGCAGAACATGTCGATGACCACGGGCTTGTGGAACGTCATCCGGTATTCCGTGGCGATCTTGGCGACATAGACCACGGCTTCCGGATCATCGCCATTGACGTGGAAGATCGGCGCCTCGATCATCTTCGCGACATCGGACGGATAGGGCGACGAACGCGAGAACCGCGGGTTCGTGGTGAAGCCGATCTGGTTGTTGATGATGAAATGTACCGTACCGGCGACACGATGGCCACGCAGGCCCGAAAGACCGAGACACTCGGCGACCACGCCCTGGCCGGCGAAGGCGGCATCGCCATGCAGCAGCAGCGGCATGATCTTGGCGCGCTCGGAAAGCGGCAGCACCTCGTCACGCTGGCGGCCGGCAAGCAGATCCTGCTTGGCGCGGGCCTTGCCCATGACGACCGGATTGACGATCTCGAGATGCGAAGGGTTGGCGGTCAGCGACAGATGCACCTTGTTGCCGTCGAACTCGCGATCCGACGAAGCGCCGAGATGGTACTTGACGTCGCCGGAGCCCTCCACGTCGTCAGGGGCGTAGGAGCCGCCCTTGAACTCATGGAAGATCGCCCGGTGCGGCTTGCCCATGAACTGGCTGAGCACATTGAGGCGGCCGCGATGGGCCATGCCGAGGACAATCTCCTTCAGGCCCATCGATCCGCCGCGCTTGACGATCTGCTCGAGCGCCGGAATGAGCGATTCCGCGCCATCGAGGCCGAAGCGCTTGGTGCCCTTGTACTTCACGTCGATGAACTGCTCGAAGCCTTCCGCCTCGATCAGCTTCGACAGGATCGCCTTCTTGCCCTCGGCGGTGAAGGCCACGCCCTTGTCCGGGCCTTCGATCCGCTCCTGGATCCAGGATTTCTCGACCGGATCGGAAATATGCATGAACTCGACGCCGATGGTCGAACAATAGGTGCGCTTCAATATGTCGAGCATCTGCGGGATGGTCGCATATTCGAGGCCGAGCACGTTGTCGATGAAGATCTTGCGGTCGTAATCCGCCGGCGAGAAGCCATAGCTCTCCGGTGACAGCTCGTTATAGTCTTCCTTGACCTCCGCCAGGCCAAGCGGATCGAGCTTGGCGTGCAGATGGCCGCGCATGCGGTAGGCGCGTATCATCATGATGGCGCGCACGGAATCGCGAGCGGCATGGATGATATCGGAATCGGTGACGGCAGCAGCTGGCGCGGTGGCGCCGTTCGTCGCAGCCGCGCCATTGGCTTTCGCCTTGAGCTTGTCGGTAATGTGCTTCTCGACTTCGCCCCAATTGCCGTCGAGAGCGGAAACGAGTTCGCCATTGCCGGCGATCGGCCAGTTCGACTTCTCCCAGGAAGCGCCCTTGGCGTTCTTGATGACGTCGTCCTTGCTGTCGTTCAGGTTTGCGAAGAACTCGCGCCATTCCGCATCGACCGACGATGGGTCCTGCTCATATTGCGCGTGAAGTTCCTCGATATAGTGGGCGTTGCCGCCATATAGAAATGATGTGAGGGCAAATAGATCGTTGGCCTGTTCTTGCCGTGCCATATTTGTGACCGGAGTACTCGCTCCGTCTCCCTTGATATGAGCGCACCGCCACTCCGGCGTCGCTCGGGTTGAGGCCGCTCTGGCCCCGTGGATCGTGAGGGGCGCCTGTCGCCCCGTCACACTTCTCGTCTGTCAGGGCTTGCGCCCGTCGTCTCAGCCCTTGAGGACTTCGACCAGTGTCTTGCCAAGCTGCGCCGGCGAAGGCGATACGCGGATGCCCGCTGCCTCCATGGCCGCGATCTTGTCTTCCGCGCCACCCTTGCCGCCGGAAATGACGGCGCCGGCATGGCCCATGGTGCGGCCGGGAGGCGCCGTGCGGCCAGCGATGAAGCCTGCCATCGGCTTCTTGCGGCCGCGCTTCGCCTCGTCGGCGAGGAACTGCGCCGCTTCTTCTTCGGCCGAGCCGCCGATCTCGCCGATCATGATGATCGACTTGGTTTCGTCGTCGGCGAGGAACATTTCGAGCACATCGATAAATTCCGTACCCTTCACCGGATCGCCGCCGATACCGACGGCCGTCGTCTGGCCAAGGCCTTCATTCGTCGTCTGGAACACAGCTTCATAGGTAAGCGTCCCCGAGCGGGATACAACACCCACGGAACCCTTCTTGAAGATATTGCCCGGCATGATGCCGATCTTGCATTCCTCCGGCGTCAGGACGCCCGGGCAGTTCGGCCCGATCAGGCGGGAGCTCGACCGGTCGAGACGCGCCTTGACGCGAACCATGTCCAGCACCGGGATGCCCTCGGTGATGCAGATGATCAGCGGGATTTCCGCTTCGATCGCCTCGATGATCGCTTCGGCGGCGCCTGCCGGCGGCACATAGATGACGGAGGCATTGGCGCCAGTCCGGTCCTTGCCTTCCGCGACGGTAGCAAAGATCGGAAGCTGGGCGCCGGAGCCGGTCGGCAACTGCCCTTCCCACGTCTCGCCACCCTTTTTCGGATGGATGCCGCCAACCATCTGCGTGCCGTAATAGGCAAGCGCCTGTTCGGTGTGGAAAGTTCCGGTCTTGCCCGTAAGGCCCTGAACGAGAACTTTGGTGTCTTTGTTGACGAGAATAGACATGCCTTAGCTTCCCTTCACTGCCTTGACGATCTTCTGGGCGGCGTCATCGAGATCATCGGCGGAAACGACGTTGAGGCCGCTCTCATTGATGATCTTCTTTCCGAGTTCCGCATTGGTGCCCTCGAGGCGCACCACCAGCGGAACCTTCAGGCCCACTTCCTTGACGGCCGCGATCACGCCTTCGGCGATCACGTCGCATTTCATGATGCCGCCGAAAATATTGATCAGGATGCCTTCGACGGCAGGGTCTGCCGTGATGATCTTGAAGGCCGCCGTCACCTTCTCCTTGCTGGCGCCGCCGCCAACGTCGAGGAAGTTCGCAGGCTCGGCGCCGTAGAGCTTGATGATGTCCATGGTCGCCATGGCAAGTCCGGCGCCATTGACCATGCAGCCGATATTGCCGTCGAGCGCGACATAGGCGAGATCGTACTTGGAAGCTTCGATCTCCTTGTCGTCCTCCTCGGTCGTGTCGCGCAGTTCGACGACGTCCGGGTGGCGGAACAGCGCATTGCCGTCGAACGATACTTTCGCATCGAGGACGCGCAGGCGGCCATTGGTCATCACGATGAGCGGATTGACCTCGAGCAGGCTCATGTCCTTCTCGGTGAAGGCCTTGTAGAGGATCGGGAACAGCGTTTCGCCGTCCGTGCGCGCTTCGCCGGTCAGCCCGTAGGCGTCGCAGATCTTGGCGGCATCCTCTGCCGTCACGCCCTTTTCGGGATCGATGGCAACGGTGACGATCTTCTCCGGCGTATCGTGGGCGACAGCCTCGATATCCATGCCGCCCTCGGTCGAAACCACGAAGGAAGGCCTGCCGACTGCGCGATCGACGAGGATCGACAGATAGAGTTCACGATCGATATCGGCGCCGTCCTCGATGTAGAGGCGGTTTACCTGCTTCCCGGCCGGGCCGGTCTGCTTGGTCACCAACGTATTGCCGAGCATTTCCCTGGCATTGGCGACGACATCCTCCACGGATTTCGCGAGGCGTACGCCACCCTTGGCATCCGGGCCGAGTTCCTTGAACTTGCCCTTGCCGCGGCCACCAGCATGAATCTGGCTCTTGACGACATAGAGCGGCCCGGGAAGGGTCTTGGCCCATTCTTCCGCCTGCTCGACCGAGTAGACGGCAACGCCATTGGCAATCGGCGCACCGAAGGTGTGCAGCAGACGCTTGGCCTGATATTCGTGAATGTTCATATGGTAGTTCCTCTACGAATAATCCGAAGCGGATTGGCGCCGGATCGTTTCAGAATTGTCCCTGGCAGAATTACTTGAGGTTCGGCGCGATATTGACGCATGCTTCGCAGAGCCCGGCGACCGACGCCACGGAGGCCTCGAACTGCTTCTGCTCCGTCTTGTTCAGGTCGATCTCGATGACGCGCTCGACACCGCCTGCACCGATGACCACCGGCACGCCGACATACATGTCCTTGACGCCATACTGGCCGGACAGATGCGCGGCGACAGGAAGAACGCGCTTCTTGTCCTTCAGATAGGCCTCGGCCATCTGGATCGCCGAAGAAGCCGGCGCGTAAAAGGCGGAGCCGGTCTTGAGCAGGCCAACGATCTCCGCGCCGCCATCACGCGTACGCTGGATGATCTGGTCGAGCTTTTCCTGGCTCGTCCAGCCCATCTTGACGAGATCCGGCAGCGGAATGCCGGCAACCGTGGAATAGCGGGCCAGCGGCACCATCGAATCGCCATGGCCGCCGAGAACGAATGCCGTGACGTCTTCCACCGAGACCTTGAACTCATCGGCGAGGAAATAGCGGAACCGCGCGCTGTCGAGCACGCCGGCCATGCCGACGACCATGTTCTTGGGCAGGCCGGAGAACTTCTGCAGGGCCCATACCATGGCGTCCAGCGGATTGGTGATGCAGATGACGAAGGCGTTCGGTGCATATTTCTTGATGCCGGCGCCGACCTGTTCCATGACCTTCAGGTTGATGCCGAGAAGGTCGTCGCGGCTCATGCCGGGCTTGCGGGGCACGCCGGCCGTCACGATGACGACATCCGCGCCTTCGATGGCGGAATATTCATTGGCGCCGACAAGCTTGGCGTCGAAATCATCAACCGGCGAAGACTGGGCGATGTCCAGCCCCTTACCCTGAGGCACACCTTCTGCGATATCGAACAGGACAATGTCACCGAGCTCCTTGAGCCCGATCAGATGTGCGAGCGTGCCACCGATCATACCTGAACCGATGAGGGCGATTTTGTTACGTGCCATTCTGATTGCTTCCTTGATCTGAAGTCTTGACGGACGCCAAAGGACGGTATCAAGAATGCCATAGGCAACTTGTCACCATATGCCCCTGCGTTGGGACGTTCGAATATGCCTCTTTCAAAAATAACTCAACCGAAAATTTTCAGCCCAATTATTTCAATCGTTTAGATTTGATGGGATTTACGTAAACGTAAGAGATTTTTACGTTTCCACGACAAAACTCAGCTTCATTCTGGCCCTGAACCATGTCAGCTTTATGAAGAAATGCCGGATTTGCGGCCGCGTCTTCCGCCCTTGCTTTTGCCGTCGGGCTCGTGCGCGATACCAGTTGGCGCCACCGTCGGCAGAGGCTTCAACCGGGCTGCTGCTCCGCCCCGGCCGCGCCCTGCAGATACTCCTCGCTCTGCATTTCGAACAGGCGGGAGGCAGTGCGATCGAATTCGAACGCCTCGGTGCCACTTTTTGCGCTGTAAAGCTTGTCGGGAGCCTCGGCGGCGGTGATGACCACATGCACATGCTGGTCATAGAGGATATCGACGAGAATGATGAACCGCTTGGCCTCGTTGCGGCGCGCATGATCGAGCACCGGCACGCCATCGATGAAAATCGTCTTGTAGCGTTCGACGATCGCCGCATAATCGCTGGCCCCGAGCGGCTTGGAGCAGAGATCGGCGAAGGAAAAGCGCGCCGCGCCGCGCACCGCACGCGGTATCGTCACGGTCCGGCCCTTGACGGTCACATGGTCTTCCGCGACGTCCGCACCTTCTGCCACGGCATTCCACGCTTTTTCCATCTTGCGGGAAGTCTCGTCGTTCAGCGGATGCAGATAGACCGGCATGCGATTGAGCTTCTCGAGCCTGTAGTCGGTGCGGGCATCGAGATCGACCACGTCGACGTGCTGCTTGAGAATATCCACGAAAGGAAGAAACAACTGGCGGTTCAGGCCGTCGCGATAGAGATTGTCCGGCTGGACGTTGGATGTCGCGACCAGTACCACGCCTCGTTCGAACAGCGCGCGGAACAGGCGCGAGAGGATCATCGCATCGGCTATATCCGTCACCGTGAATTCATCGAAGCACAGCACCCAGGCCTGGTTGGCGAGTGCGTCTGCGACGGGAGGAATCGGATCGTCCTGCTTGGTTTCGCCGTTTTTGAGCGCCTGCCGATGGGCATTGATGCGCTCATGGACATCGGCCATGAAATCGAGGAAATGCGCCCGCCGCTTGCGCTTCACCGGCACGAGCTCATGGAACATGTCCATGAGCATGGTCTTGCCGCGGCCGACTTCGCCATGGACGTAAAGCCCCTTGATGGTCTCGTGGCGGGGCGAACGGCGGCTGAACAACCAGCCGAGCGCGCTGGATTTCGTCGCCACCCGCCGGGTCGCGACATCGGAAATGAGCTTGTCGAACCGTGCCGCCAGCGCTCTTTGCGCAGGATCGGCGGTGATGTCTCCCGCTTGCGCAAGCGCGTCGTAGCGCTCGCGCACGGAAGGATAAAGCTTCAGATTGTCATGCGACATGCTGGTAGCACCTCAGGCGTGCGGTCTGCCCGGAATCTAACGAAACGGGCGCTCCGGCCCCTGCCGCCAAAGTGAGGCGTATTTCAATTCCACCGCACTAGCGCGAAAGGCTCAGATTCTGGCCGCCCGACGTCTGCCCGTCGAAGCGGGATCCGCCGGAGGAGTAGAGCCGCGCCACGGTGCCGCCGGCTGCATCGTAAAGTACGAGCTGCTTGCCGCTGACCGACCAGGAGGAGAGATTGGCAAGTTCGCCCGGGCAACGCAGCGGACCGGCGCGATAGCCCTGGCCGAATTTCGTCTGCGGCGTGGCGATCTTGCAGCTCTGGCCACCCATCGAGGCGTTCCAGACGCCGGCAACGCTGCTGGCGGTGATGTCCGGCGCATTTTCCGGCGGCAAGGCTGCGACCTGCGTGCCAGGCTGGGCGCCGCCGGGTGCTGCCGCGGCGCCGGTCGTCGGCGCGGTCGGAAACTGGCCAGGAGGCGGAAGTTGGCTCTGGCTGACCGAACCGGATGGCGCCGGCTGCAAGGGCGCCGGGGCTGACGGCATGCCCTGCGAATCGTCCACCCGCGAGCTCTGGCATCCCGCCAGAACGACGCCAACGGCTGCGATCGCAAGCAAATTGACTTTTAAAGTCCCCATAACCTCAGTTCTCCATCTGCATAGTCTTAAAGTCTGGAACGTGATTCCGGTCGATCCGGCCGATACAATGCGATCCAAGCGAATTTCTCAACCCGGGCGGGCGGAGAAAGCGGTCGTTTGCAGGCCTTGGGGCCATTAGAACCGCGATAAACGGCGCTACCATGGCAATATCGTCACAGTCGCAGCCGGCAAATCGCGCATCGGCCCCCTTCTCGTTAACGACAATAAACCCGTCAAGGTGAATAAAGTATTAGTGACCGCCCGGCAGCACGCGACTGCCGTTTCCAGCCATGAGCGCCGTTGACTTGCAGCCACAGAGGTATATTTGTTGAACATGACACTCATGAATAAATCTCCCCAACGCATCCGCCATGAAACCCGCCTGCGCATATTGGAAGTGGTCTCGGTTCGGCCGGTGACCCCGCTCATGCTTCGCATCACGCTCGGCGGCGATGATCTCGAAGGCTTCGCCAGTCCCGGCCATGGCGACCATATCAAGGTGTTCTTCCCTCAGGCCGGTGAGGACATCATCGTTCCGGTCCTCGGTCCGGAAGGACTGACTTTCCCGGCAGGCGTCCCTCGCCCGGAGATGCGGGATTATACGCCGCGCTACCATGATCCGCGGCGGCGGACATTGGACGTCGATTTCGTGCTTCACGGCGACGGACCCGCCTCCACCTGGGCAGCACAGGCAAGGGTCGGACAAAAGATCGTGATTGGCGGGCCGCGCGGGTCGCTCATCGTACCCGACGATTTCGACTGGTATCTGCTGGCGGGCGACGAAACGGCGCTTCCGGCGATCGGTCGGCGGCTGGAGGAACTGCCATCGACGGCGCGGGCGATCGCCTTTATCGAAGTGGCCGGCAAGGACGAGGAGCAGGTCATCCGGTCCAGCGCGTCGGTCGACATCCATTGGCTGCACCGCGACGGGCAGGAGCCCGGCAATAACGGCTTGCTGCTCGACGCGATCAAGGCGGCCGAGCTTCCCGATGGCGATTGCTATGCGTTCATTGCCGGCGAAAGCAGCATGTCGAAAGCCGTAAGGGCGCATCTCGTGAGCGAGCGCAGCTTCAAGGACGAATGGATCAAGGCGGCCGGATACTGGCTGCGCGGCGTTGCCGATGCGCATGAGCCGCATTGATCGGCCTGCCTGGTCCTCGGGACTGGCAATTTCGCAGCTTTTCCGCCATATAGTGCCCGAAAGCCCTACAAAGCAGGATCCGGCACGATGGCAATGCGCGCAGCCTTTGCGAAAATGAACGGTCTCGGCAACGAAATCATCGTTGCCGATATGCGCGGTCGCGCCGATCGTATCACGCCGCGCGCTGCAATCGCGCTGAACGGCGATCCGGCGACGAAGTTCGATCAGATCATGGCGATATACGGTTCTCGCACGGCCGGAACCGACGCCTATGTCGAGATCATCAATTCCGATGGCACGATGGCCCAGGCCTGCGGCAATGGCATGCGTTGCGTGGTGCAGGTTCTTGCAACCGAGACGGAACGGCGCGAATTCACCTTTGAGACGATCGCCGGGATCTTGACCGCGCGCGAGCACGCCGACGGGCAGATTTCGGTCGATATGGGGATGCCCCGCTTCGACTGGCAGGAAATACCGCTGGCTGAACCCTTTGATGATACGCGCAGCATCGAATTGCAGATCGGGCCGATAGATGCCCCGGTCCTTCACTCCCCCTCGGCAGTCAGCATGGGCAATCCGCATGCGATATTCTGGGTCGAGGACGACGTCTGGACCTATGATCTGGAGAAATTCGGTCCCCTGCTCGAAAACCACCCGGTCTTTCCGGAGCGCGCCAACATCTCGATCGCGCATGTAACGAGCCGCAATGCCATAACCCTGCGCACCTGGGAGCGCGGCGCCGGACTGACGCGCGCCTGCGGCTCCGCGGCCTGCGCCGCGGCGGTAGCAGCCGCCAGAACCGACCGGACGGAGCGCGCCGTCACGGTCACCGTCCCCGGCGGGCCACTGATCATCGAATGGTTGGAGGACGACCATGTCCTGATGACCGGGCCGGCCGAATGGGAGTTTGCCGGTGAATTCGATCCCGAAACCGGAGCCTGGCAGCGCGATGGCGCCGCGCTTGGAGCAGCGTGATGGCAGTCGACGTCGTCACATTCGGGTGCAGGCTGAACACCTACGAATCGGAGGTCATGAAGCGCGAAGCCGACGCCGCCGGCCTTGGTGCGCTGAAGGATGGCGCCATCATCTTCAACACATGCGCTGTCACGAGCGAGGCCGTCCGCCAGGCTCGGCAGGCCATACGCAAGGCCAGGCGTGACAATCCCGAGGCACGCATCATCGTCACCGGCTGCGCTGCGCAGACCGAGGCCGACGATTTTGCCGCCATGGAGGAAGTCGATCTCGTTCTCGGCAATGAAGAGAAACTGAAATCCAATTCCTACCGGATGCTGCCGGATTTCGGCGTCAACCAGTTCGAAAAGGTCCGCGTCAACGACATCATGGAGGTGCGCGAGACCGCATCGCACATGGTGGACGCCATCGAGGGCCGCGCGCGTGCCTTCGTCCAGGTGCAGAATGGCTGCGACCATCGCTGCACGTTCTGCATCATCCCCTATGGCCGCGGAAATTCGCGCTCGGTGCCGATGGGCGGCGTGGTCGATCAGGTCAAGCGGCTGGTCGGCAATGGCTATCGCGAGGTCGTGCTGACGGGCGTGGACATGACCAGCTACGGGCCCGACCTTCCGGGCTCCCTGCGGCTGGGAAAACTGGTGAAGACGGTGCTGAAGGAAGTGCCCGATCTCGAACGGCTGCGGCTTTCCTCCATCGACTCGATCGAGACCGACGAAGACCTCATGGAGGCCATCGCCAATGAGCATCGGCTGATGCCGCATCTGCATCTGTCGCTGCAATCCGGCGACAACATGATATTGAAGCGGATGAAACGGCGTCATCTTCGCGAGGATTCGATCGAATTCTGCCATGCGGTACGGGCATTGCGTCCCGACATCGTATTCGGCGCCGATATCATTGCGGGCTTCCCGACCGAGACGGATGAAATGTTCGAGAACTCCATCGGCATCGTCGAGGAATGCGGCCTCACCCACCTGCACGTATTCCCCTTCAGTCCGCGCAAGGGCACGCCTGCGGCCCGTATGCCGCAAGTCGACCGCCGGGCCGTGAAGGAGCGTGCAGCGCGCCTGCGGGCGGCCGGGGACAGGGCCTATGCGAACCATCTCGACACATTGGTGGGGACCAGGCAGAAGATACTTGTCGAACGCGAAGGCATTGGCCGCACAGCGGGTTTCACTCTCGCAGGCATCGATACGGGCGTCGCGGGAACGATCGTCGAACGGCTTGTGACCGGCCATGATGGCGACAAACTTCTGACCGCTGCCCAAGACCTTCGCGCAGCATAATAACGAGAAAAAACGGCATTCATGGCTCTCGGTTTCATCAAGAAGATATTCTCTTTCGGCAAGAAAGAGGTCGAAGAAATCCCCGAAGAGGCGGTGCTCGCCGAATGGGAGCCCGAGGCCGGTTCCACGCCGGTCGAAAGCCTGGAGCCGCAGCCCGCCGCGGTGGCCGTCGAGCCTGAGCCGGAGGCTTCGCCCGAGGCGATCGCTCCCGAACCCGAGCCAGAGCCGGACGAGCCGGAGATCCTGCCGGAATCGCAGCCTGTCGTCGAGGAGCCGATTGAGCTTCCCGAGCCCGAGGATAGCGAACCCGTTGCGGCAGAAGCGAAGCACGAAGCGGATTCGGCACCGGAACCCGCCCCCAAACCCTCCATTGTCCCGGAATCGCCACCGCCCCCGGTAGAAACAGCCGCGCCGGAACCGGACATCCCGGCAAGCGCAGCGGATGAAGAGTCCCACCAGCCCCAGGCCCAGCCCGAACAGGACGAGCAACCGGCACGCCTTGAAGAGGCGGCGCCCGAGCCACCCGCGCCAGAGCCAGAGCCCGTCGAACAGCCTCCATTGCCGCAGCCGGTAAAGCCCGTCTCGCCCAAGGCAACAGGATCGCCCAAGGTAACGGTGGCCAAGACCGTCGAGGCCAAGCGCGAGGAAGAGCCGGCGCCCGCACCGGCGGAAAAGCGGCTCTCGTGGTTCGAACGCCTGCGCAAGGGCCTGTCGCGCTCCTCGCAGCAGCTTGGCGACTCCATTGGCGGGATATTCACGCGGCGCAAGCTCGATGAGGATACGCTGCAGGACCTCGAAGATGTCCTGATCCAGGCCGATCTCGGCATGGAGACGGCGATCCGCATCACCGGCGCCCTGAGTGCGACACGCTACGGCAAGGATATCGGCACCGACGAGGTGCGCACGATCATGGCGAGTGAAATCGAAAAGGTGCTGGCGCCGGTGGCACAGCCGCTCGAGCTCGATCTCTCGCACAAGCCGCACGTCATCCTTGTCGTCGGCGTCAACGGTACGGGCAAGACCACGACGATCGGCAAGCTTGCGGCGAAACTGACCGCGGGCGGACTCAATGTCATGCTGGCGGCAGGCGACACGTTCCGCGCGGCCGCCATCGAGCAATTGCATATCTGGGGCCAGCGCACCGGCTCGCCCGTCGTTTCATCGAAGCTCGGCGCGGATGCGGCCGGCCTGGCATTCGACGCCTGGCAGCAGGCGAAGGAAGCGGGCAGCGACGTGCTCATCATCGATACCGCCGGCCGCCTGCAGAACCGGGCGGAACTGATGGACGAACTGGCAAAGATCGTGCGCGTGCTCGGCAAGCATGATCCGGAAGCGCCGCATACAGTGCTGCAGACGCTCGATGCCACCACCGGCCAGAACGCGCTGAACCAGGTCGAGATCTTCCGCAATGTCGCCGGCGTCAACGGCCTGGTCATGACCAAGCTCGACGGCACCGCCAGAGGCGGCATCCTGGTTGCCATTTCCGCGAAGCATAAATTGCCCGTATATTTCATTGGCGTCGGCGAACAGGTCGATGATCTCGAGCCTTTCGCGGCGCAGGATTTCGCCAAGGCCATTGCAGGAGTTGCATGATGGAAGAATCGGTATTCGAACGCGATCCGTCCGATCCCGCACACAAGCAGATCAATCCGCTGGTGAAGCTGGTGCTGGAACTCGGCCCGCTGATGGTCTTCTTCTTTGCCAATGCCCGCGGCGAATGGCTGATAGAGCGCGTTCCCGCGCTGGCCGCCATCGGCGGACCCATTTTCCTGGCAACCGCCGCCTTCATGGCGGCGACCGCCATAGCCTTGCTGGCATCATGGATTCTCATCCGCAGCCTGCCGATCATGCCGCTCGTATCCGGTATCGTGGTGCTGGTTTTCGGCGCGCTGACGCTCTGGCTGCACAATGAGACATTCATCAAGATGAAGCCGACGATCGTGAACACGCTTTTCGGCGTCATCCTCCTGGGCGGGCTCTATTTCGGCAAGGCGCTGCTCGGCTATGTCTTCGATAGCGCCTTCAAGCTCGATGCCGAAGGCTGGCGCAAGCTCACCATGCGCTGGGGCGTGTTCTTCCTCTTCCTCGCGATCCTGAACGAGGTTGTCTGGCGCAGCTTTTCGACCGATTTCTGGGTGGCGTTCAAGGTCTGGGGCACCATGCCCATCACGCTCCTGTTCACATTCGCGCAAATGCCGCTGATCATGAAACACGCGGCGGATCAGCCGGCAACGGGCGACAAGGCCGGCTGATACTCAATTGGCCTTCAGCGCCGCCTCGATGGCCGGCATGAGTTCGGCCGCGATGCTCCGTTCGGTGAACGGCCCGACATGCTTGTAGAGGATGGTGCCGTCGGGCCCGACGAGGAAGGTCTCCGGCACACCATAGACGCCCCATTCTATTGCGGCGCGGCCATCCGTATCGGCTCCCACCGCGGCGAAGGGGTTGCCCAGTTCTCCAAGGAAACTCGCGGCGTTCTCCGCCTTGTCCTTGTAGTTAAGTCCAATGAGCGTGATCCGCTCGTCGCCTGCGAGCCGCATCAGGAACGGATGCTCCGCCCGGCAGGGCACGCACCATGAACCGAAGACGTTGACCAGGGTGATCTTGCCCTTGAAGGCGGCGGGATCGATACCGGGCAGCGGCGATCCGTTCTTCGTCAACCCCGGAACCGGCGCCAGCGACACATTGGGTGCGGGCTTGCCGATCAAGGCGGACGGAATGACCGATTCATCCCGGCCCGACGCGAGCTGCAATGCGAAGATCGCGGCAAGAAGCCCAAAGATGATGAGTGGGAGCAAGGCGACGAAAAGCCTGCGCCGCCGTGCGGGCACTTGCACTGATTGCTGCTCGGTCACGATTTCTTGTCCGCCTTGGATTCGGAGCGACGGCGCACGCCGCGCGACTCCAGATCGCGCATGGCGCGCTTCTGGATGCGCTGGTCGAGCACTATCCAGCCAACAAGCCCGGCAAGCGCCAGGGCAGCGGCGGCATAGGAGGCGGCGACGAAAGCTGTATGGCTGTCCATCATTCTGCCGGCCCCCGTTCGGCACCGCGCGCGGCGATCCGGCGCATGGCGGTGATGCGGCGGCGCCAGATCTCGTTGCGCATCGCCATCATATGCAGCGTGAAGAAAAGCAGGGTGAAGCCGAGCGCCATCACCAGCAGGGGCCGCAGCATCGAACCATCGATCGTCGAGCCGCCCGCCCGCAGGACCGAGGCGGGCTGATGCAGCGTGTTCCACCAGTCCACCGAGAACTTGATGATCGGGATATTGATGAACCCGACCAGCGTGATGATGGCTGTCGCCCGCGCCGCCTTGGCTGCGTCGTCCATGGCCCGGTTGAGTGCGATGATGCCGAGATACATCAGGAACAGGACGAAAACCGAGGTCAGCCGCGCATCCCAGACCCACCATGTTCCCCACATCGGCTTGCCCCAGAGCGAGCCGGTGATGAGAGCAAGCGCCGTGAAGACGGCGCCGATCGGCGCGGCCGCCTTGGCGGATACATCGGCGAGCGGATGCCGCCACACCAGCGTTCCAAGCGCGGCCAGCGTCATGATCGTGTAGCACATCATCGACAGCCAGGCGAAAGGCACGTGGATGAACATGATCTTGACCGTCGATCCCTGCTGGTAGTCGTCCGGTGCCTGAAACGACATCCAAAGCCCGGCCAGAAGCGCGAGTGTGGACAGGCCTGCCAGCCATGGCAACAATCTTCCCGCCAGGTCGAGGAACCTGGTCGGGTTTGCAATGTCTACCCATCTTCCCGATCGAGACGCCGCACTATTCATGCTTCTTCCTTGTCCGTGCCCAGCGGATTTCAACAATGGCGCTTCCCTATGGATCGCTCCCCGACCGACAATACGCCAATTGCGCGGCTTGCGGTCAATAGGGCATGGTGCCTCAATCAGCGGAACCCCGCAGCGCCGCGGCTGACGCTATCGGTCCCAATACTGCGAAGAACAACGTGATTGCGGCAAGGATGAGGAAGGGCGGCAGAAATGCCGCCGACGCATCCATGGCACCATAGGCGGCCGATACGCCGAAGATCAGCACCGGAATCGTCAGCGGCAATATGATGATGGATACGAGCAGACCGCCGCGCGGCAGGGCGACGGCAACGGCAGCGCCAACGGCGCCGATGAAAGTGATTGCCGGCGTCCCCACCAGGAGCGTAAGGGTCGTCGCTCCGATGGCTTTTGGCTCCATGTTCATGAAAAGCCCGAGCAGCGGCGCTGCGAGCACGAGCGGCAGCACGCTGACGAACCAATGGGCGAGACACTTCACCAGGACCGTCACCGGCAACAGATGACGGTCCGCCATGATGAGCAGGTCGAGCGAGCCGTCGTCGCGGTCGGCCTGGAACAGCCTGTCGAGCCCGAGCAGACTGGCGAGCAAGGCGCCGATCCACAGCATCGCGCCGCCGATGCGCGCCAGAAGCTTCAGGTCCGGGCCGACCGCGAATGGCACGATGGCGATGACGGCCAGGAAGAACAGGACGGCCACCAGCGCACCGCCACCGGCGCGCAGGCCCAACCGGACATCGCGAACAAAGAGCGCCATCATGATGCGTGCTGCTCCGCGCCAAGCCTGATCTCGCGCGATTTGCCAAGCTGCAAGGGTAGATGAGTCGCGGCGACGATAAGACCGCCATCGCCAAGGTGATCGCGCATCAACTGGCCGAAGCGCTGTTCCGACTGGCTGTCGAGACTGGAGGTCGGCTCGTCGAGCAACCAGAGCGGGCGATGGACCACGAGGAGCCGGGCGATGCTGGCGCGCCGCTTCTGCCCGGCGGAAAGATAGCTGAAGGGGAGATCATCGATCCCGGCCAGGCCGACCGCATCCAGTGCGTCGTCGATCGATCGCCGCCCTCTCCCCGGTCCAGCGCCGCCGAATTGCCGCCAGAATTCGAGATTCTCCCGCAGCGTCAGCGCCGGCTTCATGGCATTGAGGTGCCCGATATAATGCGCGGCATCGGCTATCGACCCGTATTCGTCGCCCAGCGCCTCCATTTGCAGACTGCCCTCGGACGGCGGCAACAGGCCGGCGATGATTCGCAGCAGCGTCGATTTGCCGGAGCCGTTCAGCCCTGTCACCAACAACGCCTCGCCCGCCGCAACGGAGAAACCAAGACCGGAAAACAGCACCTCGCCATTCCGCTCACCCCCGAGATTTTCGGCGACCAATCGCATCAACAACCCGCTTTTCCGCGCTCCGCGGCCATGCAGGATCATTTCGCCGCAGGGCCGCATTTTTGCCCTTTGCCGGTCTGGCACAAATTGAGGAAAAACTCTATATAGCTCTCAACCATGCCAGCGGTCGGCGTGGAAACAATTTTGGCCGATCTCGGCGCAGATGCCTTCAGGCTTCTGCCGCGGGACGGACAGCGGAAATGACTGCACCCGCACCTTTGGCGCGTCCTTGACACGCAGCGGAAGGCGTTCGTCCCGGGTTAGGCCGCAGCATAAGGACGAACGAGAAATGTCTCAGATCGACAGTTTCAATTGCCGTAAAACCCTTGTCGTGGGGGACAAGGAATATGTTTATTTCAGTTTGACCGAAGCCGAGAAGAATGGCCTCGAAGGCGTCTCGGCCCTGCCGTTTTCCATGAAGGTCCTGCTCGAGAACCTGCTTCGCTTCGAAGACAATCGCTCGGTCTTCAAGAAGGACATCGAGAACGTTGCGAAGTGGCTGGTCGACCGCGGCCGCGCCGGCGCAGAAATCGCCTATCGCCCGGCGCGCGTGCTCATGCAGGACTTCACCGGCGTTCCGGCTGTCGTGGATCTTGCAGCGATGCGCGACGCCATGGTCAATCTCGGCGGCGACCCCGAAAAGATCAATCCGCTGGTGCCTGTCGATCTCGTCATCGACCATTCGGTCATCGTCGACGAATTCGGCAATCCCCAGGCGTTCAAGCGCAATGTCGACCTCGAATATGAGCGCAATGGCGAGCGCTATCGCTTCCTGAAATGGGGCCAGCAGGCGTTCAAGAACTTCCGCGTCGTGCCTCCGGGCACCGGCATCTGCCACCAGGTCAATCTGGAATATCTGGCGCAGGGCGTCTGGACCAAGGAAGAGGACGGCGTCACCTACGCCTATCCCGATACTTGCGTCGGCACCGATTCGCACACGACGATGGTCAATGGCCTTGGCGTCCTCGGCTGGGGCGTCGGCGGCATCGAGGCCGAAGCCTCCATGCTGGGCCAGCCAGTCTCCATGCTGCTTCCCGAAGTCATCGGCTTCCGCCTGACCGGCAAGGTGAAGGAGGGCGTGACCGCAACCGACCTCGTCCTGACCGTCGTGCAGATGCTGCGCAAGAAGGGTGTCGTCGGCAAGTTCGTCGAGTTCTTCGGACCCGGCCTTGAAAGCATGACGCTCGCCGACCGGGCGACGATCGGCAATATGGGCCCGGAATATGGCGCAACCTGCGGCTTCTTCCCGATCGACAGCGAAACCATCAACTACATGAATATTTCCGGCCGCGACGAGGAGCGTCTTGCCCTCGTGGAAGCCTATTCCCGCGCCCAGGGCATGTGGCGCGAGCCCGGCTCGCCTGATCCGGTATTCACCGACACGCTGGAACTCGATCTTGGCACGGTCGTTCCGTCGATGGCCGGCCCGAAGCGTCCGGAAGGCCGTATCGCGCTGGAAGGCATCGCCTCGGGTTTCCGTGAATCGCTGCAGAAGGAATACAAGAAGACCGAGCAGCTCGATGCACGCTACGCCGTCGAAGGCGAGAATTTCGATCTCGGCCATGGCGATGTCGCCATTGCCGCCATCACCTCCTGCACCAATACGTCCAATCCGAGCGTGCTGATCGCGGCCGGCCTTCTCGCCCGCAACGCCGCGGCGCGCGGCTTGAAGTCGAAGCCTTGGGTGAAGACGTCGCTCGCGCCCGGTTCGCAGGTCGTTGCCGCCTATCTGGAGAATGCCGGCCTGCAGAAGGAGCTCGACAAGCTCGGCTTCAATCTGGTCGGCTTCGGTTGCACCACCTGCATCGGCAATTCCGGACCGCTTCCGGGGCCGATCTCCAAGACGATCAATGAAAAGGGCCTGATCGCCGCTGCCGTTCTCTCCGGCAACCGCAATTTCGAAGGTCGCGTTTCCCCGGATGTGCAGGCCAACTACCTTGCATCCCCGCCGCTCGTCGTTGCCTATGCGCTGGCGGGCACGGTGACGAAGGACCTGACCACCGAGCCGCTGGGCGAAGATCCGAACGGCCAGCCGGTCTATCTCAAGGATATCTGGCCTTCCTCGCACGAAATCCAGGAATTCATCACCAAGAACGTCACGCGCACGCTGTTTGCGTCGAAATATGCGGATGTGTTCAAGGGTGACGAGAACTGGCAGAACGTCAATGTGCCGGCAGGGCAGACCTATGCCTGGGACGACAATTCGACCTATGTGCAGAACCCGCCCTACTTCGTCGGCATGGGCAAGACGCCTGGAACCGTCAACGATATCAAGGGCGCCCGCATTTTGGGTCTCTTCGGCGACAAGATAACGACCGATCACATCTCCCCGGCGGGTTCGATCAAGGCGGCTTCTCCTGCCGGCCAGTACCTGACCGAGCATGGCGTGGCGCCGGTGGATTTCAACCAGTATGGCACGAGGCGCGGCAATCATGAGGTGATGATGCGTGGCACCTTCGCCAATATCCGCATACGCAACCACATGCTCGGCGAGAGCGGCCGCGAGGGTGGCTACACGATCCACTATCCCTCGAAGGAAGAAATGCCGATCTACGACGCCGCGATGGATTATCGCCGCGAGAACGTTCCGCTGGTGATCTTCGCCGGTGTGGAATATGGCAACGGCTCCTCACGCGACTGGGCGGCGAAGGGCACCAACCTGCTCGGCGTCCGCGCCGTGATCGCGCAGTCGTTCGAGCGCATCCATCGTTCGAACCTCGTCGGCATGGGCATCGTTCCCTTCGTCCTCGAGGATGGCACCAGCTGGCAGTCCCTGGGGCTCAAGGGCGACGAGATGGTTTCCATCGAAGGCCTCGCCTCCATCCAGCCGCGCCAGAAGACCGTTGCCACGGTCACCTTTGCCGATGGTACGGTGAAAGAGGTTCCGCTGATCTGCCGCATCGATACGATCGATGAGCTGGAATATCTGAAGAATGGCGGCATTCTTCAATATGTCCTGCGCGATCTGGCCGCCTGACGCCACAAAACAAGCCTTGATATGGAAGGGCCGTCGGGCTACCGGCGGCCCTTTTCCATTGCCCGTCCCATTCGTTTCGACAGGCTCATTTCCCACTGACCGCGCAATGGCATATTCGTGAACAAATTCACCTCAAAGTGACTTCCCCTTGATGCACGCGGCTCTTATCAATCTTCTGGCAATAAATGACTGCCAGATTTGCATTTTTGAGAGAAAGCATGCCGCCTTGCCTCTGCGCATCACGTCAATCCTGGTCCTGATCGGCTCGCCACTTCTGGCTGCTGCGGTCTATGTGCTGCCGGTCTGCGCGCAGGACAGCGGGAAGCGGCCGGACGGCGTGGTCGAACTCTATACGTCGCAGGGTTGCGGCTCGTGCCCGCCGGCCGATGCAGTCCTCAAGGAACTGGCGCGCGAAGGCAACGTCGTCGCCCTCGCCTTTCATGTCGATTACTGGGATTACCGCGGCTGGACGGATACGCTCGCCTTGCCGGAGAACACCGAACGGCAGAACGAGTATCGCCAGACGCTCGGTCTCAACGGCGTTTATACGCCGCAGGCCATCCTGAACGGTCGCGAGCACGTCAACGGGCAGGATGGTGACAAGATCCGTCGCCGCATTGCCGAGATGAAGCAGAATACCTCGGGGCTGACGGTCCCGGTCACACTGTCGAAGACGCCGAAGAAGCGCCTGCTCATCGATATCGGCCAGGGGGCCGTCACGCCGAACCCGGTGCGGGTCCTGCTCGCCTATTTCGACAAGGAGAGCGTGGTTTCCATTCCCGATGGCGAGAATACCGGCCGGCAGGTGAGCTACGCCAACAGCGTGCGCGCCATGGAAACTGTCGGCATGTGGGACGGAAACGCCCAGAAGATCGAGATTCCCTGGAGCGAGATCGCCAGCAAGAAGGCGTCGGGCTGCGCCGTCCTGCTGCAGGAAGTTCTGGGGGAAGACAAGCCGGGGCCGATCATCGGCGCGTCGATCCTGGTCAAGCCCTGACCAAACAAAAACAGGCCGGATGAATCCGGCCTGAGCTATTGGGGCATGTTGCCAGCGCAAACTGATCGAGGCCGGTCCATGGGCGGGGGCTTGGGGTAATGAACCGGCAAGATCAGCTGCACATCGGCAACATGCGAGCGATCGTCGTTTTGGAATCGGGCGCGAGTGCGTTTTTCGGATGGCGAAAATGTGACGGACCATCACCATTCTCTTCAGCACGTATTGCTTCGTGAAAGATTCAGCTGTCGGAGACACTGATAAAACCGGGTGAGTACCGACAACAAAGCTTGAAAAACGTCGCCGATGAGGCCACCCTATTGTCATCCAGGTGTCACACGAGAGATCCGAAGGTGCATGATTGATGGATAGCAGCGCGGGCGGCGGCGAATCGCAACAGGCGAAACTGATACCCCTCAACCGCCAGAGCGACCTTCCCGTCACGTTCAACCGCCGCGAACTGGACCAGATCCTGCGGGTCTATGGCTTCATGGTGTCAGCCGGCGAATGGCGCGACTATGCGATCGACCATCTGAGCGACCGCGCAATATTCTCCATTTTCCGGCGTACCAGCGAAATGCCGATGTTCCGCATCGAGAAGAATCCCAGGCTGACACGCAAACAGGGCGCCTATAGCGTCATCGCGGCAAGCGGCCATATCCTCAAGCGCGGCCATGAACTCGATCGCGTGCTGCGCATATTCGACAAGAGCCTGAGTATCGTCAGGAGCTGATCATTGCAGAGGCGGCTTGTCCGGCAGGGACTCCGAGCCGCCATTCATCTCCAGCTGCATCAGCACCGTATCGAGCCAGCGACCATGTTTGAACCCCGAGGCGCGGATCGTGCCCGAATGTTCGAAGCCGAGCTTGCTATGGAGCCTTACCGAGGCGGATCCGGGATGTCCGTCACCGATCACGGCGATGAACTGGCGGAAGCCGAGGGCGGTGCAATCGGCTATCAGGCGCTCGAGCAGGACTTTCCCCAGCCCCTTTCCCTTCGCCTCCGGCGCGATATAGATCGAATCCTCCACCGTCCACCAATAGGCTGGCCGGGCGCGGAAATAGCTCGCATAGGCATAGCCGATGACAGCGTCGCCCTGCACCGCCACGACATAGGGAAAGCCGCTGCTGGTGATCGCATGGAACCGCGACGTCATTTCGTCGAGGCTCGGCGGATCGATCTCGTAGGTGGCAGTGCCGTTCAGCACCGCGTCACGGTAGATGTCGGTGATTGCACTGAGGTCGGCAGGCTGGGCCGGGCGGATGGTGATATCGGACATGATGTTGGCTTGCACTTGGAGAACAGTCTGGTTTTTCATGCACTGCTTTGCAATCAAGTCAAAGGATTTTCCCGTGCGGGTAACAAAAAAGGGCGGCTCGAAAGCCGCCCTTTTCGCATCGATTCAAACAGCCGCTATTCCCGATTGCCGAGGAACTGGAGCAGGAACATGAACATGTTGACGAAGTCGAGATAGAGCCGAAGCGCACCCATGATCGCCTTGCGGCCATAGGAATCGGCGTCGTCGCCTTCGAAGTACATTTCCTTGATCTGCTGCGTGTCATAGGCAGTCAGGCCAGCGAAGACCAGAACGCCGATCGCCGAGATCGCGAACTGCAGGGCGCTGGACTGAAGGAAGATATTGACCACCGAAGCAAGGATGATGCCGATGACGCCCATGAACAGGAACGAGCTGAAACCTGAAAGATCGCGCTTCGTGGTGTAGCCATAGAGCGAGAGGGCACCGAAGGATGCCGCGGTGATGAAGAACGTCTGGACGATGCTTCCGGTGGTGAACACCAGGAAGACCGATGACAGCGAAGCGCCGACGAGTGCTGCATATACCCAGAATGTGGCCTGCGCTGCCGCGACGCTCATCGACTGGATACGGAAGCTCAGGAAGAACACCGCAGCCAGGGGAGCGAGCATGACGACCCATTTCAGCGGCGAGACGAAGAATGTGACGCCGAAGCTGGTCAGCATCTTGCCGTTGCCCAGTGTCGCTGCCGCGAGACTTGGATCGTTGGTCGTCGTCATGTAGACGAGCGCCAATGCGGCGAGGCCGGTCACGGCAAGACCGACCGCCATCAGATTGTAGACTTTCAACATGTAGCTGCGAAGACCCTGGTCGATCTCCGCGTCCACACGCACTCCGGCCGTCGTACGAGCCTGGATGTTGCGATAGTCAGCCATGGTTTTTCCTCATTTGCTACGTCCCGTCGTGGTGTCGGGAACGATTCCCGGGCGCCGCTGGCGGGACCCCAGCATGCCTATCGGAATTATGGTGATTCAATTGGTCTTGCACAAGTAGCGATCCACTCAACAAAGCGTGCCAGGGCCTGAATCCGGCAAAATGCGCCGATTATTGCGAAGATTTAACCGAGTAACGCCGCCAAATCAGAGATTGCGCAATATTGGCGCCGCCTTCTGGCCCAATATCCTCCAGGTGCCGGCGAGGCCGAAACCGACGGTGAGCACCAGCGCGACCACCACGGTCAGTACCGCGACCTGCGGCTGGAACCAGGCCGGCATGGTCATGACCCTGACGACGACGTACCAGGCGGCGACGCCGCCGGCGACCAGCGCGAAGACGGCAGTTGCAAGGCCGAGCATGACATATTCGAGGGTGAAGGCCTTCACGAGCGTGCGCCGGGTAGCGCCAAGGGTCTTGAGCACCACGGCATCATGCACCCGTGCCCGATTGCCTGCCGCCAGCGCGCCGCCCAGCACCAGGATGGAAGCGATCAGCGCTACAGATGCGGCCGCCCGGATGGCGACGGCCAGCTGTCCCACCAGTTCATTGGCGATGGTGATCGCATCCTTCACCCGAACCGACGTTACGGCGGGGTAGGCGCGCGTTACGTCACGCATCAATGCCGCTTCGGAACTCGTCGAGGCCGATGGATCGGTGAGTGTCGCCAGCCATGCGTGCGGCGCGCCGGCGAACGTGTTGGGCGAGAACACCATGACGAAATTGATGGCGAGCGACTCCCATTGCAGCTGCCGCAGATTGGCTATGCGCGCCGTTACGTTACGCCCAAGGACATTGACCGTGACGGTGTCGCCGATCTTCAAACCGAGATTGGTCGCTTCCTCGGCCGAGAACGAAACCAGCGGCTCGCCCTTGTAGTCTTCCGGCCACCATTGGCCCTCGGTCAGCGTGGAGTTTTCCGGGACTGTGCGCGCATGGGTGATACCACGGTCGCCGCGCAGGACCCAGGCGCCCTCGGGCGGTATGGTCAGTTTCGTCACGTCCGTACCGTTGAGCGCCACGATCCGGCCGCGCAGCATCGGTGCGCTGACGATCTTCGCTTCCGGCGCACTGCGTTGCAGCAGGTCCTTGAACGCATCCACTTCCCTGCTCTGAATATCCACGAAGAAGAAGTTCGGCGCCCGTTCCGGCAGATTGCCCGCAAGCTGATGGCGCAGGCTTCCGTCGATAAGCGCCAGGGACACGAGCAAAGTGAGCCCGAGGCCGAGTGACAGCACCACCGATGGCGTCAGGGCGCCGGGGCGGTGAATATTGCCGACGGCTAGCCGCAGCGCCGTCGAGCGCATGCGCGGCGCGCGCCGCGCCAGCCATTGAACGCCGGCCGAGACACCGCGCAAGACGATGAAAGACGCGGCGACCGCGCCGACGAACACCGTCGCAATGCGTCGGTCGAAGGCGAAATAGATGGCGAGACCGCCGAGGATGGCAATCAGCAGCGCGGCGAGGACGATGTAGATGGCCTTGGGCCAGCCGCGCTGGTCGAAGCCCTGCTCTCGAAAGAGTGCCGTCGCCGGCACGTCCCTTGCGCGGCCAAGCGGCAGGATGGCGAATGCCAGCGTCGTCAGCAGGCCGAAGAGGCCGGCCCAGACCAGGGCTCCAGGGTAGAACCCGCCCTCGCCAGCGATCGGCAATACGCTCTTGAGTGCAAAGCCCGCCGCATAGGGTATGATCGCGGCGATGGCGATGCCAATGGCAATGCCCAGCAGCGCGATGATGAGTATCTGAAGCAGGTAGACCGCGATCACGAACCAGCCGGGGGCGCCGAGCGACTTGAAGGTCGCAATGACCCCGCGCTTTGCGTCGAGATAGGCACGGACGGCATTGGCGACGCCGACACCACCGACAATGAGCGCGGTCAGGCCGACCAGCGTCAGGAACTGCGAGAATCGTTCCACGTTTGCCGCGAGCGACGGCGCCGCGTTCAGGCGGCTGCGGATGGCCCAGCCCGCCTCGGGAAACAGCTTTTGCGCCTCGTCCCTGATCGAAGTCAGGACCTCCTCGCTGGAGCCAGCGGGCAGGGCGATCTTGTAATCATGCTCGACGAGGCTTCCCGGCCGCACGAGGCCCGCCGCCGCCAGGCCGTCGCGCGACACCATGAAACGTGGCGCGAAGCCGAAGCCGTCGGAAAGGACGTCCGGTTCGCTCCTGATGATGGAACGCAGTTCGAACGTGGCGCCGCCCAGCATCACCCGGTCGCCGAGCTTGAGATGAAGGCGCTCGAGGAATATCTCCGCCACGGCCGCGCCGAACGCCCCATTCGTCTCGCCGAACAGGGCAGAATGGTCGAGCGGCGGCGCTACCTCCAGCCTGCCGTAGAGCGGATAGGCCTCGTCGACGGCCTTGACCTCCACCAGCGACTGGTCGGAGCCGTCGGTGAGCCGCGCCATGGAGCGCATGCCGGCGCTCACGGCGAGTCGTCCCTTGCTCTCCAGGAACGCTCTTTCCGCCGAGGTCACTTCCCGCTGGTTGAGCTGGAAGCGCATGTCGGCGCCGAGGATTGTCTGCCCCTGGGTGGATATTCCGGCCGTTATCGAATGCGCGACCGAGTTGACGCCGCCGATTGCCGCAACGCCAAGCGCGATACAGGCAAGGAATATATAGAAACCCGAAAGTCCGCTGCGCATTTCGCGCAAGGCGAAGCGCAGGGCAAGCAGCAGCGACGGCCCGGCACCGGAGCGCGCGCTGCTCATGCGGTTCTCGCCAGTTCGGGCTTGCCTTCGTCGGCCTCGATGATCCCCGACCTGACGCGGATTTCGCGCTCGCAGCGGGCGGCGAGGCTCGCATCATGGGTGACGAGCACGAGCGTCAGCCCAAGCTCCCTCTGCTTTTCGAACAGGAGGTCGGCGATCTGTTTGCCCGTCGTACTGTCGAGATTGCCGGTCGGCTCGTCGGCGATGAGTATTTTGGGCGACGGCGCAAGAGCCCGCGCGATGGCGACCCGCTGCTGTTCGCCGCCGGATAGTTCGCCCGGATAATGCATGGTGCGATCTGCGAGCCCGACGGCCGCAAGCATGCGCCCGGCAGTGGCGAAGGCGTCGCTTTTTCCCGCCAGTTCGAGCGGAACCGCGACGTTTTCCAGCGCCGTCATGTTGGGAATGAGATGAAACGACTGGAAGACGATGCCGATATTCCTGCCGCGAAACGCCGCGGTCGCATCTTCGTTCAGCTTCTCCAGCCGCTCGCCGGCGATTTCGACGGAGCCCGAATCCACCCGCTCCAGCCCGGCCAGCACCATCAGCAAGGTGGATTTGCCCGAGCCGGACGGTCCGACGATACCCACCGACTGGCCCGCCTCGATATCAAGCGACACACCTTTCAGCACATGGACGGCGGAAGCGCCGGCGCCGAGAGTCAATTCAATGTGATCGAGCTTGATAATCGATTTCGTCACGAAAACATTTCCTTTGCGATAAGGTCGGGCCGGCTAAGCCAGCCGAACTGATATGGGTGCCGTGAAATGAGATTCAAACTCTTCGTTGAATTGTTGCTCGCCTTTGGCCTTGTTGCCTCGCCGTCCCTGTCCCTGGCGAATCAAAATACCGTGTCCGGCGAGGCCGTCAGCGTGGTCGGATTTGGCGATAGCCTCATGTCCGGTTTCGAGTTGCCGCCGCAGGATTCCTTCCCGGCGCAATTGGAGAAGGCCCTGAAGGACAAGGGGATCAAGGCAAGTGTCGCCAATGCCGGCGTTGCCGGCGAGACGACGACGGATGCCGTCAACCGGCTGGACTGGTCGGTGCCCGAAGATACCGACATGGTCATCCTGGAATTCGGCGCGAATGACGCCCTGCGCGGCATTTCCCCGGACCTCAGCGAAAAGAACCTGTCGGACATCATCGAGAAGCTTCAGCAGCGGGGTGTGACTGTCATTCTCGCCGGCATGCTGGCGCCACCCAATATGGGGGCCGATTACGAAGCGAAGTTCAATGCGATCTACCCCCGGCTGGCGCAGAAATACAATGTTCCGCTCTATCCGTTCTTTCTCGACGGGGTGGCGGCAGAGAGAACGCTCCAGCTCGAAGACGGGATGCACCCCAATGCGAAAGGCGTTGCCGAGATGGTCGAGCGGTTTCTGCCTATCATGGAAAAGACCCTTGCCGCCAAGTCGGGGAACGCATCGCAATAGGCCGGCGGGCGTTACAGAAAACCCGGCCCCCCGCAGAAAACCCGGCCCTTGCAAAAAACAGTGTTCAATTTGTCGCGTCCCCAAAGAATATGAACTTACGGCTTGCCCGCGGCCGGGTTCGGTGATTCTCTAGTAACAGAACTCGATTCGGGGAGGATGCCTTATGCCGCGTCTCTTTACTGCCCTCGAAATTCCGCGCGATGCCGCTCTTTCGCTGTCATTGTTGCGCGGTGGGTTACCGGGAGCTCGATGGATCGACGTCGAGAACTACCACATCACCCTGCGATTCATCGGCGACGTCGAAGGCCATGTGGCCGACGAAGTTGCCAATGCGCTCGACCGTATCCGGCGGCCGGAATTCACCTTGCGCCTTGCGGGCGTCACCGCATTCGGCACCAAGAAGCCGCACAGTCTCGTGGCCTCCATCGTGCCCTCGCCCGATCTTCAGGCGCTGCACGCGGAAATCGAGCGGATCTGCCAGCGCCTGATGCTGCCGGCCGATGCCCGCAAGTTCACGCCGCATGTCACGCTGGCC
The DNA here is from genome assembly GCF_026420825.1 of Phyllobacterium sp. 0TCS1.6A. Classification (NCBI taxonomy): domain Bacteria; kingdom Pseudomonadati; phylum Pseudomonadota; class Alphaproteobacteria; order Hyphomicrobiales; family Phyllobacteriaceae; genus Phyllobacterium; species Phyllobacterium sp. 0TCS1.6A. The sequence goes on from NZ_JAPMAB010000002.1 coordinate 467,695, forward strand.
CGTCTGCGCAATGTCCGCAGCGAGGAAGTCGCGCATTATCTTTCCTCGCGCGGCAATTTCTCCGCCTCTCCCTTTACCGTCAACCGCTTCGTGCTGATGTCGTCGCGGGATTCGGTCGGCGGCGGACCCTATGTCGTGGAAGAGGCATGGCCGCTCGAATCGCGCCGCTCTTCCTATCAGAACCGCGACAGCAGGCCTTTTGAAGCCGCGAGAACCATCCGGTAGACGTTTTCGAAATCCGTCTCGCCGCCATAATAGGGGTCCGGTATCTGTACCGCCGCACCGAGCGCGACCTGATGGAACAGTCCGGTGAGGGCGGGCGAGGACTGCGGGCGGCGACGTTCGATCGCCGTCATGTTGATCTGGTCCATGCCGAGGACGAGGTCGAACCTGTCGAAGTCTTCAGCGGTCAGCTGGCGGCACCTTTGGCCTGCAATATCAAGACCGTGGCGCCGCGCAACGGCGATCGAACGCGGATCCGGCGCTTCGCCCATGTGGTAGCCATTGGTGCCGGCTGAATCGATGTCGACATTCGCAGCCCGGCCCGATGCTTCGAGCACCGAGCGGAAGACGCCTTCTGCCAGCGGCGAACGGCAGATATTGCCGAGACAGACGAACAGGACCGAGCGCGCAGGGGTCGGATTCGCGAAGGTGGGGTTCATTGTGGTTTCCATGATGGATTTGGGCGATGGTGGATTGGACGAAGCGACGGACTTGCGCAGCTTCTTACGCCGTCCCATCTATAGCGGTAAACTGCTTCGGCAGGGATAATGGAGGTAAAGAGGTCTGGAAATGGACGACGTCAAGATCGGAGAAATTCTCGAGCCTGGAACCGAGCGCGAAAACGCTGCGCGTGAGGAGAAGGTGCGCGCGCGTTTCTGGCGGACGCTGCGCAAGGCTGCCGGGCACGTCCCTTTCCTGGACGAACTCGTCGCCGCCTATTTCTGCGCGCTCGATCCGGCGACGCCGACGCGGGTGCGTGGCATATTGCTGGCATCGCTAGCCTATTTCGTCCTTCCGCTCGACTTCATCCCCGACTTCGTCCTCGGCATCGGATTCGGCGACGACGCGGCGGTTTTGATGGCGGCCATTAGCGCCATCCGCACCAATATCACGCCGGCGCACCGTGCTGCAGCCAGGAAGGCGCTGGAGGATTTCAGCGGTTCCGAGAAGGCTTGACGCCGGGGTCCATCACAAGTCTGTGACCGTCCGCAGTCAAAGTCTCGCCGTTTTTCTTTGGCTGGTGTGGCTGTGTCGGACTTTGCTGCGGGATAAGACCGTGATTTCCTTGGCTCCAACAGATGCTTTTTTGACCTGTCTTCACCGTTTGGTAACCCAGATTAAGTCAAATTAAGACACGCGGACTGGATGGTGTAGCGCCCGAGTGGCCCTGCGCGCCCTTTCCGGTTCAGTATGCAACGAAATGATAAAACCGGTGGGTACAATGTTTGGAAAATCGATCGCAGCAGCGTCTGCGCTCATCCTTGGGCTGGCGGGAACTGCTCTGGCCCAAACCCCGAGTCAAATCAGCCAGTTCAACGCCTGGGGCGCCTATAGCTATCAGCAGGGCAAGGGCAAGGTTTGCTACGTATTGTCTGTTCCCGTCGATAAACAGCCCGCTCAGGTCGATCATGGCGACAATTTCTTCATGGTCAGCCAGAAGCCGGGCCAGAATGTCAGCTTCGAGCCGCAATTCAAGGCCGGCTACGACCTGCAGGAGAATTCCAAGGTTCTCGTCAAGATCGACAACCGGACCTTCTCGATGTTCACCAATGGCAGCCATGGCTGGATGGAAAATGCAGCCGAGGAGCCTCAGCTCGTCGCCGCCTTGCGTGCCGGCACGAACATGACCATCAATGCCGTTTCGAAGCGCGGCACCAAGACGAGCTATGCCTATTCGCTCAAGGGCGTGTCTGCCGCCTTGAAGGCAATCTCCGATTGTAAATAAGTTCTGCCACATTCCTGGGTTAGATGGGGTCCGGTTCCAGTCCGGGCCCCTTTGCTTTGTTCAGGGTGACGTAACGGCCGGAACGTGATATGAGCCGCGCTTTATAACAGAGCGACAGATTTTACCGATGTCCGTGACACTTGACCTGACACCATCACCGCTGCGGGAGAAGACCCGCGATGTGCGTCCTGCAATGGCAGCCGAAAAGCCGCCATTGATCGGCTTGTCGCGCGCCGAGATGGCGGAGGCGCTCGTCCAGATCGGCGTGCCGGAACGGCAGGTCAAGATGCGCGTGGCGCAGCTCTGGCATTGGCTCTATGTGCGCGGCGTCTCGGATTTCGCCGACATGCTGAACATATCGCGCGACATGCGCGAGCTTCTGGACCGGCACTTTACCATCAAGCGGCCGGAGATCGTCGAAGAGCAGATTTCGAACGACGGTACGCGCAAATGGCTCTTCCGCTTTCCCGCGCGCGGTGCGGGGCGTCCGGTGGAGATCGAGACCGTCTATATCCCGGAAGAAGGCCGTGGCACCCTGTGCATTTCGAGCCAGGTCGGCTGCACCCTCACCTGTTCCTTCTGCCATACGGGCACGCAGAAGCTCGTCCGCAACCTGACGAGCGAGGAAATCCTCTCGCAACTGCTCATCGCGCGCGATCGGCTGGGCGATTTTCCCGACCGCAACACGCCGGAAGGCGCCATCGTTCCGGCCGAGGGCCGCAAGGTGTCCAACATCGTCATGATGGGCATGGGCGAGCCGCTCTATAATTTCGAGAATGTAAAGAAGGCGCTGCTCATTGCATCGGACGGCGATGGCCTGTCGCTTTCGAAGCGCCGCATCACCCTGTCGACGTCCGGTGTCGTCCCGGAGATCTATCGCACCGGCGAGGAGATCGGCGTGATGCTGGCCATTTCGCTGCACGCGGTGAAGGACGATTTGCGCGACATGCTCGTTCCGATCAACAAGAAATATCCGTTGAAGGAACTCCTGGACGCCTGCCGCGCCTATCCGAGCCTTTCCAATTCGAAACGCATCACCTTCGAATATGTGATGCTGAAGGGCGTCAACGATTCGCTCGACGATGCCAGGGAGCTGGTGCGGCTGCTGAAGGGCATTCCGGCGAAGATCAACCTGATCCCCTTCAATCCATGGCCCGGCGTCAATTACCAATGTTCCGATTGGGAGCAGATCGAGAAATTCGCCGATTACGTCAACAATGCCGGCTATGCCTCGCCGATCCGCACGCCGCGCGGCCGCGATATCCTCGCCGCCTGCGGCCAGCTGAAATCGGAATCCGAGCGGATGAAAAAGACCGAGCGTCTGGCTTTCGAGGCGGCGATGATCGCCGGGCACGGTGAGGATTAGCGCGTGTTGCACTATCTGACACGGCTCACGCTCATCGTCTTCGGCTTCGTCGCCGCGATACTGGCCGCCTCGCTGTTCCTCAATGCGCTGTTGATCGGCAGCAGCGAATGGGCGGGCGGCGACGCGACCTTCTATTACCTGACCATTCCGGCCTTTGCCGCGGCGATCGGCTATAGCGTCTTCGTTCCGGCGGCGATCATCATTGTCTATGCCGAGCTCACCGCATGGCGGGACTGGCTGTTCTACACCATAGGCGGTGCAGCGGCCTCCGTCATCATCATCGTCTGGAAATGGCGCCCGCAGACCGAGGATGTCAGCACCTTCGCGGCCATTCTCGCCACCGGCATCATTGGCGGCTTCGTCTACTGGATGGTTTCAGGCCGCAGCGCCGGCCTGTTCGACAACGCCCGGGCGTCGTAATTCACGCTATTTTGCCTGCGCCAGCAGTATCTTGGCCGCAAAGGCCGAGAATACGCCCGCAAACAGCCAGTCGGTGGCGCGGGTCACGGTCGGATTCTTGCGCAGCAGCCGCGAAAACCTGTCGGCAGCGATGATCATCGGCGCGACGACCGGCAAGGACATCGGGATGAACAGCAGCCCGAGGAAGAACAGCTTGCCCGGCGCATGCGGATCGCTTGCCGAGACGAACTGCGGCAGGAAGGTCATGAAGAACAGGATGATCTTCGGGTTCAGCAGATTGATGCCGAGGCCGGTGAGCCAGTTCTGGAACAGCGAATGCGACGGCCCGCCGCCTTTCTTCTCCGGCGAGAAGGCCGAGCCGTGGCGAATGGCCTGGTAAGCGAGCCAGACGAGATAGCCCGCCCCGACGACCTTCAGCACCAGAAAGGCCGTTGGCGAGGCGACGATGAGCGCCGAAAGGCCAATGGCGACCATGGTCGTATGGATGACGACGCCGGTACAAGCGCCCATGAGGCAGGAAAAGCCGGCGGCCCTCCCCTCGGACAGGGCGCGGCCGACAAACAGCGTCATGTCCGGCCCGGGCGTGATGGACAGCACGAAAGTGGCCAGCGCAAACTGCATGATGATCGGCCAATCAGGAATGAAATTCATTCGTACCTCCAGCAAATTCGCCGGAAACTAACGCGAAACCGATAGCAGCGCCATCGCTATTTTGTGCCCCGCCGACCCTGCTCATCCGCCGCCGATCTTGCCAAGCGCGGCCCAAATGCTACAAGACCGGCAAATGATTATGCCGGTGGAGCCACGGCCGGTCGAAAGCAGGAAAACACAATGAACAAATGGAAAGACGTCAAGAAGGTCGTGCTTGCCTATTCGGGCGGTCTCGATACATCGATCATCCTGAAATGGTTGCAGACGGAACTCGGCGCGGAAGTCGTTACCTTCACCGCCGATCTCGGCCAGGGCGAGGAGCTGGAGCCGGCACGCAAGAAGGCCGAAATGCTCGGCATCAAGGAAATCTACATCGAGGACGTGCGCGAGGAATTCGTCCGCGACTTCGTCTTTCCAATGTTCCGCGCCAATGCGGTCTATGAGGGTGTCTACCTGCTGGGCACGTCCATAGCACGCCCGCTCATCTCGAAGCATCTGGTCGATATCGCCGCGCGCACCGGCGCGGACGCCATCGCCCATGGCGCGACCGGCAAGGGCAACGACCAGGTGCGGTTCGAGCTCTCGGCCTATGCGCTGAACCCCGACATCAAGGTGATCGCACCCTGGCGCGACTGGTCGTTCAAATCCCGGACGGATCTGCTCGAATTCGCCCGCGAGCACCAGATTCCGATCGCCAAGGACAAGCTCGGCGAGGCGCCGTTCTCCGTCGACGCCAATCTTCTGCATTCCTCTTCCGAAGGCAAGGTTCTGGAAGATCCCTGGCAGGAGGCGCCGGAATATGTGCACCAGCGCACGATTTCGCCGATGGAGGCGCCCGACAAGGTGACCGAAATCGAGATCGCCTTCGAAAAGGGCGATGCGGTTGCCATTGACGGCAAGCCCCTGTCGCCGGCAACCCTGCTCAAGACGCTCAACGATCTCGGCCGCGACAATGGTATCGGCAGGCTCGACCTGGTGGAAAACCGCTTCGTCGGCATGAAGTCGCGTGGCGTCTACGAGACGCCGGGCGGCACGATATTGCTCGCGGCGCACCGTGCGATGGAGTCGATCACGCTCGATCGCGGCGCGGCGCATCTGAAGGACGAGTTCATGCCGCGCTATGCGGAACTGATCTATAATGGCTTCTGGTATTCGCCGGAGCGCGAAATGCTCCAGGCGATGATCGACCGGAGCCAGGAGGATGTCGAAGGAACCGTGCGCCTGAAACTCTACAAGGGCAATGTCATGGTCTGCGGCCGCAAGTCCGACAAGTCGCTCTATTCCGATGCACTGGTGACATTCGAGGACGATCGCGGTGCCTATGACCAGAAGGATGCCGCCGGCTTCATCCGCTTGAACGCCCTGCGCCTGCGCACTCTCGCCGCCCGCAAGCGCGGCAGCTGAACGCAAGGGGGCGGGCCGCCTGTGCCTGCCCTCTTGCCTCTGCGGCGATTATACCTACCTTGCTGATAGTCCTGCTGCGGTGCTGCCACGGCGGGATAGCCTGAAAAGCCTCAAATCATCCAGATGGAGTTCGCCATGTGCGCTGCCCGACCAGCCGTCAACACCGCCCTGTTCGATTGGACCGGACCGCTGGGGCTTCCCGATTTCACGGCATTCAGCGACGCGGATTTCGGGCCTGCCTTCGACATGGCGCTGGCCAGCGATCTTCAGGACATAGAGGCAATCATCTCGCATCCCGAAGCGCCGACGGTCGAGAACACGCTCAAGCAACTGCAATTGTCTGGCCATGCCCTGGACCGGATCTCGTCGATATTCTGGATGCGCGCCGGCGCGCACACCAATGATCAAATCCAGGCGATGGAGCGTGAGATTGCGCCAAAGATGGCGCGGCATTCATCTTCCATCATGATGAATCCAAAGCTTTTCGCCCGCATCGACTCGCTCTATGAGCAGCGCGATCTGCTTGGGCTCGACCCGGAAACCGATCGCGTACTGGCAGAAACCTGGAAAGGCTTCGTGCGCAGCGGCGCGCGGCTGGACGAACAGGGCAAGGCAAGGCTTGCGGACATCAATGAACGGCTGGCCGGCCTCGGTGCACGCTTCGGGCAGAATGTACTGAAGGACGAGGCGGAATGGGCGCTGTTCCTGGAAAGCGAGGACGAACTGGCCGGCCTTCCGGATTTCGTGCGCGATGCCATGCGCGGCGCGTCGGAGGAACGCGGCCGACCCGACGCATGGGCAGTGACGCTGTCGCGCTCCATCATCGAACCGTTCCTGTCCTTTTCGGAAAACCGCACCCTGCGCGAGAAGGCGTTCCGCGCCTGGGCGGCAAGGGGCGAAAATGGCGGCGAGACAGACAATGTCGCCATCGTCGCCGAGATGGTGGCGTTGCGCACGGAGAAGGCCCGGCTTCTCGGCTATGGCAGTTTTGCTGCCTACAAGCTCGACAATACGATGGCCAAGACGCCGAAGGCCGTCATGGACCTGCTGGAGCCTGTCTGGGAACGGGCCAAGGCGCGGGCCGGCGAGGAGCAGGCGGAGCTGCAAAGGCTGATCGCGGCGGAAGGGCGCAATCACCAGGTCGAACCCTGGGATTGGCGCTATTATGCGGAAAAGCTGCGCAATGAGAAATTCTCCTTCGACGAGGCCGAGCTGAAACCCTACCTGCAGCTCGAGAAGATCATCGATGCCTGTTTCGACGTCGCGACGCGGCTGTTCGGCATCACGTTCAAGGAGAGGAGCGGCGTTCCGCTCTGGCATCCCGACGTGCGCGTATGGCAGGTGTTCAACCCCGACGGCACTGAGCGCGGCGTGTTCCTCGGCGATTATTTCAACCGGCAGTCGAAGCGGTCCGGCGCGTGGATGAGCGCGCTGCAATCCCAGCACAGGCTGGACGGCGAGCAGAAGCCGATCATCTACAATGTCATGAACTTCGCCAAGCCGCCAAAGGGCGAGCCGGCGCTGCTCTCCCTCGACGGCGCGCGCACCCTGTTCCACGAATTCGGCCATGCCTTGCATGGACTGTTGTCCGACGTGACCTGGCCGGCGGTATCCGGCACTTCGGTGGCGCGCGATTTCGTCGAGCTTCCGTCGCAACTCTACGAACATTGGCTGACGACGCCCGCCATTCTCGAGCAGTTCGCCATCCATTATCGCACCGGCCAGCCGATGCCGAAGGCGCTTCTGGACAAGGTGATCGCGGCCCAGACCTTCAATGCCGGCTTCAATACGGTGGAATTCACCGCTTCCGCCCTGGTGGACATGGCGTTTCACGCCGGCGATGCGCCGACCTCCGATCCCATCGCATTCGAGGCGGAAGCATTGAAGCGTCTCGCCATGCCCGAAGCGATCATCATGCGCCACCGCACGCCGCATTTCACCCATGTGTTCTCGGGCGATGGCTATTCGGCAGGCTACTACTCCTACATGTGGTCGGAAGTCCTTGATGCCGACGCCTTCAAGGCATTCGAGGAGACCGGCGACGTATTCAATGCAGAACTCGCTGCCAAGTTGAAGAAACATATCTATGCCGCGGGAGGCAGCAGAGATCCCGAGGATCTCTACAAGGCCTTCCGCGGCAGGATGCCATCACCCGAAGCAATGATCGAGAAGCGCGGGCTCTAATAGCTCGCTCTTCCCGTAGCTCGACCTCAGGACCTGGCGAAAGCCAGCAGGTCCCTGTTGAGCTGGTCCTTATGTGTGGTGGCCAGGCCATGCGGGGCGCCCGGATAGACTTTCAGTTCGGCGCCCTTGACGAGCTTGGCGGCTTTGTGGGCGGAAGCGGCAATCGGCACGATCTGGTCGTCATCGCCGTGGACGATCAATGTCGGCACGTCGAACTTCTTCAAATCCTCGGTGAAATCGGTTTCCGAGAAGGCCTTGATGCAATCGAGCTCGTTCTTCAGCCCACCCTGCATGCCCTGCAGCCAGAATGCTTCGCGCATGCCGTCCGATACTTTCGCACCTGGCCGGTTGGCGCCGTAGAACGGTATCGTCAGATCCTTGAAGAACTGCGAGCGATCCGCCGTCACGCCATCGCGGATGCCGTTGAACACATCGATCGGCAGGCCTTCCGGATTGGCCTCGGTCTTGAGCATGATCGGAGGGACGGCGCCGACGAGCACGGCCTTGGCCACGCGCCTGGTGCCATGGCGACCGATATAACGGGCCACCTCGCCACCGCCGGTGGAGTGTCCGACCATGATCGCGTCCTTCAGGTCCAGCTTTTCGAACAACTCCGCCAGATCGTCCGCATATTGATCCATATGGTTTCCATCCCAGCTCTGGCCGGAACGCCCATGGCCGCGCCGATCATGGGCGATGACGCGATAACCGTTCAATCCGAGAAAGACCATCTGGTCTTCCCAGGCGTCGGCCGTCAGCGGCCAGCCATGGCTGAACACCACCGGCTGCCCCGTGCCCCAGTCCTTGTAGTAGATTTCCGTGCCGTCCTTGGTGTTGAAGCGGGCCATGGTCCTGTTTCCTTTCGGGGTTTCGCTGTTGATAGTGGATGTGGCTGCCGTTCCCGGCAGGGCGACCATGGCCGCAAGACCGGCGCTGGCCGCGAGGAAGGAACGGCGCGTTGCGAGATGCGAAGCCGTCATATCCGCCTCACGCGACATCTATGCGAACAGCCAGATTGCTGCGCGTGGCTTCCGAATAGGGGCAGACGATATGGGCTTCGTCGGCAAGCTCCCTTGCGACATTGCCTTCGATGCCGGGTACCGACACCTTGAGCGCGACGTCGAGCCCGAAGCCCTTACCGTCAGCGCGCGGTCCGATGCCCACAGTGGCGGTGACGGAAGTCTCCTCCGACAATTTGATCTTGCGCTTCGAGGCAACGAATTTCAGGGCGCCGAGAAAGCATGCCGAGTAGCCGGCCGCGAACAGCTGCTCGGGGTTGGTTCCCTCGGCTCCATTGCCGCCCAGTTCCTTTGGCGTCGAAAGCGTGACAGCCAGCCGTCCATCGACGCTCCTGGCGTTTCCGTCGCGACCACCGGTTGCCGTCGCTTCAGTCGTATAAAGAATGCTCATCGTCCTGGTCCTTTGCTTGGTTGGTATGGCTATTAAATTGCACAAAATTAAATTGTGTGCAATAGATAATTTGCACGTGATGCTAAATTAAATGATGTGCAATCGAAATCGGTCGATTATGCTGGTCGATCATTGAACGGAGCGGACAAATGCGCGATGCGGGCGAGAGCAATCTCAAACTCGAAAATTTTCTTTGCTTTGCCATCTATTCGACGGCGAATGCGCTGACGCGGGCCTATCAGCCTCGTTTGGCGGCGCTGAACCTGACCTACCCGCAATATCTCGTCATGGTGGTATTGTGGGAGCAGAAAAACCAGGCCGTAAAATCGATCGGCGAGAAGCTCGGGCTCGACTCCGGAACGCTCACGCCCCTGTTGAAGCGGCTGGAGATTGCGGGACTGATTACCCGCACCCGCGACCGCAGCGACGAGCGACAGGTGCTGATCGGCCTCACCGATGCAGGAGAAGCCATGCGCGAAAAGGCAGAATCCGTACCGCTGGCAATGGGAAAGGCCTTCGGTTGCTCGATGGGCGAGGCAAAGACGCTGAGGGCCGAGCTGATGGAGCTGCGGCAGAAGCTGATCGCCAGCATAGATGACGCAAAATGAAAAAGGGCGCCAAGAGACGCCCTTTCAAGTGATTGAACTGAAAACCGCCTAGGCCGCGATCTGCTTGGGCTGGATCAGCCCCCGTGCGACCAGCAACTCGGCGATCTGTATCGTGTTCAGTGCCGCGCCCTTGCGCAGATTGTCGGAAACAACCCACAGCGAAAGTCCGTTTTCGACCGTGATGTCCTCGCGAATGCGTGAAATATAGGTCGCATCCTCGCCTGCAGCCTCATAGGGCGTGATATAGCCGGCATCTTCGCGGCGATCGACGACCAGGCAGCCTGGAGCATTGGACAGGATCTCCCGCGCCTCCTCCGCGCTCATCGGCGCGTCGAATTCGATGTTCACGGCTTCCGAATGGCCGATGAACACCGGCACGCGGACGCAGGTCGCGGTCAGCTTGATCTTCGGATCCAGCATCTTCTTGGTTTCCGCCACCATCTTCCACTCTTCCTTCGTATTGCCGTCTTCCATGAAGACGTCGATATGAGGAATGACGTTGAACGCGATGCGCTTGGTAAACTTCTTGGCCGTTACCGGATCGGCGACGAACACGGCCCGCGACTGTTCGAACAGCTCATCCATGCCCTCCTTGCCGGCACCGGATACCGACTGGTAGGTAGAGACGACGACGCGCTTGATGCGGGCCCGGTCGTGCAGCGGCTTCAAGGCCACGACGAGCTGCGCCGTGGAGCAGTTCGGATTGGCTATGATGTTCTTCTTGGAGAAGCCGGAAATCGCGTCGGGATTGACCTCCGGGACGATCAGCGGAACGTTGGAATCGTAGCGCCAGGCCGACGAATTGTCGATGACGACACAGCCCTGCGCGCCGATCTTCGGCGACCATTCCTTGGAGACATTGCCGCCGGCCGACATCAGGCAGATATCCGTGTCCGAAAAGTCATAATTGTCGAGCGCGCGCACCTTCAACGTCTTGTCGCCGAAGGAAACTTCCGTGCCCTGCGAACGCCGCGAGGCCAGCGGCACCACTTCACTGACCGGGAAGCCGCGCTCTTCCAGTATCGTCAGCATCTCGCGGCCCACATTGCCCGTGGCGCCGACTACTGCAACCTTGAAACTCATTTTGTGTCTCCTGTCCCTCTCCGCTTGTGCAAACCCGCCGGCCACCGCGGGTCTCGCCCCGGGCCGGACCCGGGAGGGGCGAGCAGGCCAAGGGAAATCAGACCGTTTTGATGGTCGTTTTAACAGTCGGTTTGGCCGAAATGGTGATCGAAGGAGCAGACATGCCGATGCAGCCGGCATGAATGCCGCCGCCCTTTGCCGAAAATAGCGCTGTCGATTCGCTACGCACGCTGGTCTCCTTGTCCGCCTGTGCTTGTACGCACTTTCCCAAAAGAGTCAATTGCATGTTTAAACAGCAAGAATATGTCGCGTTACGCACAATTTTAGACATTTACCCCAAGAAGCGGGCTTTGCTTTCTTCAATAATTGGACAACAATTCGCCTGTTCGATGGGTAGATGACCTTGAGGGGAAAGATAATCCGGAGGACGTTGACCAGTACATGATCATTTGAATGCTCTCGCGAACAGAAGATCATGGCTAACATCGGCGTTGGAGGGGACCAAGCGGAGATATCGGAGTGAAATCCCCTTTGGCTTAACTGCAGTTTTCTGGGAGGAAACGAAATGGCATCCACAACCGTAGCCGACGATTCTCGGCGAGGTATGACGCGAGAGGAGAAGAAAGTCATCTTCGCCTCGTCGCTCGGCACCGTCTTCGAATGGTACGACTTCTATCTTTACGGCTCACTGGCGGCCTTTATCGGCACGGCCTTCTTCAGCGAATATCCTGAAGCGACACGCAACATCTTTGCCCTGCTGGCATTTGCCGCCGGCTTCCTCGTGCGGCCCTTCGGTGCATTGGTCTTCGGCCGGATCGGCGATCTCGTCGGCCGCAAATATACCTTCCTCGTCACGATCCTGATCATGGGTCTGTCCACCTTCCTGGTGGGCGTGCTTCCCGGCTCCGCAAGCTGGGGCATCGCCGCGCCGATCATTCTGCTGCTGCTGCGCATGCTGCAAGGCCTGGCGCTCGGCGGTGAGTATGGTGGTGCTGCCACCTATGTGGCCGAACATGCGCCCAGCAACAGGCGCGGCTACTACACGTCGTGGATCCAGACGACCGCCACGCTCGGCCTGTTCCTGTCGCTCATCGTCATTCTGGTGATCCAGAACTGGCTCGGCAAGGAAGCCTTCGCCGCCTGGGGCTGGCGCGTTCCCTTCATCCTTTCCTTCGTCCTCCTCGGCGTCTCGGTCTGGATCCGGCTTTCGCTGAGTGAATCGCCGACCTTCCAGCGCATGAAGGAAGAGGGCAAGGGGTCCAAGGCACCGCTATCCGAAGCCTTCGGCCAATGGAAGAATGCAAAGCTGGCCCTGCTCGCCCTTTTCGGCCTCACCGCCGGCCAGGCCGTCGTGTGGTATTCCGGCCAGTTCTACGCGCTGTTCTTCCTCCAGAACGTGCTCAAGGTCGACGGCCAGTCAGTCAACATCATGATCGCGATCGCACTTCTTCTCGGCACCGGCTTCTTCGTCTTCTTCGGCTGGCTGTCGGACAAGATCGGGCGCAAGCCGATCATCATGGCCGGCCTTGCCCTGGCGATCCTCACCTACTTCCCGCTGTTCAAGGCGCTGACCTGGGCTGCCAATCCAGCCCTCGCCCAGGCGCAGGATACGGTTCGGGCAACTGTCACCGCCGCTCCCGGCGATTGCAACTTCCAGTTCAATCCGGTCGGCACACGCAAGCCGGTGACTTCCTGCGATATCGCCACCGACTTCCTCGCCAAGAGCTCGATCCCCTATGACATCGCGGCGACTGCTCCGGCAGGAACTCCCGCCAAGGTGACGATCGGCAGCGAAACGGTGGAATCCTATGACGCCGCTGCGGCTGGTGCCGATGTTGCCGCCAAGGACGCAGCATTGAAGAAGGGCATCAACGTCGCATTGCAGGATGCAGGCTATCCGCTGGTGCGCGACCCGGTAAAGGTGGTGGACTCAAAGCTCGATGCACTGGTTGCCGCCAATCCCAAGCTTGCGCTGGACGCGGCAGCTATCCGCGGCGGTGAAAAGTCCATGGTTCCGGTCGATCAGGCCGTAAAGGACAAGCTGATCACCGCCGAAGAGGCGGCGGGCGCCACCGAGGTTCCGGTCTACACCGTGCCGGGCGCCGGCGCCTTCAAGATGGTGGCGGATCCTGCTGGGGTGAACTGGATCATGACCATCGGCATATTGTTCATCCTGGTCCTCTACGTGACCATGGTCTATGGGCCCATTGCCGCAATCCTGGTGGAAATGTTCCCGACCCGCATCCGCTATACCGGCATGTCCCTGCCCTATCATATCGGCAATGGCTGGTTCGGCGGACTGCTTCCGGCAACCGTGTTCGCGATGAGTGCCGCGAAGGGCGATATCTATTATGGCCTCTGGTACCCCATCGTCATCGCAGCGATGACGCTGGTCATCGGCCTGCTCTTCGTTCGCGATACGAAGGACACCGACCTGCACGAAGTAGAATAGTCGGCCCACTAACGAAAAAGCCCGGCGCGATCGCTCGCGCCGGGCTTTTTTTCATGCGTGCCTCAGGCTGCCAGTGCCTTGAACCTGGCCAGGATGGCATCGCCCATTTCGGTAGTGCCTACCTTGGTCTTGCCTTCGGACATGATGTCGGCCGTGCGGATGCCATCATCAAGGACCGCCGCGATTGCCGCTTCAAGCCGGTCGGCCTCGGCCGTCATGTTGAAGGAATAGCGCAGGCACATGGCAAAGGAAGCGATCATGGCGATCGGATTGGCTGCGCCTGTTCCGGCAATATCGGGCGCCGAACCATGGACGGGCTCGTAAAGCGCCTTGCGGCTGCCGGTCTTCGGGTCGGGAGCGCCGAGCGACGCCGACGGCAGCATGCCAAGCGAGCCGGTCAACATGGCGGCGATATCGGAAAGCATGTCGCCGAAGAGATTGTCCGTGACGATGACGTCGAATTGCTTGGGCCAGCGCACCAATTGCATGCCACCGGCATCCGCCAGCATGTGGTCGAGCGTGACATCGGCATATTTCTCCTTGTGCGTCGCGGTCACGACCTCATTCCACAGCACGCCGGACTTCATGACGTTGCGCTTCTCCATGGACGTGACCTTGTTGCGGCGGGTGCGCGCAAGCTCGAATGCGACGCCGGAAATCCGCTCGATCTCGTAAGTGTCGTAGACCTGCGTGTCGATGCCGCGCTTCTGCCCGTTGCCGAGATCGCGGATCTCCTTGGGCTCGCCGAAATAGACGCCGCCGGTCAATTCGCGCACGATCAGAATATCGAGCCCTTCGACGACCTCCTTCTTCAGCGACGACGAGTCGGCCAGCGCCGGATAGCAGATGGCGGGACGAAGATTGGCGAAAAGCTCCATGTCCTTGCGCAGGCGCAGCAAGCCGGCTTCGGGCCGCACATCATAGGGCACGCTGTCCCATTTCGGACCGCCGACCGCCCCAAACAGGACTGCGTCGGAAGCCAGGGCCTTCTGCATGTCCTCATCTGAGATCGCCTTGCCATGCGCGTCATAGGCCGAACCGCCGACAAGGCCCTCATCCAGTTCGAAGCCGCTCTTCAACTCGGCATTCATATAGGCAATGATTTTCCGGACTTCGGCCATAGCCTCTGGCCCGATGCCGTCACCAGGAAGAAGAAAGAGCTTTTTGGATGCCATGTCGTGAGACCTCGTGTCGTTCGGTAAGGATGAATGGCGCGTGTTTAGCGCAATCTGAGCAAAGAAGAAAAGCACCCGGCGAAATAATCTTGTGCCCGGGAGTTTCCGTGGCCGGCGGAGCGCATAAAAAAACCCGGCCAGGCCGGGTTTTTGAGAGCGATTATGCCCAGGGGTGGCGCTGCGCGTTGAGCGCTTCGAAATTGTCGATCTTCGCAGCCTTCTCCATGGTAAGGCCGATATCATCGAGGCCGTTCAGCATGCAGTAACGGCGGAACTCGTCGAGGTCGAAATTGATCGTGCCGCCATCCGGACCCTGGATCGTCAACGCCTCCAGATCGATCGACAGGGTGGCGTTGGCGCCACGCTGCGCATCGTCCATGAGCTTGTCCAGGTCTTCCTGGCTGACGCGAATGGGCAAAATGCCATTCTTGAAGCAGTTATTGTAGAAAATATCGGCGAAGCTGGTGGAAATGACGCAGCGGATACCGAAATCCAGCAGCGCCCAGGGCGCATGCTCGCGGCTCGAACCACAGCCGAAATTGTCGCCGGCGACGAGGATCTGCGCATTCCGGTAGGCCGGCTTGTTGAGGACGAAGTCGGGATTCTCCGTACCATCCTCATTATAGCGCATTTCGGCAAACAGACCTTTTCCGAGTCCGGTGCGCTTGATCGTCTTGAGATAATCCTTGGGGATGATCATGTCCGTATCGACATTGACGATGGGCAACGGAGCGGCCACGCCGGTGAGATGGGTAAATTTATCCATAATGCCTGCCTGCAGATCTCATAAATTGTGTAGGCCTTGGCTTTACACCAGCTTGGCCGCGAAGCAAAGCATTTCGCTTGTCCTGCCCTGCCGCAGGAGCCTTTGCTCTTGTGTCGGAGGCGCAATCAGGGCAGAAATCGATCATGACTCCGATCTATCGCCCGCGCCGTTCCGTGCTTTATGTCCCCGCTTCGAATGCAAGAGCCATGGCGAAAGCGTCGTCCCTCGACGTCGATTGCGTCATCTACGACCTCGAGGATGCCGTCGCTCCCGAGAGCAAGGAGGATGCGCGCGAGGCGCTGCGCGATCATTTCACCGCCAGCAAGACTGCCGGTTTCGAGCGCATTGTCCGGATCAATCATCTGTCGAGCCAATGGGGCAGCGAAGACCTGCTGGCGGCCCGCGCCTGCAAGCCGGATGCGATCCTCCTGCCGAAGGTGGAGATGCCGCAGGACGTCACCGCCGTCGCGGAAGTTCTCGACGAGACCGACGCATCGGAGAATATCCGTCTTTGGGCGATGATCGAGACGCCGCGCGGCATTCTCAACAGCGACGAGATCGCCGAGCTCGGCTTGCGCTCCGCCGCACGGCTCGAATGTTTCGTCGTCGGCACGAATGATATCGCCAGGGAGACAAGAACGCGCCTGGAGCCCGGCCGCGCCGGCTTTCTCCCCTGGCTGATGCAGATATTGCTATGCGCACGCGCCGGAAAGCTCGATGTCATCGACGGCGTGTTCAATGATTATTCCAACATGGACGGTTTTATCGCCGAATGCGCGCAGGCCGCTGCGCTGGGCTTTGACGGCAAGACGCTCATCCACCCTACGCAGATTCCCGGCGCCAACGCCGCCTTTGCGACCAGCCCCGCCGAGATTGCAGCGGCAGAGAAGATCGTGGCCGCCTTCGCGCTGCCGGAGAACGGCGGCTCGGGCGCGATTGGCCTCGACGGCCGCATGGTCGAGAGGATGCATCTTGATATGGCGCAGCGGACCCTCGCCAAATCAGGTCGGAAGTTACCGCAATGACGGCAGACCGCATGCCGCACAGAGGAGCAGTGAAATGAAACTATATCGCTTTCTGACAGGGCCGGACGATTCGAGCTTCTGCCACAAGGTGACGGCCGCCCTCAACAAGGGCTGGCATATTTACGGGTCGCCGACCTATGCGTTCAACTCCGTAACCGGCGTGATGCAGTGCGGCCAGGCCGTCGTCAAGGATGTCGATGGCGTCGATTACGAGCCGGGAAGCACCAAGCTCAGCGACTACTGAGTCCATGATGCCTGTTCCCGGAACGGGCTTTAGTCGACGCTGGCTTCGATGCGCTCCATCTCATCGTCCGACAGGCCGAAATGATGGCCGATTTCATGAATCAGCACATGGGTGACGACGTCACCCAGTGTCTCTTCATATTCCGCCCAATAATCGAGAATTGCACGGCGGTACAGCGTAATACGGTTGTTCTGTTGCCCCGTCTGCAGTGAGAAGCGCTCGCCTATTCCCGTGCCCTCGAACAGGCCAAGAAGCTCGAACGGGGATTCAAGCCCCATGTCTTCAACCACCTGGTCATCCGGAAATTCCGAGATCTGCATGGTGATATCGCCGCAAAGCTCGCGGAAGCTCTCAGGCAGATGCGCATAGGCTTCGATGGCCAGCGATTCGATTTCGGCAAGTGAGGGGGAAAAACGATTGGCCCAGTCGGCCGTCTGATTGCTTCTCGCCATGGCTTCTCCCGTTGAACTCGCACCGGCCCAGGCTGCTGCCGACCGGTATCGCGCTCATATAGTCATTAATTCCCGTCCGTGCGAGCCCGCTCCGCGCTCAACCCTCGAGCTGGCGGGCCTCGGAAGGCAGCATGATGGGGATGCCGTCACGAACGGGATAAGCGAGCCGCGCCTTTTCCGAGACCAGCTCGGATTTCTCCGCATCATAGGTCAGGTTGGCCTTGGTCAGCGGGCACACCAGCAATTCCAGCAGCTTCCGGTCAATTCCGATCTCGCGATTTTTCTCGGCCATGCGGATAATCCTACTGCAATCCGGATTCATAGTCATCCTGGTCTTTGGCCAGGGCGATCTCGGTGATGGCGATCAAAGTTTCGGCGCGGGTCTTCAAATCCGCCGCCTCGAGCAGCGCCTGCTTCTCGGCCGCGCCGAATGGCGACATCATGGCAAGGGCATTCACCAGGGTCTCGTTGCCGGCGCGCGATATGCCGTCCCAATCCGCTTCGAGATTGTTCGCATCGAGGTAGGCACGAAAAACCCGCAGCAGCGCCGTCCGGTCCACATCCCTGTCATCGGCTTCGTCGAGGTCGGCACGGAAGGGCGCTATCTTGCACTGACGGAACGGCGTCCTGACCGAGAGTTCCTTGGTAACGCGAAACCGGCATATGCCCTGCAGGGTGATCAGAACGCGGCCATCGCCCGTCTCGGCGAAAGACGTTATGCGGCCGAGACAGCCGATCTCGCTCAAGGCACTGTCATCGTCGCCGTTCTGGTCGAGCCGAGGCTGGATCATGCCGATCACGCGCTTGGTTGCCAGGGCGGTATCCACCATGGCCAGATAGCGAGGCTCGAAAATATTCAGCGGCAATTGACCGCCGGGTAACAGCAGCGCGCCGGCGAGCGGGAAGATCGGGACGACATCCGGAACGTTCTCCAGCGTGCGATAGCGGACATTTCCTGCTTGCATTGCCTGCTCCCGGTTGTTGTGCTGGACCTCGCTCAAGAAAACAAGAGAGATGAAAGCTTGCGACGCGCCGCAAGCGACGACGGATCGCCCGCCCCCCAGGCATCGAAGAATTGCAGCAATTGCTTGCGCGCGCCATCATCGTTCCAGCCACGATCCGCCTTCATGATGGCAAGAAGATGATCGGCCGCCTCGTCCCGCCGGCCCTGCGCATTGAGGATCATCGCGAGATCATAGCGTGCCTGGTGATCGGCGGGATTTGCCGCCAGGCGTGCTTCCAGAGGCTTCGGATCGCCAAGCTGCGCCACCTGCGCCGCAAGGGCGATCCGCGCCTCGGCCGCCCTTACATCCGCATTCGATCGGGCGGCGTCCGGCACCCGGTCGAGGGTCTCTCGCGCTGCTTCCACGTCGCCGGCTTCGACGAGACAGGTCGCGAGCCCGGCCAGCCCGCCGGCATGATCCGGTATTTCCGCGAGCACGGCAGAATATATCTGCCCTGCCTGTTCGAAATCGCCTGCATCCAATGCCTGCCGTGCGGCTTCAAGCGCCGAGTTTACGGCTTCGTCACGCCCGCCATCGGGAGATGCGAGGCGGTTGATGAATTCGGTCACCTTCGATTCCGGCAAGGCGCCCATGAACCCATCCACCGGCTTGCCGTCGACGAAGGCAATCACAGCCGGAATCGACTGTATGCCGAGCTGGCCGGCAATGGCGGGATGATCGTCGATGTTCATCTTGACGAGCTTGACCCGGCCAGCCGAGCCATTGACCGCCTTTTCCAGGATCGGCGTCAGCTGTTTGCAGGGACCACACCAGGGAGCCCAGAAATCAACGAGGACCGGCTGGTTCTTCGATTCCGCGATGACGTCCTTCGAGAAGCCCGCCGTGGTCGTATCCTTGATCAGATCGCCGCCGCCGGAGGACACCTGCGCGCTCGACCCAAAGGAAACAGTCGTGGTGGAAGGCGTGGCGCCATAGCCGCTACCGAAGGGGTTGTTCGTATTGCTCATTAAACTCTCCGTCCTCAACTATGCGTCAGCATCCCGCCTCTGCTGCCAATGCCTTCAGTTCGGTTCTTTTGCGCCGATTTTCAAGATCAACGGCTCATGGCCGGTGGCTTCGAGAAAGCGCAAAAGGTCCTTTGGCTTGATCGAGGTCGTGGCCTCGTTGGTCAGGGGATGCGAATTGATCACCTCTTCTGCCATGATATCCTGATCGAGCACTATTTTCACCCGGTGGCCTTCGTCATTTATGGCGCCCAGGACGCTGACCGAACCCGGCGTCAGGCCAAGATATTCCATCAGCTTTTCCGGCTTTCCGAAAGATACCCGACTGGCGGCACCGATCTGGCCATGGATCGATTTCAGGTCGATCTCGGCATCTTCATCGACGGTCAGCAGGAAATATTGGTCCTTCTTGTCCTTGAGGAACAGGTTCTTGGTGTGCGCACCGCTGATCTGCCCGCGCAACGCCTGTGCCTCGGCAACGGTGAACACGGGCGGATGCTGTATCGTCGACGTCTGGATATCGAGCTTTGTCAGGAAGTGCATGAGATCGTCAGAAGTTTTGGGCATAAGCATCTCCAGCCTTGATGGACATAGCGGGTCAGATCATGTCTCGTAGCGGCTCGGACTTTGCGCCTCAACCCGGCAGCCGGCAAAATCGCTAAAATTTCAGCTTATCCTTCGTAAGTGCAATTTTCCCTGTTGCATTTGGTCAGCGCTTGGGTCATATAGGCCCCGCTTCGCAAGACAGACTGGTGCATGCGGGAGTAGCTCAGGGGTAGAGCACAACCTTGCCAAGGTTGGGGTCGTGGGTTCGAATCCCATTTCCCGCTCCAGTTGTCCGAAGATCAAAAGGCCCGGTTCTACCGGGCCTTTTTGCATTTCAGTCCGGCATTCAGATTGCACGCCCCTGCACATGAGCTGGCGCTTGGTGGATAAAACCGATTCCTGTCGGGCTGCGAATGCGCTAAACCTGCGGCATGTCACAAAAGAAAGCCCACGAAGTAGAATCCTTTCTCAAGCGGCTGGATCGCAGCTACCCGATCGTGCTGATTTATGGACCCGACAAGGGCATGGTCAGCGAGAGAGCCGAGCGATTCATCGAGCTGACCGGGTTGGCCAAGGACGACCCCTTCGCCGTGATCCGCCTTGATGGCGACGCCATACAAGCGGAACCCGGCCGGCTTGCGGACGAAGCGAATACAATTTCGATGTTTGGCGGCGATCGTCTCATCTGGGTGCGCAATGCGCAGGGGCAGAAGGCACTCGCCGACGTCGTCGCCACGCTGGCCAAGGATCCGCCACCAGATACATTCATTCTGATCGAGGCTGGCGACTTGAAAAAAGGTGCTGGCCTGCGCGGCGTTGTCGAACAGAGCGCGAGCGCCATGGCCCTGCCCTGTTATAGCGACGACGCGCGCGGCATCGACGCCACGATCGACGAGATGCTGACGCGATACCGCCTGCAGATCACGCTCGATGCGCGCACGCTGCTGAAGGAAAGCCTGGGCGGAGACAGGCTGGCCACCCGGGCCGAGCTTGAGAAAATCTGCCTTTACGCCCATGGCCGCGAACGGATAGGTGTCGAAGACGTGCGCGACATTATCGGCGATGCCAGTGCGGTCTCGTTCGATACGATCGTCGATGCCATGCTTGTCGGGAATATCGGCGATTTCACTCGAACCTTCGACAAGGTTATCAATGTCGGCTCGTCCAGTTTCATGGTGCTAAGCGCCGCAATCCGGCAATTCCAGACGTTACAAACGTTACGTTACGGCATGGAAGTCGGTGGCGCCAACGCCGCATCGGCCGTTGCCGGCGCCCGCCCGCCGATATTCTTCGCGCGCAAGAAGCTTGTTGAGACGGCTCTGCAGCGCTGGACGACGGCATCTTGCGGACGGGCGCTGCAACGACTGCAGAAGACCGTATTGGAGAGCCGCCGCAACGCCGCGCTCGCCATCCCGATTATCCGGCAGACCATGATTGCTCTTACAGCCGAGGCCGCGCGCGCCGGTCGACGTTGATCGGCTCGGCGTTGGTCGGCGGCGTCAGCTCTGCAGGCGCCGGCAGATTTCGTCCAGCTGTTCCAGCGTCGTGTACTGGATGCGCACGTCGCCGCCCTTGTTCTTATGGTTAACGCTTACTTGCATTCCCGTCACGTCGGACAGCAGCTTCTCCAGCGCCTGCGTATCGGCATCCTTTTCACGCTCGGCAGCCCTTTGCCCGGAGGCGGGCTTGCCGCCCTCGCCCTGGGCCAGCGCCTCGGCCTGACGCACAGACAGCCCATCGCGGATAATCTTGTTCGCCAGGCCCGACGGGTCCTCCGCAGTGATCAGCGTTCGCGCATGGCCCGCCGACAGCGAACCGTTGGTGATCAGGTCGCGCACCGTTTCAGGCAATTTCAACAGACGAAGAGTATTGGCGACGTGGCTTCGGCTCTTGCCGATCACCTGGGCCAGATCCGCCTGCGTGTACTCGTGTTCATCGATAAGTTGTTGATATCCCATGCCTTCTTCAATCGGATTGAGATCTGCACGCTGAACGTTCTCGATAATCGCAAGTTCCAGCGCGACGCGATCGTCCACCTCGCGAATGATTACTGGAATAGCCGCCAAACCCGCACGCTGCGCCGCCCGCCAACGACGCTCGCCAGCGATCAGCTCAAAGCGATCTGGACTGCCGGCGACCGGGCGCACGACCACGGGTTGCACGATTCCATGTTCCCTGATCGAGTGCGTGAGATCCTCAAGATCACCTTCGGTGAACAGACGCCGCGGATTGCGCGGATTGCGCGAAATGAACTCTATGGGAATTTGCCGATCCATGGTTGCAACCGGGGCGACTTTTTCCTCCGGCACCCGGTCCATCTCGCCGATCAAGGCAGCCAAACCCCGCCCGAGACGCTTTTTCGACAGATCTTCGTTCATAGTCCCATGCCCTGTTATGTTTCGTTATCGAATCGATCAAGCAGCTCGCAAAAGCCGCTCTCGCTGAATGACTTCTGATGCCAACTGCAGATATGCCTGGCTGCCGGCGCATTTCAGATCATACAAAATCGCCGGGATGCCATAGGAAGGCGCCTCCGAGACGCGGACATTGCGCGGAATCACGGTCTTATAGACCTTGTCGCCCATGAAGGAGCGAACATCTTCAACAACCTGCGTGGCGAGGTTGTTGCGGCCGTCATACATGGTCAGTACGATACCCTGAATCGTCAGTGCCGGATTCAATGCCGCCCTGACCTGCCCCACCGTTTCGAGCAATTGGCTCAAACCCTCGAGCGCAAAAAACTCGCACTGCAACGGCACCAGCACGGAATCCGCAGCTGACATGGCGTTCATCGTCAACAGATTGAGCGACGGCGGACAATCGATCAGAATATAGCTGAAAGGAAGAGATCCGGTCGTAAACGCCCGCCGCAGCCGTGTCGCACGATCGCTGGCGCTGGCGATCTCCATCTCCACGCCGAGAAGATCAAGCGTCGACGGAATAAGCGACAGGCTCGGAACCGCGGTTGCGACAGCAGCCTCCATGACGGAAGCTTGCTGCATCAGAACGTCATAGGACGAAATCGCGCGCGCTTTCCTGTCTACACCCAATCCGGTGCTCGCATTGCCCTGAGGATCAAGGTCCACGATCAGCACCTTCTCGCCAATTGCGGCCAACGCCGTTGCGAGATTGATGGCCGTTGTCGTCTTACCCACCCCACCCTTCTGGTTCGCTATGGCTATTATGCGCGTCTCGCGGCTCATGATCTGTTCCTGAACTGACTTCTATCGCTGTCGATATCGGTTGCTCTAATAGCGCTGGACATTCGAAATCTGCAGAATGACAGAATCTTGGTCGATTGCGCTTCTATGTTCTACCAGATCGAAGGTCCATGCGTCACGACATTCATCGATCTCTCGCCTGTAATCCCGGCCTTTTTGAAACAGCGCCGTAGCGCCAGCAGCCAACCAGGGCTGCGCAAGCCGCAAAAGGTCGTTTAAGGAAGCCAGCGCGCGTGCCGTAATGATGTCCGGATCCTTGATAAGCGAGGCCGTATCTTCGATTCGTTGGGCATGAACCGTAGCTGGGGCACGGAACTGCCCAAGCGCCGTACGCAGAAACGCCGCTTTCTTCATATTGCTCTCGACGAGGTCGATATGGCGGCCATCATGGGCCTTCAATATCAGAGCAAGGACTATCCCGGGAAAGCCACCACCCGATCCGAGATCGAGCCAGCGCTGGGCGCCAGGCGCTAGACTGAAGAGCTGGGCGCTGTCGAGGATATGGCGCGACCAAAGTTGATCAAGCGTGGCTGGAGAAGCTAGATTGATCGATTTCGACCACTTCTGAAACAGCGCTTCAAATGCGATCAGATCGGCCAGTGTTTCACGTGAAACATCAGGCACCACATCCCGTAGCTCGGCCAGACGATCGCTCACGCGACGTTCCTGTGGCTGGTTTCCGCCTTGCGTATCTGAGCGATGATAAGGGCAAGCGCCGCCGGCGTCATACCGTCGATACGTTGTGCCTCGCCGATCGAACGTGGTTGACGCGTTGCCAGCTTGTGCTTCAGTTCATTGGATAGACCGGCGGTGTTAGCGAAATCCAGTCCATCCGGAATCGCCAACCGCTCGTCCCGTTCCATTGCCGCGACGTCACTTTGCTGCCGGTCCAGGTAAACGGCATATTGCGCTTCGATCTCCAGCGCTGCCATGGTTTTGGCGTCAATGGAACCTAGCTCCGGCCACAGGCCGATCAGACGTTCGCCATCGATATCCGGAAATGCCAAAAGCTCATAGGCTGAACGGCGCACGCCATCACGGTTCAAATGCACGCCAGCCGCAGCCGCTGTATTCGGGGTAGCGGTAAGCGACTTGGCCAAAGCCCGTGCCGCGGCGAGCTTGTCGGTCTTCTCCGTGAAGCGCGCAGCGCGATCGCTGCCGAGAATCCCCCATGCCGCCGCCTGCGGCGTCAGACGTTCATCCGCATTGTCAGCACGCAGTGAAAGACGGAATTCCGCACGTGAAGTAAACATGCGGTAGGGCTCGCTGACGCCACGAGCCGTCAGATCATCCAGCATGACGCCAATATAGGCCTGCGTACGCTGCACAATGATTGTGTCCGCAGTTCCGGCAACCCGCGCTGCATTGAGCCCGGCAATGATGCCCTGCGCCGCCGCCTCCTCATAACCCGTGGTACCATTGATTTGCCCAGCCAGGAACAGTCCGGGTAATTTGCGAGTCTGGAGATCCCGGTTCAGTTCTCTCGGGTCGACGTAATCATACTCAATAGCGTAGCCGGGCTGAAGCATGGTAGCCTGTTCCAGACCTGGAATCGTCTTCAGCAAAGCGAGCTGAGCATCCTCGGGCAGGGAGGTTGAAATACCGTTCGGGTAGACCGTGTGGTCGTCCAGCCCCTCCGGCTCCAGGAATATCTGGTGACCGTCGCGATCGCCAAACTTGACGATCTTGTCCTCGATAGAAGGACAGTAACGCGGACCAATGCCTTCGATCGAACCGGAATACATTGCCGACCGATGCAGATTGTCGCGAATAACCGCATGGCTCGCCGCCGTCGTGCGAGTGATACCGCAATCGATTTGCGGGTTGGTGATCCTGTCAGTCATCAGCGAGAACGGCACCGGCGACTCATCTGCCGACTGTACATCAAGGCCTGCCCAGTCAATGGTCCGCCCGTCCAGCCGCGGCGGCGTACCGGTTTTCAAACGCCCTAGCGCGAAACCAAACCTTGCCAGCGTATCCGATAGGCCAAGGGCAGGAGCCTCGCCCATGCGCCCAGCCGGCATCTTCTTCTCGCCAATATGGATCAGGCCACGCAGGAATGTGCCCGTCGTCAGAACGACAGAACGACAGCGCAGTTGCTGCCCATCGAGCAGTCGAATGCCGGTGAGGCGATCCTGTTCGACAATGAGATCATCCGCGCTACCTTCCACAATCGTCAGATTGGGTTGCTGTGAGATCGCGTCCTGCATGGCAAGTCGATACAGCTTGCGGTCAGCCTGCGTTCGCGGACCCCGCACCGCCGGGCCTTTGCGCCTGTTCAACAGGCGAAACTGAATGCCGGCCGCGTCAGCAACACGGCCCATGAGCCCGTCAAGTGCATCGATCTCGCGAACAAGGTGGCCCTTGCCCAAGCCGCCAATCGCGGGATTGCAGGACATGACGCCGATTGTATCGCGGCGCTGTGTGACCAACGCCGTGCGCGCACCGAATCGGGCAGCTGCAGCGGCTGCCTCACAGCCCGCGTGGCCGCCACCGATTACTATGACGTCAAAAGAGGTTTCCACAGCGGCGACTCTCATATTGCTTGAATGGCTGTCTACATGGGCAAAATGCCGTGTTGAGTCAAGCCCGACGCATATGTTTCACGTGAAACACAAGGCTCGTTTTGCCCGCCTGCAGCAATGTTTCACGTGAATCATTTTCCGATACAGAACTGGGAGAACACCACATCAAGAATGTCTTCCACGCCTATATCACCGGTGATCCGTCCCAAGGCGTGCGATGCACGCCGGAGATACTCGGCTCGTACCTCCAGCGGCGCGGACACTGCACTCACCGCTTCTTCGATTTCACTCAATGTTGATGCCAGGAGATCGAGATGCCGGCGCCGTGTCGGCAGGGGGTCCGTCAGATTTCCCGCTGCCGCAACTGCGTGATTGGTAATCCGTGTTATCAGTTCATCCATCCCGTGGCCGGTCCGTGTCGAGACAACCATATCATAGAGGGTGTTCGGACTCTTCGTTGCAAGGTCGTCCTTTGTGCCGATCCGGATCAGGGGATTGGCGAGCGACGCCATATCGACTGCGAGCGGATCGACGCTATCGAACAATACAAGTCGGAGGTCCGCCTCAGCGGCGCGGCTCTGCGCGCGCTCAATGCCAATGCGCTCAACCTTGCCCGTGGTCTCACGCAAGCCGGCCGTGTCCGTGATGATCGTCGCTACGCCATCCAGGTCAAGCCGAACTTCGATCAGGTCGCGTGTGGTGCCCGCTTCATCCGAGACGATAGCAACCTCCGATCCGGCCAGCGCGTTGAGCAGACTGGATTTACCGGCATTGGGGGCGCCAAGTATGACGATCCGATATCCATCACGTATGACTGAACCCCGCCTGCCGCTTTCAATGTGAGCTTTGACCCGAGCGCCCAAACCATCGAGCGATTGCCAGACTTGCTCGGAGACAGAACCCGGAACATCGGCCTCATCGGCAAAATCAAGTTCAGCTTCGATCAGCGCGCGGGCGCGAAGCAGTTCTTCGCGCCAGCCGGCATAGAGTTCAGCCTGCGCACCCGAGGCCAGTAGCAAGGCTAGGCGGCGCTGGCTCTCTGTTTCAGCTGCGATGAGATCCGCAAGGCCTTCGGCGGCGGTGAGGTCGAACTTTCCGTTGGCATAGGCGCGGCGACTGAATTCGCCGGCCTCCGCTAGCCGGCAATGGGGTACTGCTTGCAGTGCGACGAACATTGCTTCGACCACGGCCGCGCCACCATGGAGATGGAACTCTGCGCAGTCCTCACCGGTGAAACTGTGTGGACCCGGGAAAAATAGTACCAGCCCCTTGTCGAGGATGTCGCCATTTCCGTCACGGAAAGTGCGCAGAACGGCCTTGCGCGGCTCCGACAGGTTACCGGAAATTGTTTCGACTACGAATCGAGTCTGGGGTCCGGAAACCCGGATGACAGCGACACCGGCAGGTACTCGTCCGCTCGATAGGGCGAAAATTGTCTCATCCATGGGATATTGGCCGTGCTTCAGAAGTTAACAAAGTGTTGATAGACTGCATTGGCGGATTCTGGAAGCGACGGAGCGGAAAATGTACCCCGAGGCAAATCTACTGGGCGATGAGTCGAGTCCCTATCTGCGCCAGCATGCGGATAACCCCGTCTATTGGCGAGCTTGGGGGCGGAATGCTCTCGACGAGGCGAGGGACACGGGTAAGCCGATCTTGCTGTCCGTCGGCTACGCGGCCTGCCATTGGTGCCATGTCATGGCGCATGAGTGTTTCGAAGACCTTGAAGTTGCCGAACTCATGAACCGACATTTCGTCAATGTGAAGGTGGATCGCGAAGAGCGGCCCGATATCGATCAGATCTACATGGCGGCGCTGGGCGCCATGGGCGAGCAGGGCGGATGGCCGCTGACAATGTTCCTCACGCCTGACGCCGGACCATTCTGGGGCGGCACCTATTTCCCCAAGACCTCGCGCTACGGTCGACCGGGCTTCATGGATATTCTCGCATCCATCCACCGCGTCTGGCAGAGCGACAAGCAGAAGATCACCAATAATGTGACCGCGCTGACGCGGCATCTTCAGGCCAACCTCGCTGTGGAAGCGGAGCCGGGCACACTTGATCCGGAAATATTCGACCAGTTCGCCGCAAACATATTCGCTGCCATGGATACCGAGAAGGGCGGTTTGCGGGGCGCGCCGAAGTTTCCCAATGCCCCGTTCATGGACACTTTGTGGCTATCCTGGTTACGCAACGGCGATCGCCAGCATCGCGACGCTTTCCTTGCCAGCCTCGGCACGATGCTGCAAGGCGGCATATATGACCATCTCGGAGGCGGGCTCTCGCGCTATGCGGTGGACGATCGCTGGCTCGTCCCGCATTTCGAAAAGATGCTGTACGACAACGCCCATATGATCCGCCACGCGCTCTGGGCCTTCGACGCCACAGGAGATGAATTGTTCCGCCGGCGAATCGAAGAGACTGTCGAATGGTTACGGCGAGAAATGCTGATCGATGGCCGGTTCGCTTCCAGTCTTGATGCCGATAGCGAGGGCGAAGAAGGCAAGTTCTACTGCTGGAGCGCCAAAGAAATCCCTGATTCCCCGGAATTTACCTTGTTTCGGGAGATTTATGACGTGACGCCGGAAGGTAATTGGGAGCACAAGACAATCCTCAATCGCCTGGCAGCAGGCTCCGCCTATTGCCCTGAACTGGAGCAGCAGCTGGAGCCCATACGGCGGCAATTGTTCGAAATCCGCGAGAAGCGCGTGCATCCTACAAGGGACGAAAAGGCGCTCACCGATTGGAATGGGCTGATGATCCGGGCGCTCGCCGAGGCGGGCAGGGCGTTGGAACAACCCGACTGGGTGTTGCTGGCACAAACGGCCTATGATCAAATCCGCGCCTCGATGAAGGATGGGCGCGTGCCCCATTCCGTGCTCGGGGAATCGCGCTTGTTTCCCGGCCTGTCATCCGATTATGCCGCCATGATCAATGCAGCCGTGTCGCTTTACCAGGCAACATTCGAGGAAGATTATATTGCCGAGGCAGCGCAATGGTTGGATATATTGAATGCCGATCATCGGACGGGCCCCGACGAATATAGTTTCAGCGCCGCACGCGCCGATGACGTGATCATCCGTATTCGCGGCGACCAGGATGAAGCGATATCCAGCGCAACGAGCCAGATCATCGAGGCGTTGACCAGGTTGGCCATTGCCGGCGGCAATACCGATCTGCTGGAGCAGGCGGAGCGGGTGGCAGCGAAGGCCGTTGGGCGGGTGCTGCACCAGCGCTACGGACAGGCCGGCATCCTGAACAGCGCGAGCCTGCTTCTCGAGCCTATCAAGCTCGTGCTCGTCACGCCGACCAAGGACCATGAATTGGTGCAAGCTGCCGCGCGAATGGTTGATCCGCGCCGGACCGACATCTGGGTCGAATGGCAGCATGAACAGGCCATAGAACTTATACCGGGTGGTGGCGCCATAGCCATAGAAAAACCCGCGGCATATCTTTGCCGCGGGTTCTCATGTCTTCCACCGGTTGCCAGCGCAGGGGAGCTTGAAGAGCTCCTGCAGCAACGTCGCCCCGGCTAGGTATTCATCGAGTCGAAGAATTCGCCATTGGTCTTCGTCTGCTTGAGCTTGTCGATGAGGAACTCGATGGCGTCCGTCGTGCCCATCGGCGCAAGAATACGGCGCAAGACGAAAATCTTCTGCAGGTCCTGGCGCGGAACGAGCAGGTCTTCCTTGCGCGTACCGGATTTGAGAATATCCATTGCCGGGAAGATGCGCTTGTCCGCAACCTTGCGGTCGAGCACGATTTCAGAATTGCCGGTACCCTTGAATTCTTCGAAGATCACTTCGTCCATGCGGCTGCCGGTATCGATCAGCGCCGTTGCGATGATAGTGAGCGAGCCGCCTTCCTCGATATTGCGCGCTGCGCCGAAGAAGCGCTTGGGGCGCTGCAGCGCATTGGCGTCGACACCACCCGTCAATACCTTGCCCGATGAAGGAACGACCGTGTTGTAGGCGCGGCCAAGGCGCGTGATCGAATCGAGGAGGATAACCACGTCGCGGCCATGCTCGACCAGGCGCTTCGCCTTCTCGATCACCATTTCGGCCACTTGCACGTGGCGAGAGGCAGGCTCGTCGAAGGTGGAGGAGACGACCTCGCCCTTAACCGAACGCTGCATGTCCGTCACTTCTTCCGGCCGTTCGTCGATCAGGAGGACGATGAGGTAGCATTCCGGATGATTGGCGGTGATGGAATGGGCGATATTCTGGAGCAACACGGTCTTACCCGTGCGTGGCGGGGCGACGATCAGACCGCGCTGGCCTTTGCCCAGAGGAGCGACAAGATCGATGACGCGGGCCGAAAGGTCCTTGGTCGTCGGGTTTTCCAGCTCCATCTTGAAACGCTCGTTCGGATAGAGCGGCGTAAGATTGTCGAAATGGATCTTGTGGCGGATCTTTTCAGGGTCTTCGAAATTGACCGTATTGACCTTCAGTAGTGCGAAATAGCGTTCGCCTTCCTTGGGGCCGCGAATGGGACCTTCGACCGTATCGCCGGTCTTCAGCGAAAAACGCCGGATCTGCGAGGGAGAAATATAGATGTCATCGGGGCCAGGGAGATAGTTTGCATTGGCGGAACGCATGAAGCCAAAGCCATCCTGCAGAATCTCGACCACGCCTTCGCCGATGATTTCGACCTCTTGCGAGGCCAGTTTCTTGAGTATCGCAAACATCAGTTCCTGTTTGCGCATCACGCTGGCGTTCTCCACCTCCAGCGATTCGGCGAACGCCAGAAGGTCCACCGCTGTCTTGTTTTTTAGTTCTTGTAGTTTCATTTCCTGCATGTGTGCGGAACTCTGATTTCTATGAGATTGATTGGGGGAGGGAAATGACAATGCCTGAATGCGGTGCCATTCGGGCGAATGGCGATATTACCACGGCGGTATTTCCGTAAGGAGAGGCCCTATCTAACCAATCATGAATAGGAGGGCAAGGGATTTCATGACTGGATTTGATAGACGATGCAATATTAGTAATGAATCAAAATGGCCTAATGATGACCATGATGACGATGACGACCATGAGCAATGCCGGCACCTCGTTCATCATCCGCCAGAAGCGCTGCGATTTCTCGTTTTTGTCGGCAGCGAACAGGCGCACCGACTTGGTGAAAAATCCGTGCAGTCCCGACAGTAGCAGGACCGCCAGGAACTTCACGTGGAACCAGCCATCCTGATAGGCGGCGGTATGCCAGGCCAGCCAGAGGCCCGCCAGCCATGTCACGCCCATGGCCGGATTGATAATGGCCTTCAGCAGCCTGTTCTCCATCACCTTGAAGGTTTCAGATTGGGCCGATCCGGGCTCCGCCGCGCAATGATAGACGAAAAGCCGCGGCAGATAGAGCATGCCGGCCATCCATGAAATGACGGCGACCACATGCAGCGCCTTCACCCATAGATATGACTGATCCGGATAGAGAAAGACGAAGATGATCGCAATGACCGCAACAGCTGCGGCGATGATCCGCGGCAGGGCAGGCACCTTCGCATCATCTCTTTTCACTTCATCAGCCATCGTCTCTCTCCCTTGTGAATATCTCAACGCGCCTGGCGAACGCGGTTCACCAATTGCTCCACATGGGCCAGCGGTGCGTCCGGCGTTATACCATGTCCGAGATTGAAGATGAGCGGACCGTTGCCGAGCTCCGACATGATCCGATCGACACCTTCATCGAGCGCCTGCCCCCCGGCAACGACGCGCAATGGGTCGAGATTGCCTTGCACGGCTCCGCCGGCCTGCAGTTTGGACGCAAAGGAAAGCGGCACCGACCAGTCGAGCCCCAGCGCGGTCACTCCGGTTCGCTGCCTATAATCCGTGTAGAGCATGCCCGCACCCTTGGGAAAGCCGATGATCGGCACCTCCGGATGCGACTTCCGCACCCTTGCGACGATATCGGCAACGGGTTTAACGCAATATCGCTCGAAACAATCCTCGTCGAGCACACCGGACCATGAATCGAATATCTGGACCGCATCGGCACCGGCATCGATCTGCCGGATCAGATATTCGGCCGAAACTTCCACGATCACCTGCAGCAGCTTTTCGAACACGTCCGGATGACGATAGGCGAACAGGCGTGCCGGCGCCTGGTCGGGCGTTCCATGACCGGCGATCATATAGGTCGCAACGGTCCAGGGCGCCCCGCAGAAGCCGAGCAGCGTGGTTTCCGCAGGCAGTTGCTGGCGCAGCAGCCGGACCGTCTCGTAGACCGGCTCCAGCCGATCAGCTGCGCCCTTGGCTTCGAGCCAGAATATGCCGTCCGTGTCGATCGGCGTCATCAGTGGACCACGGCCTTCCTCGAACCTCAGGTCGCGACCGAGCGCATGCGGAACCACCAATATATCCGAAAAGAGGATGGCTGCGTCGAAGCCGAAGCGACGTATCGGCTGCAAGGTAACCTCGACTGCAAGATCGGGAGAATAACAAAGGTCGAGGAAACTTCCGGCCGTCTTTCTTACCTCCCTGTATTCGGGGAGGTATCTTCCTGCCTGCCTCATCATCCAGATGGGTGGGGGATAGACGGTTTCGCCCTTAAGGACTTGCATCACTTTCCGGACCATTTCCCTCTCCCCGTCCTTCTTTTAAAAAAGAAATTTAGATCTATTTCGGATTTTCTGATTCTTAGAGTCTGTTAGTTGTGGGAATTAACACATTGCCGCGATTTTCCCACACCCATCCGATTTGCCATCGTGACGGGATAAAGGCAGGATGCAAACGCATGCTTTGTTGATATTGGCATAAAAACAAATAAAAACAATAATATGCTGCAATAGACCATGTGGATGATACTGGGGATCAGTTGTGAATGGCAGACGATAAGTCGCAACTATCCACATAGTTCATCGGACCCCGGCAATGGTTCCACAGCAGCGGTCATTGTGGATGACTTGCCAACAATCCACATGGCTGCCATCACTTGGGGATTATCCCGACTTTTCTCCACAGCTCTCAACAGGAGCAAAAGAATTCTGTGACCAAGGCGATCAGCTACTTCCATCTTCACATGATTTCTGACGCCACGGGTGAGACTCTCATTGCGGCGGGGAGGGCAGCCGCGGCGCAATATGCGCATGCGCGGGCGATCGAACATATTTACCCCCTCATCCGCACCGAGAAGCAGATCAGGAAAGTCCTGGAGAACATCGATGCGGAGCCGGGAATCGTACTCTACACGATCGTGGATCAACGGCTGGCCGCATTGATCGACGAGAATTGCAGCCAGCTCGGCGTTCCCTGCGTGTCCGTGCTCGAGCCCGTGCTTGCCACCTTTCAATCCTATCTCGGAACCCCGGCCGGCCGGCGCGTGGGCGCCCAACATGTGCTCAACGCCGAATATTTCCGCCGCATCGATGCGCTCAATTTCACGATGGAGCATGATGACGGCCAATTGCCGCCGGATATCGAGGAAGCGGACGTCATCCTGATCGGCATTTCCCGCACGTCCAAGACGCCGACGAGCATCTATCTCGCCAATCGCGGGGTGAAGACCGTCAATGTGCCGATCGTCATCGGCGTTCCGATGCCTGAAGCCATCATATCGGCAAAAAGGCCGCTGATCGTGGGACTCGTGGCGTCGGCGGAACGGATATCGCAGGTTCGCCAGCACCGTATTTTAGGCGCAACGCAGGGATTTGACGCCGATAGCTATCTCGACAGGGCGAATATCATCGAAGAACTCGCCTATGCGAGGCAGATCTGCCACCGGCACAATTGGCCGACGATCGACGTTTCCCGTCGGTCGATAGAAGAAACAGCTGCCGCTGTTCTCGCACTCCGAACCCAGGCGGCATCGCAACAGGGATAGAAACAATGGCTATCATCTTGGCGTCGAAAAGCCCTTTTCGCGCGCTCCTCCTCAAGAATGCCGGTGTCGAATTCACCGGGCAATCGGCAAATATCGATGAGCGGGCCGTCGAGGCGCCGCTTTATGACAGTGGTGCATCGCCGGAAGATGTCGCCCTTGTTCTGGCGGAAGCGAAGGCACTCGATGTCAGCGAAAGCAATCCCGGCGCATTGGTCATCGGTTCCGACCAGACCCTTTCGCTGGATGACGAGGTACTGCACAAGCCTGCCGACATGGAGGCGGCCCGGCTTCAATTGCTGAAACTGTCCGGAAAGACGCATCACCTGAACAGCGCGGTTGTCATAGCCCGAGACGGCCAGACCTTGTGGCGGCACGTCGCGGTGGCGCGGATGACGCTGAGGGAACTCGATCCGGGATTTATCGGCAGACATCTCTCCCGCGTCGGCGAAATAGCACTTCAAAGCGTCGGCGCCTATCAGTATGAGGGGGAAGGTGTTCAATTGTTCAAGAGCGTCGAGGGTGACTATTTCACCATCGTCGGTCTTCCCCTGCTGCCGTTGCTTGCTGAATTGCGCGAACTAGGAGCCATTGATGGTTAAGGCTTTCGTCACCGGATTTCCGATCCGGCATTCCCGTTCCCCAATCATCCACGGCTATTGGCTGAAGCAGCATGGCATAGATGGCAGCTATCAGGCGATTGAAGTCGCGCCGGAAGGCTTTGCCGATTTTCTCGCCAGCCTGGAACCGAATGGCTACATCGGCGGCAATGTCACACTTCCCCATAAGGAAAGGGCATTCGACCTGTGCGAAAAGCGTGACGGCGCCGCGGAGGAAATCGGTGCCGTGAACACATTATGGTTCGAGAACGGCCAACTTGTCGGCGGAAATACCGATGCTTTTGGCTTTCTCGCCAATCTGGACGCATCGCAGCCCGGATGGGACAAACGAGAATCCGCGCTCATTCTCGGTGCCGGCGGCGCGTGCCGTGCCGTCATCTACGGTCTGAAACAGCGGGGATTCTCGGAAATCCATGTGGCCAACAGGACATTGTCGCGCGCGCAGGAACTCGCCGACAGGTTCGGCCCCACCGTCACGCCACATGAATGGGCAGCGGTTTCCGAGCTCCTCGGCCAGGCGGACATGATCGTCAATACGACCTCGCTCGGCATGGAAGGCAAGGAAGCGTTCACCCTCGACATTTCACCGGCCAGAAAGGACGCGCTGGTTACCGATGTCGTCTATATTCCGCTTGAAACGCCGTTCCTGCGTGCCGCCCGAGCCCATGGGCTGGTGACGGTGGATGGCCTCGGCATGCTCCTGCATCAGGCGGTATTCGGATTCGAACATTGGTTTGGCATCAGGCCCGTCGTCACGGACGAACTGCGCAATATCGTCCTCGCCGACATGGCGAACAGCGGCAGCCGGCCAAAATGATCGTTCTCGGCCTCACCGGCTCGATCGGGATGGGAAAATCCACCACGGCGCAGATGTTCCTCGACGAAGGAATACCGGTCTATTCTGCCGATGATGCCGTGCATCGGCTTTATTCGGGCGCGGCGATTCCGTTGATCGAAGCGGAATTCCCCGGGACGACAGGGCCGGATGGCGTCGATCGAAAGAAGCTTGCTCAACGTGTATTGGGTAATCCCGACGCCTTGAAGCGGCTCGAAGCGATAATCCACCCGCTGGTGCAGCGACAGGAACAGGAGTTTCGCGAGCAGGCAAGGAGCGCCGGGGAAAAGCTGATCGTCCTCGACATCCCACTGCTGTTCGAGACAGGCGCACGCGGACGTGTCGACAAGGTGCTCGTCGTTACGGCACCGGCGGACGTGCAGCGGCAACGCGTTCTGGCGCGGCAGGACATGGACGAAGAGAAACTGAATTCCATTCTGGCGCGGCAGATGCCCGATGCGGAGAAGCGCGCCAGGGCGGATTTCCTCATCGATACCAGCAAGGGAATGGCGGAAGCGCGCAATGCCGTGCGCGTACTGATAAAATCCCTGGTGGATATCGACGGAGACGTCTGACGCGAGGCGAATTGGCCGTTAAGCTTGCAGCAGCCGCACGATCCGGATTAAAGCATCGGACGGAAAGGCAAAGCGGCGGTCCAGGAGCAACGATGCGCGAGATCATATTCGATACCGAAACCACAGGCCTTGATCGGCTCGATGACCGGATTATCGAAATCGGCGGCGTCGAACTCGTCAACCGCTTTCCAACCGGTCGATCATTCCACGTCTATATCAATCCGGACGGCCGCATGGTGCATGCCGAAGCCCTTGCCGTGCACGGTATCGGCAATGACGTCCTCATGGACAAGCCCGTGTTTGCCGGGATCGTCGACGAATTCCTCGAATTCATCGATGGCGCCAAGCTCGTGGCCCATAATGCGACGTTCGACATGGGCTTCATCAATGCTGAACTGAACAGGCTCGGCCATCCCGCGATCACGAGCGACCGGGTCGTCGATACGCTGGCACTGGCCAGGCGGAAGCATCCGATGGGCCCGAACTCCCTCGATGCGCTCTGCCGCCGTTACGGCATCGACAACAGCCATCGCACCATGCACGGCGCCTTGCTGGATTCGCAATTGTTGGCGGAAGTTTATATCGAGCTGATCGGCGGCAAGCAGACTGCTCTCGGCCTCACGGTTGCCGAACAGCCAGGAAACTGGAGCGAAACCGGCCAGGCCAGCGCGATTGTCCTGTCACAACGGCCAGTTTCGCTTCCACCGCGTCTGACCGAAGCCGAACGCCTCGCCCATGCCGCACTGGTGGACAGGCTGGGAGAGAAGGCATTGTGGAAGGCGCGCCTTGCCGCAGTATGAAAAAACCCGGGTCGATGCCCGGGTTTGGTTTTAGCGCGATCCGGAAATTCCGAAGCTTCGTCAAGCCGTTCAGCTGACCTGAGCCTTGGTCTGTTCTTCGGCCATGCGCTGCTGGAACATCTGCGCAAAATCGATCGGATCGATCATCAGCGGCGGGAAGCCGCCATTGCGGGTCGCCTCGGCGATGATCTGCCGCGCAAACGGGAAGAGCAGGCGAGGGCATTCGATAAACAGCAGCGGAAGCATGTGCTCCTGCGGGAAGCCCTCGAGGCGGAACACACCGCCATAGACCAGTTCCACGTTGAACAGGACATCCTTGCCGTCGGCAGCCTTGGCCGAAAGCGTAAGCACGACGTCGAAATCGGTCTCCGCAATCGGATTGGCGTTGACGTTCACATTGATGCTGATGCCCGGGGCCTTTTCGCGCGGACGCAGCGACAAGGGCGAGCCGGGGCTCTCAAAGGAAAGATCCTTTACGTACTGAGCCAGAATGTTCAGCGTCTGCTGTTGAACCGATCCATTCCCATTGGTCGCTTCGCTGCCGTTCTCGGCCTTTTCGTCAGGCTGTTGAGCCATTGTCTGGAAACCTTCTTCTGTTGCACCCGCCGCGGCGGCTCTCAAAGTGAATGAAGGCTGGCTAGCATGTGTGGTGGGACGAGGCAAGCCGCCGGCTCTAATCCCATCGTACCATGTGCTATTCGTCGGGCTTCCAGGGCGAGCGTGGATTCGGGTCGCTATTATAGTCGTCGGGGTTGAGGTCTATGACCCGGTCACGGCCATTGGAGGGGCCGGCGGACGGGCGTGCGCCGCCGCGCCTCATGCCGTCCACCACGACGATCCGGTCGCTGACAAGGCGCCAGCCGATTTCGCGTATGGCGGGAATGAAGAGAAGCAGCCCGATTATATCGGTAATGAATCCCGGAATGATCAACAGCAGGGCCGCGATGAACAGCATTACGCCATGGACGAGCTCGCGACCTGGCGTGCGGCCCGCCGCCGCTTCCTGGCGTATCCTCTGGATCAGGCCGAAACCCTGAAAACGCAGGAGAAAGACACCGACAAACATTGAGAGTATGATGAGGCCAAGTGTTGGCAGGACACCGATCTCGCTGCCGACGACTATAAAGCCGGCGATCTCGAGAAAAGGAAGCGCCAGCAGAAACAGGGGAATGAACGATCGCAAACGAATTTACCTTTCCAGGCGCATAAGGCCTATTTGCCATAGCCGATATGGATTTCGTGCCTATATAGGTATCAAGAAGAGTATTTGTATGATTGTGTTTGGCAATCTATATGTTTTTGGTATTTCGGCGGAGATCGAAAACCGGAAATGAACAGCTGGATGAATGGCAGGCGACATGGAATATCTGGACTTTGGAACAATCTTCTTCTTCGTGGCGGCAGTGGTCATTTTCCTGCAGCTGCGCAAGGTCCTTGGCCGTCGCACCGGAAATGAACGTCCGCCGTTCAATCCCTATTCCCGCACAGCCGAGGTCGAGGACAATGGCAAGGCGCTGGACAATGTGGTCTCGCTTCCGCGCCGGGGCGAGCAGAAGGAAAATCCCTTCGAGCGCATCGATGCGGCGGCGAAGCCCGGCACGCCGGTGAATGACGGGTTGCGGGCGATCGCCACTGCCGATCCGGGCTTCGATCCGGACAAGTTCATCGAAGGCTCCAAGATGGCCTATGAGATGATCGTCATGTCGTTCGCCGATGGCGACCGGAAGACGTTGAAATCCTTGCTGTCGCGAGAGGTGTTCGATGGCTTCGTGTCGGCCATTGCCGATCGCGAGTCGCGCGGCGAGAAGGTGCAATCTTCCTTCGTCGGCATCAACAAGGCGGATATAATCGGCGCCGAGTTGAAGGGCAATGAGGCGCATGTGACGGTTCGTGTCGTCAGCGAGCTCATCTCCGCAACGCTCGACAGGGAAGACAATGTCATCGACGGCGACAAGGAAGCCGTTGTCGAGGTCAAGGATGTCTGGACGTTTGCCCGGGATGCCCGGTCGAAGGATCCCAACTGGAAACTCGTCGCGACCGAAGCAGAAGAATAGCTCCGCCGGAGCCGAAGAACCATGCTTTCACCCGTGTTCAACCCGGTGGAATTCAGCGAGTGTCCGGGGTGGGGCGCGGACAGGCAACTTGCGGCCTTCACGGCGTTTCGCCGCTCGGCCCATCAGATATTGAACAAGCCCTACAGATCCGGTGCGCTCGGAATAAGCCTCGCCGCCCTTGAACCCGCCTTCGCTGATTCACGTGAAACATCGATCCGCACCGATGCCGAAGCGCGCGCCTTCTTCGAAAAATGGTTCGTCCCGGCGCGCATCATTACCGAGCAGCCGGGCTTCGTGACGGGTTATTACGAGCCGGAACTGGCCGGTTCGCCGGTTCGGACGGAACGGTTTAACGTTCCGCTGCTCGCTCGCCCCGCCGATCTCGTCGATGTCGATGACGACAATCGACCGCAAGGCCTCGATCCCTATTTCGCCTTCGCCCGCCGCAGCACGGACGGCGTGCTGGTGGAATATTTCGACCGCCGGGCGGTGGATCAGGGCGCGCTCGCCGGACGGAGGCTCGAACTCGTCTTCGTCGAAAGCAAGGTCGATGCCTTCTTCATCCATGTTCAGGGGGCGGCAAGGCTGACAATGCCCGATGGCAGCCTGCGACGGTTCACCTATGCGGCCAAGACCGGCCACCGCTTCACCGGCATCGGCCGGATATTGATCGATCGGGGCGAAATTGCACCGGACGATATATCCATGCAGTCCATCCGCGCCTGGCTCGCGGCTCATCCGGAGCAGGTTGACGACCTTCTGTGGAACAACCGGTCCTATATTTTCTTTCGCGAAGCGCCGGTGGACGACCCATCGCTGGGCCCTGTGGCCGCAGCCAAAGTGCCGCTGGAGCCCGGGCGTTCGCTCGCGGTCGACCGCCTGCTCCATACATTCGGCACACCCTTCCATATCCATGCTCCCGATTTGCGGGCATTTGGCGGAGAGCCTTTCTCGCGCCTCATGATCGCGCAGGATACGGGTTCCGCGATCGTCGGTGCAGCCAGGGGCGACCTCTTCGCCGGTTCCGGCGATGGGGCCGGCGAGATCGCCGGCGGCATACGCCACGAGGCGGATTTCTATGCGCTGGTCCCGCGCTCGCTTGTGGCGAATCGCCGATGAGACGGAAGCCGGCCGCTACGGTCACCTTGGAGGACCGCATTCTTTGGGAAACGGTTGCGCGCACGGCGCGGCCGCTGAAGGGCCGCAAGCCTACAGCGCTGGTCACCGATGAGGAAAAGGCGGAGGCAGCCGAGAAGATTGCGGTTCCGCAAAAGCCAAGCGACCCCGCGGCATCACAGCCCGCCGGCCAGCCGCCTAGATCATTGGGCCTTCACCCTATAGATCGCCCGACGCACAAGAAGATCGCCAAGGGACGGCTCGTCATCGAAGCTCGTATCGATCTCCATGGCCTGACCCAGAGCGCGGCCCATGGCCTGTTGCTCGATTTTCTACAGCGCGCGCATCATCGCCGGCTGCGGCATGTGCTCGTCATCACCGGGAAAGGCTCGTCCTTCGGCAGCGATGGCATTCTGCGGCAAGCGGTGCCGATCTGGTTCAGCACACCGCTTTTCCGCCCTCTGGTCAGCGGTTACGAGGATGCGGCGCGAAACCATGGCGGTTCGGGCGCGATCTATGTGCGCATTCGCAAGCAAGCGGAGGCTCCATGACTCCATTCGGCAAGAGATTGCGGGATTTGCGCGCTGAGCGCGGCATCTCGCAAAAGGAAATGGCCAAGGCCATCGGCGTTTCGGCAGCCTATCTCTCGGCGCTCGAACATGGCCGCCGCGGTCAGCCGACATGGGACAAGCTGCAGCGGATCATCCTCTTTTTCAATATTATCTGGGATGAGGCCGAGGAACTGATCCATCTTGCCATGATTTCGCAGCCCAAGGTCGTGATCGACACCGGCGGACTGTCGCCCTCCGTGACCGAGCTTGCAAATCTGCTGGCGGCGAGAATTGGTGACCTCGATCCGGACACGATCGACAGCATGATCACCAAACTGAAATCGCTGCCGGAGCGGCGCAGGGCTTCCTGAGCCGACTTTGCGCAAAATCCTCGACTTTGACGCATTTTCATGCGAGTTCCCGCTTATGGATCTGGATGTTAAAATCTGCGGACTGAAAACCAGCGAAGCGGTCGCCGCCGCTCTCGAAGGCGGTGCGAGCCATATCGGGTTTATCTTCTTCGCCAAAAGCCCGCGCAACATAGCTCCGGCAGAGGCC
Source organism: Phyllobacterium sp. 0TCS1.6A (assembly GCF_026420825.1). Taxonomy (NCBI): domain Bacteria; kingdom Pseudomonadati; phylum Pseudomonadota; class Alphaproteobacteria; order Hyphomicrobiales; family Phyllobacteriaceae; genus Phyllobacterium; species Phyllobacterium sp. 0TCS1.6A. The sequence goes on from NZ_JAPMAB010000002.1 coordinate 508,069, forward strand.
GGGCGGCTTCGGCTGGCGGCGGCGGGGAGGGCCAAAGCGGTGGCTGTCACCGTGGACGCAACCGACGCCGAGCTCGATGAGATTGTTGCCGCGCTGCAGCCCGACATGCTGCAATTGCATGGCCATGAGAGTGTCGAGCGCGTCAAGGAGATCAAGCGGCGTTATGGCCTGCCGGTCATCAAGGCGATGCCTTTGCGCGAACCGGCCGACCTTGCCGATGCTGGCGCCTATGCTGCTGTTGCGGATCGGCTGCTTTTCGATGCAAAACCCCCCAGGGGTTCCGAACTTCCAGGCGGCAATGGCATTTCTTTCGATTGGAAGTTGCTGAGCGCGCTTGACGGGTCCGTGGATTACATGCTTTCCGGTGGGATCAATGCCCGCAATGTTGGCGAGGCACTGGCATCCACACATGCACGCGGGGTGGACGTCTCTTCCGGTGTCGAATCTTCGGCCGGCGTGAAGGACGTAGGTCTGATAAGGGAATTTTTCCAGGCGGTTGCTGCTGCGCGCAGCGTTGGCGCCTGATCGAAGGAGCGAGTGGTGAACAAGGTGGCGCAACCCAATTCATTCAAGACAGGCCCGGACGAAGAGGGCATGTTCGGCATTTTTGGCGGGCGCTTCGTAGCCGAAACCCTGATGCCGCTCATCCTCGAGCTGCAACAGGCCTATGACGACGCGAAAAACGATCCGTCGTTCAAGGCAGAGTTGCAGAACCTGTCGCAACATTATGCCGGGCGCCCCTCCAAGCTCTATTACGCCGAAGGCCTGACCAGGCATGTTCGCCAGCTCGCAAGGGAGCAGGGTGGCAATGGCGGCGCGAAAATCTACTTCAAGCGCGAGGATCTCAACCATACCGGCAGCCACAAGATCAATAATTGCCTCGGGCAGATACTCCTGGCCAAGCGCATGGGCAAGACCCGCATCATCGCCGAGACCGGTGCGGGCCAGCATGGCGTTGCTTCCGCGACGGTCGCCGCACGGTTCGACCTTCCCTGCGTCGTCTATATGGGCGCGACCGATGTGGAGCGCCAGAAGCCCAACGTGTTCCGGATGAAGCTGCTCGGCGCCGAGGTCAAGGCGGTCTCGTCTGGCCACGGGACCCTGAAGGACGCGATGAACGAAGCCTTGCGCGACTGGGTTTCGAATGTCGACGATACCTATTATCTCATTGGCACCGCCGCCGGTCCGCACCCCTATCCGGAGTTGGTCCGCGACTTCCAGTCGGTCATCGGCGAAGAGGCGCGCCAGCAGATACTCGAGATGGAGGGCCGCCTGCCCGATACGATCGTCGCGGCGGTTGGCGGCGGCTCGAATGCCATCGGCCTGTTCCACCCGTTCCTCGACGACAAGGAAGTCGAGATCATCGGCATAGAAGCCGGTGGCCGCGGCCTCGACGGCGACGAGCATTGCGCCTCGATGAGCGCCGGCCGCCCCGGCGTGCTGCATGGAAACCGCACCTATCTCCTGCAGAACGCCGATGGCCAGATCCTCGACGGCCACTCGGTTTCCGCCGGCCTCGACTATCCCGGCGTCGGCCCCGAACATTCGTGGCTGCGGGATACGGGCCGTGTCTCCTACGTCCCGATAATGGACAATGAGGCGCTGGATGCCTTCACGCTGACCACGCGCACGGAGGGCATAATCCCGGCGCTGGAATCGGCCCATGCCATTGCGCATGCGGTGAAGATCGCGCCCGGCATGGACCAGGACAAGATCATGATCGTCAATCTTTCGGGCCGCGGCGACAAGGATGTGCATACGGTCGGCCAATTGCTTGGAATGGATATCTGATCATGGCGACACGCATCGACACCAAATTTGCCACGCTGAAGCGCGAAGGTCGCCCGGCTCTTGTCACCTATTTCATGGCAGGCGATCCCGACCTCGAGACTTCGCTGCGGATCATGAAGGCCCTGCCGGCTTCGGGTTCCGATATCATCGAGCTCGGCGTTCCCTTCTCCGACCCCATGGCCGATGGACCCGCGATCCAGGCGGCAGGCCTGCGCGCCCTCAAGGGCGGCATGTCGCTGACGAAGACGCTGGAACTCGCGGCGAGATTCAGGGCTGATGACGATACGACGCCGATCGTCATGATGGGTTACTACAATCCCATCTATATCTATGGCGTCGATCGCTTCCTGGAAGATGCCAGGCAATCGGGCATAGATGGTCTGATCATCGTCGATCTGCCGCCGGAAATGGATGAAGAGCTCTGTATTCCGGCCATCAAGGCAGGGATCAACTTCATCCGGCTGGCCACGCCGACGACGGACGAGAAGCGCCTGCCCAAGGTCCTGCAGAACACTTCCGGCTTCGTCTATTACGTCTCGATGACCGGCATCACCGGCTCCGCGCTGCCCGACACGTCGAAAGTTGCAGCGGCAGTCGATCGGATCAAGAGACATACCTCGCTTCCGGTCGTCGTCGGTTTCGGCGTCAAGACGGCCGAACAGGCGAAGATTATCGGAGCCAGCGCAGACGGCGTCGTTGTCGGGACAGCAATCGTCAATGCGGTGGCCAATACGATCAATCCGGACGGTTCCCTGGTTGCCGATCCTGCCGAGGCCGTGGCCACCATGGTCCAGGGTCTTTCCAGCGGGGTTCGCGCCGTTCGCCTTGCAGCGGCCGAATAGGCTTCTTAAATCAAATCAGGATCAGACGAGAACAGGAACGATCATGAACTGGATCACCAATTACGTCCGGCCGAAGATCAATTCGATGCTTGGCCGCCGTGAAATGCCGGAGAATCTCTGGATCAAGGACCCTGAATCCGGTGAAATGGTGTTTCATACGGATCTGGAGAAGAACCAGTGGGTGGTTCCGTCGTCTGGTTTTCACATGCGCATTCCGGCGAAGGATCGCCTCAAATTCTTCTTCGACGACGGCGTGTTCGAGACGCTCGAACAGCCCAAGGTGGCGACGGACCCGCTCAAATTCCGTGACGAGAAGCGTTATGTCGACCGGCTGAAGGAACATCGCTCCAAGACCGGCCAGGAAGATACGATCATCAATGCGCTGGGCACCATCGAGGGCCTGCCGATCGTCGTCACGATCCATGACTTCAATTTCATCGGCGGTTCGCTTGGCATGGCGGCCGGCGAAGCCATCATCAAGGGCTTCGAGACTGCCATCGCGGAGAAGCGCCCGCTGGTCCTGTTCGCGGCGTCCGGCGGCGCGCGCATGCAGGAAGGCATTCTTTCGCTGATGCAGCTGCCGCGAACCACTGTCGCGGTCGAGATGCTGAAGGAGGCCGGACTTCCCTATATCGTCGTTCTGACCAACCCGACGACGGGCGGCGTGACGGCGTCCTATGCGATGCTCGGCGACATCCATATTGCCGAACCCGGTGCACTCATCGGCTTTGCCGGACAACGCGTGATCGAGCAGACTGTGCGCGAAAAGTTGCCGGAAGGCTTCCAACGCGCGGAATATCTCAAGACGCATGGCATGGTTGATATGGTGGTGCCGCGCACAGAGCTGAAACCTACGATTGCACGATTGCTCAAGATGCTGATGGGCGAGCCTGCCACGGCAGTGGAAACGAGCGAGGCTGATTCCGCCCTTCCGGCTCCGGCCGAAGCTGCCGTTTGATGACATCCGAAGCCGAACGGGAAATCGAGCGGCTTCTGCAGCTGCATCCGAAGGGTTTCGACCTTTCGCTGGGACGCATTACGCGGCTGCTCGACAGTCTGGGCAATCCGCATCTTCGCCTGCCGCCGATCATCCATGTTGCCGGCACGAACGGCAAGGGATCGGCGGTGGCGTTCTCGCGCGCCTTGCTGGAGGCCGCGGGCTACGGCGTCCATGTCCATACGTCGCCGCATCTCGTTTCCTGGCATGAGCGCTACCGGATAGCGGCGCCTGGAGGAGGCAAGCTCGTCTCCGACGCCGTGCTCGCCGATGCCGTGCGGCGCGTGGCCGATGCCAATGCCGGTCAGCCGATAACCGTTTTCGAGATTTTGACAGCCGTGACCTTCGTCCTCTTCTCCGAGCATCCGGCCGACGCCGTGATCCTGGAAGTCGGGCTGGGCGGACGTTTCGACGCCACGAATGTCATTCCCCAGCCGGCGGCCAGCGTCATCATGCCGATCTCGCTCGATCACCAGCCCTATCTCGGCGACAGGGTCGAGCTGATCGCAGCCGAGAAGGCCGGGATCATCAAGCCGGGCTGTCCGGTCATCATCGGCGCGCAGGAACATGATGCCGCGCGCGACGTCCTCATCGAGACCGCCGAGCGGCGCGATTGCCCCTATTTCGTCTATGGCCAGGATTTCTTTGGCTTCGAAGAGCGTGGTCGGCTGATCTACCAGGACAATACCGGCCTGATGGACCTGCCATTGCCGAACCTTGTCGGCCGCTACCAGCTGGCGAATGCCGCGGCAGCGATACAGGCGGTGAAGGTGGCAGGCTTCGCCGTGCCCGAGGCAGCGATCGAGCGGGCGATGGCATCGGTTGACTGGCCCGCCCGGATGCAGCGCCTTTCCAAGGGCGCGCTCGTGGATGTTGCGGTAGAGGGCGCGGAGATATGGCTCGATGGCGGCCATAATCCCGGAGCCGGGCTCGCGGTCGCCGAGGCGGTCGCCACGCTGGAAGATCGCGTCCAGCGCCCGCTGTTTCTCATCACGGGCATGATCAACACCAAGGATCCGGTCGGCTACTTCAAGGCATTCACCGGCATGGCCCGGCATGTGTACACGGTGCCGATCCGTTCGAGCGATGCGGGCATACCGCATCAGGAACTGGCGCTCGCCGCGCAGGAAGCGGGACTTTCGGCCGAGCCGGTCCATTCCGTGGAAAACGCTCTCAAGATACTGGCCAGCAGCTGGAGCGACGAGGAGCCGGCACCCCGGATTCTGATTGGCGGCTCGCTTTATCTTGCCGGCGACGTCCTCAAGGACAATGGCACGCCGCCGCAATAAAAAACCCGGCTCGAGGCCGGGTTTTTCATCAGGCTGCTGAATTCTTGATCCAGTCGGACAATTTGCTCTTCGGAGCCGCGCCGACGAGGTTGGCGGCCAATTCGCCGTCCTTGAACAGCAGGAGCGTGGGGATCGAGCGTACGCCGAACTGGGCGGCAAGCTCGGGATTCTCGTCGATATTCACTTTGGCGATCGTCACCTTGCCATCCATCTCGGAAGCGATTTCCTCGAGTGCAGGGGCGATCATCTTGCAGGGACCGCACCATTCGGCCCAAAAATCGACGACCACAGGCTGGCTTGCTTGAATGACATCGGATTGGAAGTTGCTGGTGTCGATCTTTACGGTGCTGGCCATCGGGCTCATCCTTGTTGATGTGAACGTGTTGCGCATCATGTGGTGAGTCGGCGGGCTCCCGTCAAGCGCGGATTGGTCACGAATCGGTGCGCTTGCCGGCCCTGGCCGGTCACCGGGTGGGGTGGGGCTGCGCGACGTCCCTATTGATACACCGGTGCGGCATTGCGCGAAACTCAATCAAATTGCTTGGCTGATCCGCGCCATCGCCGCCTCCATCTCCTCGACGGGAATATCGATCAGCCTTGGCCCTTCGGTGAAGAGCAGCGCCGCTTCCACGGATTTGCCGGGGTAAAGCGGCTGCAGAAGGCGCCGATAGAGCGCCAGCTGGGCGATGTAGGCCGGCGGCACCTCACGAAGCTCGGAGGGGGCGGGGCGATTGGTCTTGTAATCGACGATCAGCGCACGATCGCCAGCGACGGCCAGCCGGTCGAGCACGCCCGAAACGGCATGTGCCTTGTCGCGGATGGTCAGGGTTCCCATGATAGCGATTTCGGCGCGGGAGCCGGGCGCAAATACCGCAGCGAACCGTGGATCGTCCATGACGGCGAACACCGATGTCAGCACCTGCTCGATCTCGGCGTCCGGCCAGTCGAAGGCGGCGCGGGCGAGATATCGCTGCGCCGCCGAAAGGCGCTCGCTCAGAGGCAGCCGTGGCAAGGTTTGAAGCAGCGCGTGCACCACGGTTCCGCGGCGAATGGCAAAGGAAGGATCTCGGCCTTCCGGTCCGAGGACGGGAGAACCGATATTCGCCGGCTCGGCCCTTTCCGGTTCGATCAGGATCGACACGCCGGATGGCGCAAGCGGACGGGGCAGCGCCGCCTCGCTGCGCATCGGCCTGCGATAGTCCGACGGTAGCCTGACGATAGGGGCAACGGGCGGTTCCGGCTCGATTGCAATGGTTGGGGCCAGCGGTGGAGAGGTGCGGTAGCGCTTCGCCGCCACTGTTTCCACGGGATGGGCCATCGGCTCGCTCAATTCGTTCAAGGCGGCATCGGCCAATGCGTGCCATGTATCCGGCGACTGGCGGGCGCCGCGATAGCCGCAGATGATCAGGCGGTCCTCCGCTCGCGTCATGCCGACATAGAGCAACCGCCTGTATTCCTCTTCCGAGCGGGTCTTGAGATGGTCGGTCAGGGCTTGCGTGAATCTGGTCGAATAGGTCTTGTTCGGGACGAAAAGGAAGCTCTTGCCGCTCCAGCCACCATGTTCCTTCAGGGGGAAGGCGAGGAGATTTGGCGTGCGCCCGCCCGCCGATGCCGCGCTGCCGGAATCCACCAGAAATACCACCGGCGCTTCCAGTCCCTTGGCGGCATGCACCGTCATGATGCGTACTTCATCGCGATTCTGGTCCAGTTCGCGCTTTATTTCCGGCGTCGCAGCCTCCAGCGTCTCCAGGAATGCCTGCAGCCCCGGCAGGCCGGTCTTTTCGGTCGTCAGCGCGTAGTTCTGGAATTCATCGATGACGTCGCCGGCCTCGTGGCCGAGCCGCGCCAGCAGGTCGCGCCGCGCACCGCCACGGCCGAGAATATCCGCGTAGAATTCAAAGACCGGCACCGTATCGGCGCGCCCGCGCCATTCCTGCAGGCGGGCAGCAACCGGCGCCAGCATCAAATCCTGTGCGGCTGTCTGCAACAGGCGGTCATAGAGCGATTCATCCGCGGCACGGCCATGGGCAAGCGCAAACAGCTGGTCGTCCGTCCATTTGAACAGCGGGCTCTTCAAGAGCGCCGCGAGCGAAAGGTCGTCCGAGGGCAGAAGCATGACCCTGCCGAGCGCCATCAGATCCTTGATGGCGATATGGTCGGTGAGTTTCAACCGGTCGGCACCTGCGACGGGCACATGCCGCTTCTTCAACTCGCGCGAGAGCGCGGGCATGAATTGATCGCGCTTGCGCACGAGCACCATCACGTCGCGCGCCTGCAAGCGGCGGTTCTTGCCTTCGATCGTTTCGTCATTGCGCAACCAGAATTCGATTGTGCGGGCGATCTGTTCCGCGAGGCGTATGGGCGGCGCGGGGAGGCTGTCCACCGGCGTGCGCCAATCATCCACTTCCGGCGTCGTTTCCGGCGTCAGCATGTCCCAGATCTGCACTTCGCCGGGATCATTGCTGCGGATAGCCGTATGGACCGTCGGACCGTGATCCTTGCCGAAGCCGCGATTGGCCTCGGGCCGGGCAAAGACGAGATCGACCGCCGAGAGCACTTCCGGCGCCGAACGGAACGAGAAGTTCAGGTTTACGCGGGCAAAGCTGAGCTCCGACTGCCGCGTCTTGCGCTCCGTAATCCGGCCGTGCTCGGCGAAATCCTCCGGGACGGCGCCCTGGAACGAGTAGATGGACTGTTTTTCGTCGCCGACCGCAAACAGCGTGCGCTTCGTCTCCCGGGCGGACATGCCGGTGAAGAACTCCTCGCTGAGCAGCCGTATCACGCTCCATTGATGCGGGCTCGTATCCTGCGCCTCGTCGACCAGGATATGGTCTATGCCCTTGTCGAGCTTGTACTGGACCCAGGCGCCGGCATCCTCCCGCGACAGCAGCGCCACGGTGCGGATGATGAGGTCGTCGAAATCCAGCAGCCCACGCAGCCGTTTCGACTGCTGGTACCGCGATATCAGATCGTCGACCAGCGACAAGGCGGCCAGCGTGACCTCGATGAGCCGCCACTGCCGCAGCCTGTCCAGCCCCTGATGTACGCGTTGCGCGGCCTGGTCATAGAGTTCGATGAAGTCGGGATAGAGGTCGGTAACCGCCTTGGCCGATATGTAGGACCCAGCCTTCGGTTCGCCGGTCGATTTGATGAAGGCCGCTGTCAGCGCCGCCTCCCGCTCGTCCAGCCCATCGCCGAATTTGGCGAAACGCAGGGTGAGGGCAAATTCCTGCGCCCGCGCCGCGCCCTTCGGTATGGACATCAGGCCGGCCAGCATGTCTTCGCCGAATTCCGGCACCGGCCAAAGACCTGAGAGGATACTGTGTTCGCTTTCCCCGGGCGCAAAGCCGAAATGCGACTGGTAGGCCTGCCGTCGCAACTCCCTGTCGCCGACACCGCCGATGAATTCCACCAGATCGTGACGCTTGGCGACCGCCTCGTCCAGCAATTCGTGCAGGCCGAACTCACCGGCAGCCTCCAGCACGGTTGCGAAATCGGCTGCGAGTTCGCTGTCATGGTTGAGGCGCGCTGCCTGGAGCACCTGCCTGCGCGCTTCGCCGATCAGCGCCATCTGCATCATGTCGTCCATGAGCTCGAAATGGCCGGCAATATTGGCTTCCAGCGGGAATTGATGGAGGATCGCCTCGCAAAAGGCGTGGATCGTCTGGATCTTCAGCCCGCCGGGGGTTTCCAGCGCCCGTGCGAACAGACGCCGCGCTTCGGCGATCCGGCGTCGGTCGGGCTCTCTGCCATCGATCGCGGCGATCGTCTGCGTCAGCGCTGCCTCGCTCATCGTCGCCCAATCCGACAGGCGCGCGAAAACGCGGTTCTGCATGACGGCAGCCGCGGCCTTCGTATAGGTCAGGCACAGGATCTTGGAGGGATCGGTGCCGTCGAGCAGCAGGCGTATGACCCGCTCCGTCAGAACATGGGTCTTGCCGGAGCCGGCATTGGCCGACACCCAGACGGAATCGCGCGGATCGGCTGCGCGGTTCTGGTCCCTGATGGTTTCCGGCGGTATGTCGAGACGCTTGCTCATTCGCCCTCACCGTTATCGTCGGCACCGCCGGCGGACCATTCGAGCACCCGCGCCAGATGGTCGTAGTCTCCCGTCAGGTCGCTTTCCTTGAAGGGCAACGCGCGCGAGAGATAGCCCTTGTGAGGATCGCGATAGGCCGTCAGCAATTCCGTCAGCCGCAGCCAGGCGAGGGCTGCGAGTTCCGGCGCCGGTTTCTCGCTGGCCTTGCCGCCCGATCCGATCCTGAGAACCGATTCCGGCTCGACGCGTCCGCTTGGGCGCAGGCGGACATAGAGCAGTTCCGAGGCATTGCGCTGGCCGAGCTCCTTGAAGGCGCCGCGCGCCAGCAGTGCCGCCTCGAGTGCCAGCTGCGGCGAAAGCAGGACATGGGCCTGGCGCCGCGAGGGCGTGGACCCGGTCTTGTAGTCGATGATCTCGACCGTTCCGTCGCGAAGCAGGTCGAGGCGGTCGGCGCGCCCCGAAAGCGTGACGCCGGTTCCTTCGATGGCTATCTTGCCCGAGGATACCTCCGCATGGCGCTGCGCCACGAGGCCGGCGCGATCGCGCTCCCATTGGAGAAATTGCGGCACGAGCATCTGGAAGCGCGGCCACCACACCGCGTCGATTTCCTCCGGCAGCGCAAGTGCATCGAAGTAGCGCCGGCCGATCTGCAGCAATTCGGCCGCCGCATCCGGTCGGGCGGGATCGATCCCGGACTGGGTGAAGCTGGCGAGAACGTCATGGAACAGCGAGCCGCGCTCGGCCGCATCCGGATCGCGGATCAAGGGGTCGATCGGCCGAAGCCGCAGGACCCGCTTGGCGAAGATCGCATAGGGGTCGCGCCGTAGCGTTTCGATCTCCGTGACGGAAAAATGCGTCGGCCGTGCCTCCAGCGGCGGCTTCGGTTCCGGCCGTTTGACGAAATCCTCGTCGGGCGCATGGTCGAATTCACGTGCCCAGTCGAGATATGTCGCACCGCGCCCGCGCAGCGCGTCGGCTGCCTTCTTGCCGAGCACCGTTTCGAGGCGTTGCAGCCAGCGCGACGGAACGGTTGGCGAATTGGCGGCACGCTGCGCGCGCGTCAGGATGACCCGGTCCATGCCCAGCGCCATCTGGAAGTCGTGCGCGGCGAGGCCGGTACGCCGTTCCGGCGGCTCCAGGCTGATGATCGATTTCATGGGCCGCGACATGAAGGGATCGTTGCGGGTCTTGCCTGGCCATGTGCCTTCGTTGAGACCGCCGATGATGACCGTATCCACGGTCTGCAACCGCGCCTCAAGTGCGCCCCAGATGAAGAGGCGCGGATGCGCACCGGCCCGGGGCTTGACGACTTCGCCCGCAAGGAGGGCTTCCATCATGGCCGGAAATTCGGCGGGCTGGGCATCGAGGCCGGATTCCGCCGAAACGAGGTTGCGCAGGAACGAGGCGAACTGCTCGCCATTCGTGCCCGCATAGAGCGTGGCGACGTTCCGGGTCTCGTCCGAAGCGAGGCTTTCGAGGCTCGTTACCGTGGCGCGCATGAAATCCGAGAGGTCCAGCGATCCTTCCGCCCCGGCAATGGCGACGAGCGGCGCCAGGCATTGGCTGAGGGCGCGGCATGCCTCCCGGGCGGCTTCGACGTGGTCTGCCGTGATCTGCTTCAGCCAGAAAGGCTCGAAGACAGCCTGGCCGGATGCGGCCAGCCTCTCATCGAAGAAGGTCGCGAGATCGGAAAGCGTCACGCGGCCCGTCCCGCCGCGCAGGGCGATGAGCTCGATCGTCTGGGTGGCGCTGGCGACATCGGCGCGCGACAGGCCGAGCCGCGTCAGCGGGTGCTTGAGGAGTGCCAGCAGGCCCACGGGATCGCCGGGCGTGAAAACACAGTCCAGCACCAGCCGCATCAGTGTCGCCGGCGGCGTTTCCCGCAGCGCCCGGCCGCCGGAATCATCGGCCGAAATGTTGAAACGCGCCAGTTCGGCCGATACGCGCCGTGCAAGGTCGCGATCGGCCGTCACCAATGCGGCGGTCCGCCCCGGTTCCTCGATCGCATGGCGCAAGGCAAGGGCGACCGCCATGGCCTCTTCGCGCTCATTGGCGGCCTCGACGAGACTGATCCCGGATGTGGCAGGATCGATATCGTCGCCGCGTGCCAGCTCCGCCCATTTCTCCGTCGTGTCTGCCGGCCGCATGGCCTCGGCCATCAGCATTTCCCGCCGCCGCTTCGGCGCCGCTACCTCTCCGAGGACCATGACGTCGCGCCTGAGCACGCCGAGTTCTTTGAGGAGCTTGTGCAATCCGAATTGCGGATGGCCGAAGATGGAAGGCTCGCTGCCGGGGTTTGCGAGCAGGTCCCAGCTAGGATCATCCATGTCCCGGTCGAGGCCGGGCAGAACGACCGCCCCCTGCGGCAAGGAGGCAATGACGGCGAGAAGCTTGGCTGTTGCGGGTATCGAACCCGTCGATCCGGCCGCGATGACCGGTCCGCCCGATTGATTGCGCAGCAGCCGCTCCGCCTCGAGCTCGATCAGCCTGTTGCGGTGAGCCGCCGGATTGGACCTTCGCCGCTCCGCCAGTATATCCGGCCACAAGGACGTGACGATATTGAGAAAGTCGAGCGTCACCTGCCACCAATTGGGCAACTCCGCCGCAGCTATGTTGCCGAGGCTGGCCCAGTCGGTTCCTTCCGTTTCCACCTGGTCCATGAGGTTGGCCAGGTCCCGCGCCAGCCAGAGCGCATCCGCCGTGGTAGCTGGGATAGCGATTTCCTCATTGCCGAACAATGCGCGCACATGGTCCGGCAACCTCTCGCGCCAGGGGCGAACCAGCCTTGCCAGGAGAAGCAGGCGCTCCACCCCTCCAATCGGCGGCAGAAGATCAAAAAGGGCATCCGAGCCGGTATCGAACATCGCGGCGTCTTCATCGACATCGCCAAGAGGGCGGATCGTCGGGAGAATTGCCGAATTTACCGGGCTCTTTTCGACGAGGAGAGAGCGCAGTGTTCGAGCGGCGCGCCGGGTTGGAACGTAGATGGTGGCATCGGCCAGCGCCATGGGATCATCCGGTGCCGCCGGGTAGGACGGCACAAGCATGCCGGTCCGCAGTGCCTCGACGAGGGTGGGAAGAAACGGCGTTCCCGGGCTGATCGAAAATATGCGCGCCGAGCGAGCGTCAGCCATGGGTGCCGTAGCGGGCCACTGCCTCTTCCGCCATGCCTATCGCATCGGGTGTTCCGACCGTGACCCATTGGCCGCGCATGGGCATGCCGAACAGTCGTCCGGTTGCTATGGCCTTGTCGAAATAGCGGTTCAGCGAAGCCTTGCCCTGGGGGGCGTCCGCGAAAACACGCGGGTGGACGATCGCAGCTCCGGCATAGATCCAGGGCGACGTTTCGCCAACATCGAGGCGGCGCAGTGTTCCGTCCGCGCCGATATGGAAGTCCCCGCGGCCGTCATAGCCGGTGGCATGGTCCTTCGTTGCGAGCATGAGGAGGATGTCCATCCGCTCATCATCCCATTCATTGGCCAGAAGAACAAGATTCGACTGGCCCTCATCCACCCAGAATGTATCGGAATTCAGCACGTAGAATGGGTCCGCGCCAATGTGGTCGAGGGCCTTGATGATGCCGCCGGCGGATTCTAGCAGTTCGCCCCGCTCGTCCGATATGGCAATCTCCGGCAGCCTCCGCTTTGCGAGGTGCCTCTCCAGCTGATCCGCCAGATGATGCACGTTGACAATCGCGCGTGATACCCCCGCGGCGCTCAGGGCATCGAGTCCCCAATCTATAAGTGGTTTGCCGGCTACATTAACCAGCGGCTTGGGTGTGGTATCGGTTATGGGTGCCAGTCGCTTGCCAAGGCCAGCTGCGAGGACCATGGCGGTTGAGGGTCTTTTCAAGCGGACTTCTCCATATCCAGTATGCCGGCGGATTCCAACCAGGCCTTGAGCGGTTGAAGCGCCGGATGTGCCATTGCCTCTTTCAAATAGGCTTGTATCCGTGGCAGATGGCGAAGATAGGCGGGCTTGCCGTCGCGCCGGTCGAGACGAACGAATATCCCCAGGATTTTGGCGTTCCGCTGTGCTGCCATGATGGCGACGGCCTCGAAGAAGGCCTCGGTATCGAATGAACCCTGAGCGGAGCGCTCCTCGACATAGGCGGCAAGCAGCGCCCGGCGCAGCTCTGGTGGGATCGTCACGCGCGCATCGAAGACCAGCGAGGCGACATCATACGCCGAAGGGCCGATCATGGCATCCTGGAAGTCGATCAAGCCAACGCGCCTTATGCCGCGTTCGCCTGGTTGCCAGAGAATATTGGGTGAGTGCACGTCCCGCAGGAGCAGGCTCGTTTCCGCAGTGATAAGCCGGTTAAATATATCATTCCATACGCCGCGATAATCCTCGATCATATGAGGCGGAAACGGCGCAGCGGAACGCCATGGCGCATACCATTCGCACAGGAGTTCGACTTCTATGAGCATGGCGTCGCGGTCGAATGGCGGAATATGATGCGTGACACCGGGTGCGACCGGTATGTCGTGCGGCCAGCTACGCTCATGCAAGCGGGCAAGTGCGCGTGCAGCCGCTTCGTAGCGCTCGGCAATAGGGTTGCCCGCGTCGTCGAGTATTCCCTCATTGCCGAGATCGCCAATCAGCAGCAGGCCTGCATCGAGATCGGAGGCGATGATAGGTGGCACGGTGAAACCCTGCGCAGCCAGCAATTTGTCGATGCCCGCAAAGGCATGCACCGACTGGGAGAGATGTGCGATCTGCATGTAGGTCTTGCCATCGCGAAGAACGGGTCCACCCGGATTATAGGGGGAGTTCATTAATATCAGCGGTTGTTGATCGGCGGGGTAGACCCTCTCATAGCTGCGGGCCGAAGCATCGCCCAGGAGATAGCGGCGCCTGGCCGAGGGACGATCATTGCGACGCAGGAAGTCCCGGATGGCGAAGGAACGTTCGAGCCGCGCCATGGCCGCCTCACTGCCGCCGATGACGGCTTCGCGGCCGGTGCCGCTGTCGCGCAGGACAATGGCGATATCCGCCTCGTCGAGGGCGTCGCCGGCATTCTCCGGCCATTCCACCAGCACGGCACCATTCTCGCGCAGTTCATCGAGGCCGAGTTCGTGAATCTCGTCGGCGAAGGCGATCCTGTAGAGGTCGACATGGCTTATCGGCAGCCGCAGTTCCGGATAGGATTGCACGATCGTGAAGGTCGGGCTTGGCACCTCGTGATCGTCATCATCGGCAATCGTGCGGATCAGGCCCCGCGCCAGTGTGGACTTTCCGGTGCCGAGATCGCCGGAGAGCGTAACCAGATCACCCTGGCGCAGTGCAAGGGCAATATCCTCGCCAAGACGTTCGGTATCTTCGCTATCGGCAAGATGAACGACCAGCATCGCCATGGTGTTTATTCGGCGGCTATGCTGAAGACGCGCGCTTCCAGGGGGAAATGGCACGTCACCGTCGTCCCCTTGCCCGCGGCGCTGGCGATTTCGACCGTTCCGCCATGCAGTTCCACGAATCCCTTGACGATCGAAAGGCCGAGCCCGGCGCCGCGCTTGCGCCCGCCATTCGGATAGGGCTGGAAGCGCTTGAAGATGCTGTCCAGCACATGTTCGGGCATGCCTGGGCCCTGGTCGGTTACGCTGAATACCATTTCGGCCTGGTCGCGCCAGCAGGCGAGCGTGATCGTGCTGCCTTCCGGCGCGTAATTGGCGGCATTGCTGAGGAGATTGGCCAATATCTGCTTCACCCGCGTCGGATCGGCCCTGAAGGAACCCGTGCCCGGCGCAATGCGGACATCGAGCAATATCGAATGCTCCTTCAGTCGGTCCGCGACCTTGTCGGACGCCATGGCGACGGCATCCGAAACCGCAACGTCGCTGATGTCCAGCTCCATGATGCCTGCATCGACGGTTGCGAGGTCCAATATGTCGTTGACGATAGTGAGCAACACCGAGGAAGATGTGCCGATATGGTCGAGATAGTCGCGCTGCCGCTCGTTGAGCGGACCGGTCATCGGCGTCTGCAGCAGTTCGGTGAAGCCCATTATATTGGTCAGCGGCGAACGCAGCTCATAGGAGACATGCTGCACGAAATCGTTTTTCAGCTCGTCCGTGCGTTCCAGCGCCTCGTTCTTCTCCTTCAATGCCCGCTCGACCCGCACCGAATCCGTCACATCGACGAATGTGAGCATGGTCTGGCCGCTGGGGAGCGGCGCGGCGGCATAGGAGAGGATCTTGCCGGTGGAAAGCTCGATATGACCGGAATGGGTCTGCCGCTCATCGCTGAAACCGGTGACGGTCGTCACGAACATTTCCCAGCTCTCGGCGTTCGATCGCGCTTCGCACAGGCGCCGGATGGCGGAAATATGGGTTCCCTCCACCGTCTGTTCCGGCCGCAAGTCCCAGAGCGCGGCGAATGCCGGGTTCGATAGCCGGATTTTGCCATCGGAGCCGAACACGGCAACGCCTTCGGCAAGGTGATCGAGTGTCTGCCCCTGCACCTTTATCAGGGTGTTGTAGCGGCTTTCCAGTTCGAGCTTCTCGGTGAGGTTCTCGAATATCCACGTCACTCCGCCCTTTGCCTGCGGATTGACGACGACGCGCAACGTACGCCCGTCGGTCAGGTACCAGACATATTCCTGCGACTCGACGGAATGATAGGACGAAAGGACCTGCTCCTTCCAGCGCCGCCAATCGGGCTGTTCCGGCAGAATGCCGTCGCTGCGGAAACGGTCGAGCAACAGCGAATTGTCCGGCTTGCTATCGAGATAAGGCGTCTCCAGACCCCATAATTTGGCGAAGGCCTGGTTGCAGAACTGCAATTTGCGGTTGGCATCGAACATGGCCACGGCGGAATTGAGCTGATCCAGAGTGTCCGAATGGTTGGCCATGGTGCGCTTCAGCTCCTCGCGCACCAGCTCCGCCTCGCTGATATCGACCGCCAGCCCGGCCGAGCCCGAACCCGTGGCGACGTCGGTCACCTGGAACATGCGCCGGTCGCCGCCGATGACGGTCGACAGTTCGTCCGCGAACTTGCCATGGGCGGCCCTTTCCTGGCCGATCCGCTCACGCGCCTGGACGCCGAAGAGCTCCCTGCCTTCGCTGGCGGCAAGATTAGCGTCGCTGTCTACTGCTCTGGCATAGGCGGCATTGACCCAGTCGAGGCGCCCATCCGCATCCCGGCTCCAGGACGGCATGTCCACCGCATCGAGCAGTGTGCGCAGGTTCGAAATTGCCCCTGCAAGCTGGTAATTCTCTGTCTTCAGCAGAGCGTAGGAAGCTCTCGCTTCGCCCGGGTCCATGAACCGCACAATGGCATATCCGCCCGAGGTGCGTCCCTGCACCTCGATCGGTGCGCCCTTGGAGGTCTCTATGGCGATGTCGAAGGGGCGGGCCGCCTCGCGCAGCGCGGTAATCGACCTTTCCAGCAACGTCACGGATTCGACGCGCAGCCAGCGCCCGAAGGCGAGAAACAGCGACCGCCCCTCGGGGACGCCGGTTTCCGGCGAAAGATTGCCGATAATGCTCGGCGCACCCGCGCTTCCATCCCAGATGATGATCTTCTGGTCCTTGAGATTGAGAAGCGCCTCGTTGCGCTGCAGGGCGACGTTGAGGTCGGCGACCTTGCCGCGCAGATGGCGGTTCTCCTGGGCGATGCGGCTGCGCTCCCGGATCAGCCAGCCGGCCGACAGCAGTGCCGCGCCCATGGCGCCGAGAAACATGGCGAACTGGACGACTTCGAAAGCGCCGACGCGGATCCCGAACGGGGCCTCGATCATGCCGAGCGGGCCTTCGGCGCGCGCCGCAACAATGCTTGAAAAGAGCAGCGGCAGGGCGGACGCCGTGCCCATGGCCAGTCGCCGTATCATGCCCAGCACGGAGGGTCCCTGTGCTGCGCTGCCGCCGCCAACGTCACCATCTTCACTTTTCATATCTCTTGCCGTCACCCCTTCAGGCAGATGTTCGTCGCTTCCGTTTCCAGCTGATCTGCCGATCATCTGGCCCATCCGAAGCAACCCCATCCCGAATCACTAGAATAAACCCTGCGGGAATCGACGGGAAGAACTGCGCGCAAAAAAGAAAACCGGAGAATTTGTCAATCCTCCGGCATCTATATATTGTGTTTTTATACGCTGATATTAATAGCGGTAGTGGTCAGACTTGAATGGGCCGGATGGTGTCACGCCAATATAAGCCGCCTGTTCTTCCGAAAGCACCGACAATTTCGCGCCGAGCTTGTCGAGATGGAGCCGTGCGACCTTCTCGTCGAGGTGCTTTGGCAGGACATAGACCTCGTTCTTGTACTGCTCGCCGCGCGTATAAAGCTCGATCTGCGCCAGCACCTGGTTGGTGAAGGAGGCAGACATGACGAAGCTCGGATGGCCGGTCGCATTGCCGAGATTGAGCAGGCGACCCTCTGAAAGCAGAAGCAGGCGCTTGCCGTCCGGGAACTCGATCATGTCGACCTGCGGCTTGATGTTGTTCCATTTCAGGTTGCGCAGCGCTGCAACCTGGATCTCATTGTCGAAATGGCCGATATTGCCGACGATCACCATGTCCTTCATCTTGCGCATGGTGTCGATGGTGATGACGTCCTTGTTGCCGGTCGTCGTGATGACGATATCGGCGGTGGGGGCAGCGTCCTCCAGCGTCACCACTTCGAAACCGTCCATCGCCGCCTGCAGGGCGCAGATCGGATCGACTTCGGTGACCTTGACGCGGGCGCCGGCACCGACCAGCGACTGCGCGGAACCCTTGCCGACATCGCCATAGCCGCAGACGACGGCAACCTTGCCGGCCATCATCACGTCGGTAGCGCGGCGAATGCCGTCGACCAGCGATTCCTTGCAGCCGTATTTATTGTCGAATTTCGACTTGGTGACGCTGTCATTGACATTGATGGCGGGGAAGGGAAGGAGGCCCTTCTTCTGCAGCTGGTAGAGGCGGTTCACGCCTGTCGTGGTCTCTTCGGTGACGCCCTTGATGGCTTCGCGCTGGCGGGTGAAGAAGCCAGGGGTTTCCTTCATGCGCTTCTTGATCTGGGCAAAGAGGATTTCCTCCTCTTCGTTGCCGGGATTGGACAGGACGTCCTCGCCTGCCTCGGCGCGCGCGCCGATGAGGATATACATGGTGGCGTCGCCGCCATCATCGAGGATCATGTTGGATGGTTCGCCATCCGGCCATTGGAAGATGCGGTCCGTATAGGTCCAGTACTCTTCGAGCGACTCGCCCTTGATGGCGAAGACCGGCGTGCCGGTCGCGGCGATCGCGGCTGCGGCGTGGTCCTGCGTCGAGAAGATGTTGCACGATGCCCAGCGCACCTTGGCGCCCAGCGCCTGGAGCGTTTCGATCAGAACCGCTGTCTGGATGGTCATGTGCAGCGAGCCGGTGATGCGCGCGCCCTTTAGCGGTTGCGAGGCTCCGAACTCTTCGCGGCTGGCCATGAGGCCGGGCATTTCGGTCTCGGCGATCTCGATTTCCTTGCGGCCCCATGCCGCCAATTCCAGGTCCTTGACGACATAATCTTGCATATCGGCCATCTTGGTTGCTCCATTTCGACTATGGCTGTCGGCGCGCCGGCGGGCGTGCCAAAGATGCCGTTGACTAGCAGATTAGGCAGCGGTGCACAATGGGATATAAAGAAATCCTTATGCGTGCATATGATGAATGGCGTCGTGCCGCTCAGGCTTCCTCGCCGAACTTGTCGGCGATCAGCGCCTTCAGCGCCTGCATCAGCTCGGCCGCCTGCCGGCCGGAAGCGCTTACCGTTATGCAGCATCCGGGCGAGGCGGCCAGCATCATGAGGCCCATGATGGACGTTCCGCCGACGGTCATGCCGTCCTTCTCGACGCGGACATGGGCGTCATAGCCATCGACGAGCTGGACGAACTTTGCCGAGGCTCGCGCATGCAGGCCACGCCGATTGACGATTTCGATTGATTCAACCAGCGCCTCGGCTGGGTCGAACGTACCTGTCGTCTCGGCGGATAGGCGCATGCAAACCTCTATTTTGCAGTCAGGACCTGACTGGCCACATTGATATATTTACGGCCCGCATCCTGCCCCTCGCGCAAGGACGCAGCCATGTCGTTGGTCTGCCTCACGCTGGAAAGCTTGATCAGCATCGGCAGGTTCACGCCGGCGATCACTTCGATGCGCCCGGATTCCATAACGGATATGGCAAGATTGGAGGGAGTGCCGCCAAACATATCCGTCAGAATGATGACGCCGGAACCATTGTCGGCACGCTCCACGGCATCGACGATATCGCGCCGCCGCTGCTCCATGTCGTCATCTGCACCGATCGAGACGGTTTCCAGATACTCCTGCTGCCCGACAACATGCTCGACGGCATGATGAAACTCCTCGGCCAGTCTTCCGTGCGTCACAAGCACGAGTCCGATCATTCTGAAACTGCTCCTATCGCGCCAACCCTGTCGTGGGTTTTTATTGGCGCATTCAATGCCCCGTTTTGCAGGTGTCGCATTTTGGCAGGACGAATCGCGAAGGCAAGAGGAAAATGTCACGAACATGGCTCTCAGTCATTTTATCGCATTCATGCGGTGCAAATGACTGAAATATCGAGACTATTTTTCCCACACCCTCCCGAACAGCGCCGCTTCCACTGCTTTGCCGGCACTGGTTTCCCGGTGCATCGGTAACCAAAGCTGGGGAATTACGACTTTCCCGTAGCGGAATGGCGTTTCGCCCGGATAGCGCAGCGCATCGACCGCGGCGACGAGCTGGACCGCGAGGTGCAGGATGCCCGCCGGTTCGTGCCGTGCCTCGAACAGTCCCGCGCCGCGAACCTCCACGCCGCCGCGAATGCTTTCCGGCGCCCGGCATTCGATACGGCCCGAGATCTCGCTCAGGAGACATTGGTCGTCCGATATCAGTGCAGCAAAGCTGCCGCGCGCTGCCGCCCGGTCGAGCAGCGTGTGCGCCAGAGTGGTTTTTCCGGCACCCGATGGCCCGAGAATGATGACGCCGCGATCGCCGACGAGCACGGCAGTTGCGTGAACGAGGCTCGGCTCCGCATCCGGCATCAGCTTTCCACCGGCAATATGGCGACGAAGCGCGCGCCGAGATAGCAATCGGGATCATGGGGATCGATGATGTTCTCTGCATTCAGGGTGCCGCCATGGGCCTCGATGATCTGGCGGCTGATCGAAAGACCAAGGCCCGAATTCTGCCCGAACGCTTCGCCGGCCGGACGGTCGGTGTAGAAGCGTTCGAATATGCGATCGATCTGCTCGACGCGGATGCCGGGCCCATTGTCTTCGACGAGGATACGGATGCGGTCGCCGAGATGCTGCAGGGTCACGGTGATGACGCCCTTGTCGTCCGGCACGAAGGAGCGTGCATTTTCGATCAGGTTGGAAACCACCTGGCCCAGGCGCAGATCATGGCCGGCGACATAGAAGCCCTTCCTGTTTGTCGGCAGCTTGCCCACATTGAACTCTATGCGGGTGTTCTTCTTGTTGCGCCTGACCTCGCGCGCCGCGACGACGAGATTCCCAAGCAATTGCTGCAGGTCCACATGTTCGGAATCCTCGCGCGCCAGCTCGGCATCGAGCCGGGACGCATCGGAAATATCGGTGATCAGCCGATCGAGCCGGCGCACATCGTGCTGGATGACGTCCATCAGCCGCTTGCGCGATTCATCGTTCTTGGCCAGCGGCAATGTCTCGACCGCGCTGCGCAGCGAGGTGAGGGGGTTCTTGAGCTCATGGCTGACATCGGCGGCGAAGCTCTCGATGGATTCAATGCGCGCATAGAGGGCATTGGTCATGTCGCGGATGGAGGTAGAAAGATGGCCGATCTCGTCCTGGCGCTCCGAATAATCCGGTATCTCTTCCCGGTTCTTGACGCCATGACGCACCCGATCCGCCGCCGCCGCCAGGCGCCGCAACGGATTGGCGATGGTGGAGGCGAGAAACAGCGACAGGATGGCCATGACCAGCGCCGCCACGGTGAACACCCGGATGATCGCATAGCGCTCGCCCTGCACGATCTTGTCGATGTCGCCACCCTCGGTCGAAAGCAGCAGTACGCCGAGCACCGCGCGGAAACGCTGGATCGGCACGGCGACCGATACGATCTGCTCGCCCTTTTCCGTCATCCGCACGACGGTGGCGGGAGAGCCGGTCAGCGCCCTGACGATTTCAGGATAGGAGGAACCGTTGCCGCCGGGCATTTCCTGGTAGATCGGCAGGTCGCTTCGGCGCAGAAGCCGCGTCATCCGGTTGGTCAGCCGCTCGAAGAAGCCGGGTTCTTCGCCGTCGACGGGCGGAAGATCGTAGCGCAGCACCTGGCCGCGTGAATAGAGGTGGCGCGAATCGAGCAGCAGATTGGAGTCGCGGTCATAGATGCGGGCCCGCGTCCGCGTCGGCGATATGAGACGGCGGAGAACCGGCGCCACCCGCTCAGGATTGATGGGGAAGTCCAGATTGTCGAGAACGTCGGGCGAGGGTGTGATGCTCTGTCCCGCCTGCAGCTCCAGCAGCTTTTCGGGGTCGATGGCGATCGAATTCGTGTCCACGGTCGCCGAGGAGGCTATTGCCCCGGCAATGATCTCGCCCTGCGTCATCAGGCTCTCGACGCGCGCGTCGATCAGCCCGTCGCGGAACTGGTTGAGATACATGATGCCGGAGAGCAGAACGGCGAGTCCGGCCAGGTTGAGAAACAGGATGCGCCGCGTCAGGCTGGAAAAGAGGTAATTGCCGAACATCCTGTTCAGCGGCTTGAACAGCCGCCGCAGGACAAGCGAGCGCTTGCGGCGCATGACGGCGCTCTTGCGCGTGATATTGCCGCCTCGCAGTTCGGCTACCATTCCTGCCTCGAAGTTCTCTTCCTGCGCCCCGTTTCGTCAATACGCTGATGTCCATCGGGCACTTCGCGCAAATTCAGAACCGGGACGCCAACAACCCTTTGATTTCCGGGTCGTTTTCAATCCTGAAACCACCCCATGCCTTATACCACAATCGGGACAGTCCGACATCAAGCCACGGACAGCGCCGCGGCCGGGGATGAATGCACCGGTTGCGACTAACGTCCGGCCGGCTGCCTCATCGCATTCATGCGCCATGGAGACAACCGGTTTCTCAGACCGATCACGCGGCTTTGAACGCCTGGCGCCAAGGGCTTTGACGCTCCTGGCATCAGGTTTCCCGGAAGCGGTATCCTACTCCGTAGAGCGTCTCGATCATGTCGAAATCATCATCCACGACCTTGAACTTCTTGCGCAGCCGCTTGATGTGGCTGTCGATGGTGCGATCGTCGACATAGACCTGTTCGTCATAGGCCGCATCCATCAGCGCATCACGGCTCTTGACCACGCCCGGACGCTGCGCCAGCGAATGCAGAATGAGGAACTCGGTGACGGTCAATGTCACGGGTTCGCCCATCCAGGTGCAGGTATGGCGTTCCTGGTCCATGACGAGCTGGCCGCGCTCCAGCGACTTGGTTTGTGTTCCGCCGGGCTTTGCCGTGGCGTCGCGGGCGGCAACGCGGCGAAGAACCGCCTTTACCCGCTCGACGAGCAGGCGCTGGGAGAACGGCTTGGTGATGAAATCGTCGGCGCCCATCTTCAGGCCGAACAATTCGTCGATCTCGTCATCCTTGGAGGTAAGGAAGATGACCGGCAGATCGGATTTCTGGCGCAGCCGACGCAGCAGCTCCATTCCGTCCATGCGCGGCATCTTGATGTCGAGGATGGCAAGGTTCGGAGGACGCGCCATCAGCCCGTCCAGGGCGGAGGCACCATCCGTATAGGTCTCCACGCGGTAGCCTTCCGATTCCAGCGCGATGGAAACGGATGTCAGAATATTGCGGTCGTCGTCAACGAGCGCGATCGTCTGCATTGCGGGTACTTCCCTCATGCCCTGCCTTCCTTATGCAGTTAAACTGCGCTGCTTGTGCAGGACAAATTAGGTACAAAATGTGGCACAGTCCACCTGTCACTTCATCCGGCGCCGGAATCCTTTACGTTTACGCTAAGGGAATAGTAGGCGAAATTTCCGTTTACTAAAACGATTTAAAAAAAATTTAAAATCTTTAAATCGATTAAACGTTTGATACTGTTCAATTTTTCTGCTTTTCACCTGATTGTGGTACACTCTATCGGATGGAATGGAGTGTGCCACAACGACTTTTGAACCCTTTGCACCCTCACAGACAATGGCGGACAGATGATCAGAGAAATCGGCCTCCACAACGCGGCAACCGCGCTCCGTAACTCGAAACTGAAGGACGCTTCCGCCTTCTATTACAATTTGGAAGCCGCCGAGCTTTACGAAGAGACGCTGCGCCGCGGCGAGGCAGTGCTTACTGCCCAGGGCGCGCTCGTGGCGCGGACGGGCCAGCACACCGGCCGCTCGCCGAAGGACAAGTTCGTCGTCCGGGATGCTTCGACCGAGAATTCCATCTGGTGGGACAACAATGCCGCCATGTCGCCGGAAGCGTTCGACCTGCTTTACGCGGATTTCATGGAACAGGCGAAGGGCAAGGATCTCTTCGTGCAGGATCTGGTCGGCGGCGCCGACGATACCTACAGCCTCAACACCCGCGTGATCACCGAATTCGCCTGGCATTCGCTGTTCATCCGCAACCTGCTCATCCGGCCGGAACGGTCCAGCCTCGAAACATTCGTGCCGCAGATGACGATCATCGATCTGCCATCGTTCCGCGCCGATCCGGCCCGCCATGGCACCCGCACGGAAACGGTCATCGCGGTCGATCTGCAGCGGCTGATCGTATTGATCGGCGGTACCGCCTATGCCGGCGAGATGAAGAAATCCGTGTTCACGGCGCTCAACTATATCCTGCCTTCCGAGGGCGTCATGCCCATGCATTGCTCCGCCAATGAGGGGCCCGAAGGGGATACGGCGGTGTTTTTCGGCCTGTCCGGCACGGGCAAGACAACGCTTTCGGCCGATCCGTCGCGCACCTTGATCGGCGATGACGAGCATGGCTGGGGCGAGCACGGCGTCTTCAATTTCGAGGGCGGCTGCTATGCCAAGACGATCCGGCTTTCGGCCGAGGCCGAGCCTGAAATCTTCGCGACGACGCAGCGTTTCGGCACGGTGCTGGAAAATGTCGTGCTGGACGAACGCCGCGTTCCGGATTTCGACGATGGCTCGCTGACCGAGAATACGCGCTGCGCCTATCCGCTCGATTTCATCCCGAATGCATCCAAATCGGGCAAGGCCGGGCACCCCAAGAATATCATCATGCTGACCGCCGATGCGTTCGGCGTCATGCCTCCGATCGCCAAGCTGACTCCAGCGCAGGCCATGTACCACTTCCTCTCCGGCTATACCGCCAAGGTCGCGGGTACCGAACGCGGCGTCACCGAACCGGAAGCGACCTTCTCCACCTGCTTCGGCGCGCCCTTCATGCCGCGCCATCCCTCGGAATACGGCAATCTGCTGCGCCAGCTCATCGCCGATCACGGCGTGGATTGCTGGCTGGTCAATACCGGCTGGACCGGCGGCGCCTATGGGACGGGCAAGCGCATGCCGATCAAGGCAACGCGCGCCCTGCTTTCGGCGGCCCTCGACGGCTCGCTGAAGGATGCACAGTTCCGCACCGATCCGAATTTCGGTTTCGCCGTTCCCGTGGCTGTCCCGGGCGTCGATGCCTCGATCCTCGATCCGCGTTCCACCTGGGCCGACAAGTCGGCCTATGATGCGCAGGCGCAGAAGCTGGTCGACATGTTCATCGCGAACTTCGGCAAGTTCGAGAACCATGTGGACAGCGACATCAAGGCCGCCGCCCCGCATACGCCGGTCGCTGCCGAATAGTCGCTGCCCGTCGATACGAAAAACCGAGCCGGCCCCGCATTTCAACGCGGGGCCGCTGCTTTTCGCGACAGCAAGTTTGCGCTAGGACTGCTGCATGGACGAGCGCGGCAGCACCATCAGAATCACGAACAGGCTCTGGATCGACGAGAACGATCTGGAGGAGAGCTTCATTCGTTCCGCGGGCCCGGGCGGACAGAATGTCAACAAGGTCTCGACTGCCGTGCAATTGCGGTTCAAGGCGGCAAGGTCCGGCCTGCCCGCAGATGTCCTCGACAGGCTGATGCGGCTCGCCGGGCAACGCGCCACAAAGGAGGGCGATGTCCTCATCGAAGCCAATCGCTTCCGCACCCAGGAGCGCAACCGCGAGGACGCAAGGGAGCGGTTGATCGCGCTGGTCGCCAAGGCTGCCGAGCCGCCTCCGCCGCCCCGCAAGAAGACGCGGCCGACAAAAGGTTCCGTCGAGCGGCGGCTGAAGCAGAAATCGGGTCGCTCCAACGTCAAGAAGATGCGAGGCAGAGTAACCGGCGATTGAACGTGAAGCATATCTGCAAGCCAGGCGTTTAATTCGGCTTTCCAATTGCCTTCCGGGATGGCACAAGACTAGGTGTCGATTTAATTGATCATGAGGAGCAAGTCATGGGACTGTTTGATTTCGTTAAATCCGTAGGCAAGAAGATCGGTATTGGCGACAGCGAGCCCTCGGCAGAGGATTTGAAGAAAGAGCTCGATTCCCATCAGCTCGGCACCGATAAAGTGGAAGTCGCCGTCGAAGGCGACAAGGCTATCCTCAAGGGTAATGTGACCAATCAGGAAATCCTTGAAAAGGCGATCATCGCGGTCGGCAATTCGCTTGGCGTTTCCAAGGTGGACACGGGCGGGCTCAAGGTCGATGAGACGACGACCGGCTCGGTCGAGAAGGCCCCCGTATTCTATACGGTCAAGAAGGGCGACAATCTCTGGAAGATCGCCGAGAGCCAGTATGGAAAGGGCAAGGGCGCCAAGAACACGCTCATCTTCGAGGCCAACAAGCCGATGCTTTCCCATCCCGACAAGATCTATCCGGGCCAGGTGTTGCGCATTCCCCCGCTCGACTAAGAGCTCGAGTGTCTTTGGAGCATCGGTCCTGGTTTTGGCCCGATGCTCCCACTTCAGGACCGCCAGCCCATGCTCGGCCTTGCCCCCGGAATCCGCTACTATCCCGGCTGTTTTTCGGTCGAACAACAGGCGGAATTGCGGGAAGAAATCCGCAAAATCGTGCAGCAAGCACCGCTTTACGTGCCCGTCATGCCGAAAACGGGCCGCGAAATGAGCGTCCGCATGACGAATTGCGGTGCGCTCGGCTGGGTTACGGACAAGGAAAGAGGCTATCGCTACCAGCCGGAACATCCGGTTACTGGCAAGCCCTGGCCGGAAATCCCGCAATCCCTGCTGCAGCTCTGGCAGGATGTCGGCCACTACCCGGCGCCGCCCCAGGCCTGCCTGATCAATTTCTACTCCGATACGGCCAGGATGGGCCTTCACCAGGATCGCGACGAGAAGGACCTCGAGGCGCCGGTGGTTTCCGTATCGCTGGGCGATAGCTGCCTGTTCCGTTTCGGCGGCACCGGTCGCACCGACAAGACCCGTTCGATCCGGCTGGAAAGCGGCGACGTGGTGGTTCTCGGCGAAGAAGGCCGCCTTGCCTTTCACGGGGTCGACAGGATTTATCCCGGAACTTCGACGCTCCTGAAGAATGGCGGGCGCATCAACCTGACGCTGCGCCGCGTCACAACTTCCTGAGCGCCACTTCCTCCACCAGATGATTGTCGCCCTTGCGCAGGATCAGATCGGCGCGCGGCCGCGTCGGCAGGATATTTTCCCTGAGGTTCTTCAGGTTGATATTGGCCCAGAGCCCTTCGCCGATCGCCAGCGCCGCCTCATCGGAAATCGTCGAGTAGCGGTGGAAGAAGGAGTCCGGGTCCCGGAACGCCGTTTCCCGCAGGCGCATGAAGCGGCTCATGTACCATTTATGAATCTGCTCCTCATCCGCATCGATATAGATGGAGAAGTCGAAGAAGTCCGAAACGAACGGTACCATCTTGCCGTCTTCCGGCAGGTCGCGCACCTGCAGGACATTGATCCCCTCGAAGATGAGGATGTCGGGTGCATCGACGATCTGGTACTTGCCCGGCAGAACGTCATAGGTGAGGTGCGAATAGAGCGGCGCGCTGACATTGCGCTGGCCCGCCTTGATCTGCGAGAGGAAGCGCAGAACCATGCCGACGTCGTAGCTTTCTGGAAAGCCCTTGCGCTCCATGAGGCCCTTCGACCGCAGCACGTCGTTCGGATAGAGAAAGCCGTCGGTCGTCACGAGATCGACCTTCGGGCTCGATGGCCAGCGCGCCAGCAGTTCCTTCAGGACGCGCGCCGTGGTCGATTTTCCAACCGCGACCGATCCGGCCACGCCGATGATGAACGGTGTCTTGAACGCATCATCCGTATTGAGAAAGCGACGGCGCTGGTAGAACAGCAACTGGCTCGCCTCGACATGGGCCGATAGCAGGCGCGACAGCGAGAGATAGATACGGCTGACCTCGTCGAGATCGATCGGGTCACCCAGCGAGCGCAGCCGCTTGATTTCCTCATAGGTGAGGGTCATCGGCGTGTCGGCGCGGAATTCGGCCCAGCGCTCGGCGCTGAAGAATCGATAGGGCGAGAATTCGCTCGGTGCCAGTTGATCCACGACTTCGCCTTCCGCGCTACGCTCCACAGCGGATGTCTTGAACATGATCAGTCCTGTCCCCGGGCAGCTTTTTCCTCCAGCCCGCTCTGGCTGGTCCGCCGCTGCAGTTCCGCAAGGACATCGTCAAGCGCCACGCCGGAAATGCCGAGGACAACGAGAAGATGATAGAGCAAATCCGCGCTTTCTGAAATAACGCCGTCCCGGTCGCCGGTTACGGCGGCGATCACCGTCTCCACCGCTTCTTCGCCGAGCTTCTGCCCCGCCTTGCCTATGCCCTTGGCATAGAGGCTCGCGGTGTAGGAACCGCCATCGCTGGATGCGGCGCGCTGCGTGACGATCCGTTCGAGATCGGAGAGGCTGAAAGATGTCATGATGTTTCCAATTGGCGTATCGGATCGAGACGCATCGCCATGCCTGCTTTCGCCATATGCGCCTTTGCCTCGGCGATCGTGTAGGTGCCGAAGTGAAAGATCGAGGCGGCGAGGACGGCCGAGGCGTGGCCTTTGACGACGCCATCGACCAGGTGATCGAGCGTGCCGACTCCGCCCGAGGCAATGACGGGTACGCGCACGGCATCGGCGACGGCGCGCGTCATGGCGAGATCATAACCGGTTTTCGCCCCGTCGCGGTCCATCGATGTCAGCAATATCTCGCCTGCGCCGAGATCGACCACCTTGCGGGCGAACTCCACCGCGTCGATGCCAGTCGCACGCCTTCCGCCGTGGGTGAAAATCTCCCAGCGGTCGCTCTCGCCACCAGCGGAAACCTTCTTGGCATCGATGGCGACGACGATGCACTGGTTGCCGAATTTGTCCGCCGCCTCCGCTATGAATTCCGGCCGCTCGACGGCAGTCGTATTGATGGAAACCTTGTCCGCGCCTGCGAGCAGCAGCTTGCGGATATCGGCAATGGCGCGGACGCCGCCGCCGACGGTCAGCGGCATGAAACATTGCTCCGCAGTGCGCGCCACGACATCGAATATGGTCTCGCGATTGTCCGACGAAGCGGTGATGTCGAGGAAGCAGAGTTCGTCGGCTCCCGCCGCATCATAGGCCTTCGCGGCCTCGACCGGATCTCCTGCATCGACCAGGTCGACGAAATTGACGCCCTTGACGACGCGGCCATCCTTGACGTCGAGACAGGGTATGATGCGGATCTTGAGGCTCATGCCGCCCGCTCCTTCGCTTTACGCAGAATATCGAGCGCCTCGGCGGCGTCGATGCGGCCATCATAAAGCGCTCTTCCGGAAATCGCGCCCTCGAGCCTGGCGGCATCCGGCATCGTCATGCGCACGATATCGGCAATGGAAGCGAGGCCGCCCGATGCGATCACCGGTATCGAGACCGCCTCGGCCAGCGCCAGCGTCGATTCCCAATTGATGCCGGCAAGGACACCGTCGCGGTCGATATCCGTGTAGATGATGGCGGCGACGCCGGCGCCTTCGAATTTCCTGGCGAGCTCGACAACGCCGAGCGTCGAAGCCTCGGCCCAGCCCTCGACGGCGACCTTGCCGCCCTTGGCATCGATGCCGACGGCGATCTTGCCGGGGAAGCGCCTGCAGGCTTCAATGACGAGGGCAGGATCGCGCACCGCGACGGTACCGAGGATCACGCGCGCCAGTCCCTTTTCCAGCCAGCTCTCGATATGATCGAGGGTACGGATGCCACCTCCGAGTTGCACCGGGTTGCTCGTCGCCGCAAGAATGGCCTCCACGGCGGCGCCATTGACCGACCGGCCGGAGAAGGCGCCATTGAGGTCGACTACATGCAGCCATTCGAAGCCCTGTGCCTCGAATTCGCGTGCCTGCGCGGCCGGATCGGCATTGTAGACGGTTGCCTGATCCATGTCGCCAAGCCTCAGGCGTACGCATTCGCCGTCCTTCAGGTCGATCGCGGGGAAAAGAATCATGGATTCCACCTCAGGAAATTGGCGATGAGCGCCAGGCCCAACGCCTGGCTCTTCTCGGGATGGAACTGGGTGCCGGCCATATTGTCATTGGCGACGGCAGCGGTGACCGGCCCACCATATTCGGTAAAGGCCACGACGTCGTTTTCAAGCTCCGCATCGAGGAAATAGGAATGGACGAAATAGGCGTGCAAGCCTTTCGGACCCGTTTCGATTCCATCGAACAGCGGATGCGGACGCGTCAGCCGGATCGTGTTCCAGCCGATCTGTGGTATTTTCAACGCCGGATCGGAAGGCACCATTTCGCGCACGTCGCCCTTGATCCAGTCGAATCCGCGGGAAATGGTCTTTTCCAGCCCGCGCGACGACATGAGCTGCATGCCGACGCAGATGCCGAGGAAGGGCCGTGCCTTGTCGATCGCCACCTCGTGGATCGCCTCGACCATGCCTGGAACCGCGTCAAGGCCGCGACGGCAATCCGCATACGCGCCGACACCAGGAAGCACGATCCTGTCCGCACGGCGCACGCGGTCCGCATCGGCCGTCAGCTCGATGGTTGCATCCATGCCGCTTTCACGCGACGCGCGCTCGAACGCCTTGGTCGCGGAGCGCAGATTGCCAGAGCCGTAATCTATGATGGCGACGCGCATCTCAAATATCCCCGCGATGGCCGACGAGGCCGACCATGCCGCCGCGCACTGGCATTGCTGGTCCCGCAACAGGTTTGTCCCGGCGCATGGCCGCCGGTTCCGGCGGAGGCGGGGCAAGCTGTGCCCTGTCATGGAAATAAATGATCTCGGCATCGGCCGCGCTTGCGGCATGAACGATTCCGCTCTCGGCATAGCCGTGCCGGATGAGACGTTGGGCGCGCCAATGATTGGCTTCCAGCCCGACAAGGGCAAAAAGCAGGGTCGTGACGAGCGTAGCCGCCACGCCGTGGCCGCTGGAAGCGCCGAGCATCGACATGCCGGTCGTCGCCGCCAGGATCATGATCGCATGGAACCACAGGCGCCGCAGCAGCAGCCACGGCACGGGGAAGAGGAATGCCAGCAAGGAGAATCCGTCGCGGACGAAGACTGTCCGTTCTTCCGTGTCATCCGGCCATTCGGGCGTCAAAACGAGATAGCGAGCCATGGCTCAGCCTTTCAGAGAGCCCTTCGTCGAAGGAATGACGTCCCTCTGACGCGGGTCGGTTTCGATGGCGTGCCGCAAGGTGCGGGCCACGGCCTTGAAGCATGTCTCTGCTATGTGATGATTGTTGGCGCCATAAAGATTGGCGACATGCAGCGTGATCCCGGCATTCTGCGCCAGGGCATGGAAGAACTCACGCACCAGCTCGGTGTCGAAGGTGCCGATCTTCGGTGCGGAGAAATCGACGTTCCAGACGAGATAGGGGCGGCCCGAGACATCGAGCGCGGCGCGCGTCAGGGTCTCGTCCATGGCAAGGTCGAGCGAGGCATAGCGGTTGATCCCGCGCCGGTCGCCGAGTGCCTGTGCGATTGCCTGGCCGAGTGCGATACCCGTATCTTCCACCGTATGGTGGTCGTCTATGTGCAGATCGCCATCCGCCTTGATGGTCATGTCGATCAGCGAGTGCCGCGACAATTGCTCCAGCATGTGATCGAAAAAGCCGACGCCTGTAGCGATATCGAAGGTGCCGGTGCCATCGAGGTCGATGCCGACGCTGATGCCGGTCTCCTTGGTCCTGCGCTCGATCGTTGCACTGCGTTTGTTGCCGCTCGTCATTGTCATTCCGTCCGGATTGCCATTGGATGAGGCCTTCTAGAACACGATCGCCGAATCTCCAAACGCTTTGATGGCGCAGGCTCGGCGGGCATTTGCATTTCGGCAACGGTATCATACATAAGTGCAAGAAAGGGGTTCGATCCGCTGCCGGTCGGGGCATATGCGAACCCGCTTAAGGAGCAAGTCATGCAAGAACACAATCCCTCCACAATGTATGGGACGACCATCGTGACCGTCCGCAAGGGCGGCAAGGTGGTGATCGCCGGTGACGGACAGGTCAGCCTCGGCAATACCGTCATGAAGGGCAATGCCCGCAAGGTGCGCCGCATCGGCAAGGGCAATGTCATTGCCGGTTTCGCCGGCGCCACCGCGGATGCCTTCACCCTGCTCGAGCGGCTCGAAAGCAAGCTCGAGCAATATCCGGACCAATTGATGCGCGCCTGCGTGGAACTCGCCAAGGATTGGCGCACGGACCGCTATCTGCGCCGCCTCGAGGCGATGATGCTCGTCGCCGACAAATCAGTGACGCTCGCGCTTACCGGCAATGGCGACGTGCTTGAACCCGAGCACGGCGTGATGGCCATAGGCTCCGGCGGCAATTATGCCCTGGCCGCGGCCCGCGCCCTCGCGGATTCGGACAAGAGCGCCGAGGAAATCGCCCGCCGGGCCATGGAGATCGCCGCCGAGATCTGCATCTACACCAATTCGAGCGTCACGCTAGAGAGCATCGATGCCGACTGACAATCCATTCCACTACCGCTTCGTTCCGGTGGAGCCGCGTCATCTGAAATTGATTTCACGATGGCTGGCGGAGCCGCATGTGGCGCAGTGGTGGGGAGACCATGCGGACGAACTGTCGGCGATCGAGGCGCATATGGACAGCATTTCGGTCGAACCGTTCATCGTCATGCTTGGCGACGAGGCGATCGGCTACCTGCAGACCTATGATCCGCACCTGGAGGAAGACCATCCATACCAGGACCAGCCCACCGGCACCCTTGGCCTCGACCAGTTCATCGGCGCCGAGGAAATGCTCGGCCAGGGCCACGGATCGCGCATCATCGGGGAATTCGTCTCGCTATTGTTCGAAGAAGGCGTTCCGCGCGTCATCGTCGATCCTGATCCCGGCAATAAACGCGCCATCCGCGCCTATCAGAAAGCCGGGTTTGCCGCATTCGATACCCGCACCTCCATCTACGGACCCGCACTGATGATGGCGCGGGACAATCCGGATATTGGTTAAGAACAACCGCCCTTCGCGGGCAGGATGAAATGAGATTCCCATGACGACATTTTCCCCAAGAGAGATCGTATCCGAACTCGACCGCTACATTATCGGCCAGAACGACGCCAAGCGGGCCGTTGCCATTGCCTTGCGCAATCGCTGGCGCCGGCAGCAGCTGGAAGGCCAGATGCGCGAAGAGGTCATGCCGAAGAATATTCTGATGATCGGGCCCACCGGCGTCGGCAAGACCGAAATCTCGCGCCGCCTGGCCAAGCTGGCTGGCGCCCCCTTCATCAAGGTCGAAGCCACGAAGTTCACCGAGGTCGGTTATGTCGGCCGCGATGTCGAACAGATCATCCGCGACCTCGTGGAAGTGGCCATCGGCCTCGTGCGCGAGAAAAAGCGCGAGGACGTCAAGGCCAAGGCCCATCTCAATGCCGAAGAGCGCGTGCTCGATGCGCTGGTCGGCAAGACGGCAAGCCCGGCGACGCGCGACAGTTTCCGCAAGAAGCTTCGCGACGGGCTGATCGACGACAAGGAGATCGAGGTCGAGGTCGCCGATACGGGTTCGGGAATGCCGAATTTCGAGCTGCCAGGCATGCCCGGCGCCAATATCGGCGTGCTCAACCTCAGCGACATGCTGGGCAAAGCCATGGGCGGACGCAGCAAGACCGTCAAGACGACGGTGAAGGATTCCTACGCACTGCTGATCAATGACGAATCCGACAAGCTTCTGGACCAGGACCAGATCACGCAGGAGGCGCTGCGCTCGGCCGAGAATGACGGCATCGTGTTCCTCGACGAGATCGACAAGATTGCTGCCCGCGATGGCGGCATGGGTGCCGGTGTATCGCGTGAAGGCGTGCAGCGCGATCTGCTGCCGCTGGTCGAGGGTACGACCGTCGCTACCAAATACGGGCCGATCAAGACGGATCACATCCTGTTCATCGCGTCGGGCGCGTTCCATGTGTCGAAGCCGTCCGATCTTCTGCCGGAATTGCAGGGGCGCCTGCCGATCCGCGTCGAGCTGAGTGCCCTGACGCGCGACGACATGCGCCGCATTCTCACCGAGCCTGAGGCGAGCCTGCTCAAGCAGTATATCGCGCTGATGGCGACCGAGGAGGTCAAGCTCGACATCACGGATGACGCGATCGACGCGCTGGCGGATATCGCCGTCGATCTCAATGCGACGGTCGAGAACATCGGTGCGCGGCGGCTGCAGACCGTGATGGAGCGCGTGCTGGACGACATATCGTTCAGCGCTCCGGACAAGGCGGGTGCTTCCTATACGGTCGATGCCAAATATGTGCGCGAGACCGTTGGCGACATGGCGAAGAATGCCGATCTGTCGCGCTTCATCCTCTGACCTGTGACCGATCGGCATCGCCGGCGGCTTATCGCTCCTGCCCCCTCGACTCTCGAGGGGGCATTTTTTATGTATCGGCCGATTTTGAAGGAAATTCTGGCTTTGATACGAGCGAGGCGGTATGGGAAGGTCCCGACCGGAACTGAGTGGATTTGGCATGAAACGGCATTTCTGTCTTCTCGCGATGAGCGTCCTCCTGCTTGGCGCGTTGCTCCAGCCCTCGATGGCGGTCACCGTTGTGCCGGAGGGCAATCGCAATGCCAGCCAGCCGGGCGTTCCGGCGGCATCGGCCAAGCGCACGCGCGAGATGAACACCACCTACGAGGCCAAGTTCCAGAAGATATACAATCTCCTGAAGACGGATTCGAAGCTGCGCGCCAAGATCGTCAGCGTCTCGCGCACCTATGGCATCGATCCGGTGCATATCGCCGGTGCGCTCGTCGGCGAGCATACCTACAATGTCGATGCCTATGACCGCCTGCAGACCTATTACGTCAAGGCCGTCTCCTATGTGAAGCAGGGGCTGAGCTTCGATTATGACGGCGAGACGATCGGCGAGTTCGTCAAGCGGCCGCAATTTGCCGAATGCGCACGCTTCAAGGACAGTTTGAGGCTCTGGACCTGCCGCGAGGCCGTGTGGGACAAGGATTTTCGCGGCGCCAGCGTCGGCGGCAAGCGGTTTCCCAAGAATCGTTTGAGCGCGGTCTTCTTCCAGCCCTTCTATGCCGGGCAGAGCTTCGGCCTCGGGCAGCTGAGCCCATTGGTGGCGCTGCAGATGACCGACATGGTCAATCGCTATTCCGGCTTGCCGAAGCTGAGCGCCGACGATGCGGGCGACGTCTACAAGACGATCATGGATCCCGATCTCACGCTGCCCTACATGGCCGCTTCCCTCAAACATTCGATCGATGTCTATCGCCGCGTCGCCGACATGGACATCTCGAAGAACCCGGGCATCACCGCCACGCTCTACAATACCGGCGGCGCCGATAGCCGCGCCCGCTCCCTTGCCAACGCCAATGCAGAGCGCGCGGCGAATGGCGAGCCGCCGCAAATGCCTGAGGAAAATTATTATGGCTGGCTCGTCAATGACAAGATCAGCCAGTTGAAATCCCTGTTCTGATCATAGTTTCGCGTGCAGATGCCCGTCATGACCATGGGCCACCAGATGGTCACAGGCGCGGAGCACTTCGTCCGGAACCGCCTGCGGTATCTGGAAGCCGAGCGCCGGGTAGTCGATGATGCGGCGGATATCGCCCACCATCTCGGCGATCAGCATGTCGAGCGGATAGTTCGCGGTCGGCTGTTGCTCGAATGGCGTGAGCGGTGCGCTGACGAGCGCGGAAATTTCGGGCCATTGCGCCTTGACGGTGGCTAGCGCGCGTCGCTGCGTCTGCGGCTTGGTGATGATGATCACACGCGCCACGCCGGGCGACATTGACCGCGCAAAGCGGATGTTCTCGCCGATATTGGTGGCATGCGGCTCGACGAGGATGCAGTCTGACGGAACGCCGAGAGCTTCGGCACGCGCGGCGAAGGCCTCGGCTTCCGAGCTCGGATAAAGCCCTTGCGTCCAGTTGCCCGCCCTGCCGGTGAACAGGATGGACGGCGCAAGGCCAAGCCGGAACAATTGCGCGCAGCGATCGGCGACGCGCAGATCATAGCTGCCGAGGCCGATGATGAGGTCGCTCGGCACCAGCTCGTCGTAGACGAGGTGGTACTCCCACAGGATGCGGGCCGCAGCGGCGATGCTGCGCGGCATGCCAGCCGGCATCAGGCGAAATCGATCGCCTGCAGGGCGCCGCCATTGCGCTTGAGCCATGCCTTGCAGCGCTCGGTGTCGGGGCAGAGTTCGCCGCACAGTTTCCAGAAGCGCGGGCCATGGTTCATCTCGATGAGATGCGCCACCTCATGCGCGACCAGATAGTCGATGATCGGCGGCGGCGCCATCATGATCCGCCAGGAGAACGACAAGGTTCCGTCCGACGTGCACGAGCCCCAGCGGCTCTTGGTGTCTTTCAGGCGGATGGCCTTTGCCCGCCTGCCGACGGTTGCGGTGTGGCGGGCGACGAGCAGCTCGATATCCTTGCGCGCCTCCCGCTTCAGGAAGTCCGAAACCCGCCGCGCCAGATGCGGACGGTCGCCATAGACGATCAGCCTCGGCCCTTCCGCGCCATTTTCCTGCCGCACCGTGCCGCGGCTGGCCGGTTCATGCACCACCAGATGCGGAACGCCGCGCACCGGAATCCGGATGCCGGGGCGGACTTTCGGCTGGTTCGGCATCTTTGCGATGCGCGTTTCGATCCAGCCCTCGTGCTTGGCAAGAAAGCGCTCTATCTCGCGGCCGGGCATGCCCGGGGGAACCGTCATGCGCAGGCCCTTGCCGCCCGCATCGATACGCAGCGTCAGCCGGGTCGCGCGCGGATTTTCCATGACGCGCAGTGGAAGGATTCGGCCCGCGACCTCATAACTGCGTTCAGCCTTGAGTGTCACCGCCGCCTTTTTGGGGGCACGGAAAAGCGAAAGCACCATGGATGATGAATATACGATTCGAAGAAAAATAGTGAGGGGAATTGGAAGGGGGCTTCAGGAAGAAGGGGGGTGGCAGCAAGAAGGGAAGGCCCATTGCTGGGCCTTCCGATTGGTTCGTCCCGCGGTCCTTGCCGCGGGAGGACTTCGTCAGTCCTTGCCGTCGTCGGTGACGTCCGGTACCGGGCCTGAGGATTTGCGGCTGCGCTCGGCCATGAAACGGTCGAACTCCTCGCGGTCCTTGGCGCGGCGCAACTCTTCCGCATAGGCTTCGAATTCGGCGCGCATCTCTTCGAGCTTGCGGCGTTCTTCGTCCAGCCTTGCGAGTTCCTTGTCGCGCCAATCGTCGAAGGCAACGTTGCCGGTGCCAAAGCCTGCGCGGCCGAAGCCTGCATGACGGTTGCCGCTCTTTCGGAATGCGCCGCAGAAGCCGCCGGCCTTGCGGTTCACGTCGCGCTTGAAGCCATCCAGCCGGTCGCCCCAGATAATGTAGGCGAGCATGGCAAGGCCAAGCGGCCAGAACAGCATGAACCCGATGATCATCAGGGCGATCGTTGCCGGCGTCCAGGCCGGCCGGATCAAAGCAGTATTGTTCATCTAAAGCCCTTCCTTCTCAAGAAGCCCCGACCCCAATTGGTCGATTATCAACGAGATGGGATAGACTTTGTGGCTTTTCAAGAAACCGTGATCCGGATTCGGCCATCTGCTTGAAATCAGGCCCGGTTCTTTATCTGGTCGAGCAGGAAAACCGCCATTCCGGCGATCAATGCCCAGAACGCGGCGCCGATGCCGGCAATGCTGATTCCGGAGGCGGTAACCGCAAAGGTGACCATGGCGGCCAGCCGCTCATCCTCCTTCTTGAGTGCGAGTGTCATCGCATTGACGGCGGCTCCAATCAGCGCCAGCCCGGCTACGAGCACGATCAGCGGCGGCGGCAATACGGCGAAGAGCGCCACGAAAGAAGCGCCGAACAGCGCGAAGACCAGATAGCTCAAGGCATAGAATGGGCCGGTCAGCCAGCGCTTGTCCGGATCGGGATGGGCGTCGGGGCCGGTGCATATGGCCGCGGAAATCGCCGCCATATTGCTCGTATGGGCGCCGAAAGGCGCGCTCAGCAGCGATGCGAGGCCGGTGACCTGCAGCGCCGCCGCGGTTGGCGGTTCGTATCCGGCCGCTCGCATCACGGCAAAGCCCGGCAGGTTCTGCGACGCCATCGTCACGAGATAGAGCGGCAGCGCAAGACCAATGGCGGCCTGTAGCGTGAAGACCGGCATGATCAGGGTGAGCGTCGAAACCTCCACCGCTGGAACGGTTTCGACCCGGCCGGCGAGAAAGGCATAGAGGATGCCGCCGAAGAGCACCGCAAGCACCGCCATGGCCGGGTTGAAGAGGCGGATGACGAAGAAAAGGACGATGAGTGGCAGCACGAACAGCGGATCGACCGGTATGGTGCGCGCCGCGCCGGTCAGGAAGGCGAAGAGCACGCCTGCAAGCATGCCCGACGCTATGGACGCCGGTATCCTGGAGACGAGCGCCGAGATCGGCTTCGCCAGCCCCGTTATGATGATGGCGATGGCGGTAAGGATGAAGGCTCCGACCGCCTCCGGCATGGAAAAGCCGGCCGAACTTCCGATGAGCGCCATTCCCGGCGTGGACCAGGCGGTGATGATGGGCATGCGGTAGCGCCAGCTGAGATATCCCGTCGCGAAAAACATGGCGAGGCAGACCGCCGTCACCCAGCTTGCCGTCTGGTCCTGGGTCGCCCCGAGCGCCTGCGCGGCGGCGATGATAAGGGCCAGCGTTCCGCCAAATCCGACGAACGCGGCGACGACGGCGGAAGCAATGACGGAAAATCGCATGGATCGACTCACTGGACTGGAGGTTTGGGGGAGCCGGCCGCATCGGGGCGATCCATCATGCCGGAAACGGTGCGGGCGAGAAGTTCGAGGTCCTGCGGCCGCGACAGGCGATGGTCGCCATCCCGGACGAGCGTGATCGTCACATCATCGACCGGCAGGTGATCGACCAGCTTCATGGCATGGGTGTGGGGCACATCCTTGTCGCGCATGCCCTGCAGGATATGGACGGGGCAGTCGGTCTGGATGACACCCTTGAGCACGAGATTGTCGCGGCCGTCCTCGATCAGCGCGCGCGTATAGATGTCGGGCTCGGGCGAATAGGCGGAACGTTCCTCCATGTAGCCTTGCTCGGCGAGTTGCCGGCGCTGCTTCGCGGTAAGCTGCGGTTCGACGAGTTCCGCCGTGAAGTCCGGCGCCGGTGCTATCAGCACCAGGCCCGCGATGCGGCTGCTCTCGCCGAGCTTCTGCAACTCCTCGATCAGCCGCAATGCGATCCAGCCTCCCATCGAGGAACCGACCAGCACCTGCGGCCCCGACGAGAAATGCCTGAACACCGCAAGGCTCTGCCTGAGCCAGAGCGAGATCGTGCCGTCGCGGAATTCCCCGCCGGATTCCCCATGTCCGGAATAATCGTGCCGGAGAAAGGCCAGGCCCTTTTCATGCGCGAACCGGTCGAGGAATTCCGCCTTGGTTCCCAGCATGTCCGAGCGATAGCCGCCGAGCCAGACGAGACCCGGATTGGCGCCGGGCCGCCGGCGCAGGGCGATCTTCGTGTCCTCGACGTCGAGAAATTCGGGCGGGGGAACGGTCATGGGATACTCTCTTGCGGCAGCGGGCGATATTGGCGGGAATCAACGGGATGAAAGCAACACAAGCATGGAAACGAAGCAATCCCATTGTTCCCTGCGCGAGAATCCTACCGAAAATCGGCAATATTGGCGGCAGTGACGCAGCTAAGCATTGCGGCGGCGCGCCGACGATGCTATTTGCGGGTCCGAAATAATTCAAGGAGACTACTGCCATTCGCCGACCCTTCAGAGCCCAGCCGGTCCAGAAAGACGGACCCCGCTCCAACCGTGATATCCGGGTACCCCAGGTACAGCTCATTGATGCCGAAGGTGAAAACCATGGCATCGTAACCATTCAGGCAGCATTGGCCATGGCCGATGAGGCGGGGCTTGACCTTGTCGAGATCGTGCCGAACGCGGAACCGCCGGTGTGCAAGATCGTCGATCTCGGCAAGCTGAAATACCAGGGCCAGAAGAAGGCGGCCGAAGCGCGCAAGAAGCAGAAGACGGTCGAAATCAAGGAAATCAAGATGCGGCCGAACATCGACACCCATGATTATGAGGTGAAGATGAAGGCGATCAAGCGCTTCTTCGAAGAAGGCGACAAGGTAAAGGTGACGCTGCGTTTCCGTGGCCGCGAAATGGCGCACCAGGAACTCGGCATGCGCCTGCTCGAGCGCGTCAAGGAAGACACCGTGGAGATTTCCAAGGTCGAGGCCGAGCCCAAGCTCGAAGGCCGCCAGATGATGATGGTGCTCGCGCCGCGCTGAGGCGTTGGCCTGGTCACTTTCGGATCACTGGCGAGCCGCCTCCGGGCGGCTCTTGCATTTCTGCCGTTCTTGGCCATGCGGCCGATAATGCGGCTTTTGAGCCGCAGGGCGCGATTCAATAGTTGCGCTTTTCGCGACTTCTGCTAATAAGACCCCGTTCAAACCGCCCGGCAGGGCATGCCGTGGCGGTTTTGCATGCTTTCGGGCTTTGGTCGGCTCGAAATCAACAATGAAAAGGCCGGCATCCCGTTGGGGATCGCAATCGGCCTCAAGAAGGAGTAGCAAAATGCCCAAGATGAAGACCAAATCTGCTGCCAAGAAACGGTTCAAGATCACCGGAACTGGCAAAATCAAAGCCGCCGCCGCTGGCAAGCGCCATGGCATGATCAAGCGTTCGAACAAGTTCATTCGTGACGCGCGCGGGACGATGGTTCTATCGGATCCCGATGCGAAGATCGCGAAGAAGTTCCTGCCGAACGGCCTTTGAGTTTTAAGGAGATCATATCATGGCACGTGT
The DNA here is from genome assembly GCF_026420825.1 of Phyllobacterium sp. 0TCS1.6A. Lineage (NCBI taxonomy): Bacteria > Pseudomonadati > Pseudomonadota > Alphaproteobacteria > Hyphomicrobiales > Phyllobacteriaceae > Phyllobacterium > Phyllobacterium sp. 0TCS1.6A. Next base: position 548,220 of record NZ_JAPMAB010000002.1, read on the forward strand.
AAAAAGGGGCGTTACGTCCCACGCCAAGCACAAGAAAGTTCTCAAGCAGGCCGAGGGTTTCCGTGGCCGCCGCAAGAACACGATCAAGACCGCCAAGGCTGCCGTCGATCGTTCCAAGCAATATGCCTATCGCGACCGCAAGAACCGCAAGCGCACGTTCCGCGCGCTGTGGACGCAGCGTATCAATGCTGCCGTTCGTGAGCATGGCCTGACCTATAGCCGTTTCATCGACGGCCTGAGCAAGTCCGGTATTGAGGTCGACCGCAAGGTTCTCTCGGATCTCGCAATCAACGAGCCGGAAGCATTCGGTGCGATCGTGGCCTCCGCCAAGAAAGCGCTCGAATATCTGAAAGACACAACTCCGAACGCTTTTGAAGGCGCTGTCCGCGCATAAACGGGTCAGCCGCTCCCAAAGCATCAGGAACATCACATTTGGGAAACCCGCGCTGGCTCGGCTGGCGCGGGTTTTTCGATTTCGGACGAATGCAGCAAACCGTGAAACGGGTGAGAAGATGAACGATCTGGTACAATTGGAAAGCGCGTTGACCGCACAAATCGAGGCGGCCAATGACGAGGCCGCCATCGAGGCCGTCCGCATCGCCGCGCTGGGCAAGAAGGGTGCGATTTCCGAAAAGCTCAAATCGCTCGGCTCCATGTCTCCCGAGGAACGCCAGGTCAAGGGACCGGAGATCAACGGGCTCAAGAACAGGATCACCGAGGCACTGAGCGAGCGCAAGGCGCTGCTGAAGGATGCGGCCATTGCAGCGCGCCTGGAAACGGAGAAGGTCGATGTCACGCTGCCCCTGCGCGCTGCCCCGGCGGAGCGCGGCCGGATTCATCCGATCAGCCAGGTCATCGATGAGATAACCGCCATTTTCGCCGATATGGGTTTCGCCATCGCCGAGGGGCCGGATATCGAGACCGATTATTATAATTTCACCGCGCTGAACTTCCCGGAAGGCCATCCGGCGCGCGAAATGCACGATACGTTCTTCTTCAATCCGGACGAGAAGAACGAGCGGCGCGTCCTGCGCACCCATACGAGTCCCGTCCAGATCAGGACGATGGAGAACCAGAAGCCGCCGATCCGCATCGTCATTCCCGGCAAGACCTACCGCATGGATTCGGACGCGACCCACTCGCCGATGTTCCATCAGGTGGAAGGTCTGGTCATCGATCGCACGGCCAACGTCGCGAACATGAAATGGGTGCTGGAGGAGTTCTGCAAGGCTTTCTTCGAGGTGCCGTCGCTGAAGATGCGCTTCCGGCCGTCCTATTTCCCCTTCACCGAGCCGTCGCTGGAGGTCGATATCCAGTGCGATCGCTCGGGCAAGGAAGTCCGCTTCGGCGAGGGCAATGACTGGATGGAAATCCTCGGCTGCGGCATGGTTCATCCCAATGTCCTGCGTGCCGGCGGGCTCGATCCCGATGAATATCAGGGCTTCGCCTGGGGCATGGGCATCGATCGGATCGCCATGCTGAAATATGGCATGCCGGACCTGCGCGCCTTCTTCGATGCCGATATTCGCTGGTTGTCGCATTACGGCTTCCGCCCGCTCGACATGCCGACGCTGTTCGGTGGTCTGAGCGCCTGAAGCGGCCAGTTGCCAACCATGGGACGAAACGCAGTCCCGGACGCAAATTCAAGAAACGAGTGAAACGATGAAATTCACCCTGTCCTGGTTGAAAGACCATCTGGAAACCGAGGCCTCTCTCGACAAGATCGTGGAGACGCTGACCATGATCGGCCTGGAAGTGGAATCGCTGGACGACAAGGCGGCGCTGAAGCCCTTCGTCATCGCCAAGGTGCTCACCGCCGTACGCCATCCCGACGCGGACAAGCTGCAGGTGCTGACGGTGGATGCCGGCGATGGCAAGCCACTGCAGGTCGTATGCGGCGCGCCGAATGCGCGGGCGGGCATGATCGGTGCCTTCGCCGCGCCCGGCACATATGTCCCCGGCATCGACATGACGCTTGCGGTCGGCAAGATCCGTGGTGTCGAGAGCTTCGGCATGATGTGCTCGGAGCGCGAACTGGAAATGTCGGACGAGCATAATGGCATCATCGACCTGCCGGCCGATGCGCCGGTCGGAACGAGCTTCGCCGCCTATGCCGGGCTCGACGATCCGGTCATCGAGATCAACCTGACGCCGAATCGGCCGGATTGCACCAGCGTTCATGGCATTGCCCGCGATCTGGCCGCCGCAGGCATCGGCACCTTGAAGAACGGCGGCGTCGAGCCGGTCCAGGGAACATCCGCGCCGCTCGTCGATGTCAGGCTCGACCTTGGCACCGAAACCTATCTTTGCCCCGGCTTCGCCTGGCGCAGCGTGACCGGCGTCAAGAATGGACCGAGCCCGAAATGGCTGCAGCAGCGGCTGATCGCCATTGGTCTGCGCCCGATCAATGCGCTGGTCGATATCACCAATTATATCACTTTCGACAGGGGCCGCCCCTTGCACGTCTTCGACGCGGACAAGGTGAAGGGCGGCGTTCTGACCGTGCGCCGCGCGCGCCAGGGGGAGCGGCTCCTCGGCCTTAACGGCAAGGAATATGAACTTGGCCCGGACTATCTCGCCATTGCCGATGCGGAAGGCGTCGAGTCGCTTGCCGGCCTGATGGGCGGCGAGCATTCCGGCTGCGACGAGAACACCACCAATGTCGTGATCGAATCCGCATTGTGGGACCCGATGACCGTTGCCCGTACCGGCCGCGACCTCGGCGTCATCACCGATGCGCGCTATCGCTTCGAGCGCGGCGTCGATCCTGAATACATGCTGCCGGGCGTCGAGTTCGCAACGCAGATGGTGCTGGAACTCTGCGGCGGCTCGCCGTCGGAGCGCAGGGTAACCGGCTATGAAGGTTTCAAGCCGAAAAGCGTAACCTTCCCCACTTCCGAAGTGCGGCGGCTGACGGGCATCGACGTGCCATCCGACACCAGCCTCGACATTCTCGCCCGTCTGGGTTTCCAGCCGCAGGGCAGGGGCGAGGAGGTAGCAGTTCTCGTGCCGTCATGGCGTCCGGATATCGACGGCAAGGCCGACCTCGTCGAGGAGGTCATGCGTATTCACGGCGTGGATCTCATCGAGCCGCAGCCGCTTTCGAGCCATGCCGCCGTCAACGGCAAGATCCTGACCACGCTGCAGATACGCACGCGGCACGCGAAGCGCGCGCTGGCTTCGCGCGGAATGATGGAAGCGGTCACCTGGTCGTTCATCTCCGAAAAGGCAGCCAGGGCATTCGGCGGCGGCGCAGCGCAATTGCGGCTTTCCAACCCGATCGCATCCGACATGTCCGACATGCGCCCATCCTTGCTGCCGGGCCTGCTGGCTGCTGCGAGCCGCAATGCGGATCGCGGCTTCAACGATCTCGCCCTGTTCGAGGTGTCCGGCACCTATGAGGACGATACGCCGGAAGGCCAACGCCGCGTCGCCTCCGGCGTCCGCCGTGGAACGGCGCATTTCGAGGTCTATGGCCGTCACTGGTCGGGCAATGCCCAATCGGTCGGCGTGTTCGATGCCAAGGCCGATGCGATCGCCGTGCTCGAGGCCTGCGGCGCGCCGGTGGACAAGCTGCAGATCGAGGCTGGCGGTCCCGAATGGTATCATCCCGGCCGCTCGGGCACGATCAAGCTTGGGCCGAAGGTCGTTCTCGGAACCTTCGGCGAATTTCATCCGAAGACGCTCGAGACATTGGACGTCGCAGGCAGCCTGTGCGGTTTCGAGGTGTTCATCGACGCCATTCCGGAGCCGAAGCAGAAGGCGACGCGCACCAAGCCGGCACTTACCCTCTCCGATTTCCAGATGGTAAGGCGCGACTTTGCCTTCGTGGTCGACAAGGCCGTCGAAGCGGGCAGCATCGTGCGCGCCGCGCTTGCGGCCGACAAGAAGCTCGTTGCCGGCGTGCAGGTATTCGATCTGTTCGAAGGTGCTTCGCTGGGAGCGGACAGGAAGTCTGTCGCCATCGAGGTGTCGATACAGCCCGTCGAGCGGACATTGACCGATGAGGACTTCGAGGCGCTGAGCAAGCGGATCATCGACAATGTGGTGAAACAGACCGGCGGAACCCTGCGCGGCTGACATGACGAACAAGGGCGGCTCGAAAGCCGCCCTTGTTCGTTCAAACCCGATTTTGTTCAGGCCCGGTTTTATTCAGGCCTGGTTTATTCGGGCAGGGCGCTGAAGCGCCCCACCTTGCTCGTTACGGCTGGCTTAGCGCCTGTGTTTATCCATTGACGAGGCCCAGCTCGGAATCGCGGTAACGCTTGCCTGTCACCTTGGAAGGCGCAAGCGCATCGCCGATCGTGCCGAGTTCCTCGCGGGACAGAACGATCCCCGCTGCGGCCGCGTTTTCCTCAAGATGCTTTATCTTGCGGGCGCCCGGTATCGGCACGATGAAATCTCCCTGGTGCAGTACCCAGGCGAGGGCGAGCTGTGCCGGCGTCACGCCCTTGGCCTCGGCCATGCCCTTGAGCGTTGCGATCAGGGCAGCATTGGCCGCCATCGCATCGGCCTGGAAGCGCGGCAGGTTCTTGCGCCAGTCGTCGGCGCCGAGTTCGTCGGGCTTGCTGATGGCGCCGGTCAACAGGCCGCGGCCGAGAGGACTATAGGGTACGAAGCCGATGCCGAGTTCCCGGCATACTGCCAGGACCTCTTCCTCCGGATCGCGGCTCCAAAGCGAATATTCGCTTTGCACCGCCGTGATCGGATGCACCTTGTGCGCGCGTCTGATGGTGGAGGCACTGGCCTCCGAGAGACCGAGCGCCTTGACCTTGCCTTGCTTTACAAGCTCCGCCATGGCGCCGACCGTTTCTTCGATCGGTACATTCGGATCGACGCGATGCTGATAGAACAGGTCGATCTCATCGACGCCGAGACGGCCGAGCGAGGCCTCCGCCACCGCCTTCAGATGTTCCGGGCGGCTGTCCACGCCGATCATGCGCGACGGCCCCACGCCCTCATCGGCGATCTTGAAACCGAACTTCGTGGCGATCACGACCCTGTCGCGATAGGGCTTCAATGCCTTTCCCACGAGGATTTCATTGTCGAAAGGCCCGTAGACCTCCGCCGTATCGAAGAATGTCACGCCGATATCCACGGCCCGATGCAGCGTGCGGATCGCGTCGGCCTCATCCTGGCCGCCATAGGCAAAGGTCATGCCCATACATCCAAGGCCTACTGCCGATACTTCGAGCGCGCTTCCAAGCTTGCGTTTGTTCATCACTGGTCTCCTTGTATGAGAACTGGAAGATTGGGTGGGAGAACCGGAAGATAGGGCACGCCAGCCTGTTCGTGAATTCGGTTGATAATTCACACGCTGTTCCATTAGATAGAACAATGGACCGCAACCGCCTGCCGCAGCTTGCCATCTTCGCCACCGTCGCGGCATGCGGGGGATTTCGTGGCGCGGCCCGGGAGCTTGGAATAGCGCCCTCCGCCGTCAGTCACGCGGTATCCAGCCTTGAGGCGGCGCTCGGCGTGCGCCTCTTGTCGCGCACGACACGCAGCATTGCCGTTACCGAAGAAGGCGCGCTGCTGCTCAGGCGTCTGGCGCCGGCGCTTGGGGAGATCGACCTGGCGCTCGATGCGGTCAAGGAAGTCAACAACCGTGTCGCCGGCAATCTTCGGCTCAGCGTGCCGCCCTTTGCCGCCCACTGGCTGCTCGCGCCGCGGCTCGCCGCCTTCAGCAGGGCCTATCCGGGGGTGGTGCTGGAAATCCGGGTGGAAGAACCGTTCAACGATATCGTCGCGGCGGGTCTCGATGGCGGCATGCGGCTTGGCGAAAGCGTCGAGCCCGACATGATCGCGGTGAGGATGAGCCCGCCGATCCGCGCCAGCATCATCGCCTCGCCGGAATATCTCGAAGGCAAGGCCATGCCGCTGCACCCGCGCCAATTGCTGGAGCATCCATGTATCCGGCGAAGATTCGCCAGCGGCCAGATCTACCGATGGGAATTCGAGAAGGACGATGAAGAACTCGTGCTCGATGTCCGGGGTCCGCTCATTCTCGGCGACGACCGCCTCGTTCTGGAGGCGGCGCTCGATGGCGCCGGCATCGCCTTCGTGCTGGAGAACATGGCGAGCGCCGCCATCGCCGAAGGACGGCTGCGTCGCATCCTCGTCGATTGGTGCGCGCCATTTCCCGGCGTCTATCTCTATTATCCCAGCCGGCGCCAGATGCGGCCGGCGCTGCGGGCCTTCATCGATTTCTTCAAATATACCGGCTGATGCAGCGCGCGAGTTGCATTGATGCCATTTTGGCTTATCTAGAACCGTTCCGTGGATGAAGGGAGAAGGCATGATGTTTCGCTGGGGTGTATTGTCGACGGCAAAGATCGGGGTGACGGCGGTCATTCCCGCCATATGCGCGGCTGAGAATTCGGTTCTGGCCGGCATCGCCAGCCGCGATATCGGCAAGGCGCGGGACGTTGCCGCCCGGTTCGGCGCGCCGCATGCCTTCGGCTCCTATGAGGAACTCCTCGCTTCCGACGAAATCGACGGCGTCTACATTCCGCTGCCGACGTCCCAGCACATCGAATGGGCGCTCAAGGCCGCCAATGCCGGCAAGCATGTCCTCTGCGAAAAGCCGATCTCGCTGAAGGCCGACGAGATAGGCCGGTTGCAGGAGGCGAGGGACAGGCATGGCGTACTGGTTTCCGAAGCCTTCATGGTCACCTATCACCCGCAATGGCTGAAAGTGCGCCAGCTGGTGGCGGAAGGCGCGATCGGCCGGCTGCGCCACGTGCAGGCGGCGTTCACCTATTACAACACGGATGCCGGCAATATGCGCAACCAGCTATCGCTGGGCGGCGGCGCCCTGCCGGACATCGGCGTCTATCCCACGGTCGTGACGCGCTTCGTGACGGGCGAGGAGCCGCAGCGCGTGCGGGCCACCGTCGAACGCGACGAGGTGTTCGGGACCGATCGCCACGCCAATGTCTGCGCCCGGTTCGACAGCTTCGAACTGACCTTCTATGTGGCGACGCAGCTCGCGTCGCGGCAAGGCGTGGTGTTCCACGGCGACAAGGGCTATATCGAGGTGCTGGCGCCGTTCAACACCGGCAAATACGACCACGCCAAGGTCTGGCTCCACAATGCGGCGCATGATCAGGCGCAGGAGTTCAATTTTGGCGGCGTCGACCACTACCGCCTCCAGGTCGAGGCTTTCGTGCAGGCGGCGCGCGGCGCGAAGGACGGCATCTTCACGCTTGAGGATTCGGTGCTCAATCAGAAGCTGATCGACGCCATCTACAGGGCCGACGCTTCCGGCGAGTGGGAGCAGGTCTAGCTCCGGGACGGCGATCGTCGCACCTCGCAAAGCGGTTTGTCGCATTTTTCGCCCGTTTCACGCGGGTTTTGGGGCATTATGAGGTGCAAATAGCCGCGCTTCCTTCTTGCATGGCAAATTTCCGCTTCTTATATAGCCACCAACACTGTAAGAACCGCCCGCCCCGGCAGTTCTGAATTGTTAAACCCCCTAGGGGCTGCTTACATGGAATGCTCGGCAGAGGTCCCGGCAGCCTGCTGAATGGAGAAGAGTAATGGCAAAAGTTATCGGTATCGATCTGGGAACGACCAATTCCTGCGTTGCTGTCATGGACGGCAAGAACGCGAAGGTCATCGAAAATGCGGAAGGTGCGCGTACGACGCCTTCGATCATCGCATTCACGGATAGCGATGAACGCCTCGCTGGCCAGCCGGCCAAGCGCCAGGCTGTGACCAATCCCGAAGGCACCGTTTTCGCCGTCAAGCGCCTCATTGGCCGCCGTTTCGACGATCCGACGGTCGAGAAGGACAAGAAGCTGGTCCCCTACAGCATCGTCAAGGGCGACAATGGCGATGCCTGGGTAGAGGTCCACAACAAGAAATATTCCCCCTCGCAGATTTCCGCGATGGTCCTTCAGAAGATGAAGGAAACCGCTGAATCCTATCTGGGCGAGAAGGTCGAGAAGGCCGTCATCACCGTTCCGGCCTACTTCAACGACGCGCAGCGTCAGGCAACGAAGGATGCCGGCAAGATCGCTGGCCTCGAAGTCCTGCGCATCATCAACGAGCCGACCGCTGCTGCACTGGCCTATGGCCTCGACAAGAAGGACGGCAAGACGATCGCCGTATACGACCTTGGCGGCGGCACGTTCGACGTGTCGGTCCTCGAGATCGGCGACGGCGTGTTCGAAGTGAAGTCCACCAATGGCGATACGTTCCTCGGCGGTGAAGATTTCGACATGCGTCTGGTCGAATATTTCGCAGCCGAGTTCAAGAAGGAACAGGGCATCGACCTGAAGAACGACAAGCTGGCGCTGCAGCGCCTGAAGGAAGCCGCCGAGAAGGCCAAGATCGAGCTTTCTTCCGCACAGCAGACCGAAATCAACCTGCCTTTCATCACGGCCGACGCTTCCGGCCCGAAGCACCTGACCATGAAGCTCTCGCGCTCGAAGTTCGAAAGCCTGGTCGACGATCTGGTCCAGCGCACCGTCGAGCCCTGCAAGGCAGCGCTCAGGGATGCTGGCCTGAAGGCCGGTGAGATCGATGAAGTCGTTCTCGTCGGCGGCATGACCCGCATGCCCAAGATTCAGGAAGTCGTGAAGGCATTCTTCGGCAAGGAGCCGCACAAGGGCGTCAATCCGGACGAAGTCGTCGCCATGGGCGCCGCCATTCAGGCGGGCGTGCTGCAGGGCGATGTCAAGGACGTGCTGCTGCTCGACGTTACGCCGCTTTCGCTCGGCATCGAGACGCTGGGCGGTGTCTTTACCCGCCTGATCGAGCGTAACACGACGATCCCGACCAAGAAGTCGCAGACATTCTCCACCGCCGAGGACAATCAGTCGGCAGTGACGATCCGCGTCTTCCAGGGCGAGCGTGAAATGGCCGCCGACAACAAGGCACTCGGCCAGTTCGACCTGGTCGGCATTCCGCCCGCACCGCGCGGTATCCCGCAGATCGAAGTCACCTTCGACATCGACGCCAACGGTATCGTCAACGTGTCGGCCAAGGACAAGGGCACCGGCAAGGAACACCAGATTCGTATCCAGGCATCCGGCGGTCTGTCCGATGCCGATATCGAAAAGATGGTCAAGGACGCCGAGGCCAATGCCGAAGCCGACAAGAAGCGGCGCGAGGCTGTCGAGTCGAAGAACCAGGCCGAGGCGCTGATCCATTCCACCGAGAAGTCGCTGAAGGAATATGGCGACAAGGTTTCGGCGGAAGACAAGACTGCGATCGAGACTGCGCTTGGTGAATTGAAGACTGCGGTTGAAGGCGATGATGCGGAAAACATCAAGGCCAAGACCCAGGCTCTCGCCGAAGCTTCGATGAAGCTTGGCCAGGCAATGTACGAGGCGTCTCAGGCCGGCGAGGCTGGTGCCGAAGCAGGTGCTGACGCGACGGCCAAGGCGGATGACGATGTCGTCGATGCCGATTTCGAAGAGATCGACGAAGACGGCAAGAAGAAATCTGCCTGATCGTTCATCCAGGATTGAGAAGGAGCCCGGCCTTTGAGCCGGGCTTTTTTGTGTCGTTCTCAGACTTTGGCTGAATTGACACAAGTCCTGGCTCCGTAAATACTCGATCCTGGAGTTCATATTTTACTACCCCTATGGTCGCTATGTAACCGCGCAGATTTGACGCTGCGGGCACGCAGCGCCGTCTTTTTCAGAACGAACGTTTTTCAGAAAGTCATTGGTGGAGGTATCATGTTGATCAAGCGCACATTGGTGGCAACGCTACTCTGTACAACCATGCTCTCCGGTTGCAAGGAAGACGCAGCAAAGCCTGAGGCCGCGGCAAGCACATTCGGCACGCCGCAAACCGAAGTAAAACCGACAGGGGTCGCACTGGCGACGCCGGAACGGCAGAAGCCGGAAGTGGACGCCACGGCGGTGCCATTGGTCGTGCTGGCCGGAACCAGTCCGGAAGCTCCGAAGCCGAAGGAGCAAGAGGCGACTGGCGTGCAGACATTCGAGTCGAAGGCCGAGCCGGCCGCTTCCGAGGTTCCCGCCGAAGCTGCCACAAAGATCGAGCCGGCAACGCCCGCGCCGGAAGTGCCCGACGTTGCCACCTTGCCATCGCTGCCCGTCACGCCAAATGCCGACAAGGGCACTGCGAAAGTGGAACCGGCATCGCCCGAGCCGGAAGCACCCAATGTTGCAGTGCTGTTGCCTGTCGTGCCGGGTGCCGAGGCCGAGGCGCCAGCGTCAACGCCCACGCTCGTTCCAACCGCCGTAGCGATCGAACCTGTAGTGCCCAAAGCGGAAGCACCAGACGTTGTCACCTCGCCATCGCTGCCCGTCGCGCCAAATGCCGACAAGGGCACTGCGAAAGTGGAACCGGCATCGCCCGAGCTGCAAACACCCAATGTTACAGCGTCGCTGCCGACCGCCCCGGGTGCCGAGGCCGAGGCGCCTGCGTCGCAGCCCACGCTCGTTCAAACCGCCGTAGCGATCGAATCTGTAGTGCCCAAAGCGGAAGCACCAGACATTACCACCTTGCCGC